>CAYVHB010000004.1:116715-132068 GCA_964450865.1 uncultured Oscillospiraceae bacterium | reverse complement strand
CCCCTGGAACTTTCAAGTATTAGTTGCATTCATTTTGCCTGAGACTACCCTGACTTGTCAATTGAGAGGAATCGTATCTTATGCCTGCTTACAAAGCCGCCTTTCACACCCTGGGCTGCAAAACCAATCACTATGAGACCGATGCCATTGCCAGCCAGTTTGTGCGGGCCGGATTCATCCGGGTCGCTTTCGATGAACCGGCTGATGTCTATCTGATCAATACCTGTACCGTTACTGGCGAGGCCGACCGCAAGTCCCGCCAGATGTTGCGGCGTGCGCGCAAGCAGGCTCCCGGGGCGATTGTGGTTGCCATGGGCTGCCATGCTGAACTGAGCGATGCTTCGGCTTATGCTGATATCGTGATTGGCACACGGGGCAAAAACCGGGCCCTGTCCCTGGTCCAGCAATTACAGCGTGAGCGTGCGCAGGTGCAGCCCGGTCACCCCCAGGGCATCGGTGGTCCGGCGCCTGCGGCAGGGACGAAACTGTCAGCTGATGTGGTGCCGGCTGATGATTGGTCGGAGGCCTATGAGGAACTGGGCGTTGTTGACCGTCAGTCAGAGACCAGGGCTTATATCAAGATCGAGGACGGCTGCAATGCCTTCTGCGCCTATTGTGCGATCCCCCTGGCCCGGGGCCGTATTCGCAGCCGTGCTGAAGCGGCTATCCTCGCCGAGGCCCGGGCTCTGGCCCGTGTCGGTTATCAGGAAATTGTGCTCACCGGTATCCATGTTTGTTCATATGGCGCTGACCGCGGCCTGCCCAGCCATGCCGTGATGGAACTGGCTGCCGGGCTGGCCCAGATTCCCGGACTGGCGCGGATCCGCCTGGGCTCGCTTGAGCCCTTGTCCGTGACGCCAGCCTTCATTGCGCTGGCCGCTGCCAATCCCCGGCTCTGCCCGCACTTTCACCTGTCTTTGCAAAGCGGTTGTGATAGCGTGCTGGCCCGGATGAATCGCCGCTATCGGACTGCGGATTATCGGGCAGTTGTTGCGGCCCTGCGGACGGCTTTTCCTGAAGCCGGCCTGACTACTGACGTCATTGTCGGTTTTCCCGGCGAAACCGAGGCTGAGTTTGCAGCCAGCCTGTCATTTTGTCGCGAAATGGCCTTTACCCAGATGCATGTTTTCCGCTACTCACCGCGTCAGGGGACGCGGGCCGCAGGTCTGCCGGACCAGGTCCCGTCTGCAGTCAGCTGCCGGCGCAGCCAGGCCATGCAGGCGCTGGCCGCGGAGATGACACGGCAATTTCACCAGCAACAGCTTGGCCGGCCGCAGAATGTGCTTGTGGAGACCATTTCGGCCAGTGGCTGGGCTGAAGGTTATACGCCGGCCTATGTGCCGGTCCGGATCCGTGATGGCCAGCAGCTGCAGCCCGGCCAGATTTATACCGTACAGCCGGAGGCCGCGGATAGTGAAGTATTGGTCTGCAAGGATGCAAAGCCGGCCGGATCGTGATAAGATAGATAGACAGCCTGGAAAACCAGGCAGCGTGAACTGTGCAGACAGACATCAGGTCCGGCCAGGCTTTTCAAGCAGTACAGACAGACAACAGGTCCGGCCAGATGGTTCAAGCTGTGCAGACAGACAACAGGTCCGGCCAGGCGGTTCAAGCAGTAGAGACAGGCAAACTGGCCGGCCAGATGGTTCATACCACGGAGGTGTAAAATGGCAGAACATGAGACAACTCGTTTCTATATGGGTGCGGACAAGTCACAGGAAGTAAAGACTATCATGACGCAGGTCCTGGCCGCACTGAAGGAAAAGGGCTACAATCCAGTCAATCAACTGGTGGGATATTTCCTTTCCGGCGATCCGACATACATAACCAACCACAATAGTGCCCGGGCGATCATCCGCCGCATGGAACGCGACGAGATCCTGGAAGTGATTATCCGCGACTATCTCAATCATCTGTAATGGACAGCCGCCCCCTGGGTTTAACCGGCCTGGCGGTCTCGCGCCTGGGCTTCGGGACCCTCACCCTGGGACCGGCCCAGGCTGGCCTGTCACCGGAGGCTGGCGGCGAGCTGCTGGTTTATGCTATGCAGCGGGGGATCCATTTCCTTGATACCGCCGAGCTTTATGAGACGTACCCGCACATCCGGGCTGCCTTGCGCCAGCTCAGCCAGCCACCGGTTATTGCGACCAAGAGCTATGCCTGGGACCGGGAGCAGGCGCGCCAGAGTTTTGATCGGGCCCGCCGCAGTCTCGACCTCGATGTGATTGATATTTTTCTGCTGCATGAGCAGGAAACCGTCCTGACCCTGGACGGCCATCGGCAGGCATTCACCTATTATCTTGAACAGCGGGAGAAGGGGCTGATCCGGGCCATCGGCATTTCGACCCACGCCGTCGAGCCGGTCCGGTCCCTGGCTGAAGCCAGAAATGGCCGGCGCGATGGCTTGTGGCAGGATCTCGACATCGGGGTTTACCGCGAAGCCGATGTGATTCATCCATTGCTTAATTTTCGTGGCCTCGGTCTGCTGGACGGCACGGCCGGTGACATGGTCGCGGCTGTTGAAGCTGCCCATCAGGCTGGACTGGGTGTTTATGGCATGAAGATGCTGGGCGGCGGCCATTTCCTGGCTGATTTTGAGCCGGCGGCGGCGTTTGCCCTGGGCCTGACTGCACCATCCGCGGCTGTGGCTGCTTATGTGGTCGGTATGCAAAGCCAGGCGGAAATTGACATGAATATCGCCTTGTTTAGCGATCAGACCGTTGATCCGGCTGCCCAGGCTGTCGTTTCCGGCAAACAGCGCCGCCTGATCGTGGCGGACTGGTGCACCGGCTGCGGTGCCTGCGTGGCCCGCTGCGCCAGCCAGGCTTTGCGCCTGTGCGACGGCAGGGTTGAGGTTGACGTGGACCGTTGTATCCTGTGCGGCTATTGCGCTACCGCCTGCCGCGACTTTGTCCTCAAGGTCATCTGATCGCCAGATGCCATTGATGCTGGCTGGGAGTCGGGCAATGTGAGTAATATGGAACTGACGGGGTGCGCCAGGCACTTTGGCAAATATGGAAACGACGGGTACGCCTGGCACCTTAGGTAATATAGAACTGAAACGGTGCCGGGCGCCGTAATGGGGAGGTTTGCCATGCCGGAACGCTGGCTGGGTATCGATTATGGGGAGATCCGCATCGGAGTGGCGATCAGCGATCCGCTTGGCCTGACGGCCCGGGGCCTTGAAACCATCCGCTGGAATGGCCAGGACTGGACCTGGGCGATCCAGCGCATTGCCGAGCTGGCCCGCCAGTATGCGATCACGGGTATTGTAATCGGCATCCCGCGCCGGACTGACGGCCGGCCCGGACCATCGGAAGAGAAGGCCCGCCTGCTGGCTGGCGAACTGGCCACGGCTACCGGACTGACGCCGGTTTTGCAGGATGAACGCTATACAACAGTCCTGGCCAATCGCATTCTCCAGGAAACGGGGGTGCGCGGCGGTCGCCGCAAGGCCGTCATTGACCAGGTCGCAGCGGAAATAATCCTGCAAGAGTATCTGGAAAGCCGTCGCAAAGCCTTCCCCTGATATGATATAATAGCAGAATGTCTGGGCCGTTATTGGTCAGGATGCCATTATACAAACAAACGGCAGCCCAAGATGGCAATTGGCCGGGGTTTGCGCGTGAATATGAAGGAGGATCCTTATGTTTTTGGAAAATGATGAAAAGCGTGGCCTTGAGAATCCCAACGGGCAGGAAGAGCTGGAAGGATGCAACTGCGAAAGCGGCTGCTGCGACGACGGCTGTGAATGTGATCACGACCATATTGGCCACGGGACCGTGACGATGGTCGATGAAAATGGCGAAGAATATACTTTCTCCATTCTCGACAATTTCAACTTTGGTGATGACCAGTATTGTGTACTGGTGACCGACGAGGACGAGCCAGAAATGGTCATTACCAAGCTGATCGTCGATGAGGACGGTTCTGTGAACCTGATGAGCCTGAGCGAAGAAGAAAGTGACGTAGTCTATGCCGAATACGAGCGTATTTGCGAGGAGGCAGACTATGAAGACGAGGACAGCGAGGAATAAGCCGGACTCGGAAAGGTCCAGCCGGGACAACCGGGCGGCCAGCGAGGATGTCCTGGCCGTGATCGTCGATGTTGACAATGGCCGCGAGTACTACATGGCTTTCATCGATTCATTCCAGATGAATGGCCATGAGTACGTGGTCATGTATAACTATGAGCCGGATGATGGCAATCACACCGATCCCGAGATTGCCATCATGCGCTCGGAACGGCACGTGAGCGGCGAGCAGTATTACAAGTCAATCAAGAACAAAAAGGAACTGGAAGCTGCTTTTGGGGTCTTTTTCCAGCGTTTCGAGGCATCTGGCGGATAAGTGAGGAACTGACACCCATGCTTTGCACACATAGTCCGCTCTTTACCATCGCTGACATGGCCGACTACAACGACCGTCGCCGCCAGAGCCGGACGGAGATCTCCGACGCCAGTTTTGAAGCCCGCCTGTCCTGGAATGAAGGTTTTGATTATCAGACTGTCCGTCTGGCCGATTGCCTCTTCCTGATCAGCGATGGCGGTTTCTTTACCAGTCCCCATATGACATTGCCGGTTGGTCCGCTCGACCTCGACCGGCTGCAAAGAATCATGGACACCATCGAGCCAGTTTTTCGCAAGAGGAACTGGCCCGTTCGCTGTCTTTACATTGATCGGGATTACCTGTCCCTTTTCCAGCAATTGCGCGGTTATCGGGTCCGCCTGGCCTATGACCGGATATTTTCCGATTATCTGTACGATACCGAGGCCCTGCGCCAGCTGTCCGGCAAGTCCCTGCATGCCAAGCGCAATCATTTCAACCGTTTTTTGCGGACCTATCCCGATTATGAATACAGGACCCTCACAGCCGCTGACCGCGATGAGGCGCTGGCGCTGGTCGCTGAATGGTGCCGGGAAAAGCAGGTTGACTGCCAGAATCTGCGGTCCAGTGATTATCCGGTCATCCGCCAGCTGTTCAATCATTTTGATGAGCTGCAGCTGCGCGGCGGCCAGATCCGTATCGATGGCCGGCTGGCGGCCTTTGCGATCGGTTCGCGGACTGGCCCGGATTCCGGCGTGATCCATATCGAGAAAGCCCGCGCCGAGTATGCCGGCCTTTATGCGGCCATCAACAAGCTGGTCCTCGATCATGAGTTTGCCGATGTCCGCTGGATCAACCGGGAGGAGGACCTCGGAATCAGCGGCCTGCGCAAGGCCAAGCTGTCCTATGGCCCGGCCCGGCTGATCCACAAGTATGAAGCCATCCTGACCCGCGAGGTTGCTCCGATCATCCATGACCGGGCCGCGAACACCCGCGATCAGTCTTTGGTTTCGCAACCCGCAGACCTGGCCGCGCCGGACCAGATCCCGGAGGGGGGCTCGGGCGAATGCTGAAATGGACAATCCGGCCGGGTAATGATCCGGCTCTCGCCTGGCCGGCCGGACGCCAATTCCGGGCCCGGACCTTGCTGATTCCGCTGGCTTTCATGTTCCTGCATCTGGCAGTGATCAATCTGGCTGCGGTTGTCTATTCTTTGCTGCTTTATCTGATCCGCAGCATCAGCAGCCCGGGCGAATTCAACGGGCTGCCCGGTGGCGATCAGCTCACTGACCTGCTGCTGCAGCATTATCCGCGGATTGCTGTTATTCAGGCACTGGTCCTGATTCCGGTCTATGCCATTTTTCTGATGTTGCAGCAAAAGCGCGATCCCCGTTCTGTCTGGCTGCGCCGTCCGCAGGCGGCCGATGTGCTGCCGGCCCTGGCGATGACCCTCGGTGCGCTGGGCATCACCAATTTGCTGTTTGCCCTGCTGCAATGGCTTGGCCAGCACCTGCCGCTGGTTGGTGACCAGCTGCAGGATTACCTTGAGCAGGCCAATGCCTATTCCCCGGATGGCGGCTACTTCTGGCTGATCCTGGGTATTTCCATCATGGCGCCGATCTCCGAGGAACTGCTTTTTCGCGGCATTATCCAGGGCGAATTGCGCAAGGCCTTGCCCGAATGGCTGGCTGTCGTGATCCAGGCGCTGCTGTTTGCTCTTTTTCACATGCAGCCCGTCCAGGTCCTCTATGTCCTGACCCCGGCCCTGCTGCTGGGGGCAGCCTATGCCTGGTCCCGTTCACTGTGGATCCCGATCATCATGCACATCGTGTTCAACTTCATGGGCAGCGTGGTGCCGGCCTGGCTGGGCGAGGACACCTTCCTGACCGGGCTGGTCAGTCTGGTCGAAATTGGCTTCATCCTGGTCGCGATTCCAGCTGCGCTGGTCATGGCCAGCCGGTACCGCCGGACGATCAGATCTGCTGAACCGCTTGTCCGGCTGCCGCCGGAGCAGCCACTGTTGTGACCGGATGGCGGCTGTATGTACGATTATGGCGGCTGCATTTGCTCTTTTTGCGGCCACAGCCGCGAACAGGCGGCAGCTGCGAATATGAATACGAACCGTCAGTGTTGCCGGCCAGCCTGACCAGCGGATGATCAGCCGCCCGGTAGCTGCTGCAAGACCTTATGATTCATCCTATGAGATACAGGAGTGTTGAACCATGATTATTTATCAAGATCGCCTGGCCATTCCGGTGGACTATCATTCCCGTCTGGACCTGCGCGAGACGGAGATTGCCATCAAGATGGTCAAGGATCACGTGGAGTCCCAGCTGGCGGATACCCTGAATCTAACCCGTGTTTCCGCCCCGCTGTTTGTCCGGCAGTCGACCGGCCTCAATGACGACCTCAATGGCGTCGAGCGGGCAGTCAGCTTCGATATCAAGGACCTGCAGGCTGATGTCGTCGTGGTTCATTCGCTGGCCAAGTGGAAGCGGATGGCCCTGGCCCGTTACGGCTTCCGTCCCGGTGAAGGCCTTTACACTGACATGAATGCCATCCGGCGCGATGAGCAGCTGGACAATCTGCACTCGGTCTATGTCGACCAATGGGACTGGGAGAAAATCATCCACCACAATCAGCGGTCGATCGCCACGCTGGAGTCCATTGTGCGCGATATCTACCATTGCCTGTGCCGGGTCGAGAATTTCATCCTGCGCCAGTATCCCGGCCTGCAGCGCAAGCTGCCCGCCGACCTGTTTTTTATCCGTTCCCAGGACCTCGAGGACCGTTACCCGGACCTGACGCCGCGGGAACGTGAAGACATGATCTGCCAGGAGAAGAAGGCTGTTTTCATCATTGGCATCGGTGAAAAGCTGCGCAGCGGCCAGTCCCATGACGGGCGGGCGCCGGACTATGATGATTGGCAGCTTAACGGCGACCTGCTGTTCTGGAATCCGGTCCTGGAACGGGCTTTTGAAATTTCTTCGATGGGAATTCGAGTCGATGAGAATTCGATGCGTGAGCAGCTGGTCAAGGCCGGCTGTGAACAGCGCATGCAGCTTGATTTCCACCGGCGTGTGCTGAATGGGACCCTGCCCTACACCATTGGTGGCGGCATCGGCCAGTCGCGGCTGTGCATGTTCTACCTGGACAAGGCGCATATCGGCGAGGTCCAGGCCTCGGTCTGGCCGGCCGGGATGCAGGGCGTCTGCGAACAGCACGGCATGTATCTGCTGTAAACGGTATAACGGATGCTGTTCTTCGGCAGGTCGCTGGCCCGCGTCAAAAAACGGTCCTTTGTCGTTTTTGGCCTGACCCTGTTGGTCACATTGCTGACCGCAGGGCTGCTGGCCCTGTTCATTGCCAGCCTGCCCAGCCCCGATACCCTGATCCGCCTGTCAATCATCGACCCGGGCAACCGGGCAGAGGTCCTGGGTGCCGGGGTCAATCTGGAGCGTGTCGATACCAATAACCTGATCACCGACGGGTCATTTGAGCCGCTGGTTTTCCGGCAAGCCCTGACGGTCTACGATGGCGATGCCTCGACCCTGACGGTATCCTCGGAGGATGCCAGCGCCGGCCTGTATGGGGACGGCTTTTTCAATGGCGCCACGGCCCGCGTCCTGACTCAGGGGGCCTCCGGACTCCAGCTGAAGAAAATTGCCCGGGTGACAGCCTACGGCATCAACCGGGTCGGTGTCTTCCAGTCTGTCAAGCTGCCGGCTGACGTGCCGGATAATTTGCAGATTACCGGCTTTGTCCGCCGGGACCAGGAAGCTCTGGCCATCGGCCGGCAAGGGGTGATCATCCGCGGTGTGAACAGCCAGACACCGATGCTGGCGGTATCCGGGCAGACCAGCGACCTGACGGGGATCTGCGCCTCCAGCGCCGGTTATCTGGTCTGCAGTGCTAACGGCGACCTGATCTATTCGGCCGACGGCCAGTTCTGGTCGGCCTGGCCGGTACTCGACCCCCATCCGCTGCGCGCGGTCGCTGTAGCCGACAAGGACCTGTACGTGGCGGTCGGCGATGGCGGCTACATGCTGGCCGGACCGGGTGGGCAATTGACAGCAGCCGCCACGGTGACCAGCGCCGACCTGGTTGACGTCGCTTTTGGCGATGGCTGTTTCGTGGCCGTTGGCCGGCAAGGCACCATCCTTTGTTCGGCAACCGGCACCCTCTGGCAACCAGTCAACATCAGCGGCGACCTGGGCGACTGGCAGGCGATTGATTTCAAAGAGGGCCGCTTCACCATTACTGGCCAGGGCGGACGCGTCGCGATCAGCGACGACGGCCGCCAGTTCCAGATGCTCAACACCCGGCAGACAACCGATTATCTCGATGTGGTCATGCTGACCAGCCAGCAGCTGATCCTGCTTGGCGCGGACGGCTCCTTTGCCGTGTCCAACGATAGCGGCCTGACCTGGCTGAAATCAGAGATCGCCACCGGCATGACCAGCCAGAGCATTGCCCTGGCCGGCAAGGACAAGATAATCAGCACCGACCATGCAGGCCGCCTAGGCCTGGCCCAGCTGGTTGCTGAAATATCCCTTGACAGCCCGCTCAATGACGGCGTCTACCAGCCGGGCGACTTCCTGTTCCTGGAAACGACCACTACGGAGATCCCGCCGGCTTACCTGGTCGCGGACAAGGACCAGCCGGCGTTTGCTGACCGCTGGGATGTGTATGGTCCGGGCCAGGCTTTCCGCGATCTGGACGCCGGACCCGCTGACGGCGGCCAGGCCGCCCTGCAAATCATGGTGCCGGACAGCAAGGACACGGCCGTGGCTGCGACGCCAACTGTCGTTTCGCAGCTGCTGGATCCGCAATTGCTGCAGGCCCAGCAGCAGGGTGATATCTATCGCCTCGAGTTCTGGATGCGCCAGGAGAACCTGGCCAGCCGCAAGGTCATGGTCTGGATATCCGGCCGGTTCACGTCCGTCGGCACGACCTTTAATAATGTCGGCAATGGCTGGAAAAAATACGCCTGCACCCTGATCATTCCGCGTGCGGCGCACAAAGCTGGTGCCGATACCCGTCTCAATATTGGCTTTACCGGCAGCGGCCAGGTGTGGCTGGACCGGATCTATCTGGGCCAGTCCGGCCGTTCGCCCGACGAATTGTCAGCAGACCTGACGCAGATCATCAAGGATATCCAGCCGGCTGTCCTGCGCCTGGGTTTCCTGCCAATCGGGCAGACCCGGGCTGCCGAATACAGCTGGGCCCGCCTGCCGGGTGATGAAACACCGAGCTTGCAGGCCAGTGGCTGGCAATGTATCGCTGGCGGTTCGCTGGCTGCCGCCCTGAAGCTGGCCAGCCAGTGCCAGGCCGATCCCTGGCTGGAGATTGGGCCCCATGTCAGTGAGGGCGAGATCCTCAGCCTGATCGAATACCTGGCCGGGCCGATTTCCGAGCCCTACGGCCAGCTGCGCATGGCCCAGGGCTCCGTTCGCCCCTGGACCGAGCAGTTCAACCGGATTTACCTGGAGTTTGATGATAACAGCAAGCTGTTCCAGTCGGATCGCCTGCGCGCGGACTTTGTAGATCTGCTGATCCGCACGATCAGCGACTCCCCCTACTACCGCGCGATCCGCAACCAGCTGGTCTTTGTCGACGGCATGGCCTATGACGACGGCGTCATCCTGTCGTCGGCCGATTATCACGCCTCGGATATGATTGGCCTGACCTCAGCCAATCCACTGCAAAGCCTGACCGCGACCTTCAATGATTTCTATAATCAGCTGCCGCGCAATCCCGACAAGCCGGTGCAAAGCTGGTCGGAGCTGATCCGGCAGGCTACCTTGCAGCCAATCGGCACAACCGCGCCAAGTATGGCCGAGCTGGTCGAGCTGCAGCTGCATGACCTCGGTATTAATTCCAGCCTGGCCAACCTGTCCCTGGCATCGCCCGGTAGCAGCGCCTGGCGGCAACAGGACATGTCAGCCGCACGTGTCGCCGCGGCCAGCCAGGACAGCGTCCCGCTGCAAGTCACAGTCCTCAACACCAGGACCGGGCAGACGACCGCAGCTGCGAATGCCGGCCTGATCTCCTCCACCGGCAGTCAAGTCGCGGCAGCCACCCAGGCCGATGGTTCCGAAACCGCCGCGAACGTCGTGAACACCTTGAGCGCTTATGCATTCCGATCCAAGCAAGAACTGATCGTGATCCTGGCCAATATCGGCCAGGAAACCGTGACCTGCCAGCTGTCAACCAGCCTGCCGCTGCGCGGCGCCGAGCGCGCCAAGTATGACAAAACGGGTCAGCTGCTCAGCCAGAACAAGCTGCGCCGCGTCCAGGAGAAGATCACGGTCCTGCCTGGCGGCGTGGTAATTTTGCGAAAAACGCTTGACACTGAACCATAGGGTCGATATAATAAATGAGCGCTCGGGTGGTTAGCTCAGCTGGTTAGAGTACTTGCTTGACATGCAAGGGGTCGTAGGTTCGAGTCCTATACTACCCACCAAGACAAGAAGCCCCGGAATGCCTGGTAATAGGCGGTTCCGGGGTTTTTGCATGGGCGGTGGTGGCAGTATTATTTTCCTGGTATTTGGGTCTGGTGGCAAATTGGCGGCAGGATTGGGAATTATTGGCTCAAAGGGTGGGCAATTTGGGCCGTGATAAAAGGCACGACCTGTTCCGGATTGATATCAAATACCAATGCAAACTCGTGATAAAGCAGCTTTTCAGCCGCTTTCATCGTTTCGCTGTCCGTGTTTGTCAGTCGCTTGCCATTGTTTTCCAGTTCCAATTTGCGGCTGTAGATCATTTTGATCATTTTGATCATTTTTTTCTGATCACCGGACTGCAAGGCTTCATTAAAAGTCGCCTTCCGGGACTGATCATCGGATATCCATTCGTCATGGATGTCCGGCATGAGATGGACCAGGCGGAGCAGTTGATCCTTAGACAAGATACGCCGCATAACCACACTTTGATTATCAGTTGGAATGTAAACTTGCATGGTATTTCCGTAAACTGGATTCAAGACGTAGTATTCGCGGTCTGTTTGACCAAACTTTTTCCGGCATATGTCGACAACCTGGCAAACTCCAGTCGATCCATATACAACATAGTCGTTCACATGATACATGGTATTTCTCCCCATTTCTATTCTTTTTTATAATATTATAATATTAGCATTTATTTGCGCAAAATACAAATGACGAAATTCGGACAGGCAGCAATTATGGGCAATTCACGCAGCTGAATGACGATCAAATTTGTGCAAAATATTAAAATTGTGTCGGGATTTGATGTCAGGATTCAACAATAATTTTGTTGCAGTCATGTCATGTTGCCCAAAAAAACAAGTGCATCAAGCTATTCATTGATGCATCATGTTTAAGTAATTGTTATCTCAGTAAGCTTCGGATATCTTCAAATTGGCTGTTCGGAAATTACCTTGCATTCACGAGAATGACCGATGGCTTCTCCGTACATTGAACATTTAACAGGGTAATTGGCGTATAATGGATTCGGTTTATGCTATTGAGTTCAAGTTGGAGGTTAACGATTCATGCGAATTGGAACTGTCGGTACAGGACCCATTGTCTCTGAATTCATCCGATCCGTTCAAATTCTGGGAAATCAGGCGAATATCCAATGTATAGCCGTTCACTCCCGGCAAGAAGCAAGAGCACTCAGCCTGGCCGGGCAATTTCATATCCCCAAAACCTATACGGATTATCAGCTGATGCTTCAGGATCCTGATCTTGATTTTATCTATTTAGCCAGTCCCAACAGCTTGCATTTTGAGCAGGCCTGCCAGGCCCTGCAAAGTGGCAAACATGTCATCTGTGAAAAACCGCTGACTTCGACGGTGAGCGAAGCAGATACGCTGATTCGCCTGGCCCGAGAGCAAAGTCTGTTTCTGTTTGAAGCGATCACAACGCTCCACTTGCCAAACTATCAGGCGGTCCAGGAAAGTATTCGCCAACTTGGCCAGATCAAGCTCGTCCAGTGCAATTATTCACAGTACTCGAGCCGATATACCCAGTTATTGGCCCATGAAATAACCAATATTTTTGATCCGCTGTTTTCCGGTGGGGCCCTGGCTGATATCAACATCTACAATATCCACTTTGTCATCGGCTTGTTCGGACCGCCCCGGGACGTGCACTATACAGCCAATCTGGCATTCAATGGGATCGATACCTCCGGCACAGTCATATTCAAATATGACGATTTCATCTGTGCCTGTTCGGGCGCGAAGGATTCGAGCAGCCCGGGCTTTGCCCTGATTCAGGGCACGAACGGTTATATCCAGGTTCACGGCCCCATCAACAGTTGCCCCGGATATGAAATTGGCATTGGCTCCCGGGTGGATACAAAAAATGTCCAGGATCACACCAACAGGATGGTTTTTGAGCTGCAGGCGTTTCTGGCGATCTGTGAAAACCGTGATTTTGACCGTTGCTATCGTTTGCTGGAGCATTCGCGCCAGGTTGTCTCGGCGTTTGTCCAGGCCCGCCAGGACGCCGGCATTGTCTTTGCTGCCGATCGGACATGAAGGAAAATCCGATCATGTTGAAGCGCCTAGCCATGTTTTTTACATCTTTCAGGTTTCCTGGGTATGCCTCCTGATTGGTGGTCTGGTCTTTCAGAAGATGCCTTGAGCTTCTCAGAAAGCCCCCGGGCTTCTGTGTATGTTAAACTTTTTTAATTTGGCTAATGGTGTATAATAGAGTTCACTACATACTGCCATCACAACAACTGCCAGAAGTGACACTCACTTTTTCCTGTTAACAGCGTGTGGAGGCCGATGCATGCTTTGTACTTATTGCAATACAGAATTGACAGATAAAAGCACCGCTTGTCCGAACTGTAAACAGATATGGCAAACTGAAAATCCCGATGAAGTTAATGATGCAGTTGCAGAGAACAGTGCAGAGAACACTGCGGCCGCGAATTCTGCTGATTTGTGTCCTGCAGCAGCCAATGACATAGCTGCAAATGCTGCGGCTGCAAAGCTTTCGCGTTTGACCGCCCTGGCTGAAGCTGGCGACGCAACCGCCCAGTACGATCTGGGCTATCTGTACTTTGAAGGTACAGGTGTTGCCCAGGACTATGCGGCAGCTTTTTCCTGGTTTGCCAGAGCCGCCGCCCAGGGGGACCGCTGGGCCCAGGGCAGCCTGGGCTATCTCTATGAAACCGGTAAAGGAGTCAAACAGAACCACACGGAGGCGGTGGCCTGGTACCACCGCTCGGCTGAGCAGGGCCATGCCTGGGCCCAGTGCGAGCTGGGCTACATGTATGAAGCCGGTAAAGGCGTACCCCAGAATTATACCCAGGCAGTTCACTGGTATCGGCAGGCTGCTGAACAGGGGGACAAGCGGGCTCAGTGCAACCTGGGCTATATTTTCGAATTCGGCCAGGGCGTGCCGCAGGATTATGCGCAAGCCATCACCTGGTATCGCCAGGCTGCCGGGCAGGGCCATGCCTGGGCGCAATGCAACCTCGGCTATATGTACGATGTTGGCCGGGGCGTGACGCAGGATTATGACGAAGCTGTTTTCTGGTATCAGCAAGCGGCCGGGCAGGGCGACCGCTGGGCCCAGTGCAATCTCGGCTTCATGTACGAAACTGGCCGCGGCGTGGCGCGCGATTTTACCCTGGCTGTTTACTGGTATCAGCAAGCAGCGGCCCAGGAGAATGCCCGGGCTACCTGGCACCTCGGCCTGTGTTTTGAAAATGGCCGAGGCGTGAGCATTAATCATTCCGAGGCGGTGGTTTTATACCATCAGGCTGCCAGCCTCGGCCATCCGGAGGCGATTGAATTCTTGAAGACTAAAACTCCGGAGTACAAGCGTACCTGCCAGCGCTGTGGCAAGGTCTGGTATACACCCAAAGAATACGAGGACGAACTGCTGAACGCGATCAGCGCTGAAAAAGCGCAGCCAGAAAGAAATATCGTCGCCGCGGTGCTGTCAATTTTCAGCAGGGCCGATGTCCCTGGCCGCCGCGAAGCGGCGGGCGAGGCGGAAAACGATGCCGAGGCCATGCATCACTATGCACTGGACCGGCACAACGAAATAAACCGCTGTCCGCAGTGCGAGTCATCCGAATTTTTCAAGGAACTGGACTGATCTGTCATTTGTGCCAGCCAGTAGCCCTGACGTGGGCGAGTCATCCGACTTTTCAAGGAACTGGACCAGGCAGCTAACATGAAGGGCCCTGCATCCTGGCTCAATCCGTACCTTCCAGCCGCCCTCTACAAAACCATGGGCAGGTAATAGCTCATCTGCCGGAACCACCACGGCCAGTCGTGATTGACATCGTGGCCCCAGAAGTCAAACCAGGCCGGGATCTCTTTATCCTTCAGTACGGCCTCGAGCTCGCGGGTGTCGCGGACCATCCGGTCTTCCCAGGCGCCCTGGCCGCAGCAGAAAATCAGCCGGCTGCGCCGGTATTCACTAAGCAGCTTCTCGTCCTGCAAGTTGCGCAGATAGTGCAGCGGTGAATGCAGATAAATCGCCGAGTTCATGATATTGCCAAAGAAGTAATCGGCCGAATAGACGCCGCTCAAGGCGATCAGGGTATCAAAGACCTCCGGGTGACGGAAAAAGAAATTGGTGCTGTGATAGGCCCCCATCGAGCAGCCGGTGACCAGCAGCTTGTGTTCCTTGCCATTATTTGATTCGCGGCTGATTTGCTGGATCGATGGAACCAGCTCGTGGCGCAGATATTGATCATACTGCTCATGGCGCCGGATTTTGGCGTCTATGTCACCATGATCGGCAAAGAAAGTCTCTGGATCGATGCCATCACAGGCCCACAGCTGCATGCGCCCTTCCTCACAGAACCCGCGGACCGTGTCCAGCATGCCGGAGTCCTCGAACTGGAAGAAGCGGCCGCAGGAATTGGGAAAATAAAGAACAGGCTTGCCCTGGTGACCATAAACCTTGTACTCCATATCCCGTTGCAGATATCGGCTGTACCACTTCTGATAACTGATGTTAAGTGCCATTGCGGGTTCCTCCTGCATGGATGCTGGTCGCCAGGGTATTGACAGCCGCGGTGATGAT
>CAYVHB010000004.1:0-116615 GCA_964450865.1 uncultured Oscillospiraceae bacterium | reverse complement strand
GCGGACTGTACGCCCATCCGGTTCTGTGGTATCGTCTGGATATAATCTGGATGCTGAAACAGTGAAACAACAGGCGCCGGCAATTGACGGGAACGGCGAAAGAAAAACTGGTCATGAATCATGGCGATCATGGCGATCATGACAAGCATTAGCAAGGAGAATGTGGTACGATGGCTCAAATCGATATACAGTGTCGTCAATGTGAGAAGGTGTTTCAGGCAGATAACACCCTGACCCAGGTTTTCTGCGTGTATTGTGGCGCGCGCAATCAGGTGACAGATCCTGCCGGTTCGGCTGGTCCGGCCCGGATGACCTGGATTGACGAGGCGACCGAGACGGCTGTACGTGCTGCTTTTGACCGGGCGCGCTTCCGGATTCTCGATCGCAAGACAGGCCAGAAAGCCGACCATTTCGTCGGCTTCTGGACCAGTCTGCTGTTCCACAGCAATACCAATCGCTCGAACTGGGGGCTGCGGTCAGCGCGTAAGGAAATCGAGCGATTTTTTGAGCGCCGGGAGTTGCAGGAAGCGCTCGCCCTGGCTGGGGAGAACGGCTTGCGCCTGCTTTGTGAGCAGCTGGTCGACTCGGGCGAGGTTTTCCTGCAGACTTGTCGCGATGACCGTCGTTATGGCTCGAAACTGCTGGACATGATCCGGCTCAAGCCCGAGGATGTCGCCAACAAGGCGGCGTTCGATATCTGCTATCATGTGCTCTCATTCCTGGTCCACCTCGACCGGCCGGCACAAAGTGACCTGGTCATTTTTGCCGCTGTCATGGCCTATCCGCGGGTTTTCCCGGACTACAAGGAGCAGCTTGGGCTGGAAATGGCGAAATTACCCGATGAAGAGCGGAAGATAATCATGGAGATCGTTCGTGATGTGGGCAGCCGCTTCGGGCTATGATTCGGGCTCTGATTAAGCAGTCCCGGCTGGCCAGGCCGACTGGTCCGGGATTCATTTACGGTGGACTGCGGCGGTCACGCTCAACAACCGTTCACTTGACTGAACCGCCCTGTCACTGGCTTGATCAGCACTCGCCCGATGCACGCTGCAGGTGTTGTCCCGATCAGCTGCCTCGCTCAGAGGCGGGAATAGCCGTAACTGTTGACGAGGGCGTCGAGTTTGTGGCCAGCCGCGCACTCCGGGCAGTCAACAGGGCTGTAGATCTGATAAGCACCGATGTCTTCGCCACGGAAGACAGACGCTACCGGATAGCTGGCAAAGAGGCTGACCGCGCTGAACAGGGCGGCAATGGCGGTTACGCGGCCGCTGTAATACTGAATGCACGACATTGCCTGTTGCATGGTCTGACCGGTTGACACCGATGCTACCAGAAGCAGCACGTTCTGGTCCGCCAGCATGGGCTGCAGATTGTCCCGGAATAGAAGCTGGCCGCTGATATTGGCCTCTGGCGTAATAATGGCAATATCATTGCCGGCATTGATCGAGCGGGAATTGTGCTGGCTGATTGCCTCCGCCAGAAAGGCTCCGACAACTTCTGTATCTTCGAGACAGACAATTGTATCAATGGGCGTGACTGTACCCACCTGGCGGGCTAGGTCGAGAGCAGCCAGATGGGCTTTGCTCTGGCGATTTTTCAATTCGGTCAGATTGACATACAGATTGACATGTGAGTGACGGGTTGCGAAATGGCCGGGGATCAGCTCAACCCGCAGGTCATGATTTCGGGCTGAAGGGATGGAGTAGGCCTTGAATTCCATACGAAAGTCCTCCTTGAATGTTGCTCCAATTCTCCAACATGAATATTGCTCCGGTTCTCCGGGTATGCCTGAAATTATGGCTCTGGTTCTCCGATTATATCCGGATCTGGCTGACTGCACTGGCTGCTGCCAGCCAGCCGGTCGAAAAGGCCGCCTGGAGATTGTAGCCGCCGGTATCGCCGTCAATATCAAGGACCTCCCCGGCAAAATACAGCCCGGCAACCAGGCGCGAAGCCATGGTTTGCGGTACAACCTCTTTACGGCTGACGCCACCGGCTGTTACCATCGCTTCCTTATAACCGCGGGTTCCGGTGATGCTCAAGGTCAGGTCCGTGATGATCCTCGCAATGGTTGCCAGCTGGCCCGGGCTGGCTTGTGCCGCCACCAGATCCGCTGGTATGTCTGCAACCGTCAGCAAGGACTCCAGCAACCGCTGGGGCAGCAAGCCGCTCAGGGCGTTTTTGATCTGTTGCCGCGGCGCAGCCTGCAGTTGCCGCCGGATCAGCGAGAGCAGATCTTTTGCAGCTGGCAGCAGGTTCAGGCGCAGCTGCCATTGCTGCCGGGCCATATCCTCGGCTGCGGCGGGCAGGTAGCGCGACAGGCGCATGATGGCCGGTCCGGATAAGCCACTATGGGTCATTAAGATATCGCCCTGGGTATGGGCCACCATCTTGCCGGCACGCTCCAGGCGGACGTCGACTTGTTGCAGGCTAACGCCGGCCAGGCTGCTCACCCAGCCCTGTTCGATGTCCATGGGCACCAGTGCCGGACGCAGGGGCGTGATCTGGTGCCCGGCTGCAGCCGCCAGGCGACAGCCATCACCGTTTGAACCGGTGCCGGGATAAGAACTGCCCCCCGCTGCCAGGATGACAGCACTGGCTGCCATGACCCCCTGACTGGTTGCCACACCGGTCAGCTGCCGCCTGCTGTTGCAGAGCAGCTCGTGCACCGGGCAATTGACCAGCAGACGCACACCCGTCTGGCGGTTAAAGGCTGTCAAGGCTGCCAGGACGTCACCGGCCTGATTAGATAGGGGGAAATACTTCCCCTGCTGGTCTGCCTGACAGGGGGCACCATAACGTTCCAGCAGGGCTAAAAGCTCGGGACGGAAAAAAGCGTGAAAAGCCGGGTAGAGAAAGCGGCCGCCGTCAAAATAGTGTTCGATGAAGCTGTCCAGGGTCGCGACATTGGTCACGTTGCAGTGACCGGATCCGGTAAGCAGCAGCTTGCGCCCTGGCGCGGGCTTTTTCTCTAGCAGGATGACCGGCATTCCCAGTTCGGCCGCATGGCCGGCGGCCAATAGTCCGGCCGGGCCAGCACCTATTACGACCACAGGATCCATCCTGGCGTCATCCCTCCATTCTGCCTGATCGACCATTCCGCAGAGAAGAGCAACCATCAACGGGCTGTCATCCATGCACGATCGTCAACCGGCAACCGTCAGTCAACAATCATGATGCGCGCTCTTTCCTGTTTTGTCATATCAGTAGTATAATCATCCGGATCCGAAAAAGAAACATCAGGCGTCACTAGAGATAAAAGCGCGGCTCGCCCCGGAGAGGCAGACGTTGCCGGCTGGTTGTTTTCGTGCTGGTGAGTCCTTCGTATAAAAACAAGCCCGCCAGGCTAATCGACAGTTGCTCGTACAACGTTCGGGTTGGCAGCGGCTGCAAGCCGGACGGGTCGGCGGCTTCGTCCTGGACCAGTTGCCTGTAGTACTGGTATACGATTTGCTGATAGACATCGACCTGGCTCGATACCCATCCCTGATTGATGGCCTGAGCATTGCAGATCAGGTCTAGCTTATCTATACTGAACTGAGCTGCACCGTTTTCCAGGGTGCTGATATGAGAAAGATATAAGCCGGACTGATCAGCGATCCGTTCCTGTGTTGTCGCGTTATACTCGCGAAAACGCCGCAGCAGACTCGAATAATAGAAGGCCGAGTTCGCGATGGAATCTGGCGTTCGTTCGGTTTGCGTGACCTGGAAAAAACGGTTCATCTGATTTTGATTCATCCCTGTCAATCCTTTCCTGCTAACACATAACTCGGATACTTTTCTGTAATTTTCCTGATAACTAACCTGGTACCTTTTCCGGTACTTTTTCCTCAACCTCATGAATTATGAAAATTATTATAACAAAAACTGATATTATGACGGATATTAAAAAATACAAGATTACATTAATATTTTACATGTTGCGTTTTGCGACATGTATGGCCGATAATAACTTATTTATATCCGTTTATTGAATTTATTGATAAATATTTTCATGCGGCGGTCTAATTGAACATTTTGAGTCAGAATATGAAATATGTAACACTCGAGCCCAGGCTGGCCAGCGGCCGGCTGATTCGGACCAGTGGGTGTTGACTGCAAGATCAGGAGTGAAAACATGCAGATTGATCAGGAAGTCGCCATTTTGGCCGGACTGGTAACCGGCAGCAGTACAACAGAGCTTGAGCAAGCTGAGCGATCGCTCGCCGAGCTGGCTGAGCTGGCCGAAGCCGCCGGGGCGCGCGTGACTGCGACCGTTCTTCAGCGCCGGGCCAGTCCGGATTCGGCTTATTTCCTTGGCAAGGGCAAGCTGGAAGAGGTGATGCAGGCCGCCACCGAAGTCCAGGCTACGGTTTTAATCATTGACGATGAGCTGTCCGGATCGCAAATTCGCAATATTGAGAGCCTTTGCCATTTGAAAGTCATAGACCGGACTTTTTTGATTCTCGACATTTTTGCCCGGCGCGCCCAGTCGCGTGAAGGTAAATTGCAAGTGGAACTGGCACAGTTGCAGTATCGCCTCAGCCGGCTGGTCGGCCTGGGTCAATCCCTGTCGCGGCTGGGCGGCGGGATTGGCACGCGCGGCCCCGGCGAATCCCAGCTGGAGTCTGACCGCCGCCACATCAACCGCCGGATTCTTTTCCTGAAGCGGGCCCTCCTGACGGTAGCTGAACATCGGGACCGCACCCGCCAGCAGCGCCAGAACCGGGAGGTGCCGACGGTTGCCGTGGTTGGTTATACCAATGCCGGCAAGACCACGTTGCTCAATTTGCTCTGTCAGGCCGACCTGCTTGCTATGGATCAGGTCTTTGCCACGCTTGATCCGGCGGCGCGTCGTCTCGTCCTGCCGGACCAGCGTTCGGTTATCCTCATTGACACCGTCGGCTTTATCCGCAAGCTACCGCACCAGCTGGTCGATGCTTTCCGTTCAACGCTTGAGGAGGTTTCACAGGCTGATATGATCCTGCACGTGGTAGACGCCACCGATCCGGACGTTGAAAATCAGGTCGCGGTGGTCGAGCAGCTGCTGGTTGAGCTGAAGGCTGCCGCCAAGCCGCGCCTGACTGTCCTCAACAAAATCGACCTGCTGGACGGGCCACCGGATCCGGCTTTACTGCGGCTGGTCCGGACCGCCGCGGACCAGCGACTGCTGGCCATATCAGCCAAGACAGGTACCGGTATGCCTGAATTGCTGGCCGCACTGGGTGAAATGGCCGGCCAGGGATTGATATCGGTTCACTTGTTGCTACCTTATGCCGAAGCCGGTCTATTGAAAGTCATTGAACAGCAAGGCCAATTGCAGCAGATTGATTATCGGGCAGAAGGAATTGCCGTCAGCGCGCGGATCCGGGCCAGCCACCTGGCAAGTTTCAAGGCTTATTTGCAGAAAAATACTGAAATATAAACACCATCCCGCCATCCTTCACAGCGGCTGCAGACGTGCTGGCCACGCCGGACGCGGATATCCAAAATACCAGCCGCAGATCTTCTGCCGAACCAGCGTCAGGCCGGACGCAAACTGCCGTTAGTACGACTTTTTAAAGTAGCTTATTTTAGGTTGCATAAAAGGCAGCTTAGCGGTAAAATAACTTGATAATCAAAGTAATTGGAGGTGGAGGCAGAAGGCCTGGCCGATGGATGAATATGATCTGAAAATCAACGAACTGTTGCTTGATATTTTCGATAAAATCCTGCTCACGGAAGAAAAAGCACTGAGTCGGGGCAACTTCAGCGACATCTCTGTCGCCGAGATGCATACGCTTGAAAGTATCGGCCTGTATGGCAACCGGACGATGAGTGAAACTGCTGCGACCCTGGGGGTGACCACCGGTACACTGACGGTTGCGATCGACCGCCTGGTTCGCAAAACTTACGTGGAGCGACGGCGCGATACCCAGGACCGGCGCGTTGTCCGGATTGCCCTGACCCGGAAAGGCAAACTGGCTTATCGCATGCACAGCAAGTTTCACACGCTGCTGGTTGATCGCATTGTGAGCCCGCTTGATGAAAAAGAGCGGCAGATTCTCCTGAATATGCTGAACGGCATTTCTGATTTTGTCGGTGAACAATATCGTCGTTATGTCGCTGAGGCTGATCATGAGGCCGCAAAATAGGGAGGCCGAATATGAAATCTGATCGTCACAAGCCAGGTCAAGCCGACCGGCACAATCAAATCTATGCCAAAGTTATTCAGACGATCGAGGATGTGACCGGTGTCGAACAAGCTCGACTGAATGATGAGACTGAATTGCTGATGGATCTGAACCTGGAGTCCCTGGGGATGTTCGAGATCGTCATTGAGCTGGAGGAGACTTATGACCTGCAGATCTCCGATGCCGAAATCGACCGGATCCATACGATCGGAGATATCGTTGATTTTATCGAGACCGCCCTTGAAAAAAAAGGCCGCTTTTAATGGCTGGCCCAAGGCAATCAACTGCTGCTGCATTATCTTTATCAGGACAAGGGGGATCTTGAACCATGCACACGAGTCAGCCAACTGTCCATGCTCAAGCCAGTAATCCGGACTCGGCAGTCCCGGGTGCCGAGACTGCGTCGCTGGAGCGGCAGTTCCTGTTTATTATCAATCCCCAATCCGGCAGCAGGCAGGACGCCGGTCTGGAGGAGGCGATCCGGGCGGTCTTTGACCGTCATCATCTGACCCCGTCCATTCGTATTGAGCGAACCCTGCATACCATGCATGCCCGGGACCTGGCGGCTGACTTTGCCCGTGTCCATGGATCCCGCGGCGTGGTGATTGCTTGTGGCGGTGATGGAACGGCCCATGAAGCCGCCAACGGCCTGGCCGGCACCGCGACGGCCCTGGGTATTCTGCCGATTGGCACCAGCAATGACTTTGCCAAGACCGTCTATCCATCCTTGACCCTCAGCCAGCTACTGGAGCGCATGCCCTTTCCGCGGATCGCGCCGGTTGACCTGATTGCCGTCAACGACAGCTATTGCCTGAACATCATGTCACTGGGCTTTGACACCAAGGTCCAGCGGACCATGCTCGATCTCAAGCGGCGCTTCCGCTGGCTGATCCGCCTGAGCTACCCGCTGGCTATCCTGATCAGCCTCTTTGGCAATCGCCGCTTTGTCATGGATTGCGAATTTGATGCAGCGCCCGACCAGCCGGGCGGCCTTGCCAGCACCATGACCGGCCGCGTCCAGTTTATCCTGTCGGCGTTCTGCAATGGCCGTTATTACGGCAACGGTTATTTCCCGGCACCCGGTGCCAGCGTCACAGATAGCCTGATTGATATCTGCCTGATTGATCCACTGACCTTGCCGCAGATCCTGGGCCTGATTCCCCGCTATAAAAAAGGGACCCATATCAGCCATCCGGCTGTCCATCAGTACCGGACAGCCAGTGGCCACATACAGGCCTTGCCCGGGCAGGAGCTGCTGGGCAATTATGACGGTGAATCCTTCCATGCAAACCGGATTGATTTCAAGGTGCTGCCCGGCTGCCTGCAGTTTGCTTTTTACTGAGCGGGGCCGGGCGGGGCCGGGCGGGCGACCGACTTGCTGGCGTACTGATCATTCATCCATTGAATCAGGACTGCGGTCATCTCGCGCGCATCGCGGTAGTCTTTGGGATCGAGCGGCTTGCCAAAGTGAATGATGACCTGGCGGCGCCGATGGGTGACCGGATCAAGCGGCCTGGGCCATTTCATATGACGGCTGAACACCTCATAGCCACCATCAATGAAGACCGGGACCAGCGGCACCTTGCTTTTCATCGCGATATAAGCCGCCCCATCCTTCATTTCACCGAGCTGACCATCGACAGAACGTGTTCCCTCCGGATGGACCAGCAGGATATTGCCTTCTTCCACTTTTTTCTTGGCGATAATCAAGCCGCGGATGGGATTACCAAAGCGGTCCACGGCGATGCCGCGGCCGACCCGCACGATCAGGCGGCCAAGCCAGCCATGCTGGTCCTCGAGGTCCTTAGCCGTCAGGCTTGCCAGGTGCCGGAAGTGTTCATGCGGCAAAAAGGCGCCAATCCACATGCCATCGACATAGGTCTCATGATTCGCCGCAATGACATAGGGTATTTTCCTGGGGATGTTTTCCAGACCACGCGCCTGCAGGCGAAGCAAGAGACGACTGAGTGCCTTGGCGAAAATATTGGCCGCCGTGCCGATCCAGCCCCGTTCCAGCGGGTAGCGGCTTTCCTCGGCCGAGGGGGGATGGCTAGTGTGGCCAGCCGCAGCCGGTCCGGGCTGGGTCGCTGTAGAGGGACTGGTCGCCGCCGATTTGTGACCAGGTGTTGCTTTTTGTTGACTCAAGGTGACAATCCTCCGTAGTTTCTGATCCGGTCGATCTGTAAGGTTGAAGGCCTGTACTCGAGGTCGTGCCTGTATCGTATCCCGTCTCTGTAATGTCCTGTCCCGCTGGTGATTCGGTCTGGCTGGTAAACAGGAGTCTGCAGCCGGTCGCCCATTGCGCTGGATCGGATCCCGTCCCGCTGGTGATTCGATTAGGATTCAAATATTCCGTGCGGGCCATTCAGTTGCAGGATATCACAATTATTGCTAAAATACGATAGCAAGTCTGCCAGATTTGCCAGATGCTGGCCATAATTGGCCGCTCTTTTTATGCAGGAGATGAACCGTTATGGGAAGCCCTATTTCGAATGAAACCAGCCAGGGTCATGTTGTTGTTTTTCGGGTGCGCTATTATGAAACAGATGCCATGGGCATCGTTCATCATTCCAATTATCTGCGCTGGTTTGAGCTGGCCCGGACTGAATATTTGCGGGCGGCCGGCATGCCTTATCGGGAAATGGAGGCCAGCGGAACCGGTTGCCCGGTAGTTGCTGTTCGCTGTCAATATCACCGTTCAGCCCGCTATGATGACGAGGTTCAGGTGACCTGCCGGGTCAGCGGCTACACGGGTTTGCGCCTGACGATGGCCTATGATGTTCACTGCCAGGGTCATCGCCTGTGCAGTGGCGAAACCGATCACGCGTTTGTGCATGGTGGCCGGGTGGTTGCACCCAGCCGCAGTCTGCCAGCCATTGACACCCTGCTCCGGGACTGCCTGCAGCGCGACAGCGGGGCGGTCTGACCTTGGCCCGGCCGCTGACGCTGCTCTACGGTATTCAACCGGCAGTCCTGCGCGATGTCTGCCTGCGTGAAGCCAGCCAGCTCACCGGGCGCTGGCCGGAGCGCCGGGCGATCATCCTGGTGCCTGAACAGGCCAAACTGGATGTCGAGCGCCAGTATCTGGCGATTTCCGGCCGGCGCAGCCTGATGATGGCCGAGGTTCTCAGCTTCCGTCGCCTGGCCGTCCGCCTGGCTGGCGAAATCGGCCGCGAGTCGGACCAGCTGCTGAACCAGACCGGGCAGGTGATGCTGCTGCATCGCATTTTGCATCAGCGTCAGAAAGAGCTGGCCGCCTTTGCCAATCTGGCCGACCGGCCCGGCTTCATGCCGCAGATTGCCTCTGTCATCAACGATCTGCGCCGCTTCCGTCTTGATGCGGAGACCTTGCAGGACATCAGCGATCGCCTGCCGGAGCGTTCCCTGCAGAATAAAGTCAAGGACCTGGCGGTCATACTCGCTGATTACCAGGCCGCTCTCGAACATTTTTCCCTGACTGATCCTGAGTCTGACCTGGCCCGCCTTTGTGACTGGCTGCAGAAGCTGCAGCGCCAGGTGGCTGCCGGCGTGGTCTCGCTGTTGACCAGACAACTGGACTGGCTGCAGCGTACTTCGGTCTGGGTCTGCGGCTTTGGCGAACTGCGTGACTTTTCGCCCCAGGAATACCAGGTGCTGCAAGCCCTGACCCAGTGCTGCGAACAGGTGACGGTCTCGGTCCTGGCTGACCTTTTGCCGGCCGATGAGCTGGCCGTCGAGCTGGGTGCCGATCTTTTCATGGCTGGCCGCCGCTGTGCCTATCATCTCCTGCAGCGCTGGCCGACGGTCAGGACCCGGCGCCTGGAGGCCAGCTGGTCAGCCCCGGCCGCCGTGCTGGCTGGTCGCCTCGGTGTTCCAGCTGATTGGCTTGGCCCCGGGTCCGGGCCGGCTGGTGCCGACCAGGTCCGGCTAGTCCAGGCCCGTGACTCCCGGCAGGCAATTGCCTGGGTAGCGGGTGAAATCCGCCGCCAGGTCCTGGCCGGAGCTTATCGCTATGCCGATATCAGCATTGCCGTCTGTAATCCGGCGGCTGACCTGGACCAGATCCGGGCTATTTTTCATGTCTATCAGATCCCGCTCTTTCTCGACGCCGTCCGCCCGCTCAGCGGCACGCCGCTGATGCGTTATATGCTCGGCCTGCTCGATATCAGCCGCTTCGGCTGGTCCCGCCAGGCTGTTATGCAGATCCTGCGCTCGGGACTGACCGGCCTGACACGGCCCGATGTCGACCAGATGGAGAATTTCTGGCTGGCTTACGGACTGTTCCGGCCGGACCGCCTGTTTGCTGTCGACCTGTACGATGTGGCTGATCCGCGTGCAGCCCTGGCCCGCCAGGGTATTGAGCAGATTCTGGCTCCGCTGCGTCGCCTGCATACCGGAATGCAGCAGGCTGCCACCTGCCAGTTGCTCTGTGACCAGCTGCTGAACGGCCTGGAGGCCCTGGCTTTACCCGCCCAGATTGAGCAGATGACCCAGAATCTCTTGAACGACGGGGACCCGGACAGTGCCCTGGCCCTGGTCAAGGCCTGGAATGCCCTCGGTGGCCTGCTGGCCCAGCTGCAGCTCCTGACAGGTGCCACACCGATGACGGTCCAGGCCTTTCGCAACCTGCTGGCTGCCGGTATGGACAATGCTGACAGTGGAGTCATCCCCAGTGCCCTCGATCAGGTCAATATTGCCAGCCTGGAACGATCCCGCCTGCGTCCATGCAAGCTGCTGTATGTCATTGGCGCCACCGCGGCCGGCCTGCCACCGCCACCCCCTCCGGAGGGCTTGCTCAAGGATACTGATCGCCTCAGTTTGTCGCTATTGCTCGGGCAAAATCTGCCGAGCAGTGTCCGCGACCAGGCTTTTGCTGATGCAGCGATGATTTATTCATTATTGATTCTGCCGACTGACCAGCTTTGTCTGGTGGCCGGCGGAGAAGACCTGTCCATTTATATGCATCAGCTGGCTGAGCTCAGCGGCCGGCCGCCCCAGCTCCTGGCCGATGAGCCAGACTGGCGCGATCCGCGCCTGCAGCAGGCTGCGCCGGCGCTGGCCCGCCTGCTGCAGATTTGCCGGCAGATGCCCGGGCCAGGTGCCGATTTCGCCGGCTGGGCCACCCTGGCGGCAGCCCTGCAGCAAGGCGGTGTGGCGATGGAGCCCCTGCGCCAGTGGCTGGAACGCTCGCGTTCCCTGCAAGTTGCGCTGGCACCGGACCTGGTCAGCCAGACTTATGGTTCCCTGATTCAAATGAGCGTGTCCCAGCTGGAGCGCTACGCCGGCTGCCCATTCCAGCATCTGGTCCATTATGGTCTCGCCTTGCAGGCCCGCCGGATCTGGCAGCCGGAAGCGACTGACAGCGGGACGCTGCTGCATGCCCTGGTTGAACAATGTATCCGCATGCTGCAGGCCGATCTGGCCCAGGCCGATTCCAGCCAGGCGGTTGACCAGATATTGGCCCGCTGGCTGGCTGGTGGCCTGGCCGCGCCGGTCGATTACGCCCTGGCCCAGCTGCGTGATGATGCCCGCCTGCGCCTGTTTTTCGATCCCGGCCTGCAGGCGTCAGCTGGACGCCGGATGCGCCGGATGGCCCTGACCTCACTGGAAGCGATCCTGCGTCAGCTGCAAAGCGACGATTTTCAGCCGCTGGCCCTCGAATGGTCGTTTGGCCCGTCTGAGGGCAGCGGGCTGGCCGTCGATATCGGCGAGGGACGTGAAGTGAACCTGCGCGGTAAAATTGACCGTGTCGATGCCCTGATTGCGCCGGCCAAGACGTCCGGACCCGGTCTGTTCCGGATTATTGATTATAAGACTGGCGATGTGAAGATCAATTTCGAGACCCTCTATCACGGCCTGGCTCTGCAATTGCCAGCTTATCTGGCCGCTTTCACGGCCAGTCATCCCGGCTGGCGTGCCGTCGATGCCTGTTATTTCCACTTTGATCAGCCTATTTTCAGCCAGGCTGAGGACGCTGCCCTGTCTGCGGCCGAACTGGAGCGCAAGCTCAGCCGTCATTTCAGCTTGCGCGGCCTGTCAATGGCGCAGGATGACCTGCTGGCCCTGCAGGGCCATACCCTGCAGCGGATCCGGCAATGGGCCAACCTGCTGCTGCGCGGTGAATTTTCGGCCTGTCCGCGCAAAATAACCGGGCATCAGCCCGCTTGTGTTTATTGTCAGTACAACGCGGTGTGCGGTTTTGACCGCCGTCAGGATCGCTTTGACCAGCTGCCGCCGCTCAGCGGGCTGCTGGCCGCAGACTGCCGGCCGCCGCATAAAAAGGATCAGTTTTTGCAGCTGCTGCACAGCGTGCCGCCAGGATCTGGCGCGGAACAGCCCGGCGATTCAGCCGGTTGAGGTCATGACGGCAGCAGGGCCGCAAAGAAATGGCCACCAATAGCATGAGCCCCCTGATCAAGACCTTTGGCTGCCCCTTTGGCCGGCTATGCGCAACCGGCCATAACGGAAGACGGATTTGCCTGGACAAATACCCTTTGGCCGTCCCCTTCTGGCTGGTCATGCGCTTCAGAATTGAATGTTAGAGGAGTCACCCATGAACAGGAAGGATGAGGATCGTCGGCCGGCAACGCCAGCTGATCCTGGGCTGGAAACAGCGGCACCCCGTTTCGCGCCTACCCCGGCCCAGCAAGCGATCATTGCCGCGCCGGTCGGCAACCTGCTGGTTTCCGCTGCAGCCGGCTCGGGCAAGACGGCCGTCATGACCGACCGGATCGTCAGCCGGATTGTCAATCAGGAGCTGGAAATCAATCAGGTGCTGGTGATGACATTTACGGAAGCGGCGGCCAGCCAGATGCGGGAAAAGATCCAGCGCAAGCTGGAGGCTGCCCGGACGGCGACCACGGAAGCCCGGCTGCGCCATTACCTGACCCGCCAGCTGCGCTTGCTGCCAGGATCTTCAATTTCAACGATCCATGCTTTCTGCCTGACCGTGATCCGCAATTTCAGCCATCTGGCTATCGGGCCGGACGGCAGTCCACTCGTGGAGCCCGGCTTTGCCGTTGATGATGGCATCGAGGCTGATCTGCTCTGCCGCCAGGCCCTCGATGCCGAGCTGGCCAGGCGATATGAACAGATCGACCTGGCGGCTGATCAATTACCGGCCTGGACCGCTGATTTTTTTCGTCTGGTTGACAGCTTCGGCAACAGCCGCAGCGATGAGCCGCTGCGTGAGCTGATCTTGCGCTTTTTCTATTTCTTGCGCAGTATGCCGGATTATCTGGCCCGGATTGAAGATTACTGGCAGGACCTGACGGCTACGGCCGCTGATTTTGCCGCCAGTCGCCAGGCCGGCGTACTGTGCAAGCAGGCCGGTCTGCTGCTGGACCGGGCCTGCGCCGCTTCCCCGGAACTACTGGATCTGCTCGACCAGGGTGTTCCCTTTGTCCAGCAGGCGAAACGCAACCGGGAGATTCACGCCCAGATGCGCGCCGTGCTGGCGGTACTGAGCCAGATCCAGGCAGTCCTGCATGCAGCGGCCAGCGGGCCAGGCAGCCAGCCTGAAGTCCCGGAGGGCAAGGCCTGTGTCTGGGATACAATCCGCGAGCTGGCCCGTTCTATATCCGACCTGAAGATGCCCCAGGGCAGAAAAACCGATGCGCCGGCCAAGCAGCTGTTTCTGGAGATTTTCCGCCGTGAGGTGGCCGAAGCTGTTTATTGCCTGACCGGCAAGCTGGGTGCAGCCAAATATCAGGCGGAATTCATCTTTGACACGCATTACTGGTTTGCCCGGCCGGCGGCAGCCATCGCTGCCGATATTGGCGCCATGCTCCCGGCCATCCGGCAGCTGTTTGACCTGGTGCTGGACCTCGATCCGCATTACCAGGCGCTCAAGCGTGAGCAGGGCCTGATCGATTTCAGTGACTTCGAGCATCTGGCCCTGCATATCCTGCGCCAGCCGGAAGCGGGTGTCTATTACCGTCAGCGCTTCAGGGAGATCTACATCGATGAATACCAGGATACGAGCAGTATCCAGGAGTCCTTGCTGCAGGCCATCGGGCAGGACAATATTTTCATGGTTGGTGACGTCAAGCAGAGCATTTACCGCTTCCGCCATGCCCGGCCGCAGATTTTCATGGCTAAATGCGCCTTGTTCAGTGATCCGGATCGTGGCAAGCTATATGCCTTGAACCAGAATTTCCGCAGCGTGGCCGGGATCCTGGGCGCGGTCAATGAGATCTTCTATCAGCTGATGTCACCACAGGCTGGTGAAATTGATTACGACCAGGACCAGGCGCTGGTTCCTTTCCGCGCTGACGAGGCGGCGATCGTGCCGGTGGAATTGCTGCTGGTCGATACCAGCTTGCCTGCCATGGATGAATCCGGCTTGAACCCGGCAGATGGTGCGGTTGACAGGGCCCTGGCTGATGAGGTTCAGGGTGATCTGGTTCAGGGCGATACCGCCCGGGACGATGCCGGTGAAGGGATGCCAGCCGACCGTCCAGCATCGGCTGAGTCCGATGAAGGGACAGTGGCTGAGCCGGAAAATGAGATGTCTGCCGGCATGGCCGGCACATCCGTGCCTGAAACGGACAGTCTGGAAGCTGGCTGGCTGCTGTCTGCCAGCGAACTGAATCAATACCAGCGTGAAGCCCTGGTGGTCATCGCCCGCATCCGTGAACTGCTGGCTGCCGGCCGCAAGCCCGGGGATATTGTCATACTCAGCCGTTCACGGGCCGTCGGCCGCGTGTTCAGTGATGCGCTGGCGAATGCGGCAATTGCTGTCCTCGAAGACAGCAGTGGGGGCTTCCTCGACAGTCCGGAGCTGAAATTGATGGAAGCACTGCTGATGGTGATGGATAATCCGCGCCAGGATATTCCCCTGGCCGCCGTGATGCGTTCGCCGCTCTGCAATGGCGGTTTCCCGGCTGACGCTCTGTACAGGATCCGTCTGGCAGACCGTCAGGCCGAACGCCAGGCCCGCCAGGAACTGGCACAAGCCGGGCAGATGCAGGCCGGACAGATACAGACAGCACAATCGCCAGACTGGCCGGTGCAAGATGGAATTTCTCCTGATGATGAAAGTGAGACAGATGGGGAGCCCTCACCAGTCACGGCAGCCGCCGCTTACCAGATCCGCCACTTCCATGAAGCAGTCTGGGCCTATGCCGAAAATGGTCCCGATGATCAGCTGCGGGCGCAAGTCCGGTCATTCCTCGCCTGGCTGGAACATTGGCGCGATCGTGAGCAGACCTTGCGGGTCAGCGAATGGCTCGATCTGTTGTTTGAAGAAACCGGTTATCTCAGCCAGGTTGCCGCTTCGCCCAACGGGGCGGCCAAAATTCGCGAGTTGCGGCAATTCCAGGAATGGGCCAGCCAGTATGAGCTGCATCGCCGGCTTGGCCTGTTCAGCTTTGTGCGCTATATCGAACGGTTGCGCGAACGCAATGTGCAGACTTCGCCTTTCGGGCTGGAGAAAGAGAACAGCAGCGCCATCCGGGTGATGACCATCCATCGCAGCAAGGGCCTCGAATTCCCGGTCGTTTTCCTGGTTGGTACCCATAGCAATATTGCGCCGCGGGCCCGCCGGGATCCATTCCTGGTCAGCGAGAAGCTCGGTGTTGGCTTCGACTGGATTGATCCCGACCGGCGTCTGCGTTATCCGACGCACCTGAAATTTGCCATGCTCGAGGAAACCCGGGCCGCTTCGCAGGCTGAGGAAATGCGTCTTCTGTATGTCGCCATGACCCGGGCCAAAGACCAGCTGTTCATCAGTGCAGCCCTGAAAATCAACCCGGTCAAGGGCCTGCCCCGCCTGGCCCGCTTGCTTGAGCAAGCCCGCCGTTATCCTGGACTGAAGTTGCCGGCGCACCGGATTCTTGGCTGTCGCAGCTACCTGGAATGGATTGCTCTGGCTTTAGCCCGCCATCCGGCATTCAACTGGTCAGCGGTGGCACCCGATCTGGTGGCGGGTTATCAGTTGCCGGCACCCTCGCAGGGTATGTGGCGCCTGAATCTGTGTTCGGTTGCCGATTATCTTGGCCCTCAGGACGAAGGTGAACAATCAGCATCTGAATCTGGCCAGATCTCATCAGTTTCTCCGTTGTCGGGCGAGGTGCTGGACCAGACTGGCCAGCCGGTTATGGCCTATCAGCCGGTCTTGGACCGGACAAGCCATGTTGATAATTCCCTTTCTCCCGGGCAGGCGCTGGATACGTTGCTGGCGGCCGGCCAGACGATCGCACCAGAATCCGTTGATGGGATCTGGCAGAATTTATTTGCCGCCTATCGCTATGACCCGGCGGCCCGGCTGCCGGTCAAGCTGGCTGTCAGTGAATTTAAACGGCGCGAACAAGCTGAAAATCAATTTGGCGAGGATCAGGCAATCACCCTGTCTATCCCGCAGCCAGCCCCGGCTAAGCCGGGAAAACCGTCGCAACCGGCATTGTCACAAGCGGACCAGCCAGCCCAGGCGTCCCGGACAGCAACGGCTCAAGCGGACCAGCCACTCCAGCCAGCCCAGGCGTCCCGGACCGTTCAATTGCGGGGGATTAATCTGACCTTGCACAATCTGCGGGAGTCAATGGCCGGCGGCAAACCCGATCTGCATCAGGGGCCAGCCCTCGGCAGCCTGCTCCATCGCTTTTTGCGCCAGCTTGATCTGCCGGCGGCCGTTCATCATCCGGACGCAGGCGAAATACGTCGCCAGCTTGACGAAATGGTCCAGGCTGCAGTTTTTTCACAGGAGGAAGCAACTGTCCTGCAGTTCCATCTGGCGGATCTGACCGCTTTTGCCCGCTCAGACCTGGCTGCGGGCATGGCTGCTGCCCGGAATCAGCCGCAGGGCTTGTACCGGGAAATTCCTTTTACCCTGGCCTTGCCCGTGCAGGATGTTTACAATCTGGCAGACGGTTTTGCTGCAGAAGACCAAGTCCTGGTGCAGGGCATCATTGACTGCTGGTTTTGCAGTCCGCAAGGAATCATCCTGGTAGATTATAAGTCTGACTGGATTGAAGGCGATGATGCGACCTGTCAGCAGGTTCTTGCTGCCCGCTATAGTCGTCAGCTTGATTTTTATGCCCAGGCGATTGAGGCGGCTGTACTGCAGCCTGTCGTGCAGCGGTTGATCTGGCATATCCGGCGCCGCCGTGTCTTTATCATTGATGGTGGCTAATCGGGCCGCCGGATGCGCCGCCGGCATATAGGAGGTATAGGCCATGACGGATTCCCAACCCACAATCGCCAGGACGCAGAACAGCAGCCCGGCCGCGACCCCCGCCCGGTCCGGCCGCGGCAAGGGCGTGATTCTCAACGCGTTGGGTCTGTCGCATCAGTATGCCGCGGCTGTCATCAAGCCCGGTGATACGGTTGTCGACGCGACGTGTGGCAATGGTGGCGATACCGCTTTTTTGGCAGGGCTGGTCGGTCCGGCCGGCCGTGTTATCGGTTTTGATATCCAGCCGGCAGCCCTGGCTAAAACACGCCAGCGGCTTGAGGCTGCCAGTTTCCTCGACCGCTGCACGCTGCATCTGGCCAGCCATGATCAGATGGCGGCTTATGTAGCCCCCGGGGTGCGGGCCGTGCTGTTCAATCTGGGCTATCTGCCCGGTGGTGATCATCAGATCGGTACCCGTGCGGAAACCACCCTGCCGGCCATCCGCCAGGCCTTGAGGCTTGTCTGCCCGGGCGGGATCGTTTTGATCTGCCTGTACTACGGCGGTGACAGCGGCCTGGCTGAACACGATGCCGTACTGGCCTGCGTCCGCACTCTCCCGGTTGCGTATTTTGCGGTGCAGCAGATTGAAATGGTTAACGCGACAGCGTGCCCGCCGATCTTTATCTGCTGTGAAAAGATCTCGCCCGATCCAGTCCCTGGTGAGAGTCAATGAGAAGCAGGCTGCTCCGCCGCCGGCACGGGCGATGGAGACGGTGGTTCTGGTGGTTCCGCTGACACAGACGATGATATCGCTGGTTTAGGCAGCTGGTGCCGCTGATTGGCCGCGATGGCCGCCGCCCGGCGCACCGCCCGGCTGCCCGTGGCCTTGTCCAGCTGTCTTCGGGCCCGGAAAAAGTCCTGCAAGATTGTCTTGCAGCTGTCTGCCAGCAAGCCGCCTTGAACCCGGACCTGATGATTCTGGCGGATGGCAAAAATATCGACAATGGAACCGGCGGCACCAGCCTTCGGATCAGTTGCCCCATAGTAAACATCGCTGATCCGCGCCTGGACAATGGCCCCGGCGCACATGATACAAGGCTCCAGGGTCACATAAAGCTGGCAGCCCTGCAGTCGCCAGCTGCCCAGGCGGCGACAGGCCTGGCGAATGGCCACCAGCTCGGCATGCAGCGTGACATCCTGCCGGGTTTCCCGCCGGTTGCTGCCCCTGGCAATAATCAGTCCTTCCCGGACGATGACCGCACCGATGGGTACTTCGCCCAGCCGGGCCGCCCGCCGGGCTTCCCGCAGGGCTTCCCGCATGAAGCAGGCCGATTGGTCTGATTGGTCCGGCGCAGCAACAGGCCCCCTGGATTGGAGGGCCTGCTGCTCGTTGACTGGTTTCAGATGATCGAATTTCACACTTGCTTCCGGCTTATGAATCAGGCAGAAGTTCGCAGGTGCCGCGCTGGCGAATCCGCAGCCGCCAGGGTGCATTGGCTCCAAACAGGGCCTGCATGCCGGCCAGATAATCATCAGCCAGCTCAACCGGCACATAGCTCTGAATGGTACCGGCAAAGCCGCCGCCGTGCACACGGGTCACGCCGCGGCCAGCCAGCAGCTGGTCAGACCAGGCCAGGCCAATGGAGATCGGCTGGTCAGCCGGATATAGGCTGGCATAAACATTTTGCAGCAGTGTCCAGGAACTCAGGCCGGAATCCTGCACCAGCTTGAGAAAGTCGGCAAAGCGTCCTTCGCGCAAGGCTGCTGCCTGGGCTACGACCCGTGCATTATCGCGGAAGAAATGGATTGCCCGCAGGATCGCCTTGTCTGTGACCTGGTCGCGCAGCCGTGGCAATGCTTGCCAGAAAGCAGCTTCATCGACATCGCGCAGCACGGTCTGGCCCATCAGGGCTGCCACCTGGCGCATGTCGCGCGGCACAGCCGCGTATTCATCAGTCAGGTCAGCATGGCTGCCGCCGGTATTGGTAATGACCAGGCAATAGCCATGATCATCAAAATGACTGTCGATGGCCTCGACCTGTGGCTGGCCGGGCGTGGCGAAATCAATGGCAATGAAACCGCCGACCGCGCAGCCGCACTGATCCATCAGGCCGCTGGGCTTGCCAAAATAAACATTTTCGGCGAACTGGGCGATCATTGCTTTCTGGACCGCCGGTACCTGATGCTGATTATATAAACCATCGAGAACAGTCGCCACCAGGACTTCGAAGGCTGCGGAAGAACTGAGCCCGGATCCCTTGGGAACCTGGCTTGTCGTATAGATATCGCAGCCGCCAATGGCATAGCCGTCGCGGACAAAGCCGGCCGCCACACCGCGAATCAGGGCCGCGGAGGTTTCCTTTTCGTCCGGCTGGACGCCCAGGTCAGACAGGTTGATCTCATTGCGACCGGTGTAGCCCTCAGAACGCAGCCGGATGATGCCGTCGGCATTGGGGGCTGCCATGGCGATGATGTCAAGATCGACCGCCGCGCACAGGACCCGGCCATGCTGATGATCGGTGTGATTGCCGCCGACCTCGGTCCGGCCCGATGTGCTGAAAAGCCGCACCCTGGCCTGGTCGGGGTATTCGGCAGCAAATAATTCACCAAGCCGGCGATAGCGGGCCTGCTGTGCCTGATGGACAGACGGGCTGTTCCCGTACAGGTCATTAAACCAGGACGCAGCCGCCGGGCTGGTCAGTGTCGCATTGAGATTCTTGAGTTCGATCATGCAGGCATCCTCCTCGAAAACGGTTTGATCTGATAAGACTATTATACGGGGGAACACCTGTTTTCACAGCGGCAGATTGTTGGCAGAATCGGCGATTTTGTTGCCTGTGCGATTTTCAGGTGGTACCAGCCAGATAGCGGCGGACCATTTCAGCAACCTGGTCCAGCCGGACCAGCAATGGCTCATCACCGAGACCGGCTACCTGAATGTTACAGCGACTGAAGGGGATCAGGATCTTCAGGGCTGGACTGCTCCCGATCGCTTCGGCCATTGCGGCGCTCAGTTCTCCCAGCATGGAACCAACCGCGAGGATGCCGATTGGCCCGATGATCAGGTCCGCCCGCTGACAATTCCAGCAGACTGCCGATTCACCAGAGGCGCCGGCATCCGCCCCGCCCTTGAGCATAGCTGCCGTAGCCAGCGCATTCGTCCCCACGGCCACCAGTTCGGCCCCGCGCAGGTCCTCACGGCGCAACCGTTCGATAATTGCTTTGCCCATACCCCCGCCTTGTCCGTCAACAATAACAATTCGCTTCATTGGCTGCCTCCTTGTCGAAACCGTTTTTTAATCTTATAATAACATAATGTTGTCCGCCGGGACTGGCGGGACTGGAAGCCAGAAGCCAGGCGTGGACGGACCGGAAGCCCCAGCCCCGACGGCTAAGAGATTTGACCCGGCGTTTTCACCGCTCTTGCAGATTATTTGCGTTTGCCTCAGGATTGCCGGCCGACCTGCTGTTTCGCTCACCTGGCGGACAGACAAGGCAGCTTGCCGGCGATATATCTCACCACTACCGGACGGCCGGCGCTATTCCGACCGGCGTAATAAATAAAGGATGGTCTGTTATGATCCAAAAAGAAGGTCTGTGTCCCAATTGTGGTTCTTTGCTCCAGCTCGATTCCCAGGCTGAAAAAGGTCATTGCCTGTTTTGCGATGCCGTCTTTGCCAATTCCGATGCTTTCCAGATCCTGGCCAATCCACAGGGCGTCAAATTTCCCAATCTGCCTCAGCCCAAGTATGATGGACCCAATCTGGATGTCAAGCCGGCTGTCAATTACCCGATCCCTAAATCAACCGAATCGACAACCGTGAAAAAAACACCGGCAAAGCCGGTTCAACCTGCCTATATACCCAGGGAAACGCCCAAAATCCCCAATGTTGTTGTGCCGCTGAAGCTAAAACTGCAGATTACAGCGATCGTCCTGGTTATCATCGTCCTGATTGCCGGAGTCAGCGTGCCCCTGCTGCTGTCACGCAATGCCAACCGCAGCCAATTGCTGGCCGTCATGACCGAGATCAGCCCGTTTGCCGTCGATACAGCACAGGCGGTTGTTATCCATGGCCAGCAAAATGACACCCTGCTGATTGCCGCGGCGGCTGCTGTCAGCCAGGCCGACGCCGTGACCCTTTTCCAGAATTATTGCGAGAAACGGGCATCAGTCCAGGCCATTGCCAGTCAGGATTTCAGTGCCGTGTACCGGCCTGTCACGGTGCGGATTGTTACCCCGGCCGGCGGTTGGCTGATTGAAAGGCCGGCCGATGCCACCAGCCTGAGCAGCGGCAGCGCGGTCGTCGCCCTGCCCTGAGCCGCGGCTGCGGCCCGACTGGCGCAAGCCCGGCGGTGATGTGTTCCCGTCTTGGCATTGCGTCTTTGTAGAGGTGTTCCTGATCTATGTCAAATTCATCGGCCCCCACCCCTTATGCAGCCCCTGCCCGGAAGTCAGGTCAGCCATTTACCGATCAAGCGGTCCATGGGCATCCGGAGTATCGCTACGAGTTGCACCTGCATACCAGTGAAATCAGCTGGTGTGCCCGCGCACCCGTGTGCAAGACCCCGCAGCTGTATCGGCAGGCTGGCTATTCGGGTCTGGTGTTAACCGATCATTTTTTCCGCGACGCGATCGAACAGCTGCCGGGTCGCCAGTGGCCGGCCAAAATTGACGCTTATCTGCAAAGTTATCGTTTAGCGCAGGATCTGACCCGGGACTGGGATTTTGATGTACTGCTGGGGATGGAGCTGCGCTTTGATCATAGCTGGAATGATTATCTGGTTTATGGCTTGACAGAGTCTGTGCTCAAGGAGAATCCACCGTTTTACGAAATGGGCCTTGAGCGCTTTTTTGCTTTTGCTAATCAGCACGACCTGTTTGTCGCCCAGGCCCACCCCTTCCGGCCGGGCATGACTCGCGCCAATCCCCGCTGGCTGCATGGCGTTGAGGTGCTGAATGCCCACGGCCTGAACAACCAGCAGGCCCTGGAATTTGCCCGGGAGCATCAGCTGATCGGAATCGCCGGATCTGATTATCACTCAATTCATGATGTAGCAGCCGCTACCATATTGAATCGCCGTGTCCGCTCAAGCCCGGATCTGGCCCGCGCCCTGCGTGATAGCGGCATTATTCGCCTGGAAGGACCAGAAAATATCTGAATGGGACCTGTTATCGGCTTTGCTCGCAGCCCGGCAGGCCGCCGCTCCGTTCCGGTTCCAGGCAGACGGCGACGTTGATGCCGGGAGGCTGAAAAGTCACTGGCCAATCGTTATTGGGCCCGCTTCCAGATTGCTTCCAGCCTGTTTTCAGACTGCTTCCCGGCCTCATGAACCCGATTCATTTAAAAGTGACAAAAAGAGTTGTTTTTATTCCGTTAATATTTATTCACAATTGAGATGCAGTTTTTTCAAATTTGTCTGTTAAAATAAGTTCATAGCAAGACAGGAATTGCTAACCTCCTTCTTTCATACTTTTCTCCTCCAATAGAAACAGCTTCAGGAGTGGTGCCCCGAAGCTGTTTTTGTTTGCTGTTTTTATCAAATTCAATCTATTTCGAGCTTATTTGGACCGGTCATGAACCTGATCTGGAACGACGCAATTCACGGCTGGATTGATTAACCGGTTATATATCTATTTTGCGTTATTTTAGTAAAATATCACTGCTCGCTATAACGGCGCAGGAATTGACGCGTCCGTTCATGCGTGGAATTGAAGACCGCCTCAGGTGGCCCGGCTTCAACAATCGCTCCCTGATCCATGAAGATGATCCGATCGGCCAGCTCACGGGCGAAGGCCATCTCATGGGTCACGACAACCATGGTCATGTGCTCGTCAGCCAGGTCGCGGATAACTTTCAGGACTTCACCGGTGAGTTCCGGATCAAGCGCCGATGTCGGTTCGTCGAAAAAGATCATTTGCGGGTCGAGCGCCAGGGCCCGGGCGATGGCAGCGCGCTGCTGCTGGCCACCGGACAGCTGGAACGGGTAGGCGGACGCTTTATCCGAAAGCCCCAGTTTGCGTAAGAGCTGCGCCGCTTTCTCCTCGGCCCGGGATTTATCCAGGCCAAGGACCTGGACCGGTGCCTCGGTGATGTTGCGCAGAATCGAAAAGTGCGGGAACAGATTGAAGTTCTGGAAGACCAGGCCGATCTTGAGCTGGATCTGCTTGAGTGTGGCTGCCGACTCGTAGATCGCCCGCCCCTGACCGTCAGCCCGGCACAGCGCCTGGCCGCAGACTTCGATCGTGCCCTGGTCAGCGCGTTCAAGCTGGTTGATCAGGCGCAGCAAGGTCGATTTGCCAGAGCCGGACGGGCCGATAACGGCTACAACCTCGCCGCGATGGACGGTCATATTCATTCCCTTGAGCACCTCGACCTCGTCGAAGCTTTTACTGAGATTTTCAACCTGCAAAATAACTTCATTCTGGATAGCCATGCCTACCTCCGGACCTGCCTGCTAATTGCGGTAATAATTCAGCCGTTTTTCACTCCTGGCAAACGCCACGGATACCAGGCTGTTCAGCAGCAGGTAAATACCACCGGCCATGATGACCGGGATGATGCTGACCATGCGCGATGTGCTGTTCTGGGCCGCCCGGAAGAGCTCGGCCACGCCGATGGTCTGGGCCAGGGCGGTGTCTTTGACCAGGGTCATGCATTCATTGCCACAGGCTGGCAGGATCCGCTTGACGACCTGGGGCAGGATGATGCGCTGAAACGTCTGCCAGGACGAGAAACCCAGCACATGGGCGGCTTCGTATTGTCCGCGGGCAATTGATTCAATGCCGCCCCGGAAGATCTCGGCGAAATAGGCACCATAATTCAAGGCGAAAGCCAGAACGGCCGCAACAAAACGGTCGATTCTGATACCGAGTACAAACGGCGGAAAATACATAAAAAAGATCAGCTGCAAAATCAGGGGCGTGCCGCGCATAATCAGCAGATATAAACGGATCGGAGCTGTCAGCAGGCGGTTTTTGGACTGGCCGGCCCGGGCGACCAGCAAGCCCAGCGGCACCGCCAGGCCCAGGGTGATAAAAAAAAGCTCGATGGCCTTCAGGGTGCCTTCCAGCAGGAAGGGCAGGATTTTGACATATTCCATCGCGTGAATCTCCGTTTCAGGATGCAGGATGGGCGAACAGTCTGCCTGTCCGCCCATCCCGGTTGCCCTGATTCCTGGTAACGCTGTACCTGATACCTGGTAACGCAATATTTGTTATCTGATCATGCTATGCTTCACCTGGCGCCTGGCAATATTTCATGGACTGGCAGGTTGCGCTATGCTTGCCTGGAGTCTGGAAAGGTTTCATTTGATTGTCGTGATATCCTTGCTGAACCATTCCGTTGAGATCCTGGCCAGTGTGCCGTCAGCAGCCATGGCCTTGAGCTGCTTTTCGACTTCGTCGCGCAGGGACTGGTCCTCCTTGCGGAATCCGACGCCGTATTCTTCTTCAGCGAGTGATTCATCAAGGATCCGGTAGGCTTTGTTTTCCTTGGCAATATAATAGCCGGCGACGATTTCGTCGATGACCAGGGCGTCAGAACCGCTGGCCTTGAGGTCCATGATAGCCGTGACATAGTCATTGAGCTTGACGACTTCTTTCAGGGTATCCTTGAATTCCGGATGCTTGTCAACCGCGGCTTCAGCAGAGGAGTCGGCCTGGACAGCGACCGTTTTGCCGGCGAGATCAGCCAGGGTCTTGAAGGAAGAATCGGCCAGTACAATGACGACCTGGCGGTTCTTCATATAAGGATCGGTAATATTGGTCTTCTCTTTGCGTTCTTCGTCGATTGAATAGCCATTCCAGATACAATCGATGGTGCCGGCTGCGAGTTCATTGAACTTCTGGTCCCATTTGATTGGCTGCAGTTTCAAGGTGACGCCCATGCGTTTGGCGACTTCCTTGGCCAGGTCGATATCAAAGCCGACAATCTGGTTGTTGTCGTCGCGATAGCCCATGGGCGGGAAGGCATCATCGAGACCCAGGACGAACTCTTTCTTGTCCAGCACTTTCTGCAGGGAATCATCGGCGGCGGCCGTGGTGGTCGCGGCGGTGGTGCTGGCGGCCGTGGTGGTGCTGCTTTCAGCAGGCGTGCTGCCCGCGGTTGTGGTGGCAGTCGTGGTCGTGGTCGAGGCACAGCCGGTGGCCAGGAGTGCCGCGCTCAGCACCAGGACGACCAGCGTCAGCCAGTTTCTGCGTTTCATAAGATGTATACCTCCAAGGGATTAAGTTGGTTTGTATTGTAAATGAATCTGGCAGGAAGGTAAAGAGAAAACACTGAATTCGGCAAAATTGCTGCTTGAATGTTGGGAAATTGTATTTGATCGGGTCCGGGCGACTGGTGTCAGGATGGCAATTCCTGTTGCCGGCAAGGCGGCGCGGCCGGGGCTGGATAACTTAGCTTGCTGCCGTTCCTGATTGCAAAAAAATACAATTTCATAAAATATTACAAAAAATCGCACGGTCGCTGATTGCTGTAAGGGAAAGGAGTGGCTAAACTGAGATAGTGGCAAGCAATGCTTAAATAAGTATGCGAACTGAAGTGCCCTATGAAAGAAAGCTCCATTTGAAAGTATTTTCCAGTCGATTGAATGAATCAGGAGGATTGAGCAATGAGACTAAACGCACGTTTGCTGGCTGGCTGTCTGCTGGCCAGTCTTTTCATCTTCAGCCTTGGGGCTTGTCAGGTCGCCGGAACCGGCGAATCCAGCCCAGCAATGCCAACGACGGCGGCCAGCCTGGCTACAACCGCGGCAACAACGGTAGCTGCAGAAACCAGCGCCAGCCTGGCCGCGGATCATTTCCCGGTCAGCGTGCCGAATGCGGCCGGCGAGTCAGTGACTGTTGCAGCCGAGCCGAAGGCCATCATTGCTACATCCGTCTGGGCTGGCGAAATGCTGCTCGACCTGGTCGAGCCTGGCCGGATTGCTGCCCTGTCGGCCTGGGGTGATGACCCTGTGCTTTCCGCTGCAGCCGAGAAGGCCAGGGCGGTAGCCAATCGTGTCGCCACAACCAAATCCGAAGGAATCGTCGCCTTGCAACCGGACCTGGTTATCATCGATACCTTCTCGGATCCGGATGGCTCCCTGTCCAGGACACTGAAGGAAGCCGGTATCACGGTCCTGTTGCTGAACTCCCCGACCAATCTGGATCAGGTCAAGACCACGATTACGACGCTGGCAACTGCGACCGGCTCGTCCGCAGCGGGGGCCCGGCTGGTTGGCGAGATTGACGCCCAGCTGCAGGCCGTGTCCAGCCGGCTGGCTCAGCTGCCAGCCGACAAGCGCCTGAAGGCCATCTATTATGAAGACAAATATGATGCCGCCGGGATGCTGTGTGCCTATGGTGAAGGCTCACCCTTTGCCAGCATCGCTGCCGCCGCCGGATTGGTCAATGTCTGTAATGCTCCCAATTACTCGGCTGTCAGCAAGGAGAAAGTCGTTGGCGAGTGGCAGCCGGATGTGCTGGTGGTTCCGGGCATGCATTATGATGAAAACTACAAGGCCATTGATGACCAGGGGGCAAGTTATATGGAGACGATCAAAGCGGATCCCTTGCTGGCCACCCTGCCTGCCGTCAAGGAAAACCGCATCCTCGCCCTGCCGTATCGTTACCAGAGCTCGACTTCACAGTATATGGTTCAGGCTGTCGTCGACCTCGCGCGGGCGGCTTATCCCGAGTATTTCAAGTAAGTGTGGCTCAAATCCGGCCGACACCGCCAGCGCCCCGGGGCCGCTTTCATTGTGGCAGCCGGATTTGTGCTGCTGAGCTTGACAACGATCCTGGCGATTGGCCTGGGTTCCGTATCAATCAGCCCGCTGACGATTATCCGCATCCTGTTGCATGGCCTTGGCCTGTGGCCTGATGCATCTGCCGACCAGTCCAGCCAGATTGTTATCCTGCTGATTCGCCTGCCCCGGGTGATTGCGGCCATCCTGGCCGGCTCGGGCCTGGCTGTAGCCGGGACAGCCATGCAGGGGATTTTCCGCAATCCTCTGGCCGAGCCAGGCATTCTGGGCGTCTCGGCCGGGGCCAGCATGGGGGCCCTGATAGCCATCGCCAGCGGGATAGCAGCCTTCTTTATCTTGCCGGTTTTCGCCTTCATCGGCGCCATGCTGGCTATTTCCCTGATTCTCGGCCTGGCCGGCCTAGGCACCACGCTGGGCGGCAATCTGGGCAAAACATCAACCCTGATCATGAGTGGCATGGCCGTGAGTGCCTTTTTCAGCGCCCTGACGTCGCTGGTTCTCACTTTATCCAACGAGTATCAGGTGTCCAGCTATATTTTCTGGACGATGGGCGGCCTGGCCAACCGGCGCTGGGAACATGTCCTGATCATGCTGGGGCCAGTGCTGCTGACAGTGCTGCTGCTGCTCGTCCAAGGCCGTGACCTGGATATCCTGCTGCTCGGGGACGAAGAAGCCCGGGCCCTGGGGGTAGCCGCGCAGCGAACCCGGTTTGTCACCGTTGTCCTGGTGTCGGTGTGTACCGCAACCATTGTGGCCGTCACCGGGCCGATCGGCTTTATCGGCCTAATGATTCCGCACATGATGCGTCTGCTGGTCGGGCCCGCACACCGTCAGCTGCTGCTGGCCAGTGCCTTCGGCGGGGCGATTCTCCTGCAGCTTTGTGATCTGCTGACCCGGCTGATCGCCATGCCGCGCGGGATTGAAATCTCGGTCGGTGTGGTGACAGCCCTCGTCGGTTCGCCGTACTTTTTGTTTTTATTGCTGCGTTCACGGCGGGGAGGGATTGGTTTGTGATTGCATCATGCCTGATCCAGCATACAGAGCCGGTAGAACTGATCTGCCACGAAATTTTTTATCGCGTTGGGGCGCGTCGGGACCAGGCGATTCTGCGCGGGATTGATCTTGATGCCAGAAGCGGTGAAATCATTGGGATCTGTGGCCCGAATGGTGCCGGCAAATCCACCTTGCTGCGCCATCTGGGCGGTCTCCTGCAGCCGGACAGCGGCTCAATCCGGATCAATGGCCAGGCTTTGCCGTCAATCCACCTGCGCCAGCTGGCCCGCCAGATTTCTTTTTTGCATCAGGATACCGCCGTGCCCTTTGCTTTTCCGGTGCCGGATGTCGTCCTGATGGGCCGGCACCCCTGGCAGTCGACCCTGAATGCCTGGACGGATAACGACCGGGCGATTGTCACAGCAGCTCTTGAAGCGACTGAAAGCACGAATGAGACCGGCAAGCTCGTTACCGCATTATCTGGCGGCGAACGTCAGCGGGTGATGATCGCACGCGTGCTGGCCCAGGATACGCCGGTCGTCCTGCTCGACGAACCGACCGCCAGTCTCGATGTCCGCCACAGTGTCCAGATCCTGCAGCTGGCCCGCGACCTGGCCCGGTCTGGCAAGCTGGTGATCATGGTCCTGCATGATTTGCGGGCAGCGGCCCGTTATTGCAGCCGGCTGTGCTTGATGGTCGAGGGCCGGATCGTGGCTGACGGTGAACCGGCTGACGTTCTGCATGAGGGTCATATTGCCTATGCCTATGGCATATCAGCCCGCACCTTTCGCAATCCGATCGACCAATGGGACTTTTACACACTGGACTGAAAAGTGCCAGCGCCAGTGCCAGGTTCGGCTGCGGCTTGCTCCGTTTCTGATTTGTGCCCGGTGATTGAAAACTGTTTTGCTCGCGGGTCTGCCTGGCGCCTGAAATTGGCAATGCTCCTGGGTATAACTTTCCTGTTCAATTTTCAGCTATAATAAATAGAATACCCGGCCGTGGTGCCAGGCGCCTGAAATGTGCAGGCCCTGAAAACATGCCGGGTACGGGTCTGCCGGTCCGTAAATCCGGCAAAATCGGGAGGTGTTTTGACATGCTATCTTTTGGCCGCTCTATAACCCGGATCTTCAGCGGTGGCGCCAAGGCGTTCACCCGTTATCCGATGGCAATGACCGGCGCACTGGTCGTGGCCATACTGGCTTCGATCCGGATCCAGCTGGACACGCCGGTTGATACCCGCCTGTTCAACAGCTTGCAGTGGGCTTTTGCCTTTGTGGCGATTTTCAGCCTGGCGATCATCACGGCTGCGCAGAGCCGTTCTGGCAAGCCGCTGACTTTCTGGCTGGCCAATGGACTGGGCCTGGCGGCGGGTGGAACCGCATTTGCCGCCCTTTACTGGCCGGCCGGTGTGTTTACGGATATCCGCATCAGCCGGATTGTGGCTGCCATCGCGATCTCGCTGCTCGCCTTTATCCTGCTCGCGGCCTGGCCCCGGGAGCGCTCGACGTTCAATGATTCCTTCTTCATGACGCACAAGTCGCTGCTGATTGCCCTGCTTTATGGTCTGGTGATCATGCTCGGCCTGTTCGCCGTGGCTTTTGCGGTCCAGTCCCTGCTTTACAAAGACCTGAGCGAGAAAGTGTACCAGCATATAGGCACCTGGTCGGCCCTGCTGACCTTTGCTTTCTTCCTCGGTTATTTCCCGGATTTTCAGCGCGACAGTACGGATGAACACCGGGAGGTTGCCCAGAAGCAGCCCCGCTTTATTGAAATTCTCTTTGCCTATGTCATGATCCCGATTGTCCTGGCCCTGACGGTGGTCCTGCTGCTCTGGACGATCCAGATTGTCATAACCGGGGACTGGCCGCAATTCCAGCAGCTGGCCGCGATTATGGCCGGCTACTCCCTGGCCGGTGTCTGGCTGTTTATCATGGTCAGCCAGAAGGACCTGCCCCTGACACGCTTCTATCGGCATGTCTATCCCATCGCTGCCCTGGTGTTCCTGGGCTTTGCAGCCTGGGCCTTTGTTCGCCGTCTTCAGGTGAATGGCCTGAAGCTTGATGAATATATTTTCTTGCTGCTGTGGATTTTCGGGGTGCTGGCTGCCGTCCTGCTGCTCGTCCGGCAGGTGCGTGGCAATCATTGGCTGGCCTGGCTGGCCATGGTGCTGATTCTGGTTGCAGTACTGCCGGTTATTGGGTATCGCGACCTGCCTTACCAGGCGCAGGTCAGCCGGCTGCAGCAATTGCTGAAAGCCAATGGCCTGCTGGTCAACGGCGCGATCGTTCCATCAGGCAGTGTGGATAAACAGGCCCAAGTCCAGATCACGGACGCTGTCATGTTCATAACCGGTGAAACTGATCTGCAGCCACCCGCCTGGCTGCCGGCCAATCTGAGCGCGCAGGACACCTTCCGCCAGACCTTTGGCTTTGACCAGAACTGGGCAATTGAGCCCGGTGGCAATGAGTATCTGTCGTCCGTTGTCGTCCGGCCATCCGCCGGGATTGATTTGAGTGGCTATCAATGGGCTGTTGGCCTGCGTGATGAATGGAGCAACACACCCACGGAAGTCGCCGGGCAGAAGGGTACCTATCAGGTCACCTGGCAGATAAGCGGCTCAGCCAATATCCCCCGCCTGATCGTCAAGCGGGCCGGCCAGACCCTGATCGACGAAACATTGACGGCATATCTGCAGAATCTGCAGGCCAAATATCCTTTGGGCAGTAATTATAACCAGATAACGGCCACGTCGGCTGATGATCTGTCTTTCTTCGTGGAAGCGGACGAGATCCGGGTCAAGGCTGTACTGGCCATGGTGGAAATGAATCGGCAAGGTGGAGCGGCTCTTTACTATAATGTCCGGCTGCAGGCGATCTTCCTGGGTGAAAAACCGTGAGTCAATTGGCAGCAAGCAGTCAGCCAGCGGGGGATGGGCGGAATCTGGCACCTGCCTTGGCAATCCGGTAGTCACAGGTTACCGGGTCTGTCATCTGCCTTCTTTGCAGCTATGGAATCACAGGAGGCCTTCAATGTCAGCTGCCTGCCATCAGTTCGTACAGATCCGATACCTGGGGCACAGTGCCTGGCTGGTCGAAACCAGCCGGCATGTGCTTGTTTTCGACTATGGCAGCCGCCCAGCCCGGCCAGACCTGACTCAGCAGACTGGGAGTGGCCTGGCTGTAAATGGCCGGCTGGATCCGCCAGAACTCGTAGCCCTGGCCAGCCAGCCTTTGCGACTGCCCATCAATCTGTCACTCCCGCCACAACCGCGGCCGATCCTGACCTTTGCATCCCATCGCCACACAGACCACGACAATCCAGCCTGGCAAGCAGCCTTGCGCGAGGCAGTTTTACAGCCTGAATCGGTATTGTCCGGTGGCCTGGGCGATGGGACCACGAACGATGCAGGCGAAGTGAGACCTTCATCGCTCACTGTGCAACCTGCTCCGCTGGCCGGGCCGGTTCTGTATAGCTGGCTGGGTCTCGACCTTGATGAACCGGTGCCCATTCCAGCCCGGCCAGGGCTGCTTTACATGCGGCCGGGGCAATGCCTCGCTTCACCGGACAGCCAGCTCGAGCTAACGATTGCGACGACCTTTTCGACGGACCAGGGTGTAGCCTTTCTGTTGCGCCTGCCGGAATTGACAATCTACTTTGGCGGCGATCTCGCCGTCTGGGCCGATACACCCGCTTATCGCGAGCAACACGAAAAGGCCCTGCAGATCCTGCAGGGCCTGGCCTGGCCCGTTGACCTGGCTTTCATACCAGTCAGCACCAGTGACGGTTTCCAGGAAGCGCAATTGCTGCATGGAGCCCGGGATGCGGTACGGCGCTTACAGCCGCGCTGGGTCCTGCCCATGCACGCCCATGGTTTTACCCGCTTTTATCAGCGTTTCGCGACCTGGCTGCGCTGCAATGAACCCGCTTTCAGCGGCTCGATCCTGATCGCCAGGGAGCCGGGTGACTGGCAGGTCATCGACCTGGCGCAGCATATGCCGCCGGCTGACCTGGCGATGCACCCGGCGGCGTTTGACTGATGGCTGGTTCTCCTTGCTTTCAGCGAACAGCCAGGATTATTTTCTCATAATAATCCTTGTATTTGCTGAAAAGGTCCGAGGCTTTGAAAGTCCGGTAGCTGTCAGTCCGCATGTCGTAGATGTCGTAGTTATAATCCAGCGGACCCAGCAGGGCAAAGATTGAGCTGCCCTCGCGTTTCAGATAGAGATAATCAACCAGACCGTCGGCACCGGTATATTTTGCAAAGAAATTGATGGTATTTGTCTCCAGTTTCTTTTCCTTATGGTAGTAAAGCAGGTCGGCGATATCACTTTTGGCCAGTTCCCGGTATGGCCCGGTTGTCGGGGCATCACCGCTTTCGGTACTGGCTGTATTGACAGCTGTATTCCCGCGGTCGCGCAGGATCTTGACCAGGGCCTTGTCGGAATTAGTGCCGTCCTTGTTCTGGTTGACGGGAATATAGTAGGTGATCACAAAGCCGCTTTTTGCCTGCTTGTCCGATGTCAGCTGGGCCATGGTAGAGGCCCCCTTGACCAGGATGTACGACTTGCCGCTGTAGTTGCTCTTGACCCGGATGTCACCGCTGAGCGGATTGTTCTTGACCTTGAACACGCTGTCCGGTGGCAGGAACTTTTTCTGGGCGTCCAGGCTTTCCGAGATTGTATTGGTCATGGTTTCCAGCTTGTTATTGTAAAACAGCTGGCTGCTGGCCATGTTGTAATTGCAGTATTCGGCATAGAGCAGGAGCCCCTGAGTTTGCAGCATCAGCATTTCCTGGTAAAACTGGCGCAGATTCTCGGCGGCATTGTGCTCAAAGGGCAGTTTGTGCTTGCGGTTATTGTAATAAATCGTAATCAGTGACGTTGCCTGCGAATTGCCGGCCATGGCCTGGGCGATCTGCAGGGTCGCCGTTTCGATGTCCTTCGTGGCAATCTCATTCATGAACAATTCATTGGCGTGCCTGATATCCGGATCATCCAGCGCTTTTTTGCCAGGGTTGGCCGCTTCATAATCTTTGATCTGGCTTTGCAGGAATACATACATCTCATAGGCCCGTTTGATTTTGGTCTGGGCTTCCAGTAACGAAGCCAGCTGGCCATTCAGCTCCGTGTCGCTGATGGCTTCGCTGAGCACATTCTGCATGGTACCGAGCTGTTTCTGGATCTGGTCGAGCGACGTCTGGATTTCCTTGAGCAGATCCTCAACAGCCGGCCCTTGCAGTCCGGTTTCCCGCAGGCCGTACATCAGGCCCTTGGTCGCACCGGCTTTCAGGCCTGATTTGATCCCCTCAATAACCAGTCCCTTGACCTTGTCGATACCCCAGTCGATAAGCTGGTCCAGTCCCCACATCAGCTGGGCTTCAGACGCGGGTGTGGTATTGAGGCGCAGCGGACTGGCTGCCGCGCGCAGTCCCGCGGATGGGGCGGTTAACGTCCGGATGCCTGATACCGGCATCTGGTTACCCCAGTTCCCGCCGGCCAGCCCGCCCGGGGACAGGATCTGTTGCCAGCGAACCATGTCCAGGCCGGCCAGGCCGGATGGCAACGATGTCTGCAACAAGGCCGGGCTGCTTGCCTGGTCTGCTGGTTGTGGCGCCTGCAGCAAGGCTGCGTCGCTGGTTCCCGCGATCAGGAGATCAGCCTGGCGGATCTTCTGGACGACCGCATCCGCGCCGGTCACCCCCCCGAGCGCGGCCGAACGGACTGCGATGCGTCCCTCGCCATTGCCGGGCAAACCACGCACTGTCAGCAGCACATGATAGCCGTTGAGCCATTTTACCGCTGTGATTTTACAAAAAGACAGAGCATCCTTGAGGACGAAGTCGCCTGCCTGCAGGTATGGCAAAAAGTCATTGCCCAGGGTGTAAAGATCATAGACCTGATTATCGGTGGCCTGGTTGGCCTGGCTGTCCATGACATGGAAAGCGTAAATATCCGGATTACGAATGTCGATTGTGCCGGTGACAGCACGGCCACTCGTCACAGCCCGGGCCTCGGCCCGCAGGCTGGCTGAACCGGGCTGGCGCAAGGCTGCTCCCTGAATGGTCAGCCAGACAGCATTGGGCTGGTCAGTCGGCCGGACCTCGGTAATCCGCGCATCAGCCAGGCCGCCGCCGAGCGTGAACATGTCTGCGGTCAGGTCAGTTGCAAAGGAATCGTGATCAATACCGACCAGCAGCGTTTCCTGCAGGGGTTCTTCAACGGTCAGCGGCGTAAAAGAGAAGAGGCAGGCTGTGCCGGCAATCCTGATCACCTGGTCAACAGAAAATGCGCTGCCCAGGGCTGTGCCGGCCAGCGTGACAATACCATTGCCGCCATTGGGATCGAGGCCGCCCGTGATGGTTAGGGCCAGCTCCTGTTCCTGCTGGCGAACGGCTGCGACGGTCATGCCGGTAAACCCGCCACCCAGCGTGATATCGGCAGCTGTTGGTACCTGGCGGAACGTGTCACCCTGCAGGGTGAAGACCAGCTGGTCGCTATAAGCCGGCTTTTCCTCCAGAACGGTCGTCTGCGGATTGAGTTGCGGGTATTCAATGGTAATCCTGGCCGCAAAGGCAGCTGTCGAGTCCTGCAGGGCTTCCGGCATGACGTAGATTTCACCGTCGGGATTGCCGACATCCGGCCCATAGGCATGTGGATCGGCAATTTTGCCCTTGATGGTTATCGCCAGCTGGTCACCCGCCGGCTTGATGGCACTGATTTTCAGGTCCCGGAAAAAGCCGCCAAGCTGATAATAATCGGTTTTGGTAGACTTGATTTCAGCCTGGCTCAGGGCCAGGTTAAAGGTCTGCTCAATCTCGGCCGCTGCTTTCAGGGTAGCCGGCGCAGCAGTGACCGGCTGCAGATTGACTTCCTGGGCCAGCGTACGGCTGCCAATCTGGCGGGTAAAAGTGCCGGCCAGCCAGCCGGGATTCAACGCTGTCAGCAGGATACTGAAAACAAGAATAGCTGCCAGGGCTCCGGCACCAAAGGCCCGGAGCAGTCTTTTATCAACTCGCAACCAGCCAGGACGTCGACCGGGCCTGGCTGGGGCAGGCTGATTACCCGGCTTGTTTCCGGTAGTAGTGGCCGGGCCCGGCTGGCTGATGTTCGTGTTTGTGGTGGCGGCAGATAGACTGCCGGATGTCGGCGAAGCGGGGCCCGGCTGAGCCGGTTTAACGGGTTTTACGCGTTCGGATGCCATGTATCATCCCTCCCCGAAAAGCGCAGATCTTGATTCTCAGTTGGAATGATCGGCCTGCAGCGTATTGCAGGATCCGGATATCCAGAGAACAGACTCAAATGCGTCTGACAACAGCTGATACTTGCTGGCGACGGCAAAGCAACTTGCGGCAGGGCGGCGAACAACTGAGCAACTTGCGGAACGGCAGCGAAAGGCAGCGAACGGCAGGGACTGCTACAGCTTAATTTTAACACGGCTGGATCAAGTTGGCACAGCAATCTTGTCCTGGTCTTGCTTACCGGTGAGACTGTGGACCGAGACTGCGGGCCATCACCACGACCGCCGCGCCCAGCGCGCGACCACCGGGGCCTGTGGTATCGACCGTCACTGTTATTGGCTGGTCACTGCCCTGGCTGATTCGCGCGATTTGCTGACAGACAGCGCTGCCATAGGACGGCCACTCGCTGACCAGCGGACCGCCGAGCACGACTTGCCGGGTCCGGTTGATGACCGCCGCGTTATAGATGGCCATGGCCAGGCTTTGCAGGCCCCGTTGCATGACAACCGTTGCTTTTTTCTTGCCCTGGCTGGCTGCCGCGAGCAGATCGGTCCAGGTCAGTGCCGTGTCGTTTTTGAGCTGCTGAAACTGGTGGACCAGGCCAGGGCGAGTTGTCATTGCCGCCAGGGTAACAGCCTGTCCGCCTGCGGGATCAGCAGCCTGCAGATGACTGACTGGCAGGGCCTGCCAGGAGGAAGACGGAAAAATCTTTTCAACGGATCCCAGCAGGATCGCATCGTCGATAAACCAGTATTGCATGGGTTGATCAACAGTGGAATTAACGGGTAAAATACCCGCCCAGGTCGCAGCCAGGATCGGATCAGTCGCCCAGGCCGGCATCTGCAGATGATGCTGTAACACAGCCACCAGACTGATGTCTGCCAGATTCGTATTCGTGTCCGGCTCAGTGGCTGTCGCCGTCACATCCGGACCAACCAGGCCAATGCCAAGCACCTGCTCCAGACCGACCTTGTACTTCTGACAGGCTGACTTGATTTGCCCGATCAGCCAGGGAATGCGTTGGACCGGCTCACACCCAGGCCAGCCAGCCAGCGATTCGTCACCAATGGGAGTCAAACAAAGATCCGTCAGGACCAGGCGACTGGCCGCGCCATTGAGTTCAATCCCGAGCAGACTGCGGGCGCCGGGGATGATCCGGAACAGATCAGGACGGCGCCCGCCTGATGAAGCTCCCTGGGATTCTGCCGAGACCAGCCCCAGTGCGATCAGGCGATCGAGTGTGCGATTCAGCGTCGTCGCCGGCAGGTCCATTTGCTCGGCCAGGGCCTGGCGGGTGAGGTCAGGGCAATGGTAGATCCGCTGATACAGCAATTGCGTCTGTTCGAGCGTTGTATGGTTTCCCGGGAAAAGTCGACTCAAGCACCAGCCCCCCAATCTGCAACCTCTGCATGGATGATCAGAATGTTCAGTCGTTGAGCGCCTCCAGGGCGTCACCCAGGGCCACCTCGGTCCGGGCCTCACCATGGCGGACAAAAAGCATGCTGAGCAAAGCCAGGGTAAAGGCGATGCCCGAGTATAGGAATAGAACGCCGTAGCTTCTGGTCAGGTCGCGAATTGCGCCAAACAGTGTCGGACTGAGAATGGCGGCGCTGAAAGAGAAGAAATAGTAGTAGCCGGTAAAGCTGCCGATACGGTCGGCACTGGCAAGCTCAACAACCATCGGCAGGGAATTGATGTTGATGCCGGCCCAGCAGATCCCGGCCAGAAGCAGCATGATCCGCAGGACCCACAGCTGGTTGATCAAAAACATGGGCAGGAAGAGCACGATCATGCCGATCAGGCCGCCGATGATGACGCGTTTTCGTCCGATGCGGCCCGCCAGGATCCCGGCCGGCAAGGCAAAGATAACCAGCGTCAGGGAGAACAGGGTCAAGGTCATGGTAGCGTCTCCGGCCGATAGGCCGAGTTCCTTGGTCGCATATAGCGTAAAAAACGCCTCGACGGCGTTATAGCCACAGAACCAGAAGAAGATGGCCAGCAGCAAGGCCAGTAAACTGCGTTTTTCACCGGGAGCCCAGACCTTGGGCGCCAGGTGAAGCTGGCCGGCGGCCTGGCTGCCGGCATTATGGCCACTGGCAGTCCGGTCGCCGGACATATGACTGCCGGCAATCGGGCTGTCGACAGGCAGACGGCTGTCAGGCTCACGGATGAAGCGCAGCAGCATCAGCAGGGCAAAGATCATGATGATCGAACCCATCAGAAACGGCAGATTATAACCGCCCGTCTTGACAAGGAATCCACCGGCCAGGAAGGCAATGATACTGCCGACACCGCCCATCAGGTTGATGACACCATTGGCCTTGCTGCGCAACGCTGGCGGCGTCAGGTCCGGCATCAGGGCTACAACCGGGGCGCGCCAGAAGGACATCACCAGATTGAACAGAATAATGACAGCCATCATCAGCCAGAGCGTCTGGGCCTGCGGGATAAAGATAAACGCCGAGGCACAAATGGGAATACCGGCCATGATATAAGGCATCCGCTTGCCGAAACGGGTATGGGTCCGGTCACTGAGCTGGCCGAACAGCGGCTGGAATACGACCCCGAAAATATTGTCAATGGTCATGATAAAGCCGATGATGGCTGTCGTAGCCACGAAACGCTTCTCCAGCATCAGGGGTACAAAACTGTTGTAGATACTCCAGGCCAGGGAGCTGGCAAAAAAGCCAAAGCCAATCAGGAAAGTCCGCTTATAGTTCAGTTTAATGGTGTCTTGCTTCATGGCAGTCTCCTTAGCCTGGATATCTGAAATCTGCGTGCAATATAGTTTTTAAGCCAGGGTGGCGTTTCTAGGCCAGGGTGGCGCGAATTTCCGCCGCCAGGTCCGGAACATTGGTAATGACAGCGTCAATGCCGAGGTTCATGGCCTTGCGCAGGATCTCCGGATCATCAAGCGTCCAGGCATGGATCGCCACGCCGGTATCGTGACACTGTGCCGTCAGATCGGGAATCTGCAGATTCGGGAAGGAGGGGTGGATCGCCGTAGCCCCGACTCGCCGGGCATATTGCCAGGGATCGACCAGGCCACACTCATAAAGCAGGCCGCAGCGGATATCCGGACGAAGCTGGCGTATTTCCCGCATGCTGTAATGATTGAACGATGAAAAATAAACCCGCTCCGTCATCTGCCAGGCATCAGCGAGGGCGATGACTTCGTTTTCCATATTGGCATAAGGGATCAGGCCGTTTTTCAGCTCGATATTGATGACCAGGCGGGTTGGGCGAATCAGGTCGAACACCTCGTCCAGGGTTGGCAGGGTTGTGCCGGGAAATTGGCTGAAGGTCGCGGCAAAATTGAGCTGGCGCAATTCGGCCAGGGTCATGCGGTGAATCCATCCGGCCTGCCCGGTAACCCGGTGGCAGGTTTCATCGTGAACGACCACCAGATGGCCATCTGCTGTGCGCTGGATATCCAGCTCAATTCCATCCGCGCCGAGGCGGACAGCCTGCTCAAAGGCCGGCAGGGTATTTTCGGGGGCTATTTTGCTCGCACCGCGGTGCGCCCAGATCTGTGTTGTCATCCTGTTACTATACGCCTCCTGTCAGAATAGCTGGCCAGGCTGATCCTTCACCTGATCGTCGTCGAAACGGATCTGCCTGGCTGATGGACGTCCTGCGCCTGGGAAAGGCTGCTCCACCGGGATAAACCGGTCAGCGTTCCAGAATGCGGTTGAGGAAGGTCCGGGTCCGCTCGTGGCGTGGATGATTGAAGATGACCTCCGGCTCGTCGTCCTCGACGATGACCCCCTGATCCATAAAGACCACCCGGTTGGATACCTCGCGGGCAAACTGCATTTCGTGGGTGACAACCAGCATGGTCAGGCCTGACTGGGCCAGGTCGCGCATGACTTTCAGCACCTCGCCAACCATTTCCGGGTCGAGCGCTGAAGTCGGCTCATCAAACAGCAGGACCTCCGGCTCCATTGCCAATGCGCGGGCAATCGCCGCCCGCTGTTTCTGGCCGCCGGAAAGCTGGCGCGGCTTGGCCTTGATGAAAGGGGCCATGCCGACCTTCTCCAGATATGACAGCGCGGTTTTTTCGGCCTCGGCCCGGCCGCGCTTGAGCACTTGCATCTGGCCAACTACGCAATTTTCCAGGACGGTCATGTTGTTGAACAAATTGAACTGCTGGAAGACCATGCCAACCCGCGTGCGATAGGTCGAAACCTTGAATTCGCCATGCAGGATGCTTTTTCCATGGTGCAGGATATCCCCGGAGGTTGGCATCTCCAGCAGATTAATGCAGCGCAGCAGGGTCGATTTGCCCGAGCCGGAGGAACCGATGATCGAGACTACCTCACCCTTGCGGACGACGAAATCGATGTCCCGCAAGACCTCATTGCGTCCGAAATACTTGCTCAGGTGTGAAACTTCAACGATCAGCGATGCCTCATGCAGACCCGGTGATCCAGCGTGGTGGTTTGTTTTGTGATGGGCCATTTCTTTCACCCAGATCACCGTCCTTCCGAATTTTCTGCATGGTGGACATGAATGACGGCCGCCGGGGTCGTCTGGGACCCCATGATTGTATAATTGTCCGGCCCGTCCAGCCGGCGCTCAAGCAGCCGCAGGATCCGGGTAACGGTAAACGTCAGGATGAAATAGACGATGCTGGTCACGAAGAAGACCTCGAAGTAACGCAGATAGGTTCCAGCTGCGGAGTTGCTCAGGAAGAACAGTTCTGTCACCGAGATGATGTTCAGGACCGATGTATCCTTGATGTTGACGACAAATTCATTGCCAATGGCCGGCATGATATTGCGGATGGCCTGCGGTAAAATGATAAAAATCATGGTCTGGAGATGATTCATGCCAATTGACTGGGCAGCCTCGGTCTGGCCCCGGTCAATCGAGTCGATCCCGCCCCGGATGATCTCTGCCATATAAGCGCCGGTATTGATGGAAACGACAATAAAACCGGCAGTCATGGCCGGAAAATTCAGGCCCAGCAGCTGCTGGGATCCATAGTAAACAACCATCGCCTGGACCATCATCGGCGTGCCGCGAAAAATCTCAATATAGGCGACCAGCAAGAACTGCAGGCTGCGCACCCCCGCCCGCACCGGCCAGGGTGTCCGGGCCTTGAGGGGGATGGTCCGGATAACGGCGACTGCCAGGCCGATGATAAATCCGGCTACAGTACCACTCAGGGCAATAAGCAGCGTGTTGCTGGCACCAATCAGGAACAGATGGCCATATTTGCTGATAATGAACAATACCCAGCCCCAAAAAGATTCGGGCAGGTTGGCGAGCGCAACAATCATCGGGTGCTCTCCTGTGTGTGATATGGATCGCTGGCGCGAGGCGACAGGCGGCCATCGTGAATGATCAGAAGACCAGCCGGTTCGCATGCATCCGGTCCGGCTGGCCAACTGACTGGCAACTGGATTGACTGGCTGACCGGTCCGTACCGGTCGACTGGTTTACTGGCTGACTGGTTTACTGGCTGATCGGCTGATTCTTGATGGCATCCTTCATCATCTGGTCACGGTCAGCCTGGCTGATCCCGGCCAGGATTTCGTTTATTTTGGTCAGTGTCTCCGCATTGCCCTTCTTCATGGCGACTGAGACGGCTGCGTCTTCATCCGAATAGTTAAAGCCGGAACCAGCGGCAAAGGCAACATAGGTCAGGCCTGGATTAGCGGCTACAGCTGAGTCGGCGCCTGGCTTTTCCGAAATGTAGCCGTCAATTTTGCCGGAATTCAAAGCTACGATCATCGCCGGGAAACTGTCCATCGCGGTCTGTTTGGCAACTTCGGGAATCTGATCGATAACGGTATAGTGGAATGTGTTCAGCTGCCCCGTGATTTTAGCCCCTTTGAAATCGGCCAGGGATTTGGCAGCGGCAAACGGACTATCCTTCTTCACGACGATGACCAGCTCAGAACGGTAATAGAAGTCAGAAAAATCCACGGTGACTTTGCGCTCGGCGGTCGGTGACATACCGGCGATGACCGCGTCAATCTTGCTTGCGACGATAGCCGGGATCAGTCCGTCCCACTTGGTCTTGACAATCACCAGTTCCTTGCCCAGCCCGGCCGCGATTTTCTTGGCAATTTCGACATCGTAACCGCCGGCATATTCGCCCTTGCTGTTGCTGATCGCTACGGCGCCATTGCTGTTGTCGGTCTGCGTCCAGTTGAACGGGGCATAGGCACATTCCAGCCCGACCCGGAACTGTTTGCTGTTGGTAACGCTGCAGGCGGCCAGGGGCACCAGGGACAGGATCAGGACCAGAACAAGTATGGCGGTCATTCTCAGGTGCTTCATAAGTATTCTCCTCGCATGATATGGATGAATAGCCGGGTGGTTATGGACTAGCTTGATCGCGGCGGCAAATTGTGTCTGCTCGCCGTTTCGACTGGCATACATAATGGGTATTTTCCCAATTACCTGCGGTAAAGTCAAGGATATATACATGCAATCTGCAGACTGGCCTGGCACTGGTTTAAACGGCTGATAAAAAAGATCGCGTGAATAATCAGCCCGGCTGCAAGGTTTTTCGTGGACCCGCTGAAGTTTAAATGACCATTTATAAAGATCTAGTGAATGATATTGACGGTCATATGACCATGTGTTACAATGACTCTATTACTGGTTCATTCAATTAGACGGGGGTGACCAATGTGCAGCAGATGGATCCATTTTTGCCAGGGACCCGGATTCGCCTGAGTGGCCAGAGTATTCCGGATTTCCGGACAGCCCTGGCTGGCGCTTTCGCAATTACGGGCGGCATCTATCTCTCACAGATCGCTGATATCGTTGGCGTTTCGGGGGTGACGTTGCAGAACTGGGTCAAGCGGGGCTTTGTGCCCAGCCCGGTCAACAAGCGCTACACCCAGCGCCAGATGGCCCGCATCATCCTGATAGCCGTGCTGCGTCACGCCCTGCCCCTGGACGATGTCGTTACTTTGCTTAGTACCATTAATCGCAATCTGGCTGACGAAGGTGACGACCTGATTGATGACAGCGAATTGTATTTTTATTTTTGCGATCTGGTTTTCTCGATTGAGTCCTGCGATCTGTGGAGTCAGTCAGCGATCCTCGCCAGGATTGAGCAGGTGACTGCCGGCTTTGAAGAACGGGAATCCGGAGCCCGTCAGACTCTCCATGCCGTACTGCTGATTATGGTCGAAGCCTATGCCGCATCATTACTGCATGAACGGATCAATCGCCAGCTGACGAATCTGAAACAAAGCCTGCCCAGCCCGCTTAACAGCCAATTACCCGATTGAAAACCCCTGGCAACAAGATAAAGTGGCCTGGCAGTTCTTGTGCCACGGCCAGGCCTGCACGGAAGCGAGTGTTAAAAATGATTACCTGGTGGAACAATCTGACCCTTGTCCAGCAAATCCTGGCCCTTTTTGCCTTGCCGGCTACTGTCATTCTTGCCATTCAGACCATCCTGCTGCTCTTTGGCATCGGTAGCGGTCATGGTACCGACGCCCATGGGGCTGACAGTGCGGGCAGCGACCTGGCTGACAGCCACGGCTTTGATGCTGCCCACGCCCCGGCCGGTCATGAGGCTGACCTGGCTGGCGGCAGTTACACGGACAGTGTGATGGCTCCGGACACGTCGGCTGGTATGGACACCCTGGGCCATGGTGGCGACATCCATGATCTGGCGTCTCATCCGGGTGAACATCCGGCTGCCCACACCGATATTGGCCTGCGTCTGATCACCGTGCGTGGCCTGGTCGGATTCTTTGCCGTCGGTGGCTGGGTGGGGATTGCCCTGATCGACCTGAAGATGCCCGCCCTGCTGGCTTCCTTTCTCGCCCTGGTGGCCGGTTTGCTGGCCCTGGTTCTGATTGCCTGGATCTTCAAGCTGGTTTTATCCTTGCAAAGCAGTGGCAATCTGGACCTGAACGGTGCGATCGGCCTGACCGGACAGGTTTACTTGCGGATCCCGGGCTCCATGCGCGGCACCGGGAAAATTACCCTGACCTTGCAGGAGCGCCTGGTTGAACTGGATGTCATGACGAACTATCCCGAGACCATCGGAACGGGCCAGCTGATCACCGTAACCGGCCGCAAAGGCGATGTTTTGCTGGTAGAACCGTTGAATGCTGATAAAAGCCAGTCCCCCGGCCGCACGTAAATTGCTGGACCGGACCGTCCGCAATACTCACTCCGTTTATGCATTCACCCCCCATGATCTCCCATTGTGCGCACCTGTTTTTTCCATTTGCCCATCCTGCCTGTCCCGCTCTTCCTGCTAAGCAGCGTCCCGTTTTATCCCAACAGGACCCGGCCAGCATCGCTTTCTGGCCCAGAAAGGAGAACCCCATGCCCCCAACCATCATCATCGCTGTCATTGTCATTTTCGTTCTGTTCTTCACCACCTTCCTGCTTGTGCTGTCGCGCTACCGCAAGTGTCCATCCGACAAGATCATGGTCATTTTCGGTAAAGTCGGCAGCAACAAGGATGGCACCAGCCGCTCCGCCCACTGTGTACACGGTGGTGCCTCATTTGTCTGGCCGATTATCCAGGACTACGCATATCTGGACCTGACACCGATCTCCATCCAGGTCGACCTTAAAAATGCCCTGTCCCGGCAAAACATCCGGATTGACGTGCCATCCCGCTTTACAGTTGGCATCTCCACAGAACAGGGGATCATGCAGAACGCGGCTGAACGGATGCTCGGCCTGAAACTGCCGGAGATCCAGGAGCTGGCCAAGGACATCATCTTCGGCCAGCTGCGTCTGGTCATTGCCACGATGGATATCGAGGAAATCAACACCGACCGCGACAAATTCCTCGAAGCTGTATCACGCAACGTGGAAGGCGAGCTGAAAAAGATCGGCCTGCGGCTGATCAACGTGAACGTGACCGATATTAACGATGAATCCGGCTATATTGATGCTCTCGGCAAGGAAGCCGCCGCCAAGGCCATCAACGATGCCAAGAAATCAGTAGCCGAGAAAGACCGCGATGGCGCCATCGGCGAGGCCAACGCCCGCCGTGACCAGCGGATCCAGGTCGCAGCAGCGGATTCAACCGCTATCCAGGGTGAAAACGAAGCCAAGGCAGCCATTGCCGCCTCGAATGCGACCCGCCGGGAAAAAGAAGCAGACTCCCTGCGGCGGGCGACAACAGCAGAAAAAATCATGGCGGCCAAGGCGCTGGAAGAAGCGTATTCCGCTGAACAAAAAGCCGAAAGCGTCCGCGCCGAGCGTGAGCGGGCGACCCAGGAAGCCGATATTCTGGTTAAAACGGAAATTGCCAAGCGCCAGATTGAGATTGAAGCCGAAGCTGAAGCTGAGAGACTGCGCCGACAGGCCAGGGGTCAAGCTGATGCGATCTTCCTGAAAATGGAAGCGGAGGCCCGCGGTATGCAGGAGATCCTGACCCGCCAGGCCGCCGGCCTGGGCCAGGTGGTTACAGCCGCCGGTGGCGATGCCAACGACGCCCTGCGGCTGCTCATTGCCGACAAACTGGAAGAGCTGGTCAAGATCCAGGTCGAAGCGATCAAAAACGTCAAAATCGACAAGATCACAGTCTGGGACAGCCAGGGCGGTGACGGCCAGGCTCCGGCGACGGCCAATTTTCTCTCCGGCCTGATGAAATCAATCCCGCCGCTGCAGGACCTCTTCAACATGGCGGGCATGAATCTGCCCAGCTACCTCGGCCAGCCCAGCCAGTCAGCGGTACCGGCCCTGTCCGGCCAGCCTGAAGGTTCCACCCCGGTCGGCGCTGCTCCGGCGAAAAAATAAGCGGCATTTCCGGACTCTTGCACCATTCAATGTAAATGGCGGGTGTTACCTGAAAATGACACCCGCCACTGCTATGCCTGTCACGCCTGGAAAATGGGAACTGAAGCCCGAGGCTGGCTAGAAGGGCCAGATGGATTGAATCCATTGAAACAGCACCGGCATCAGGACGGCCGGCAGCATATTACCGATTTTGATCTTGTGATCCCAGAGGATATTGATGCCGATCCCGGTAATCAGGACCGAACCAACCAGCGATACCTGGGCGATCAGCCCCTCAGTCAGCAGCGGACTGAGAAACCTGGCCATTACTGTGATAGCTCCCTGATAGAGACCGACGGAAAAAGCCGAGAAGAAGACGCCACTGCCCAATGTTGCGGCAAAAATGACAGCTGTTGTACCGTCCAGAAGCGCTTTGATGTATAATGTATTGGCTTGCCCGGTCAGCCCGTCTTCCAGCGATCCGACAATCGCCATGGCACCCACACAATAAAGCAGCGAGGCTGACACGAATCCTTCAACGAAGCGCGGATTGGACCCGAGTCCGCGGACTCGCAGCTGGATCGCCTTGCCGAGTGATTCCATCCAGCGCACGATGTCCAGCGCTTCGCCAAGCAGGCTGCCCAGGACGATCGCCAGGACCATCATCATGGTCTGCTGGCCGGTCAGCTGTCCCCCGACCGGCTTGAGCAAGCCGGCGATCGCGCCGCTGATGCCAACAAATAGCGTGGCCAGGCCGATCGCCTGAAAAATAATCTTCTGAAACCGGTCCGGCAGGCCGCCCTTGATCAGCAGGCCGATTCCCGAACCGGCCATGATTGCCCCGACATTGACTAAAGTACCAAAACCCAGCATGAACTGCTCCTCATCCAGATAGTCTCGGCCGGACCGCGCCGGCCGGCCAGCAGAATGCTGGCCTGTCACGCCGCCGACCAGGCCTTATCATATCACAAAAATCATCCGTCTGATAAACAACAAAGCTGGTGAACAATAATGGCCGAATTAAGCAAAATGATCATCCTGACGGTCGAAGACCTGGAAGAATCGCTCGGAGTCAAGAAACTGACCCGGTTTGCCAAATCCTCCGAAGACGCTTTTTCGGCGCAGCTGGATGCGGTCGTGCAGCAGATCTGCCGGCGACCGGCCATCAAGGCCGTCTTTATATCCGGGCCGACAGCCTCCGGCAAGACGACGACAACCCGTCGCCTGGCCCGCACGCTGAGCGCCATGGGCCGCCCCACCCATGTTATCTCGCTGGATGACTACTATCGCGCGCAAAGCGTCCGCTATGATGCCTGGGGCCGGCCGGATTATGAGAGCCTGGACACCCTTGATACCGACCTGATGGTCACCCAGTTCAATGATCTGATGGCTGGCCGCCGGGTGAGCCTGCCCAGCTTCAATTTCCAGACCCGCAGCCGGTCCTATCCGGAGGCATACACCGTTCAGCTGACCAATCACGAACTGGTACTGGTAGAGGGCCTGCATGGGCTGTCACCGCAGATCGCCGGCCAGCTGCCCCGCGATTTTTATCTGGGGATCTTCATCATGCCCTGGTGCACCTTGCTGTCGGGACGCCAGCTGCTGGGTAGCCGTGACCTGCGGATGCTGCGCCGGATCAGCCGGGATGTGGTCCACCGGGGCTCGACAGCCCTGTCAACGATTGATTACTGGCCGATGATTGACCGGACCGAGCAGGTATTTTTCCCCAGTTATCTGGCTGCTGCTGATATCTACATCAATTCCTGCCTGCCCTACGAGTTCTGCCTGGTAGCGCCCAAGGCCTATCGCCAGATCTGCCAATCGCTGCAACAATACGAAGACGACACTTTGCCCGGTTCCATTTATCATGCAACCCGCAGCGGTTATGCCGATTTGCCGGCCGCCGTTGCCGAAGCGCGCTTCCTGGCTTCAGCCTGTGAGCAAATCCCGATGATTGATCACCTGAATATCGACCCGGACTCGATTTTACATGAATTCATCTGAACGATTGATCACCTGGACATCGGACCGGACTCGGTTTTGCCTGATTTTATCGCAACGCTGGCAATGTTTAAAATGGCTTGACAATGATCAGACATGAGTGAATACTCATATCACCAAAACAGCAAGGGGGATGCGCATGCCTATCAAAATTCCTGACGATTTGCCGGCGGCAGAAATTCTGGAACAGGAAAGTGTTTTCGTAATGAAAAACAACCGGGCCTATTCCCAGGATATCCGCCCGCTGCGAATTCTTATCCTCAACCTGATGCCGACGAAAATCGTCACCGAGACCCAGCTGCTGCGATTGCTGAGCAATTCGCCGCTGCAGGTGGACGTCGATTTCATCTATACGGCATCCTACAATCCGCGCAATACATCGACCGAGCACCTGGTCAAGTTCTATGAGACATTCAGTGACGTGCGGGAGCGCCGTTATGACGGCATGATCATCACCGGAGCCCCGGTTGAGCAGATGCCCTTTGAGGAAGTGGCTTACTGGCCGGAATTGTGTGAAATCATGGACTGGAGCAAGTCCCACGTTTACTCAACCTTGCATATCTGCTGGGGGGCCCAGGCTGGCCTGTATTATCATTATGGCGTGCCCAAATATGACTTGCCCGAGAAAATGTTTGGCGTTTTCGCCCATAGCCGCAGCTGGACCCGCCCGGTCAAGCTGTTCCGCGGATTCGATGATGTCTTTTACGTGCCCCACTCCCGGCACACCGAGATCCGGCGCAGTGACCTGGAGAAGATTACCCATTTGCGGATCCTGTCCGAATCCGAAGAATCCGGTGTCTATGCCGTTTCCGACATGTCCGGCCGGCAGATTTTCCTGACCGGTCATTCGGAATATGATCCGGAGACACTGCGCAATGAATATGACCGTGATATTTCCCGTGGCCTGCCGATCAGGGTCCCGCGCAATTACTTCCAGCATGACGATCCGACACGCCCGCCGGTTGTGCGCTGGCGCAGTGCCGCCTACCTGCTGTTTGCCAATTGGCTGAATTACTATGTCTACCAGGAGACACCGTTCGACCTTGCCGCCATTCACGCCGACTAGCCAATTCCGCGCTCAGGGCAATGGCCATCCAGGAGACACCGTCCGGCCTTGCCGCCATTCATGCCGGCTGGTTGGCTTGTAACTTCAGTTACTGTGAAATTTCAGCCTGGCGGCTATAATCAGCGTACTAATGATACAGTCGGCTGCTGCCAATCGCTTTTGAAAAGAGCAGGCATGGTGCCGGCTTGAGGAGGTACACAATGGCCCTGACGATTAAAGCCGACAATTTCAAAGAACTGGTGCTGCAAAGTGACAAGCCTGTCCTGCTCGATTTTTGGGCAGTCTGGTGCGGACCTTGCCGCATGGTTGCGCCGACTATTGACAAGCTCTCTGATGACTATGCCGGCCGGGCTGTTGTTGGCAAGATCAATGTCGATGAAGAGAGTGAACTCGCTGAGCGCTTTAAAGTAATGAGCATTCCGACCCTTTACATCCTGAAAGGCGGACAGGTCGTTGAGCGGATGATTGGCGCCCGGCCCTATGCTGAACTGGCCGCAGCCCTTGAAAAACACCTGTAAAATACTGGGTTCGTTCCGGCTGTATACCCGGGTGTCACGCTGACATCCGGGTTTTTTGCGGTATAATGAGCCTGAAACAGTGGACTGCAGCCTCAGTTGAAACCGGATAACACCGGACCTGATTTTACAGGGGATGAGTGAATATGCTGACGATCGGAAGAAAAGCCCAGCACCTGCTTGACGAAGCCTGGACCCATCAGACCGGCTTGCCACTGCTGCTGCTGATGGAACAGGCTGCAACCGCCGTCTGTCACTATTGCCTGAGCCTGATTGCACCATCCGGCCGCTCACTGGCCCGCGTCCTGGTGCTGGCCGGCAAGGGGCAAAATGGCGGGGATGCCTATGCTTGCGCCCGCCTGTTGCAGGCTGAAGGATTGACCGTCGACTGTTGCGAGGTTTTCCCGGGCGAGCCATTGCCTGCGGAGGCCAGCCTTAATCGGGAAGCCTGGCTGCGGCTTGGTAACACCTTATGGCCCGCCGCTGATTTAGTATCTGTATCAGCAACCGGTTGCCTGTCAGCTGACCGCCCGCCGCTGCCCGTGCAGCCTGGCCCGGATGTCCCGTTGCATCCTGCCCTGCAGCAGGCTGACCTGATTATTGACGGGATATTCGGTACCGGATTCCGGGTTGGCCGGCCGTTACCGGAAATCGTGACCACTTTAACAGCAGCTTTGGCTATCGGGCGAAAAGCCGGTTCGCAGCTCATCGCGATCGATATTCCCAGCGGTGTTGACGCCGACAGTGGCGCAGTAGCCGTGGGAGCGATCGAAGCCGATGCGACGGTCACATTCGTGCGGCCCAAGACCGGGCTGATTGCGGCCCCGGGCCGTTTCAACGCGGGGCACCTGGTCACGGCCTCTATCGGTGTATCGGAACGAATGCTGAAGCAGGTGCTGGCTCAGGAAAGTTTGCCCGAGATCATCGATGCCCCGCTGGTTAAAAGCTGGTGTCTGCCGCGACGTCCGGATGGGCATAAAGGCCGGTTTGGCCGGGCCTTGCTGCTCGGGGGCAGTCCGGGCCTGGCCGGGGCGATCTGCCTGGCTGGCACGGCTGCTGCCCGGGCCGGAACTGGCCTGGTGTATCTGGGCGTCAGTTCGTCTGTCGCCAGCCTGGTCTTGCCGGCTCTGCCGGAAGCCTTGCTGACCTCAATCCCGGATGGTGCCGCAGAGTCCCGGCCTGGGCCACTCAGTGAGCAGCCTGCCGGGCCGCGCAGTGAGCGTCCGGACGCCCGCCAGGCTGAATCCTTGCCTGAACAGTTGCTGGCCGCGCTGCTGCTGCCACTCATTGCCGGCAAGCAGGCGGTGGCGATCGGTCCGGGTGCCGGCCAGGCTGGCTGGCTGGAGACAGCCATGCAGCTGGCCCTGGAAATGGCCCCGGCGTTGGTTCTCGATGCCGATGCCCTCAACCATCTGGCCCGTCAGATGCCAGTCTGGCAGGAACGCTTTCGACAGCGCAACCTGCTTCAACCTCAGTGGCCATGGCCGGTTTTAACCCCGCATCCGGGCGAGTTTTCCCGCCTGGCACCAGATATCGACCAGACTGACCGGCAGGCGGCTGCCCGTGAGCTGGCCAGCCGCCTGTCTTGCGTCGTCATTCTGAAGGGGGCCTCAACCGTGGTAGCGGATCCTGCTGGTCGGACTTATATCAATCTGACCGGTCATGAGGGGCTGGCCAAGGGGGGCAGCGGGGACGTGCTCTGCGGTCTGCTGACTGGCTTGCTGGCCCAGGGTTTACCAGTTACGCCTGCGGCGGCCGCCGCTGTTTATCTGCATGGTCTGGCCGCCGACCTGGCAGCCATCGGGCGCGGCCATCGCGCCATGCTGCCAGGCGATGTTTTACAGGCGATTGGCCAGGCTTTCCAGACAGCCGGCTGGGAGAATCCAGCCGGCCAGGCAGAAATGGAGCATGATCATGACTGATTTTCGATTGTCGGATTATCTGCTGAATCGTTCCTGGGCGGAAGTTGACCTTGATGCCATTGCCGCCAATGTTGGCATAATCCGCCACCACACCCGGCGCACCACTGAAATCATGGGCGTCGTCAAGGCTGATGCCTACGGCCATGGTGTGGAGCGCGTTGTACCGGTTTTGCTGGCGGCCGGTGTCAGCCGCCTGGCTGTTTCGATGCTCGACGAGGCCATTCAATTGCGTCAGCGCGGAATAGAAGTGCCAATTCTGATCCTCGGCTATACAGACCCCCGGCGGGCCGCCGAGATTATTCGCTACCGGCTGACCCAGACGGTTTACAGCCGTGACCTGGCTGAGGCTTTATCAGCAGCGGCGATTGAACTGGATCGTGACGCCCGCATCCATATCAAGGTCGATACCGGCATGGGCCGGGTCGGATTTATGGCTGGCTATGAGGCTATCAAAGCCATCACCTGGATCCGTTCCCTGCCGCGCGTCATCGTCGAAGGACTCTTTACGCACTTTGCCACTGCCGACGAAGCGGACACCGGATATGTGATGACCCAGTTCGAGCAATTCATGAGCATCAGCCGTGAGCTGGACCGCATAGGCCTGGCTATTCCCATCAAGCATGTCTGCAACAGCGCGGCGACCATGCGCTTCCCGGCTATGCATCTTGACATGGTCCGTCCCGGCCTGATCTTGTACGGCATGATCCCGCCGGACTGTCCCGAGCCGTTGCCCGGTTTGCAGGCGGCTATGACTTTGAAGTCCAATGTTGTCCTGAGCAAGACCGTGCCGCCGGGAACCAGCATCAGTTATGGCCGCCTGTTTACGACTGGGCAAACCAGCGTCATTGCCACTGTGCCGATCGGTTACGCCGATGGCTATTCCCGCCGCCTGACCGGCCGGGCCAGCCTGCTGATCCATGGCCAGCGTTGCCCGGTGGTTGGCCGGATCTGCATGGATACCTGCATGGCTGACCTGACGGCCCTTCCTGACCGTGAGAAGGTTCGCACCGGCGATGAAGTGGTGCTCTTTGGCCGCCAGCAATACGCCGGCCATCAGGCTGAACTGCCGGTTGATGAAGTTGCCGGCTGGATGGAAACGATCAACTATGAAGTCACGTGCATCATTGGCAAACGGGTGCCGCGCGCCTACCTCCGGGACGGGATTTACGAACATATCAGCAATTACCTGATCTGAAGCGGTATTTACCTGATCGTGTTCGCAAAGCCACCGTTCAGATCAATAACCTTATCCAGCTTGCCCTTGCATTTTTTGCCCCCCATGCTATAATACGAGACGACAATGCAGTTTTCCGGGGCAGGGTGCAAGTCCCTACCGGCGGTGATGGCGGCCATGTGCTGTCGAGCCCGCGACCCTCGCAAGAGGCTGACAAGGTGTGATTCCTTGGCCGACAGTATAGTCTGGATGATAGGAAACTGGCATAGCCTGTTTTTCAGGTTGCCGGATGCCCCCATGCGCTTGCCTGGGGGTTTTTTATTGTCCAGTTCTGTATCGTACGGCCTGGCCAGGTTCTGGCCAGTGAAGCCTTCTTCTCAGCTGGGTAGCTGGGTAGCCGCCTGCAGGTATTGGCATCCTGATTAATAAGGTTGCAGGCCTCTGAAACCATATTCCCGGATCCCGAGTCCGGTTTTGTCAGCACATGAAGCGCCAGCCTCATAACAAATCTGCCGGGGACTGACCGGATTCCCGGACCTGTTATCATCAGTACCTGAGCAAATCTTTGAATGGATGGAAAGAGGATTGCACCCATGATTGAATCAAAAAGCTCCCGTTCTGTTTCACCCGCATCGGCCGGTCAAAATCCGACCGCCCTGGTCAACCGGCAAAGAACGCACTGGGTTGCCAAGACCGGTATTCTCGCCGCGGTTGCTGTCGCCCTGATGTATCTGGAAATGGCCCTGCCCCTGATGCCATCCTTCCTGAAATTTGACTTCAGTGAAGTGGCTGTTCTGCTGGCCAGCTTCAGCATGGGTCCGCTGACAGCCATCCTGATCGAACTGATCAAGAATCTCGTTCACCTGCCCGGTACACAGACCGCCGGAGTCGGCGAACTGGCCAATTTCATGATCGGCTCATTTTTTGTCGGGACAGCCGGCATGGTTTATCGCCTGATGAAAAGCCGTTCCGGTGCTTTCCTGGCGATGGCATCCGGGACGCTGGCCATGACAATCGCTGCCAGCCTGATCAATTACTTTTTCATGCTGCCGTTCTACATTGATGTCATGCATTTCCCGCTCGAAGCCATTATCGGCATGACCCAGGCTGTCGGCAACAAACTGGTGACCGATCTGCCGACCCTGATCTATTTTGTTTTTGTGCCGTTCAACCTGTTTAAAGGCCTTGTGGTCTCCCTGATTGTCGCCCTGATGTACAAGCGCCTCAGCCCGTTACTGCATCGCTGAGATGACGGGTATCGATCAGTTCTTTACGAAAACGGCCGCGGGTATAACCGCGGCTGTTTTCACTTTCAACCAGAATAAACCCGCGGCCCTGGTAAAAGGCGACAAGGCCCGCGTTGCTGAGCGCCGTATGCAATTCAACTGCAGCAAACTGATGCTGGCGCAGCCAGATTTCAGCCGCATCGTAGAGCATCCGGCCAACACCGGTCCGCTGCAGATGCGGGTGGACAGCAAAGCGGCTGAAATAAGCCGTCTTATCCGACAGGCGCACCAGGCGGACGGTACCAATCAGATGGCCCTTGTGTTCGGCAACCAGGACATGATCTTCGCGGATATGCCGCTGCATGTCTGTCAGCGTTTCCTGTTGCGAGTCCAGCGGTGAGGTAATGCCTGACTGGCTGGCATAGACCTGCATCGCCCACTGTACCAGCTGCAGGATATCGGCTGCCTCGGCCTGGCTGGCCGGACGGATCAGGATTTCCGCATGCGTCATGCCTGGGCGTCCGGATTGAGCAGACGCACCAGCACCGCCTTCTGGGCGTGCAGCCGGTTCTCTGCTTCATCGAAGATCACGGAAGCGGGGCCGTCAATGACCGCTGCGGATACTTCATATCCCCGATAGGCCGGCAGGCAATGCATGAAAATGGCCTCGGGATGTGCCAGCCGCATCATGTCCTCGTTTACCTGATAACCGGCAAACTGGGCGATGCGCTGGGCCTTCTCCGCTTCCTGGCCCATGCTGACCCAGGTGTCCGTATAAACCACATCAGCGTCCCGGATGGCGGCCTGCGGATCGTCGGTCAGGATAATTTTCGAACCGGAAACCGCAGCATCCTGCCGCGCTTCCTCGACACAACCCGGATCACATGCAAATCCGGCCGGCGTTGCCACCCGGATATCCATGCCGCATTTAGCCGCGCCATGCAGCAAGGAATGGGCCATGTTGTTGCCGTCTCCCAGATAAGCCAGTTTCAGGCCCTGCAGACGACCCTTGTGTTCGCGGATTGTCTGCAGGTCAGCCAGCACCTGGCAGGGATGCATCAGGTCGGTCAGGCCGTTGATGATCGGAATGGTGCCATAACGGGCCAGGTCAATGACATCCTGATGGGCGAAGGTCCGGATCATGATGCCATCCAGATAACGGGACATCACCCTGGCCGTGTCACTGATCGACTCGCCGCGGCCAAGCTGGATATCGTTACTGCTCAGGAAAAGCGCATGGCCACCCAGCTGGTACATGCCGGCCTCGAAAGATACGCGGGTCCGGGTTGATGATTTGGAAAAGATCATGCCCAGGGTTTTGCCGGCGAGCCAGGGATGCGGCTGGCCGGCTTTTTGCTGGGCTTTCAGGCGATCAGCCAGGTCAAGCAGGTCGATGATCGCGGCTGCTGGAAGATCGTGCAGACTGATCAGGTGTCTGATGCTCATAGGACAAAACCCTCCCGGTTTCATATTGATTTGACTGGGTCCGGCCAGGATACCAGCCGGCGCGATCGGGACCACGGCCCGCGCTGTTTATGGCTGGTTGGATGCCTGTGATGCCAGCAGGATTGTCTCAAGACTGCTGGCGAACGCGCGGATCGGTTCCGCCTCGATAATCAGGGGTGGCAGGAGGCGCAGCACAGTCGTGCCGACAGCGCCAATCAGATACCCCTGGCCCAGGCAGGCTGCTTTAACCTGGGCGGCAATCGGCTGGGCGAGTTCGACCCCCAGCATCAGGCCGGCGCCGCGGATCTCGCGGATCTGGCCGGTGCGCAGGGCTACTTGCTCGAGTTCACTGCGGAAGATCTGGCCCATCTGCCTGGCCCGCTCGATCAGGTGGTCGTTTTCATAGGTTTCCAGTACCGCCAGGGCAGCAGAACATGCCAGCGGATTGCCGCCAAAGGTACTGCCATGGTCGCCAGGCGCAAAGCCGGTGGCGGTCTCCTGGCTGGCAATCACGGCGCCGATTGGCACGCCGCCGGCCAGTCCCTTGGCCAGGGTGACAATATCGGGCTGGATGCCATACAGCTGGCTGGCCAGGAAATGACCGGTCCGGCCCATGCCCGTCTGGATTTCGTCAATGATCAGGCGGGCACCGGTCAGCCGGCAGAGTTCGACCGCGGTTGCGACGTATTCGGGATCGGCTGGCCGGACACCGCTTTCTCCCTGGATCAGTTCGAGCATGATCGCGCAAGTCTGGTCATCAACGGCGGCGCGCAATGCGGCCTGATCGTTGAACGGGACATGGACAAAGCCTTCCGGCAGGGGCGCAAAGGGTGCGCTGTATTTACTCTGGCCGGTAGCCGTTGCCGTAGCGAGGGTCCGGCCGTGGAAGGACTGCAGGGCACTGACGATTTTAGCCCGTGGCTGGCCTTTTTTATAAAAGTAGCCCCGCGCCAGCTTGATGGCTGCCTCGTTGGCCTCGGCACCGCTGTTGCCGATAAAAACCCGGCCATCGCCAAAAAGGTCACCCAGTTTTTGCGCCAGCAAAGCCTGCGGCTCATTATAAAAGTAGTTGGAGCAGTGAATAACCTTGGCGGCTTGCTGACAGATCGCCTGGGTCAGGCGCGGATGGGCATGGCCCAGGACATTGACCGCGATACCGCCGATCAGGTCAAGATAGCGCCTGCTGTCAGTTCCGTAAAGCCAGACTCCCTCGCCATGGTCGATGCACAGCGGGGTCCGCCGGCCAAAGGCCAGCAGGTAATATTGATCATCGAGAGCAATCACCTCATCGAGCGTGGTGTCAGATATTTCACCTGGATATTGCTTTGCAGGGTCTGTCATGGTGGTTCATCCTCCCGTTTCAGATTTTCTCGCCCTGATAATAGGGCCGGCGTTCCTGGGTGATCATGGTACCGATGCCCTTGTTGGTGAAAATCTCCAGCAAGAGGCAATGCGGGATGCGACCATCGATAATGTGGGCCCGGCCTACGCCGCGCAGGACAGTATCGAGGCAGCCCAGGACTTTGGGGATCATCCCGCCGCTGATCACGCCGCGGGCAATCATGTCCATGATCTCGACCTGGTTCAGGACTGGGATCACTGTTTCTTCACCTTGCTCATTCCTGACCTTGACGCCTTCCACATCGGTCAGGGTCATCAGTTTCTCGGCTTTCAGCGCCGAGGCGATTTCGCTGGCCACGGTATCGGCATTGATGTTATAGCTTTCGCCGTTGGCGCCCATGCCGATAGGCGCGACGACCGGAATGTATTCGTCGCTGGCCAGCGTTGCCAGGATCTTGGTATTGATGCCCGTTATTTTCCCGACGTAGCCGATATCGAGCGGCTGGCCGTCGTCGTCCGTGGTCAGTTTCTCGCACTCGATCAGGCGGCCGTCAATGCCACAGATACCGACAGCTTTGGCACCCAGCTGATTGAGCCGCGCAACAATTTCCTTGTTGGTCTTGCCGACCAGTACCATCTGGGCGACCCCCATCGTTTCGGCATCTGTCACGCGCAGGCCACGGCGAAACTCCGAGGGGATATCCAGCCGCTTGAGCATGCCGCTGATTTCCGGGCCGCCGCCATGTACCAGCACCGGATTGATCCCGATGAATTTGAGCAAGGTCACGTCCTCCATGACGTGAGTCTTGAGATCCTCATTGATCATGGCATTGCCGCCATACTTGATCACGACCGTCTTGCCAGCCAGGCGCTGGATGTAAGGTAATGCCTCGATTAATATCTCAGCCTTGCTGATTAAATCCTGAATATCTTTCACAAAGGAACCTCCCCTGAATGTTATGTGGCAATTTCAGACAGATTTTGCAGCATCATCCGCTGCCGGCCCGTGCTGGCGGTCAGATCGAGCCGCCGGCGGCAATCAGCCCTTCACTCTCATCAAAGCCCGCCATCAGATTCAGCGCCTGGACAGCCTGGGCGGCGGCGCCTTTCCCCAGGTTGTCAATGGCGCAGAACACCTTGACTTTGCCGGTCCGCTTATCCGTGTGGACGGCAAGGTCGGCGAAATTGGTATAGGCGACATGACGGGTTTCCGGCAATTGGCCGGCCGGCAGGACCCGGATGAAATACTCATGCTGATAGGTCCGGTGATAGAGCTCCGGCAAGCTGTCAGGCTCGACTGATGGCAGCAGGTCGGCATAAATGGTGGCCAGCATGCCGCGCTTGAGTGGTGCCAGATGGGGTGTAAAGGTCAGGGTCAGCGGCTTGCTTTTACCGGCCAGGAAACCGGCTTCCTGCTCGATCTCACTGGTATGGCGGTGGCCGACGACTCCATAGGGCTTATAGCTGGACTCCGCTTCGCAGAATGAATAGGCCAGGTCGGCCTTGCGCCCGGCGCCGCTGATCCCGGACACCGCGTCGATGATGATACCATCATTGCGGATCAGTCCGGCACGCAGCAACGGCAGCAAGCCCAGCAAAGAGCAAGTCGGGTAGCAGCCCGGATTGGCAACCAGGCGGGCGTGCGCAATGGCTTCGCGGTATATTTCCGGCAAGCCATAGACGGCCTCCCGCAGGAGGTGAGGCTGCGGATGCTCAAGCTTGTAAGCCTGCTCATATATTTTGACATCCTTATAGCGGAAGTCACCGCTGTGGTCGAGAACGCGCAGGCCGCGATTCAGCAGCTCGGGAACAACGGCGGCGGATACACCATGCGGCAAGGCCGTTACCACCAGGTCGCAATCCGATGCCAGCGCATCCAGATCCAGGTCCGAGAGGGTGGTTTCAACCAGATGATGGAAGGCCGGGTATACTTCGCTGAAGCGTTTACCGGCAAAGCTTTGCGAAACGAGGCGGGTCATGACAAAATGGCGATGACCCGCCAGGAGCCGGACCAGCTCCATACCCACGTACCCGGTTGCCCCAACAATGCCGATTCTGGCTTTCTTTTCCATGGCTGTATCTCCTTTGTCCACCGGAATGTGATAAATATGCATCATAATGCATAAAAAAACAAAATTCAAGTCTTTGCACAAAAATTCCGCCGGTTTATCGGCGAAAAGACGTTTTTTTCTTTTATATGAATATTATACCTTCTGAAACTGGCATCTCAACAGCCCGAGTGGTAAAAAAATACCGGAAAAGAACCATTTTAAACGCTGATTTGACAATTTTGATAGAACAGAGACCTGTCTTATTGTGAGTTTGCCAACCCCCTTACCACTGTATTGCCAAATTCATCCAGTAACATTTGTTTACTTTTGCGGATGGTAAAAGTGAGATGCCAATGTTATATTCATGATGCAAGTTCAAGCAACTATTCTGCTTACTAATCAAAAACACATACACTTTGGAGGGAATCTTTTATGGCTAGTGTCGTTCTGAAAAATGTTTACAAGCGTTACGAAGGCAATGTCGTCGCCGTCACCGATTTTAATATCGATATCGCTGACAAGGAATTCATCATCCTGGTTGGTCCGTCGGGCTGCGGCAAGTCGACAACCCTGCGCATGATCGCCGGTCTCGAGGAAATCAGCGACGGCGACTGCTACATCGGTGACAAGCGCGTCAATGATGTTCAGCCCAAGGACCGCGACATCGCGATGGTTTTCCAGAACTACGCTTTGTACCCGCATATGACAGTCTTCGACAACATGGCCTTCGGCCTGAAGCTGCGCAAGTTCCCGAAAGATGAGATCAAGCGCCGCGTGAACGAGGCTGCCAAGATCCTCGAAATCACCCATCTGCTCGACAGAAAGCCGAAGGCCCTTTCCGGTGGCCAGCGTCAGCGCGTTGCCCTCGGCCGTGCTATCGTCCGTGACCCGAAAGTCTTCCTGATGGACGAGCCGCTGTCCAACCTCGACGCCAAGCTGCGTGTCCAGATGCGTGTTGAGATCAGCAAGCTCCATCAGCGCCTGAATACGACCATCATCTATGTTACCCATGACCAGACCGAAGCCATGACCATGGGTACCCGCATCGTCGTCATGAAGGACGGCTTTATCCAGCAGGTCGACACCCCGACCGAACTGTACAAGCACCCGGTCAATACCTTCGTCGCCGGCTTCATCGGTATGCCGCCGATGAACTTCATCAACGCCAAGCTCACCGTCAAGGGCGATGCTGTCAATGTCAAGTTCGGTGATGTCAATCTCGAACTGCCGGCCAAGTATTCCGTGCCCGCGGTCAAGGCCTATGACGGCAAGGACATCGTCCTCGGCGTCCGTCCGGAAGCCATTTCCGATGAAGCAGCCGCGATCAGCGCCAACCCCAAATCCACCTTCAAAGCCCATGTTGACGTCGTTGAAATGCTCGGCGCCGAGACCTACCTGTATGTCACCGTGGCCGGCCTGAGCCTGACCTGCCGTGTCGACCCGACCGAGAGCCACTCGCACGTCGGTGACCTGACCACCTTCGCAGTCTGGGGCAACCGCGTCCACCTCTTTGACAAGGAAACCGAGCGCGTCATCCTGAGCTGATCAGGCCCGGCCTGTCAGGCTGGAGCCTGAGCCGCCCTGGTCATGCTGACTGGCTGACCACGGACCAAACTCCAATTTAACTGAAAAAGGGAGTCCCGGACGGGACTCCCTTTTTGATCGGCCGGAAGCCACTGGACCGGATGCTGCAACCGGCCGGGCACCCTGTAACAGGATCGGCAACCGCAAGATGAGGCGGCAGATCTTTCATTTCTGTTAAGAATTGTTAAGATTGTCATGAAACCTTGCTATCTGACCTGGAAAAATATAATATATGGTATAGATCGTCCGAATCAGAGCATCCGGTTACCGCTGTAGGGAGAGGGCTTGAGTTATGGAAGAAATAAAAAAATGCATCAAGGAAGCTGCTGGATTTTTAAGTTGCGTGGCTGGCGTGCTGGATGCTGATGGTATCATCGTGGCCTGTACAGACGAGCGCCTGGAAGGCAACGAAGACTCCTCAACCCGCGCAGTCCTGCTGTCTGACGAGGCCATCGCCATTTCGGCCGGCCGTACATTCCTGAAACTGCCAGTATCCGAGCGGACCACGTACATCTGTTTTATTGACGGCACCGATCCGGTTTCCCGCACCTACGTCGAGCTGCTGGGTCACTGGATCAAGGCGGCCCTCAAGGAGCGCAATTCAGATGTCGAGCGGGAAGCTTTCCTGAAGAATGTGCTTCTCGAAAATGAATTGCCTGGCGATATCCCGCTCAAGGCCCGCGAATTCAAGATCCCCTATTCTGTCACCCGCCTGGCCTACCTGGTCCGGATTGAACAGAATGACGAGATTGATTGCCTGGAAATCCTGCAGAATATGTACCCGGACCGCCGCAACAGCTACATCCTGGCCATGGACGAGGAAACGATCGTCCTGCTGACTGAATATCCCCGTGACAATCCGGCCCTGATCGACGAAACCGCGACCCTGATCCTTGATACGCTCAATGCCGAATCAATGGCCAAGGTGCACATCGGCATCGGGATGCCGGCCGATACACTCAAGGATACAGCCAAGTCCTATCGCGAAGCATCGCTGGCCCTGACCGTTGGCAATATATTCGAGAGCGACTCCTATATCATGCGCTATGACAAACTGGGCCTTGGCCGGCTGATCTATCAGTTACCGCCGACATTGTGCCACATGTTCCTCGACGAAGTGTTTCCGAAAGGCGCGTATGAATCGCTCGACAGCGAGACGCTGCTGACGATCCAGAAGTTTTTCGAGAACAATCTCAATGGCAGTGAAACATCGCGCCAGCTGTTCGTCCATCGCAACACGCTGGTTTATCGCCTGGATAAAGTCCAGAAAATTACCAGACTCGATCTGCGCAGCTTTGACGACGCCGTGCTTTTCAAGCTGGCCGCCATGGTGCGCCGATACCTGGAAAAGCAGGAGAAAGGCTCGTTAAAGGCATCCAGTACCAAATGGTGGCACAGCTGACAAGTCTGATCGCGTCTGGGAACAAACAGAGGAGGATTCGTCTTGATTGAATTCAGACGTGTATCAAAAGTATACGCATCCGGTTCGACCGCCCTTCGTCATGTATCATTCAAGATCAACGATGGCGAATTTGTCTTTATCATTGGCCGCAGTGGAGCGGGCAAGTCCACCCTGATCAAGCTGCTCACCTGTGAGGAGCGGCCCACATCCGGCCAGGTGATGATTGACCAGATCGACGTGGCCCGTATCCGGCGTGGCCTGATACCATACCTGCGGCGCAATATCGGCATGGTCTTCCAGGATTTTCGCCTGATCTATACGAAAACCGTCTTCGAAAATGTGGCATTCGCCATGGAGATCGTCGGGTCATCCCCCCGGCTGATCCGGCGGCGGGTGCCTATTGTCCTGTCGATTGTCGGCCTGCGTGATAAAGCCAATGCCCGCCCCGGCGAATTATCCGGCGGTGAACAGCAGCGGGTGGCGATTGCCCGGGCGATGGTCAACAATCCCAGGCTGATCCTCGCTGACGAGCCGACCGGCAATCTCGACCCGACCAACAGCGAGGCGGTCATGGCCCTGCTGGAGGAGATCAACCGCAGCGGCACGACGGTCATCATCTGTACCCATGATCATGCCCTGGTTGACCGGATGAAGAAGCGGGTCGTCGAGATCGATGATGGCAGCATGATCCGAGATGATTGCAGCGGCAGTTATGTCTCTGACAATGCGGCCTGCGCTGTTCCAGCCGCCAGGACCGCGGCAGTGCGCGGCCGGCATCATCGCAATGATGTATTCAGTGTCAAGGCGGCAAAAAGTGCCGGCCTGCTCGCTGATGAACAGAATGAACCGGACCGGGAACCTGCACCGGAAGATTTGGCAGACCCTGCCGCGCCGGTCAGTTTCAGATTGCCGCGCAAAGCCGCGCCAGGGCCGGCCAGCCGGATTTCCCGAACACCTGGCCCTGGCCATTCCGGCGAATCCGGTATTTCCGCCGGTCCCGGTGCCGATGCAGCAAATCCGTTAAAACCGGCCGGTTCCGGCGCCAATCCTCCCGGCAGCACCTGGGTTAAGCCTGCACCGAAACCAACTAAACCGGAGGAGTTGCCATGAAACTGACATTGCTGAAGCATTCGCTCCAGGAAGGCCTGACCAGCATGGTCCGTCATCCGCTGGTCACCCTGGCTTCGATCACCACGATTTCCCTGATGCTGTTCCTGATGGCCGCCTTTATGATCTTTTCGCTCAATGCCCGCCAGATGATGGCCCGGGCCGGTGAGCAGCCGCCGGTCGAGATCACGATGAATGTTGATGTATCCCAGACGGACATTGACGCTGTCTCGGCCGCTCTCAGGGCCAGTCCCGACGTCGTCAAGGAATTCAAGCTGTTCAGCCCGCAGGAGAATTTCGAAACGTTCAAGAAGAGTCTTGGCCAGGAGGAACTGTTTGCTGACTTCTCGGCTGATTACATCCCTTATTCGTTTTCCGTTCATCTGACTGATCCGGCCCTGGGCGCTGATTTCCAGTCCCAGATCAGTGCCATGCCCGGCGTCCGCAAAGTCTCGCTGGAGCTCTCCGTGATGAAATTTCTCGGCAAGGCCATTGTCTGGGTCAATTACTCGTCCTTGCTGGCTTTTATTGTGCTGGGCGTCATCGCTTTCTTTATCATTTCCAACATGGTCCGGGTGGCTGTCTTTTCCCGTGGAGAAGAAATCAGCATCATGAAATATGTCGGCGCCACGAACTGGTACATCCGGATTCCCTATATCCTGGAGGGTGCCCTGGTCGGCCTGATTGGCGCTTTCCTGGCCTGGCTGACTGCCTACCTGATTTACACCCGGATTTACATGTCCCTGATGACCGGCACCAGACCGGATGATATCCTGGCCATGGTTACACCTGGCGCGGTTTCAGCGGTGGTCCTCTGGCTGAATATCCTGATCGGCGCCGGCGTCGGCTCGATCGGCAGCGCCATTTCCGTGCGCCGTCACATCCATGTGTGAACCAGTGCCGGACATTTCAGCTTAAATGCTGGTCAGGAAGTCATGAGCTTCTGCCCGCTGCCATATCCACGTGCGGGCCGGCCATCGCAAACGCCAGCCATTCCATGCAGGGTTTCAGACACCCGGACAAGCAAACCACCTGAATTTCAAGCAAGACACCGTATAAGCAAGTATGAAAGATGGAGAGGAATATGGCCATGCTAAAACGCATCTTAACCGGGCTGCTGATAGTCGGCCTCGTGCTGATTCCCCTGACCATTCAGGTACCGGTCGAGGCTAAGACAACGAAACAGAAACTGGCGGAAATAGCCCATCAGCAGGATCTGATCGACGACAAGCTGGCCGTCCTGGACAAGCAGCAGGCCCAGCTGGCGGACCAGCGGTCTGAACTGACCGGCGACCTGGCCTGGCTCAATCAGCGCAGCGCCCAGCAAAAGGCTATCTATATCGCCAAAAGCGAGCAGCTGAAGGCCGCCATGGATGAGCTCGACCAGGCCTATGACGACTATCTGCAGGCCCAGGCCACCCTGGAAGCCAAGCAGAACCAGTACATTGCCCGCCTGAAGGTCATGTATGAGCATCGCAATCAGTCCATGATGAAAATGATCCTGGAGTCCCGCAGCCTGCAAAGCTTTTTCACTGTGATCCAGTTCATGGCCATCATTGAAGAGACTGACCAGCAGATGATCGATGACCTGCAAAATCTCACCGATGATGCGGCGCTCAAACGTCAGCAGGCCGACGAGAAATCGGCTGAACTGCAAGGTGTGGTCGAGCAGCTCGAAGCAGACCTGGCCCGCCTGAAAGCCGACGCTTCAGCTACCGAGGCAAATCTGGCCAGGATCAATGCCAGGCTGTCGGCCCAGCAGGAAGCCGAGGATGCCCTGGAATCAGAATCGCAGCGGTTGGGGCAGGATATTTATGCTTTACAGAGAAAACTGGCTGCCGAGCGGGCTGCGACAGCTACGGCAACCGCGCAGCGCAATCGCGATAAACAGGATGATACGCCCGCGCCGGTGATCAGGAATGGCTGGACCTGGCCAGTTCCGGGCCACAAGTCCATTACTTCAAAATATGGCAACCGCCTCCATCCGGTTTACAAGGTTTATAAATTCCACTCCGGCATCGATATTGCGGCCCCTTTCGGGTCTTCCGTCGTCGCCGCGCGCAGTGGTACCGTCATCATGGTGGTCAATCCGGTACAGGGCCAGAATACTGGCGGATCCGGTTATGGCAACTATATCGTTGTTGACCATGGTGACGGCTACTCAACGCTTTATGCCCATCTGAAGCGGACCCTGGTCAGCAAGAACCAGACGGTCGGGGCCGGAACACGCATCGCCCTGGTCGGCAGCACCGGCACATCGACAGGCGCCCATCTGCATTTTGAGGTCCGCCTGAATGGCGATACTGTCAATCCGGCCAATTACGTGCATTAAATAACGCACATGGAACCGTGTGCGATCAATGACGTGCATGGGCTATCCACCTGTATCCGATTGCTATCAAAGGAGCCAAAATGAACGAACTGCCTGAATCAGTCAATGTGGCCAAGCCCGGGCCAAACCCGGCCAGCTCCCACTTCTGGCGCTATTTCCTCGTTGCCCTGATCAGTATTTTATTGACTTTTGCCCTGACCGTGAGCGGGGGCCTTTTTCTCTATTTTACAATCGGCTCGGCCCAGACCCTGACCCGGACCACTGAACCCGGCTCAGCCGTCACCCTGGACCGTACTTTCAGTGACGACGCTGACACGAAAGCCGCTCTTGATAAACTGGAAGACGTTTACGATAAAGTTGACAAGAACTTCTATAAAGACTTGACTGATGCCGAAATGCTGGAAGCGATGACCCGCGGCCTGGTTGATGAACTGGGCAATCGTTATACCATGTACCTGACGGCCGAGGAAGTCACGGAAATGAATGAAGCCATGAGCGGCAATTATGTTGGCATTGGCGGCATTGTGGCTTTTAATGCCTCGCAGCAGGTTGAATTGACAGAAGTCGTCGCCGGGAGCCCGGCGGAGTCGGCCGGCTTGCAGATTGGCGATGTTTTCATGAAGGTCAACGGCGAGGATGTCAGTCGCGTCAAGGATATCAGCGAGGTTGTGGTCCTGGTGCGCGGTGAAGAGGGCACGTCGGTCGAACTGGAGATCTATCGCCCGGCCACTCGCCAGACTATCAATGTGACCGCGGTGCGCCGGCGCATTACGACCGCCAGTGTCAGCCACAAGATGCTGCAGCCCGGCATTGGCTATGTCCGGGTCAGTGAATTCTCCAAAGGCGTTGCCGACTTGTTTGCCACAGCGGTTGACGATCTGCAAAGTCAGGGCGCCAGGCACCTGGTTGTTGATTTGCGCAACAACGGCGGTGGGCTGGCCAATGAGGTCACCGCAATGCTGGACTATCTGTTGCCGCAGACAACGCTGGCGACCCTTGAAGGGCGCAGTGAAGGCAAGCCGTTTTCTGAGGCCTGGACCTCCGACCGCCAGATGGGTGTGCCGGACAGCATGCGTTACGCCATCCTGATTAATGACTTTACCGCCAGTGCGTCCGAATTGTTCTCGGGCTGCCTGCGTGATCACGACAAGGCCTGGCTGATTGGCGAGCAGTCTTTTGGCAAGGGTTCCGGTACCCTGACCTTCGACCTGGCTGATGGCTCTGCCATCAATGTTACCAATTTCCTGTACTACCTGCCGGATGGAGAAAGCATTGAAGGTGTCGGTCTCAAGCCGGACCAGATTATCGGGCTGCCTGAATCCGTTGCCGGCAAGTCCATCACCCAGCTGACATTGGAAGAAGACACCCAGCTGAGTGCCGCAATCCAGTATCTCACGAAACTGCCGTCCGCGCCCTGACGGATTCGGACCGGACATGACCAGAACGGCCAGGCCAGCGCCCGGGCCTGATCCGCAATTGACCGGCCAGGCCAGGCCAGTGCCCGGCCTGATCAAGAATGATGGTGTTCACCTGACGCATGATGACGGATCATTATCAGCCCCTGGCCCCCTGGTATGACCATCTGCAACACGAAATCAGCCCCGACCGGTGGGCTGATTTTTTGCTGCAGCTGGATCTGCTTTATCGGCCGGTACTCAGCCGGCTTGCCGGCGACGGCCGCGACGGCCGACCCCTGGTACTGGATCTGGGTTGTGGTACCGGCAGCATCTGCCTGGCCCTGGAACAACGAGGCTATGATCCGATCGGCGTCGACCAGTCTGCCGCGATGCTGCAGCTGGCCCGGGAGAAAGCGACCGCTGCCGAGAGTCACGGCCTGTTCCTGCTCCAGGACATCAGTCGCTTTGAATTATATGGCACAGTAGACCTGATCACCTGCCTGCTTGATACGGTCAATCACCTGGTCCGTCCGGCCCAGGTCGAGCGCTTGTTCCGGCTTTGTGCCAATTACCTGAATCCGGGCTGCCTGTTTATATTTGACTGCGGAACAGAACATCATTTCCGCCAGACGCTCGGCAATCATCTGTTTTACCAGGATCTGGCCGCGACAGCCGGGCAACCGGCCCTGACCTTGTTCTGGCAAAACCAGTACCAGCCGCGGACCGGTATCAGTCGCGCCAATCTCACGCTCTTTACAGAAGGCACGCCGCAAAGCCCGGGCCTGTACCGCCGTTCTGACGTCCAGATCGTTGAGCGTTACTATGATCACGATTTCTTACTGGGCTGTGCCAGGTCAGCCGGCCTCGAATGGCTGGCCTGTCATGGTGAATTGAGCCTGAAAGCGCCCGCGCGCCGGGCCGAACGTCATTTTTACGTGTTCCGTCGCCCCGCAAGGGATCTATAAAAGATTCAGCATCAATTTGCGGCGGGTCAAATTATGATTGTATACATTCGAATTATCCTCCCCATCGGAACAAAAAGAGCGTAAAATAGAGATGGAACATTTTTGCCAAGTCGGGAATTTGCTGGCCGGCCTCTTTCGTCTGGCCATGAACAGCATGGTTTCCAGGCCGGCAGGCAAAAGTGAAGCGTGCAGAAACAGTAAACCGGATACAAGGCGCAGATACAGCGTGCGGTTACGGCGTGCAGATTCAGCGTACAGAAGTTGGAATGATGAGGATTGCCCATGCCAGAGCATACACCTGACCCGGCTGTTTTGCCAAATCCGGGTCAACCTGATGAAAATACCTCGCTCATAAATGAAGAAAGAACATCGTCTCTGACTGGCGAGAGAACATCGCCTTTGAATGAAAAAGAAGCATCGCCTTTAACTGGCGATTACAATCCGCCCGGTGATTACATTGTCCGGGCTACCGCCCTTGGTGGCGCGGTCCGGGCCTTTGCCTGTCGCACCATCGACACTTGCAGTGAAGCCTTGCGCATTCACCAGATGTCCCCGCTGGCTGCCGTTGCCCTGGGCCGGTTGCTGACCGGCGTTTTGTTGATGGGGCAGCTGGAGCTGAAAAACGAAACAGACAGCCTGACCGCTATTGTGCGCGGTGATGGACCCCTTGAGGGCCTGACGGTCATTGGCATGGGCGACACAACCGTGCGCGGCTACTGCCGGCATCCGGTTGTTGAGTCGATTTATAAACGGGCTGGCAAGCTGGACGTTGGACAAGCCATTGGCCGCGGCACCTTGACGATCCTGAAAGATCTGGGCTTGAAAGAGCCCTATGTCGGCCAGGTCGAACTGGTATCCGGCGAGATTGCCGAAGATCTGACCTATTATCTGGCAGCCTCCGAGCAAATCCCATCGATTGTCAGCCTGGGTGTGCAGGTCAATGCCCAGGGGATCCATGTCGCAGGTGGCTTTATCATCCAATTGATGCCCGATGCACCTGAGGGCATCGCTGAATACCTTGAGACCCGGGCGGCTGGTTTTCCGGAAGTGACATTCTTGCTGGAAGAAGGCTTCACCCCCCAACAATTGCTGGATCTGCTGCTGGGCGACCCGGATATCCACTATCATTCACTCACTCCCTGCAGCTATGACTGTCCTTGCAATCGAGAACGCATGGAGCGCAATCTGATCGCCCTGGGTCCCCGGGAATTGCAGGAACTGGCTCTCGATCCGGCCGGCATCAATCTGGAATGCCATTTTTGTAATCGGCATTATACTTTCAGCCAGCAACAGGTGAGATATCTGTTACAGGAAATGGTTGACGAAAATAACCGGAAGGCGCCGTTAGCAACCGATTGATTTCGACAGAAGTTCGACTGGAGATCGACGCTGGCGGCACCCCCATCAGAAAAGGGGGGAATCATCATGCGTCAACCGCCGTTTCATAAACATTCTATCCGCATTTTGCTGCATACGCTGACAGCGCTGGTACTGACGGCCAGTTTGCTGTTGGGCGGCTGTCAGGGTATGTCGCAGACATCCCATTCTGCCTCGCTGACGACTGCCACGACCCCAACCGGCACCAGCAGTGAAACAGCGACACAAGCAACTGAAAGCAGCTCAGGCACCCAGTCATTGCCAACGTCCACAGAACATTCGCAGACAACGGGCGGGATATCATCGGCTACCACCGGGACAACGGCAACCACAGCGCCGACGGTAACAACGGCCGGACTGACACCAACACCGATGCCTACATCAGCGCCCAGTCCGACGCCAACGCCAGCCCCGACCGTTACGCCTGAGCCAACCGCGACGCCCACACCTCATCCGACCCCGCAACCAACGGCGACACCGACTCCCCGACCTACTCCGACGCCAACCCCGTTACCGGTCAATACGCAGCTGAGCTGGTGGTACATCACGCCAGATCCGCTTTTCCAGGACCTGCCAGCCAAGATCAGTACAGTAGTCAAGGCCGTGATCACACCGTACCGGACCTGGTGGCAGAAACCGGTCACCGGCAGCAAGATCATCTTTCTGACCATGGATGAAGGCTATGAATATCAGACCAATACAACTGAAATCCTGGATATTGCCAAGGAAAAAAAGGTCAAGATCACGTTCTTTGTGACTGGGAGTTATATCAAGAACAACAAGGCCCTCGTCAGGCGGATGGTCAGCGAGGGGCATCTGGTGGCCAACCATACAGTCAATCATCCGAATCTGGTCGAGACCATGGCGGAGGACGGCTACAGTGGTGTCCGCAAGGAACTGACCGGTGTGGAGAACGCATTTGCTGATTTGACCGGCAAGACGATGCCCAGGCTGGTACGTCCGCCCAGTGGTTACTACAGTGCCAGGGTTCTCGACTGCCTGACCGATGAAGGATATGCCGCTGTATTCTGGAGCTTCGCGTATCATGATTGGGACACCGCGGACCAGCCAGCCAGAACAGATGCCAAGGTGCAGATCCTTGGCCAGTTGCATAATGGTTCAATCATTTTGTTGCATGCGGTTTCGGATACAAATGTGGCAATCCTGGGTGATGTCATTGATGGGGCGCGGGCGCAGGGTTATGAGTTTGCGTTGCTGCCTGTGCCGTGATGTTGGTGGCGTGGTTAAACGATTGCCCGGCACCAGGCCGCGTAGTCTGGGCCAAGCATAAACGATTGCCCGGCACCAGGCCGTGCACTTCGCTCGAACAGGTCCTCGCCGCTGTCGCGGCTGCGGAACTCGCTCGGGTGCATCGGCCTGGTGCCGGGCTTATATGTTCAGCCTGGGCCGGGGGGAGGATAGGGGGTGCCGGATGGGGTCCTCGCCGCTGTCGCGGCTGCGGAACTCGCCCGGGTGCATCGGCCTGGTGCCGGGCTTATATGTTCAGCCTGGGCCGGGGGGGAGGATAGGGGGTGCCGGATGGGGTCCGGGAGCGGATCTGGATCTTGTTTATTGGGCGGTTGGGTTTTCGAGGATGCCGATGAAGAGGGGTATGCCGGTGGCTTTGTCGATGATGCCGTAGATGAAGGGGCGGTCGAGGGTCACTGATACATCTGGGATAATGGCGCTTTCGTCGATGGCGACTGAGGTGACGGCTGCGGCTTCGGTGCCTTTTTCGTCGACGCGGATGTAGGTTTTGTGACGGACTTCGCTGATGTAGAGGCCACGGGTATGTGCCTCATTGAGCAAGGAAAAGTCGGCCCGGCCGCCATCGAAGGCGATGTCCATGCCGAGGGTAGACAGGGTTTCGTTCAGTGTGTCTTCAAAGCTCACTTCGAATTTGGGCATTTGCAGTTCGACCGTGAAATTGGATTTCTGGGCCATCAGGGCGGTTATTTTGGCCAAGAGACTGGCAGGTTCCTGTTTGGCCAGCCATTGCCGGGGCGTTGTTGTTCCATCTGGCAGCATGGCGAAGTAAACGAACTGGCCGTTGTCGTAGGGCAGGGCCACGCCGCTGACCCCTTCGCCGGTGAAATAGCTCATTTTGTCGATACGGTGCATGAATTTTGTCGTGACTGCTCCAGCTGGCGTCTGGAAGGGTATCTCGCGATTTTCCTCTTTGATAAAGGGCGTCTGCCAGTCTGATTTGAAGTAAATTGAATTGATCAGGTACATGACGGTTGTCGCCGGGATTTTATCGACGATTTTTTTGATAGTGCCGCGGGTTGATTCCTGGACCCAGGCATTGATCACGTCAGTTGATTTCTGGTCTGCAAAGTCCAGGCGGCTGGCGCCGGCCTTGAAGTAGTCTGCGTTGCGTTGCAGGAAGCTTTGATCCGGCTGGAAAGATTGGCGGAAGAAGATGGCATTGGCAATGGCCAGGGTTGTTTTACTGCCAGTTTTACAGAGCAAGGCTTGCCAGTCGCGGCTGATCGTGTTAACTTCTGCGAGCGACAGCCCCTGGCCGGCTAACACCTGCAGCATCGCTTGTTTAGTCTCGCCATCGGCTCCATTCAGGGTCATGGCCAGGGCCAGAAAAACGGACGCCGGTGAGATCATGACATTGCCGTTGTTCTTGCTGGCCAGTGTAGTTTGCAGCAAGCGGGCGGCGAAGGCCTGAACCGATGCCTGGAAGGGCTGGCTGGGGGTGGACGGTGACTGGGGCCAGGCTTCGACGGGGATGGCGGCCATCAGGTCGCCGGTGTGAGAGTCCGCCAGCGTGGTGGGGGATGTTGAGCTGGTTGAGTGGTTGGTTGTCATGCTTGTTACTGACTGGTTTGTCGGGGCATTGATCTGGCATCCGGCGAAGAGCAGGGTGAAAACCAGCAGGATACAACCAGCCAGATACACCCGTGAATATCGCCGGTCCGGGTATTGCGTTCGCATGGGTAACACCTCACATCCTGGTTTATCTGGCAACTGCCTGATGGCAGGTTTGTTGCCGATTTTGCATATGAACAGGATTTCCTTCATGAATTTGGGGCCGGAACGGCTGCAGTCTGGTTTCTTGAGTTTCTGATTGTTCGACGTGCAAGCGTGCGTCAATGTTCCCGGCTGTTACTGATGAAGGTCATGAACGGACGGGCAGCAAGGCTGCCCTGTCGAATTGTTCAGTGTTTCGGTATGCCTATCCATTTTGGTGTCCTTGTCTGATAGATCTGGTATGTTTTGCCAAATTGTTTGAGGCAGAAATTCTCTTCCTCATCAGCTGACCGGCTCATGCATCCAGCCAGGATCACTGTAATCAGCAGAAAAATCCAGGACAACGTTGCCAGGCTGGTTCCCAGATAGATAAGAATGAATGACAGATAAAGTGGATGTCTGGAATAGCGATAGGCTCCGGACGTGACGGGACTGTTCACTGGTGTTCTGGCAAAATTGATAGTCGCGGCAATGCTGAACAGGATGCCGCCAAGAAGCAGAGCAAATCCGATATAAAGCCAGATTGTCCCCAGACGGAGCGGCAGGAATATGGCATATAAAGTCGACAGTATCCAGACAACTGTTGTCAGGAAGCTGGCTGTCTGATAAGCAGTACTGGGGGTCGATTCCGGTGGTTGCCCGGTTCGCCTGTACAGTGGCTTGTTAAATAACCAGATAATCAGATTTTGCAGAACAGGAAACAGCAGGAAAATCCAGGCGTTCCATACCCCGGCCTGGAACACTGGTATCCAGAACGACTGGGCCGGCGAAAGCAAGAGCGTTGACAGGCAAGACGGTGGAATGATTGCCCGCATTGATGACTGTCGAGCGGGAAATGCCCGCAAGGAAGCGCATCGGGCCGGAATAGTCCGCAAGGATACGTGCTGTGAGGATGTGGTCCGGGCAAATGCTATTGGCAAATATTTCTGCAGCAAGATTATCAGCCAGCCACTCATGATATTTCACCCTCTTCATTTGCATTTTGTCCGCACATTTTTGCACAGTTGCTACTATTTATGCCAAACCCGGACCGGGCAGGCATTTTCTGAGACGGATGCTGCTGCAGACTTATCTATAGATGCCGCCATCGTTATCAAAGCCGAGTTCTTCCCAGTAACCTTTGTAATTTTCGTTGGCCGAGAGCTCGATGCGATTGACCCAGCGGGCCCATTTGTAACCATATTTGCGCTCGGCGACGACGATAAAGGGATAGCCCATTTCTGGTGGCAGCGGCAGATTATTGGCCTGATAAGCCAGGATTGTATCCATTTCCTTGATTGCGGCCAGTGACAATGATGTGGTATATCCGTCAACCGCGTGGAATATGACAGTTTTGGCCTGGTCGGATGCCCCACCGGCCAGGTCAATCAATTCCTCAATGCGAACACCTTTCCAGAGAATGGTCGCATCCCAGCCCTCGACACAGTAGAGGGTAATCAGCCGTTCGTCGGGTGTCAGTTCCAGAACCTGCGGGCAGGAAAGTTCGACCGGTGCTGTTACGAGGCCATCAATGCGCAGGCGGTATTGGTCAATGTCGACAATCTGGATGCCTTTGATTGAATTATCACGCGGCCCAACAGCCGGATCGAGGCGCATGCCCTGATAATCCCGGACTTCGCCGACCCTGAATCGTTTGAGTGTAGCTTGTGAAATGACGTCAGGTGTTGGCGACGCGCTAGCCGCAATGACAGTGCTGGTTATACTGCTTGAGCCATCCGCGGTTGATGAGCCAGGCGAGGACGAGCTGTCAGACGATGAAACAGTCAGGGCCGGATTGGCCTGGCAGGCGGTCAGCGGGAGCAAGGCCAGAGTCAGGGCCAGGGACAGAATCAGGGATATACCTGGAATCAGAGGTAACTGATCGTTTAGAATTCGCCTGCGCCCTGGGAAATGATTCACGGCCTGCCTGTCCGGCGATTGCGATGGATGTATCTGATTGAGCCAGTCAGGTCCGGTGCAGGCCATTGATTGCGATTTCATCGGGCGTTACCTCACATCCGTATGAGTTCATTTTGAACCTTTAACAGGTACTGCCGAAGCAGCTGGATGCATGCATGCTTTGCATGGGTACGGTCATGTACGGGCAGCTGATTATGCCGGAGACACTTGCAGCTGATTTGGGATAAAATGGATGTATAATCAGTATAAATCATCTGGATGCAAACGTGAATCGGCCTGGCCATGAATCTCTTTGCATGGATTAGCAGGGCCTGGCCAGATTGATCCCCGGTGGAGTGAGGTTGGTTGATGATGGATAAACCGTTGATGGATGAATCGCTCGTGGCTCCCTGTGGGATGAATTGCGCAGTCTGTATCAGTTATCTGGCTATGAAACATGATCTGAACAGGCGGGGCCTGCACCGCAAGTATTGCCCCGGTTGCCGACCGCGAGGCCAGCATTGTGTTTTTATGCGTGCTGCTTGTGAGAAAATTGGTACCGGGCAGATTCGATATTGCTTTGAATGTGCGCAGTTTCCCTGCAAACGATTGAAAAGACTGGATAAGCGTTACCGAAGCCGATATCATTTAAGTATGATTGACAATCTCAACCTCATCCGGGAAAACGGAATTTCGGCTTTTCTGCATCGGGAAACTGTGAAATGGACCTGCCCGGACTGTGGCGACGTTATTTGTTGTCACGTTGGCTTGTGTTTGCATTGTCAGCTTGGTCTGCTCCGCAAAAACCCCAGATACCGCTGGGACAACGACCCGCTAGACCATCAGATTTGACAGCATCACGAAAAAGGTTTTACATGATACTGTTAATGTACGCCAGCGATGTTCTGCAAACAAAATGTTGTGCGCCAGCCGGGTTCCATACGAGGAGGATGATGATTATGTGTTTTTCCGCTTTATCCAGCTTTGCCAGTGGAACAGTCCTGACCGCCCTGGGCATTGCCAGTATCAGGGCAAACCAGCAGCCTTCGCAGCGCCTGTTTGCGGCTATTCCATTGGTTTTCGGCCTGCAGCAGGTGGCAGAGGGCTTTGTCTGGCGCAGTCTCCAGGCGCCGCAATCAGCCTGGATGCAGAGGCCGGCGACGATTCTCTATTTGCTGGCCGCAGTCGTCATCTGGCCGGCCATGGTGCCACTGTCGACCCTCCTGATGGAAAGACAACCTTTCCGCCGTCGCTTGCTGATCCTGCCACTGACCATAGGCACATTGGTTTCACTTGGCTATGGCGTGGGGCTGGTCATGTTGCCCGTCCATGCAACAATCATTGGCCAGCATATTCTTTACGCAACATCGGCCCCGCCGCTGCTGGCCCGTATTATGTATTTTGCTTATCTAAGCGCGACGATCCTGCCGCTATATCTCAGCAGCCACCGCCGGATGATCGTATTTGCGCTTGTTATCACGGCCGCTTATATCGTGACCCTGACCATGTACCGGACTCATCTCGTGTCGGTCTGGTGTTTCCTGGCCGCCCTTAGCAGCGCTGTCATCTGGTGGATTGTCAGGGAACCGGTCCCGTCCAGGTCACAAGCCAGTCACGCAACCGGCTGACTGCAAACGCCGGCCTTTTTCCTGTCCCGACAAAGGACGCAAAACCTGGCGGCCGGAGCCGGGATCGCGTGCCAAGGCGAGTTCGTCCGCACCAGCGGACGTGTCTGAGCGGCGCGCACGGTCCCGGCCTCGCAGCCATCGCCATGCCACACTGCCAGACAGCCGAAAAATCCGAAAATTCAGCCGGAAAATATCAAAAAAACCCTTGCCAAACCCTTGCCATTGATATAAAATATCCCGTGCGCGACTATGCCATTCCCGCCTGCAAGCCGGGAACAGCCGCGCAGGCGATGATGTTGGAGATTGCCGTTGACGGCCGCTGCGGCCGCCCGACGGGTAACTTCGACGGAGTAGCCCGATTCAGAGAAATTGGGCGGCAAACCGACTATCCCGACGCAGCGTATGCCCTGACCGGCATGTGCCCAGCGCCTGAGTCTTGCCTCAAGATTCAGAACCTGGGTTTTATGTTGGAAGACGATGATACGCCCGGCACAGTTGATGTTTGACCAGCAGCAATCAAGGAGGTTTGAGACCATGGCAGTTAACCAGAAGATCAGAATCAGACTGAAAGCTTTTGACCATCACATTCTCGACGAGAGCGCCGAACGTATCGTTGAAACCGCCAAGCGCACGGGGGCCAGCGTATCCGGGCCAATCCCGCTGCCGACGGAAAAGGAGATCGTCACGATCCTGCGGTCCCCGCACAAGTACAAGGACGCCCGTGAGCAGTTCGAGATCCGCACCCATAAACGCCTGATCGACATCCTTGCTCCCAACACCAGGACCGTCGACGCATTGATGAAGCTCGAGATGCCCGCCGGTGTCAACATCGAAATCAAGCTGTAAAGCTTTGATGCGGCCCGGGCCCCGCCCGCCAGCCGCAACGGTCAAGTTCGCCCCCGTCCGGGTGAACCAATAACCCAGGAGGTAAAGTCAATGGAGAAATTCATGCTTGGCAAAAAAGCAGGTATGACGCAGCTGTTCGATGCGAATGGCACCGCGATCCCCGTTACCGTCATCGATTGCGGGCCGCTCGTGGTTGTCCAGAACAAAACTGTCCAGAATGATGGTTACAAGGCTGTCAAGGTCGGTTACGGTACCGCCAAGCGGATCACCCGTCCGAACAAAGGCCAGTTCAGCAAGGCCGGGGTCACACCCCTCAAGTACCTGCGTGAATTCCAGACCGCTGCCGATTACAGTCTCGGCCAGGTCATTCGCGTATCCGACATGTTCGCCCCCGGCGACGCTGTTGACGTCAGCGGTGTATCCAAGGGCAAAGGCTTTGCCGGTACCATCAAGCGCTACAATCAGAGCGGCGGCCCGGAAACCCACGGTTCGATGTACCATCGCCGCGTCGGTTCGATGGGTCCCAACACCGATCCGGCCCGTGTTTTCAAAGGCAAGAAGCTGCCCGGTCACATGGGCGCGGTCAATGTCACCGTGCAGAATCTCGACGTAGTCCTGGTCGATGGCGAGCGCAATATCCTTGTCATCAAGGGCGCTGTCCCCGGACCTAAAGGCGGCGTCGTCAAGATCACGACATCTGTCAAGTCCAAATAAACCGGCGTAAAGGAGGAGCATAGAAATGGCAAAAGTTGATGTATACAACATGGATGGTATCGTTACTGGCAGTATCGAGCTGTCCGACGCCATCTTCGGCATTGAGCCGAATCAGGACGTGCTGCATCGCGCCGTTCTCAACCAGCTGGCCAACCGCCGGCAGGGTACCCACTCAACCAAGCTCCGCAGCGAAGTCAGCGGCGGCGGCAAGAAGCCCTATCGTCAGAAAGGCACCGGCCGGGCCCGCCAGGGCTCGACCCGTTCCGCCCAGCATGTCGGCGGCGGCATTATTTTTGGTCCAAAACCGCGCGACTACAGCTATTCCCTGCCCAAGAAAGTCCGGCGCCTGGCCATGCAGTCAGCCCTGTCGGCCAAGCTGGCCAGCGGCAGCCTGATCGTGGTTGATGGCCTGTCCCTGCCGGAGATCAAGACCAAGAAGATGGTTGCGGTCCTTGGCAAGCTCGGCGTGACCCGGGGCGCGCTCGTCGTCACGACCGTCCGTGACGAGAATATCGAGAAATCGGCCCGCAATATCGTCGGTATCAAGACCAGCCTGGTCAATACGCTCAATGTCTTTGACATCCTCAAGTTCGACAAGTTTGTCGTGACCAAAGAGGCTGTCCTGAAAGTCCAGGAGGTGTATGTGTAATGAAATCCGCACACGACATCATTCTCAAGCCAGTCATCACGGAAAAGAGCACGGCTGATGCCGCCATCGGCAAATACACATTCGGCGTTGCCGTCTATGCGACCAAGACAGAAGTCCGCCAGGCTGTCGAGCAGCTCTTCGGCGTCAAGGTTGTCAAGGTCAATACCACCAATTATGACGGCAAGACGAAGCGCCAGGGTGTGCACGTCGGCCAGCGTCCCAGCTGGAAAAAGGCTGTCGTCACCATCGACATCGAGCCCAAGGCTGCGACCTTCAAGCTCAAGGGCGGCAAGCCCAGCCAGTCCACCCGCAAGTACAAAACCATGATTGAGGAATTCGGGTTCGGCCAGTGATGCCGGGCGCCCAGAAGAAGGAGTGAACAAAAATGGCAGTCAAAAGCTATAATCCGACTTCTCCCGCCAGAAGGCAAATGACTGTAGCTGATTTCGCCGAAATCAGCGATAAACAGCCTGAAAAGAGCCTGCTGGCCAAGAGAACCAAGAATGCCGGCCGCAATGCTTACGGCCGCATCACTGTCCGTCACCAGGGTGGCGGCAATCGCCGCAAGATCCGCCTGCTCGACTGGAAACGCAGCAAGGATGGCATGAAGGCCAAGGTCATGGCGATCGAATACGATCCGAACCGCACTGCCTATATCGCCCTGATCCAGTATCTGGACGGTGAAAAAGCCTACATCATCGCCCCGGAAGGCCTCAAGGTCGGCGGCATGGTGGAAAGCGGCGCCGGTGCTGACATTGTTGTCGGCAATGCCCTGCCGATATCGTCCATCCCGGTCGGTACCGTGATTCACAACATCGAGCTCAAGCCTGGCAAAGGCGCCCAGATGGTGCGTACGGCCGGCGCCGGTGCCCAGCTGATGGCCAGGGACAGCGATTACGCCCAGGTCCGTCTCCCGTCCGGTGAAGTGCGCATGGTTACCGTCAATTGCAGAGCCTCCATCGGCAGCGTCGGCAACAGCGAGCACGAGAACATCAATATCGGTAAAGCTGGCCGCAAGCGTCATATGGGCATCCGCCCGACCGTCCGCGGCGTTGTCATGAATCCCTGCGATCATCCGCATGGTGGTGGTGAAGGCAAGTCGCCGATTGGCCGTCCCGGTCCTGTCACGCCCTGGGGTGTCCCGACACTGGGCAAGAAAACCAGGGATCGCAAGAAGCCTTCTGACAAGTACATTGTCAAGAGAAGGAACAAGTAATCAATATGGAGGCTTGCGACTATGAGTCGGTCCACTAAAAAAGGTTATTTCGTTCAGGAGGCCCTGATGAACAAGATCGAGGCCATGAACGCGAAAAATGAAAAGAAAGTCATCAAGACCTGGTCCCGTTCGTCGACTATCTTCCCGGATTTCGTCGGCCACACCATCGCCGTCTATGATGGCCGCAAACACGTTCCGGTATATGTAACAGAGGAAATGGTTGGTCACAAGCTGGGTGAATTCGCTCCCACCAGGACCTTCAAGGGCCATGCCGGCGCAGAGAAAGCCTCTGGTTCCCGGTAAGGTGAGTCAAGGACAATAAGGGAGGAACATTTCATGGAAAAAAAGGTCATGAGCAAGGAATACTTGCTGGAAAACCGTGACACGATCCTGGCCAATTACAAAAAGACGACCAGAAAGTTCCAGAAGACAGCGCTGCTGACCAAGAAGGAAAAGAAGGTTCTGGGTATCGGCAAGGACGAGGGCCGCGCGATCGCCAAAAATGTGCGGGTCGCCCCGCGCAAAGTCAATGTGGTCGTTGACCTGATCAAGGGCAAGCCCCTTGATGAAGCCTACGCCATTCTCCGCTATACGCCCAAGGCTGCTTCGCCGGTGCTCGAAAAGCTCGTCAAGTCGGCCGAGGCCAACGCGGTCAACAATAACAATCTGTCCCGTGACGCACTCTACGTCGCCGATTGCTACGCCAACCAGGGCCCGGTGCTCAAGCGCATCATCCCCAAGGCCCGCGGCAGTGCGGCGAGAATTCACAAGCGGACGAGCCATGTGACGGTCGTCCTCAAAGAGAAGAAATAAGGAGGGTAGCAGATGGGTCAGAAGGTTAATCCCCACGGTTTGCGCGTTGGTGTTATCAAGGACTGGGATACCCGCTGGTATGCCGACAAGAAAGATTTCAGCAAATTCCTTGTCGAGGATAAGAAGATCCGCGAATTTGTCAAAACGGAATGCTTCAAGGCCGGCGTTTCCCGCATTGAGATTGAGCGCAAGGGTGAAGAAAAGATCCTTGTTGCCATCACCACCGGCAAGCCGGGCATCATTATCGGCCGCCAGGGCGCCGGTATCGAAGAACTCAAGAACAAGCTCGCCACCCGTTTCAGCCGCAAGTTTTTCATCAATGTCAATGAGATCAAGTCGGTTGATACGGAAGCGCAGCTGGTTGCCGAAAATATCGCCAAGCAGCTCGAAGAGCGTGTTTCGTTCCGCCGGGCCATGAAACAGGCTATGGGCCGGGCCATGAAAGCCGGGGCCAAGGGCATCAAGACCGCCGTGGCCGGCCGTCTCGGCGGCGCTGAAATCGCCCGTGACGAGCACTATCATGAAGGCACCATTCCGTTGCAGACCCTGCGCGCGGATATCGATTATGGCTTCGCTGAGGCCAAGACGACCTATGGCCGGATTGGTGTCAAGGTCTGGGTTTACAAAGGCGAGATCTTCCCGGCGCCGAAGAAAGTGAAAAAATCAGAAGGAGGCGAAGCCTGATGTTACTGCCAAAACGCGTTAAACACAGAAAACAGCATCGTGGCAGAATGACTGGTAAAGCCACCCGCGGCCAATTCCTGGCTTACGGTGAATTCGGTCTCCAGGCCACCGAGCCCTGCTGGATCACCAGCAACCAGATTGAAGCAGCCCGTGTCGCGATCAACCGCTTCCTCAAGCGTGGCGGCCAGGTCTGGATCAAGATTTTCCCGGACAAGCCGGTTACCTCCAAGCCTGCGGAAACCCGCATGGGTTCCGGTAAAGGCTCACCCGAGTACTGGGTAGCCGTAGTCAAACCCGGTCGCGTTCTCTTTGAGATCGCCGGCGTTCCCGAGGCAGATGCCCGCGAAGCCATGCGTCTGGCTGCGCACAAGCTGCCCTGCCAGACCAAGTTCATCGCGCGCGAAAAGGAAGGTGACGTCAATGAAGTCGAGTGAAATCCGTCAAAAGTCAGTCGATGAGCTGAATAAAGATCTCGTCGCCTTAAAAGAAGAACTTTTCAAGCTGAGATTCCAGCACGCCACCAACCAGCTCGAAAACCCCTTAAAGCTCAAGAGCGTCAAGAGGGACATTGCCCGTGTCAAGACCATCCTGCGCGAGCGCGAGCTTAAAAGCATCCAGAAGTAAGGGGGATTCGCAATGAGTGAGAGAAACCTCAGAAAGACCCAGGTCGGCACGGTCGTCAGCGACAAAATGGACAAGACCATTGTTGTAGCCGTCATTGAGCACGTCCGTCACCCGCTCTACAAGAAAATCGTCAAGAGAACCTATAAACTCAAAGCCCATGACGAAAACAACGAATGCAAGCCCGGCGACAAAGTCAAAGTGATGGAAACCCGTCCGCTCAGCAAAGACAAGCGCTGGCGTTTGATCGAAATCATCGAGAAGGCCAAGTAAAGCCCGGGAAGGAGGAAGACTTATGATTCAGGTTCAATCAATCCTTAAGTCCGCTGACAATACCGGGGCCAAAGAACTGATGTGCATCAAGGTACTCGGTGGTTCCTGGCGCAAATACGCCAATATCGGTGACGTCATCGTTTGTTCGGTCCGTGAAGCAACACCCGGGGGCGTTGTCAAGAAAGGTGAAGTCGTCAAGGCTGTCATTGTCCGCTCCAGGCGTGGCGTCCGTCGTCCGGATGGCTCCTACATCAAGTTTGATGAGAATGCTGCCGTCATTATCAAGGAAGACAAGAACCCCAAGGGTACCCGTATCTTTGGCCCAATCGCCAGAGAACTGCGCGACCGTGATTATATGAAGATCCTGTCGCTGGCACCAGAGGTTCTGTAAGGAGGGAATAGGCACAATGGCAAAATTACATGTAAAGAAAGACGATGCCGTTTATGTGCTCACTGGCAAGGATGCCGGCAAGACCGGCAAAGTCCTCAAGGTGATTCCGGACGAAGGCAAAGTTATCGTTGAAGGCGTGAACGTCTCGACCAAGCACCAGAAACCGCGTGGGCGCTACCAGCAGGGCGGTATCATCCATCAGGAGTCCCCGATTTCCGGTTCCAATGTCATGGTGGTCTGCAGCAAGTGCAAACGGCCGTCCAAGACCGGCACGAAGGTCCTCGAGAATGGCGAAAAGGTCCGCGTCTGCAAAGCCTGCGGCGAAATGATCGACACCATTCGCCAGGCCAAGAAGTAAGCGCGGCAGGAGGAACGTTAAATGAGCAGGCTTAAAGACAAGTATAACAGTGAAGTGGCACCGGCGCTGCTGGCAGCCTACAAATACAAATCCCCCATGCAGATTCCCCGGCTTGAGAAAATCGTGCTCAACATGGGTGTCGGCGAAGTCAAGGACAATCCGAAAGCCATCGAGAATGCCGCCCGCGACATGGGGCTGATCGCCGGCCAGAAGGCCGTCATTACGAAGGCCCGCAAGTCGGTCTCGGCTTTCAAGCTGCGTGAAGGCATGAACATTGGCTGCAAAGTGACCTTGCGCGGCGAAAAAATGTTCGAGTTTCTTGACAAATTCATCAACATCGCCCTGCCCCGCGTCCGTGACTTCCGTGGTGTCAATCCCAACTCCTTTGACGGCCATGGCAACTATGCCCTGGGTGCCAGAGAGCAGCTGATTTTCCCGGAGATTGACTACGATAAAATTGACAAGATCCGCGGAATGGACATCATCATTGTCACAACGGCCAATACCGATGAAGAAGCCAGGTCGTTGCTCAAACTGCTCGGCATGCCGTTCAGCAAATAAGCGGGAGGAACGTTAAATGGCGAAAAAGTCAATGATCCTGAAACAGCAGGCGACCCCCAAATTCTCGACCCGCAGCCATAACCGCTGCAAGCTGTGCGGTCGCCCGCATGCCTATATCCGCAAGTACGGTATCTGCCGTCTGTGCTTCAGGGATCTTGCCTATAAGGGACAGATCCCCGGTGTGCGCAAGGCCAGCTGGTAACCAGACAGGAAGGAGGAAGTCATATGCAGATCACAGATTCCATTGCCGATATGCTCACCAGAATCCGCAATGCCGGTACCGCCGGCCATGCGAACTGCGAAGTGCCGGCATCCAATGTCAAGAAGGCGATCGCCAGGATCCTGCTTGAAGAAGGCTATATCAATAAAGTAGACTTCATTACTGATGACAAGCAGGGCAAGCTGAAGATCACCCTGAAATATGCCGCCAAGAAGCCGGTTATCTCCGGCATCAAGCGCATTTCCCGCCCCGGTCTGCGCGTTTACGCCGACACCGAGAACCTGCCCCGCGTCCTGGGTGGCCTGGGCATTGCCATCATTTCCACGAGCCATGGCATCATGACAGACAAGACGGCCCGTAAAGAAGGCATCGGCGGTGAAGTGCTCGCCTATGTCTGGTAACTGGCAGCAACTCTGAAACGGGTGTCCGGTGCCAGACACCGGCGCTCTCAATCTTAAGAGCAGGAGGTCCAATCCATGTCAAGAATTGGCAGATTGCCGATTAATATCCCGGCTGGCGTCGAAGTGAAAGTCGACGGCAATACCGTCACCGTCAAATCCGGCCAGATCGAACTGAGCCAGGTCATCCGGCCTGAAATCAGCGTCAAAGTTGAAAACAAACAGATCCTCGTGACCCGTGAGGGTGACGACAAGCTGCAGCGGGCCCTGCACGGGCTGTCCCGCTCCCTGATCAACAACATGGTCGTCGGCGTTTCCACAGGTTTCAGCAAAAACCTGGACATCGCCGGTATCGGCTTCAAGGCGCAGAAACAGGGCACGAAACTTGTCCTGAACCTTGGCTACTCCCACCCGATCGAGCTCGAAGAGCCGGCCGGCATCAAGCTGGAAGTACCAGCTCCCAACCGCGTGGTGGTCAAGGGTGCCGACAAGCAGCTTGTTGGTGAAATCGCAGCCAAGATCCGGGCCTATCGTCTGCCGGATGCTTACAAGGGCAAGGGTGTCAAGTATGACTTCGAAGTCCTCAAGCTCAAGGAAGGCAAGACTGGCGCCAAGGGTGCCAAGGGTAAAGGTAAATAAGAAGGGGTGAGATGACATGATTAGCAAACCGCGCAGGAATGAAATCCGCAAGCGCAAACATGACCGGGTGCGCAAAAAAATCACCGGCACTGCCGAGCGTCCGCGTCTTTGTGTCTTCAGAAGCCTTTCGCATGTATATGCCCAGGTCATTGATGATACAACCGGCACCACACTGGTCAGCGCTTCGACGCTGGATAAGGAAATCAAGGAAAAAATTGCTTTCGGTGGCAACATTGCAGCCTCCAGGGAAGTTGGTTCGCTGGTAGCCCAGCGGGCCCTGGCCAAGGGCATCAGCGCAGTTGTCTTCGACAGAGGTGGCTATATCTACCACGGCCGGGTTGCGGCCCTGGCTGAAGCGGCGCGTGAAGCCGGTCTGAATTTCTAAGCAGGGAGGAACTGTCATGCGCATTGATCCAAGCAAGCTTGAACTCAAGGAAAAAGTGATCCATATCGGCCGTGTCTCCAAAACCGTTAAGGGTGGCCGCAACTTCCGGTTTGCGGCCCTGGTTATCGTCGGTGATGAGAATGGCCATGTCGGCAAGGGTCTGGGCAAGGCCGCGGAAATTCCCGATGCCATCCGCAAGGGGATTGAAGATGCCAAGAAGAACCTGGTCGCCGTGCCGCTCAGCGATTCGACGATTCCCCACGAGATGATCGGCCAATTTGGTGCGGGCAAGGTCCTGCTCAAGCCGGCGGTCAGCGGTACCGGTGTTATCGCCGGCGGACCGGTCCGGGCCGTCCTCGAACTGGCCGGGATCAAGGACATCCGGACCAAGTCACTGGGCAGCAACAATCCGAACAATATGGTTAACGCGACCATAGCCGGCCTGAAAAGCCTCAAGTCGCCGGAGCAGGTTGCCCGTCTCCGTGGCAAGTCTGTCGAAGAGATTCTGTAAGGAGAGCAGCACCATGGCTACAATCAAGATTACGCTCGTCAGGAGCATCAACAGTGCCACCAAAAAACACGTTGCGACCGTGAAAGCCCTCGGCCTGACCAAAATCGGCCAGACTGTCGAACGGCAGGAAGATCCGGCTATTCTCGGCATGGTTCGTCACGTCGCACACCTGGTTTCAGTCGAAAAAGCATAAGGAGGCACCGACATGAAGATCAATGAACTGAAGGCATCTCCCGGAGCCCGGCAGATCGCCTATCGCAAGGGCCGCGGTGTCGGTTCCGGCAACGGCAAGACCGGCGGCCGGGGTCACAAGGGCCAGAATGCGCGTGCCGGCGGCGGAGTCCGTCCCGGTTTCGAAGGTGGCCAGATGCCCATTTACCGCCGCCTGCCAAAGCGCGGCTTCAACAACAAGCGCTTTGCCGAACAATATATCGAGATCAACGTCTCCGATCTGAACACCTTTGCTGATGACTCTGTCGTGGACGCCGCCGCCCTGAAAGCTGCCGGCATCATTACCTTGCCAAAGGTCAATGACGGCATCAAGCTGCTCGGCAACGGTGAGCTGGCCAGGAAGCTGACCGTCAGGGCCAATGGCTTCACCGCCAGTGCCAAAGAGAAAATCGAGAGGGCTGGAGGCACGGCCGAGGAGGTTTAAGCATGGCAGGCATGGCTGATACCCTGAAAAATGCCTTCAAAATCCCGGACCTGCGCAAAAAAATCCTGTTTACCCTCGGCATGCTGATTGTCTACCGGCTGGGCATCCGTGTCCCGGTTCCTGGTATTGACGCCGAAGCCTTTACCGCCCTGGTTGACCGCTTTGGCCAGCTGGGCAGCTTCCTGGACATCATCTCAGGCGGCGCGTTCAAACAGGTCTCTATCTTCGCGATGGGCATCACGCCGTACGTCAACTCGTCTATCATCATGCAGCTGCTGACGGTGGCCATCCCGGCCCTCGAACGGATGCAGAAAGAGGGCGACGCCGGCCGCAAGAAGATCCAGCAGTTTGTGCGTTACCTGACGATCGCCCTGGCCATGCTGCAAGCTGGCGCCTACTGGTACGCTACCCGTTCGGCTTCCTCGACCAGCCTGCCGGCTTTCCTCAATGCCATCCTGGTCATTGTCAGTTTCACCGCCGGCACCGCGTTTATCATGTGGATCGGCGAGCAAATCAATGAATCCGGTATCGGCAACGGCATTTCGCTGATCATCTTTGCCGGTATTGTCACCCGCGGCCCGGACGGCGTTATGATGCTGTTCAATTACTTCAAGAACTGGAGCGTGACCTCCAATATTTTTGTCGCGATCATTTCAACCATCGGCGTGGCGATTATTTTCCTGGCGGTTATCGTCCTGGTCATCTTCGTCCAGTCGGCGGAGCGCCGGATTCCGATCCAGTACGCCAAAAAGGTCGTTGGCCGCAAGATGTATGGTGGCCAGAGCACCTACCTGCCGATCAAGGTCAATCAGGCCGGGGTCATTCCGGTTATCTTCGCGATCTCGATCGTATCCCTGCCGTCAACGCTTGTGTCCCTCTTTGGCGGCACAGGTCCGGTAGCGGAGTGGTTCATGAACTTCTCCAAGAATCCGTTCTACTATGTATCTTACGGCCTGCTGATTCTCGGCTTTACCTTCTTCTACTCGATGATCCAGTTCAACCCGATTGAAGTGGCCAACAACCTGCAGAAGAATGGCGGATTCATCCCCGGTATCCGGCCCGGCCGGCCCACAGCCGAGTTTATCAACAAGACATCACGGCGCCTGTCGTGGTTCGATGGCCTGTTCCTGATCCTGATCGTGCTGTTCCCGACCTTGCTCAGCGCCGTCACCGGCGCCCAGGGCATCTGGTTTGGCGGTACGGCCGTCCTGATCCTGGTCGGTGTCGCGATCGACCTGGTCAACCAGCTTGAATCCCAGATGGTCATGCGCCATTACAAAGGATTCCTGGATTAAACGGTTCTTATCACGCAGGGTATCCGGGGTAAAAGCCGGATACCCTGATTTTTTTGCTCTGACTGCAGGCAGCAAGCCTGCAAGTATTCAGCCCGCCGCTGGCAACCCGGAATCAGGTGTGCCAGACTTTCACGACCTACCCGGTCACCGGATATTTTTCTGTTAGTCTGCTTTGCCTGAAGCACCGATCCGTTGTATAATATTCATTTGAATCATCCACTGTTTTCATAAATTGATCGGAGGTATCCGCATGCGTCTCGTTTTACTTGGTGCACCTGGTTCCGGCAAAGGTACAATGGCGACCGATCTGGTCCGCGAATTTGCAATTCCCCACATTTCTACCGGTGATATTTTCCGGCAGAATATCAAAGCCGGCACGCCGCTTGGCCTGGAGGCTAACAGCTATATCCAGCAAGGTGCCCTCGTGCCGGATGCGGTCACCATCGCCATGGTTGCTGACCGGCTGGCCCAGGCAGATTGCCAGGCAGGCTTCCTGCTTGACGGTTTCCCGCGCACGGTCGCCCAGGCTGAGGCCCTCGACCGGATCCTGGACCAGCAGCAGATGCCCCTGCAGGCCGTCATCGATCTGCAGGTCAGTGATGAGTCGGTGCTCGAGCGCCTCGGTGGCCGGATGGTCTGTCCGGGCTGCGGTAAAACCTACAATCTCTCATCGCTGGCACCCCGCGTGGCCGGCATATGTGATGCCTGCGGCACGGCCCTGATCCAGCGTGAGGATGACAAACCGGAGACCATTCGCAAACGTTTGGCCAACTACTATGCCCAGACCTTGCCTGTATCCCGATACTACCAGGAAAAGGGCCTGCTCACCGCTATCAATAATGAAGGTGAAGTCGGCTCCGCGCTGCCCCAGGTGCTTGCTGTCCTGCGCCAGGCTGCTCAGTCCTGACTGGTTGAACAGCATGCTGCGATTAAAATCAACTGAAGAGATCCGCCAGATGCAAAAGGCCGGCGCAATCGTCGCTGACGTTCTCGAGACCATGGCCACCCTCATCCAACCTGGTATCAGTACCTGGGAGCTCGACCAGGTGGCCGAGACCATCATCCGCCGGGCTGGAGCCGTGCCATCTTTTCTCAACTATGATGTTGGGAAAGGTATTCCGCCGTTTCCGGCCAGCATCTGTGCCTCGATCGATGATGAAGTTGTGCATGGCATTCCTTCGCGTAACCGCCTGCTGCAGGCAGGCACGCTGATCTCGATTGATGTCGGAGCCTGCCTCGGTGGTTATCACGCTGACGCAGCCCGGACCTTTGCTGTTGGTCAGATTGACCCGGCCAGGGCCCGGCTGATTGCGGTCACGGAGGCCTGCTTCTGGCAGGCCCTCAAGCTGGCCGTCGTTGGTAATCGCCTGGGTGATTTATCAGCCACCGTCCAGCAGACAGCGGAATCGAACGGTTATAGTGTGGTGCGTGAACTGACAGGCCATGGCATCGGCCGCCACCTGCATGAAGACCCCGATCTGCCCAATTATGGCAAGGCTGGTCGCGGCCTGCGCCTGGAAGCAGGTCTGGTGCTGGCGATGGAACCAATGATCAATATGGGTTCACCCCGGATCATCCAGCACAGCGATGGATGGACGATCGCCACAGCCGACGGCAAGCCTTCCGCCCATTATGAAAACACCTTCGCCATCACGGCCGATGGTCCGCTCATACTGACAATAAAGTGAAACATGCAACCCCTGATGTCGCCAGCACCTGAAACGGCGACTGATGGTCCGCCTAAACTGACAAAACGTGAAACAGACTACCATGGGAGACTGATCATGACCGATGCCCATACTACTGTATTTGACCTGCTGCAAACCCAGGGCCTGACGGCTGGCTTCGTCGTCATGTCCCGGGCCGGTCACGATACTGGCCGGGTTTACCTGGTCCTGCGTGTGGAAGGGCGTTTCGCCTGGCTGGCCGATGGTCATTACCGCCCACTGGATCGGCCCAAGCGCAAACGGATTCGTCACCTGAAACCGCTTGGCTCGCTCCAGGATCCCGACTGGCTTGGGCCGCTGGCGGCTATGAATGATGCCGGCCAGCAGAATGCAGCCTTGCGGCGGCTTATTGAAAATTTCACCAGACAACAAAATCCAAATGAAACACAATCCGAATGAGGAGGCACCTGAATGTCCAAAGAAGATACCATTGAAGTTGAAGGCATTGTCGTCGATGTATTGCCCAATGCCGTATTTAAAGTCAAGCTGGAAAACGGCCATGAAGTCATTGCCCATATTTCCGGTAAGCTGCGCCAGAATTACATCAAGATCCTGACTGGCGACCGGGTGACCGTTGAGCTCTCGCCCTATGATCTTTCCCGCGGCCGTATCACCTGGCGCGCCAAGTAAGCAGCTGACACGCGGGCGGACGTGGTCGCACCGGAACCGGATTACAAGGTGCGCCAGGTCAACGGGCCGCTCATTTTCTGAAAAATAATTCACGAAAGCCCGAAAAAAAAGACGCCAGACGCTTGAAAAATTTTTCTGATCTGGTACACTATTTTAGCATGCGCCAAACGGATGTCTGTTCAGATTATCCTGTGACTCATGTGTAACGCATAAGGAGGTAGTCGCCGATGAAAGTCAGACCATCTGTCAAGCCCATTTGTGAGAAATGCAAAGTCATCAAGCGCAGAGGCCGGGTCATGGTTATTTGCCAGGATCCCAAGCACAAGCAAAAGCAAGGCTGATCGTTCGCGATCAGCCTTCCACCCAGGATCAACCACGAGTAAAAAGGATGCGGCTGCCTCGGATCACCATTGATCCCGGGTTATCCTGTTTCGTGTTCAAGATAGATAATAACAGACCTGTCGATTGATGGAGGTAAAAAAATGGCACGTATTGCCGGAGTCGATCTGCCTAACGATAAGCGCGTTGAAATTGCGCTTGGCTATATTTTTGGCGTAGGCAGAACGCTTTCCAACAAGATTCTGGCGACCTGCGGCATCAACCCTGATACGCGCGTCAAGAATCTGACTGATGAAGAAGTTTCCAAGATCAGGGACACCATTGAGAACGGTTATACGGTTGAAGGTGACCTGCGGCGTGAAATCGCCATGAATATCAAGCGTCTGACTGAAATCGGCTGCTATCGCGGCCGCCGTCACAGAATGGGCCTGCCGGTCCGCGGCCAGCGCACCAAGACCAATGCCCGCACCCGCAAGGGACCCAAGCGCACCATCGCCGGTAAGAAGAAATAAGGAGAAAGTAGCATGGCAAAAGCGTCAACCAAAAAAGCGGCTGTCCGGCCGAAAAGAAGAGAACGCAAGAATATTGACCGTGGTGCTGCCCATATTCATTCTTCGTTCAACAATACAATCGTTACCATCACAGATATGACCGGCAATGCCATTTCGTGGGCCAGTGCCGGTGGCATGGGCATGAAAGGTTCCCGCAAGGGCACGCCTTTCGCGGCACAGATGGCTGCTGAATCCGCAGCCAAGGCTGCCATGGACCATGGCATGCGCACTGTTGAGGTATTCGTCAAGGGTCCGGGAGCCGGCCGTGAAGCCGCTATCCGTTCCCTGCAGGCTGCCGGCCTGGATGTCACCCTGATCAAGGACGTCACCCCGATCCCGCACAATGGCTGCAGGCCGCCAAAGAGAAGAAGAGTCTGAGCCCGGAGGTATAGAGAATGGCTAGATATACAGAAGCATCATGCCGGCTTTGTCGTCGGGAAGGCGAAAAACTTTTCCTCAAGGGCCAGCGGTGTTATACAGGTAAATGTGCGATCGCCAGGCGCAGTTTCGCTCCCGGCCAGCACGGTCAAGGACGCAAGAAAATTTCCGAATATGGATCACAGCTGCGTGAAAAACAGAAAACCAAGCGTTTCTACGGTGTCCTTGAAGGGCAGTTCCGCAAGACATTCGAATCGGCCAGCCGCATGAAGGGCAAATCCGGTGAAAATCTGCTCATGCTGCTTGAATTGCGGATGGACAATGTTGTCTATCGCATGGGTTTTGCCGATTCCCGCTCCCAGGCCCGCCAGCTGGTGACCCATGGGCACTTCACGGTTAACGGCAAGAAAGCCAACATCCCGTCAATGGTTCTCAATGCCGGCGATGCGGTCGCTGTCTGCGAAGCCTCGCGCAAATCGCCCAAGTTTGCCGATCTCACAACCCGTCCGACCCCCGCCTGGCTGACCTTCAATCCGGAAGCCCTGAGTGGTACCATCGCCCAGGTTCCGGCCCGTACCGACGTTGACCTGGATGTCAGAGAGACACTGATTGTCGAACTCTACTCCAAGTAACAGGCAGCTCAGTCAACTGACTGGCTGGTACGGGATCCCCGAAGGAGGAAAATGATGATTGATATCAAAAAGCCTGTGATTGAATGTCTTGAGCGCAATGAAGACGGATCTTATGGCAAGTTCGTGATCGAACCGTTGGAAAGAGGCTATGGCATCACGCTGGGTAACTCTCTTCGCCGGGTTCTCCTGTCCTCCTTGCCGGGGGCTGCTGTCACTGCGATTCGGGTCGATGGTGTATTTCACGAGTTTTCCACGGTCAAGGGTGTCATCGAAGACATGACTGAGATTATCCTCAACGTGAAGGGCATTCGGGCCCGGCTGCATGTCGATGGTCCGAAAACGGTCTACATCAGTACGGAAGAAGGCCGTTCCGGCATCGTTACAGCCGGTGATATCGTCCGCGATGAGGAAGTTGAAATCATGAATCCGGACCACCCGATCGCTACGCTCAATGGCGATGGCCGGCTTTTCATGGAGCTGACCTTGCACAAGGGCCGCGGCTATAACACGGCTGACCGTAATAAATGGGGCAATTCGCCGATTGGGGTCATTCCGATTGACTCGATTTTCACACCTGTGAAAAAGGTCAATTACACGGTGGAAAATACACGCGTTGGTCAGTTTACTGACTATGACAAGCTGAGCCTGGAAGTCTGGACAGATGCAACGATCGAGGTTGCGGAGTCGCTCAGTGTGGCGGCCGGCATTCTCAGCGAGCACCTGAATCTGTTCATGGCCCTGACCAGTGCCGGCGGCAAGCCGGTGCTGCGTGACCAGGCCGATGAGCCTGGCAAGCCGCGTGTCCTGGATACCGTGATCGAGGACCTGGACTTTTCAGTCCGGACCTATAACTGTCTGAAACGGGCTGGCATCAACACGATCGGTGACCTGGTAGCCCGCACCGAGGAAGACATGATGAAGGTTCGCAATCTCGGCAAGAAATCCCTGGAAGAAGTCATCCAGAAATTAGAAGAACTCCAATTGTCTCTGGCGTCGGTCGACGAATAAGCCACCCGGACATTGGTCTGATATGTTAGGAGGAAAATGAGATGCCTGCACAGAGAAAATTGGGCCGTGCCACGGATGTGCGCATGTCCATGCTCAGGGGGATGGTCACCACCCTCATCATGAGCGGCAGGATTGAGACAACTGAGGCGCGCGCCAAAGAAGTCAAGCGGATTGCCGAACGCCTGATTACCATGGCCGTCCGTGAGAAAGACAATTTCACGACGCGTGAAGTGACCGTGTCGGCGGCCAAGCTTGACACGAAAGGCCGCAAGATCCTGGAGTCAGCCACCTCGAAAAACGGCCGTAAATACGATGTCGTGAAGCGTGAGCTGAAAAAGGAAATGGTCCAGGTCGATCAGGCTTCCCGTCTGGCCGTTCGCCGCCAGCTGATGCTGTGGCTGAACAAGAGCCATCTGGCTGATGGCCAGGCTGTCAACCCGGTCAACCATCTGTTCAATACTGTCGCACCCAAATATGCCGATCGGACTGGCGGTTATACCCGTCTGATCAAGCTTGGGGCCCGCCGTGGGGATGCCTCCGAGATGGCTATCCTCGAACTGGTTTAATCCAGTAACCGGCTTCGGCTGCGACTCACTTACATTTAATGACAACTCATGTCAGTATACGGGGACAGGAACGGACTGTCCCCGTATTTTTTTAAAGAAGTGGATAATGGATAATTTTATTGCGATCAATGATGTCAGTTTTGAATATCGGCAAAGTGGCCGCCCTCCTTTGCTGGCTGTCAGGCAGGTTTCTCTGGCTATAGCAAGCGGCCGTCATGTGGTTATTCTTGGCCGCAATGGATCGGGCAAGTCCACGCTGGCCCGCCTGGTCAATGCCCTGGAAATACCGACCGAAGGGACCATTGTGATCAGTGGCCGGATGACGGCTGACGAAAACCAGGTCTGGGAAATCCGCCGACTCTGCGGCATGGTGTTCCAGAATCCGGATAATCAGATTGTCGGTACAACGGTTGAGGAGGATGTCGCTTTTGGTCCGGAGAATCTGGGTTTTGCCCAGCCGGATATCCGCCGGTCTGTTGATAAGGCGCTCGAGACAGTGGGATTATCTGACCAGGCTCAGCGACCGCCGCATCTGCTCTCTGGTGGCCAGAAGCAGAAGCTGGCGATAGCCGGGATATTGGCCATGCAGCCATCCTGCCTGATCCTTGACGAGGCGACTTCCATGCTCGACCCGCTCAGTCGCCGGGAGTTCATGGCCCTGGTCCAGGACCTGATCGCGCGCCAGAACCTGACTGTGATCAATATTACCCACCTGATGGAAGAGGCCTTGCTGGCCGATGAGGTCCATGTCATGAATGACGGCCAGATTGTGCTGTCTGGAGCGCCGGCCATTGTCTTTGATCAGGTTGACCTTTTAAAAGCGCAAGGTCTGGATATTCCCGTCCACATTGAAATTGCCCATCTTGTTGCACGCTCACTGCAGCAGACCTTGCAACCCCTCGAGGCGACCAGTTGGAGCGGGGCGGTTGCCGCAGTCCGCCGGATGATCGGCCTTGATGGATTGCCGAAGCAATCTTCAGATACAACAATGTCATGCGAGCAACCGGCGCAGACCGGCTCAGGGGCGCTGGCTGCCGAAACAGCCCTGCCGGCCGGGACAAGTCCGCGACAGGCAGAAGCACCGGCTGTCCCGGCCGCCTGGGCCGCCGGGACAAAATCCACCGGGACGAAATCGCCGGTGATATCCAGTGAAGATGTGATTATTCGCGTCAGCAACCTGTCCTACACCTATACACCGGGCACAGCTATCGAAACAGCCGCGCTGCGCAACGTCAGCTTTGATGTGCGCAAGGGTGAGCTGCTGGGTATTGTCGGCCATAGCGGCTCTGGTAAATCAACTTTGATCCAGCATCTGAATGGCTTGCTGCGGGCTCAGCAGGGGCAGGTTATGGTGATGGACCTGAACGCTTCCGCCAACAAGGATATCCGCCAGATTCGCCAGCGTGTCGGCTTGTTATTCCAGTATCCGGAGCATCAGCTGTTTGAAGAGACGGTGTTCCTTGATATTGCTTTTGGACCGCGGCGGATGGGTCTGGACATGAATGACATCGAACAGCGGGTGTTGTGGGCTGCCGGTATTGTTGGCCTGCAGGAAGAGGATCTGGACCGGTCACCTTTTGAATTGTCGGGTGGTCAGAAGCGACGGGCTGCCATTGCCGGGGTCATTGCCATGAAACCGGATGTGCTGATCCTCGATGAGCCAGCGGCCGGCCTGGACCCGGCAGGACGCGATGAAATCCTCGGCTATGCCGCCGCCTTGCGCCAGCAGGGGACGACTGTCATCCTGGTTTCACACAGCATGGAAGATGTTTCCCGTCTCGCTGACCGGGTCCTGGTCCTGCGGGCCGGTCAGGTGCACCTGTTCGGTGATCCGGCCGCCGTTTTCACCGATGATGAACGCCTGACGGAAGCTGGCCTGGCTGTACCCCGGCCCGTAGCCTTTTTACGTGAATTCCTGGCTGACTTCCCAGATATGCAAGTCGCTCAATTCACAGCTGCGGCCGCAGCCAGTGAAATCGAACGGATCGTCCGGCAAGCCGGATATGGTGGCAACGTTACAGGTGAAACAATGAGCGGCGTTGGCGTTATAATGAACGGTGACCCGATGAGCGGCGAAGCAGCAAGCCGGCGAGCGGGTCGCTCTGCCGATGATCATTCAGCTGCTCCGGCTCTGGAAGGGGGGGCTGGCGATGCTCAGTAATACCTCGCTGGGTCGCTATTACCCGACTCAGTCCTTCGTGCATCAGCTGGATCCAAGGACAAAGATCATGGGTTCTATTCTCATGATGGCGCTGATCTTTGTCATCAATCAGCCGTGGGCCATGGCTGGCCTGGGCATCATGACCGGCTTACTGATTATATTATCACGGGTACCATTCAAGCATGTGCTGCAAAGCTTGCGCCCGATGCTGTTCATCTTGCTTTTTGCCGGTGTTATCAATCTGTTTTCAATCCGGGGTGAGGCCTGGTTGACAATCGGACCACTGACGATGACCGACCAGGGTGTTTATACCGCCCTGCGGATGGCCGCCCGTCTGGTTCTGCTGATTTTGAATACCACCCTGCTGTTAACCTTGACGACAACGCCCATTCATGTCGCTGATGCACTGGAGAAATTGCTGGGTCCATTAAAACGGATTGGCTTCCCGGCTCATGAAATGGCCATGATGATGTCGATTGCCTTGCGTTTTGTTCCGACCTTGCTGGAAGAGACGGATAAAATCATGAAAGCCCAGTCGTCACGTGGCGCTGATTATGATACTGGCGGCCTGATAACAAAGGCCCGTGGCCTGGTGACTGTGCTGATTCCTTTGTTCGTCAGTGCATTTAAACGGGCCGAGGATCTGGCAATTGCCATGGAAGCGCGCTGTTATCGGGGTGGCATTGGCCGAACCCGCCTGCGGATCATGCGTTATAGCCGCCGCGATCTGGGCTTTGCCCTCGGCCTTTTCCTGTTGGGCGGAGCCTGCCTGACGATGCAGATTCTACTGGCAATTACCTGACCTGCCGCGTGCGCCGGAGGTCTGGCTTGCAGGGATCGGGGTGTCTGAAGATGCGGGAAATCGCCGGCGAACCCTGCACATCGGGAGTCTGGCTTGCAGGGATCGGGGTGTCTGGATATAATCAAATCAGTCAGGTAATAATCAGCAACCAGGAGGCGTAGTTATGAAGTACACAGTTGGGATCGATCTGGGTGGAACGAACATCAAAGTTGGTCTGGTCAACGAAAAAGGTGAAATTCTCATTAAAAAGAGCATCAAGACATACGCCGAACGCGAGGCAAGCGCAATTGTGGCTGATATGGCCAACCTCGCCCTGACCGTGATAGCGGAGGCTGGCCTGCAGCTGCAAGATGTCTCGGCTGTGGGAATTGGCTCGCCGGGTATCCCGGACAATCTGGCTGGAACGCTGATTTATGCATGCAACCTGCCCTTCCGGCAGATGCCAATGCGGGCGGCCATGCGCGAGATCATTGACTTGCCGGTTTTTATCGAAAATGATGCCAATGTTGCAGCCCTGGCTGAAAGTGTCGCGGGCGGTTCCCGTGGCACCCGTCATTCTGTAGCGATCACGCTGGGCACGGGCGTAGGCGGTGGTGTCGTCATCAACCGGCGCATTTACAGCGGTTTCAACCAGGCTGGCTGCGAGATTGGCCACATGGTTGTCAAGGCCGGCGGAGAAGCCTGTAATTGCGGCCGGCTGGGCTGTTTCGAAGCCTACAGTTCAGCAACCGCCCTGATTCGCGATACGGAACGGGCCGCCCGGGAAAATCCGGATTCTATCATGAATCAGATGATCGCAGATAATGGTGGCAAAGCCAGCGGTCGTACTGCGTTCGAAGGCAAGCGGCGCGGCGACGCGGCGGCGACCCAGGTCGTTGACAATTATATCGATATGCTGGCTGAAGGTCTGGCCAATGTAATCAACGGCTATATGCCGGAGGTGATCGTGATCGGGGGCGGTGTCTGCAACGAGGGTGAAACGCTGTTGCGTCCTGTCGCCGAGAAGAGCCTGGCCAAGGCTTACCTGTATGAAGGGGTACGTGCGCCAACCATCCGCCTGGCCGAGATGGGCAATGACGCAGGCATAGTCGGTGCGGCCATGATGGCCATCAACTGTCTGGAAGATGGCCTGCCGGGCTGATGTTGACTGGTTTCATCGGCTATCCTCAAATGATAACCAATCCAGAAGATAAGCCGGTCGGCCCGGACGATCCAGGTTTCGCGGCCGGCCGGCCGCGCCTGGCGCAAGCAGACGGGTTACCCGATGCTGTGTCCAATCTGCCAATATCAGCATCCGGCCAGCAGTGCCTCGCCCTGCTGGTTGAGTATGATGGTACAGCCTTTCACGGCTGGCAAAGCCAGGCAATGGACCGCACTGTTCAACAAGTCCTGCAGCAAGCCCTTCGTGAACTGACGGCTGAAGGCGATTTGCAGTTGCATGGTTGCAGTCGGACTGACGCTGGCGTCCATGCCCGTGGTCATGTCAGCCATTTCCTGACAGCCTGTAAAATCCCGCCCGCCCGGCTGCCGCTAGCCTTGAACAGCCGCTTGCCCGCTGATGTTACAGTTTTAGCTGCCACAGTGGTGCCTGATGACTTTCATGCCCGCTTCCACACCGTCGGCAAGGTCTACGCCTATCGATACTGGCTGCATCCCAGCCGGCCTGCTCTGGCCAGGCACCGTGTGTGCCACATCCATTCGCCGGTTGATGTACTTGCCATGCAGGCCGCAGCCCGTCATTTTCTCGGTACACATGATTTTACAGCCCTTATGGACATGGGCAGCCCAGCTCATTCGCCCGTCCGGACCATAGAACGCATTGATATCAGGCCAGATGGATCGCTGCTGACCCTGCTGGTCCAGGGGGACGGTTTTCTCTATCATATGGTTCGTATCCTGGCTGGAACCTTGCTCTATGTCGGATTGGGTAAATTGAACGCTGATGACATCCCGGTCATTCTGGCCAGCCGGGATCGCCGGCGGGCCGGCAAAACGATGCCACCCCAGGGCCTTTGCCTGGAATCAGTATTTTACCAGCCCGCATTATTTGGGATGGCTCCTGATACCCTTCAATCTACCATTCATCAAGCCGCCTTGTTTTGATCAGACCGCATTATCATCATATCGTATAACATTTAACATTTAATACCTAACATCTAACTGCTTCGCTCTGATGGAGGAATCACATGCACAGCCAGCGCTGGACCAGTCGGACCAACATGACCATGCTGACCGATTTTTACGAACTGACCATGTCCAAGGGTTATCTGGATCAGGGCCTGCAGGATACGATCGCCTACTTCGACTTGTTTTTCCGTTCGGTGCCTGAAGACGGCGGTTTTGCTATCATGGCCGGTGTCGAGCAGATGATTGATTATCTGCAGGATTTGCGGTTTACCGAGGATGACCTGGTTTACCTCGCGTCACTGAAAATATTTGATGAACCGTTTCTTGACTACCTGCGCGATTTTAAATTTGCCTGTGATGTCTGGGCGATTCCCGAAGGGACACCCATTTTCCCCAACGAGCCGATCGTCAAGGTACGCGGGCCAATGATCCAGGCCCAGATGATTGAAACCATGCTGCTTGTCACCATTAATCATCAGAGCCTGATTGCGACAAAAACAGCCCGGATTGTGCGGGCTGCCCGTGGCCGCCCGGTCATGGAGTTTGGTTCGCGCCGGGCCCAGGGATATGATGCCGCGGTGCTTGGTGCGCGGGCGGCATACATTGCCGGTGCTGCCGGTTCATCGTGTACCATCAGCGGTGAACACTTTTCGATTCCGGTCCTGGGGACAATGGCTCACAGCTGGGTCCAGACGTTTGCCTCGGAATATGAAGCATTCAAGGCTTACGCTCAATCTTTCCCGCAAAATACAGTGCTGCTGGTTGATACCTATAATGTTCTTAAATCCGGTATCCCCAATGCAATCCGCGTCGCCCATGAAATTCTTGAACCCCAGGGCTGCCGGTTGCGCGGTATCCGGATTGACAGCGGTGATCTGACCTATCTGACGACCCGTTCGCGGGAAATGCTCGATGCGGCTGGCCTGACTGATTGTAAAATTACGGTCAGTAATGCGCTTGATGAATATATTATTCGCGACCTGATTTCACAGGGCGCCGCTGTTGATGCTTTTGGTGTCGGTGAACGGCTGATTACGTCGCGAGCTGAGCCGGTTTTTGGTGGGGTCTACAAACTGGCGGCCATTGAGGCTGAGGGTGTAGTCATTCCGCGCATGAAATTTTCGGAAAATGCCAGTAAAATCACCAATCCCTGCAATAAGGATGTCTGGCGTTTCTATGATAAGGCCAGTGGCAAGGCGATCGCCGATCTGATCAGCCTGGCTGGTGAAGAAATTGATGAACATCACCCTTACGTGATATTCGACCCGCTACATACCTGGAAACGCAAGACGCTGACCCATTTTACAGCCCGCAAGTTGCTGGAACCGATTTTTGTTCATGGCAAGCTCGTCTATCGGCAGCAGTCGATTGACGAAATCCGCGCTTATTGTGCTCACGAACTGGAACGCCTCTGGGAATCACTGAAACGCTTCGAGAATCCCCAGACCTATTATGTTGATTTGTCGCAAAAACTGTGGCAAACCAAAGATCAGCTCCTGCATGCCAATGAAACCATTATTTGAATGGCTTGCCGAAGCATAGGTTCCGTAAAATTGTATGGCAGACTGCTGACGCCCTGTTGACTGATATTTCCGAGGAACTATTGAGGAACTAATATTTATATTTTCAGATGTGTGAAGGAGTGGATGCACAATGGCTATTTATGCAACAATTACCATGGAAAACGGCCAAAAAATCCGGCTTAAACTCGATCCGGCCAATGCCCCGCAGACAGTTGACAATTTCGTCAAGCTGGCTGAAGCAGGCTTTTACAATGGCCTGACTTTTCATCGGGTTATCAGCGGCTTCATGATCCAGGGCGGGTGTCCGCAAGGGACGGGAACAGGTGGCCCAGGTTATCAGATCAAAGGCGAATTCATGGAGAATGGTGTGCCGAATCATCTGCGCCATACGCGTGGTGTGATCTCGATGGCCCGGGCCCAGCACCCTGATTCGGCTGGCTCGCAGTTCTTTATCATGCATGCTGCGGCGCCGCATCTGGACGGGCAATATGCCGCTTTCGGCCAGGTGGTCGAAGGGATTGAAGTCGTTGATGCCATTGCTGCTGTTACCGTGGATCGGTTTAGCAATCGGCCGAAGGTTACCCAGAAGATGGCCAGCGTTATAATTGAGCGGGATGATACGTAAGGGGTGACAGCGTCCGGGGGCGACTGGCCCGGGGCCGTGTGCGTCGCTCAGACATGTCCGCTGGCGCGGACAAACTCGCTTTGGCGCATTGGCCCCGGCTCCAGTCGCTGGTTTCCGGTCGCATGTCGGGGGAACCGGTTGAAGGGGCGTCTGCGGTGACTGCATCGGCCCCGGCTCCAGTCGCTGGTTGCCGGCCGGTTGTTCAGAATCGGCGGGAGCGGAAGATGGAGATGATCATGCCGATGACGATAACGGCTGCCAGGAAGAGGCCGAAGCGCAGGATTGTCAGGTTGATGGCGAGGACCGCTTCGCTGGTGCCGGCGCTGAGGCTTGAGCCAATGATGATGCCGGCCATGACGATGGCCAGGGCCAGCAGGACTACACTGAATGATAGTCGGTTGAAGATGTGTTCCAGGTGTTCTTCGAGTTTGTCGAGATTTCTCAGATCGAAACGGATCATGAAGTCGTCGTCGTCAACTTTGCGGACCAGATTGAGGAGAAAAGGCGGCAGTGAGCTGGCGAGTTCACGATAGTCAGCCAGGTTCCGGATCATTTTCCGTTTGATTTGAGGCCAGGAATTTTGCCGGGCCAGCAGGCGGGCGGCTATCGGCCTGACGATGGGCAGCAGTTGCAACCGGTCGTCAAGGCGGTCAAGCACGCCCTGGGTGGTGGCCAGGGCTTTGGCTATCAGGGTAAATTCGCCGGGGATTTTGACTTTATAGTGGCCGGCCAGCTGGAATATCTGCAGCATCATTTCACCAACCTTGATATCACCCAGGGGCAGTGATAAATAATGCTCGAGCAGCTGATCAATTTCGCGTTCGAACTGGCGCAGATTGGTCAGCTGTTTCATTGTGCCCAGGTCGACGATGGCTTTGACAACCCGGCGGCCATCCTGTGTGGCAATGCCGATGAACATTTCGGAAAGCAGTCGTTTGCGAGATTCGTTCAGAACGCCAACCATCCCCAGATCCAGGAATACGATTGTCCCGTCAGTCTGGACGAAGATATTCCCGGGATGTGGATCGGCGTGGAAAAAACCATCGCGCAAGATCTGATTGATCAGGCTGGTGGCTATCCGGACGCCCAGTTCCGATCGGTCCAGCCCGGCCGCATCAAGGGCTGCCGTGTCGCTGATGCGAATGCCGCTGATGCGCTCCATGGTCAGGATCCGGCCGGTGGAATAGATCCACTTGATGGCCGGGACTGTGATTTTCTTGTCGCTGGCCAGGTTTCGCCGGAAAGTGTCAGCGTTTTCACCTTCCCTGGCAAAATCCAGTTCGTTAGTCAAGGTCTTTTCAAGTTCTGTGACCATCTGGCCCAAGTCGTAGAACTGGCTCAGGCGGGTATGCTTATCCAGCAGGGAAGCCAGGTCGCGCAGGATCGCCAGATCGATGGCGACCGCCTCACGGGTACCAGGTCGCTGGACTTTGACAACGACGGGTTGGCCGGTCGGGAGAATGGCTTCGTGTACCTGGGATATGGAAGCTGATGCCAGGGGCGTTTCCTGAAAGCTTGGGAAGACCTCGGCCAGGGGCTGGGCGAATTCGGTCTCAATCACGGTCCGGACTTCACTGAAGGCAAATGGCGGAACTGCATCCTGCAGTTTTTCCAGTTCGTGTGTGATTTCCGGCGGCAATAAATCAGGCCGGGTGCTCAGCAACTGGCCGATTTTGACAAAGGTAGGCCCAAGCTCCTCGCAGGAGCGGCGCAGGCGCTCACCGGTTGTCAAGACTGGCCTGGCCTGGCCGGAGGCTGCTTCGGCCTGCCGTCGGGGTATGTGCAGCCGCCGGAGTATGCCGGATTGCTCCAGCAGCATGCCGAAGCCGTTGCGGGCCAGAACAGTGACGATTTGTTTGTAGCGGCTCAGATGCTGTTTGCCAAGGCTGACCATGTGGCTGGATCAGTAATCAGTTGACTGGGTTGCGGCTGTTTCATCGGTTGGTGGCACGGGAGGCGGTGTGGCATCGGCTGCGGCGGTATTGCCAGCCTGGTGTAATTTCAAGGCAGCTGTTACTTCTTCGGCAACGATTCTGGCAATGTCCTCGCGGCTGAGCAGGTCTTTTTTCTGGGCAATGTTCATTTTATCGAGCACTGATTCGATCTCATCATGCACCAGCTTCTTGAATTCGGTCCGTTGCTCTTCACCTTTCTGCACCAGGTTCTTGGCAAATTCGCGGGCATCTTTCTTGGCAACTTCACCTTTTTCGACCATTTCGTCGACCATGGCTTCGATTTTTTCCTTGGAATACAACGCCAGGCCCAGACCAAAGTTCAAGGTTTTTTCCAATAAATTTGACATCGGACATCCTCCTTCGTTCCTGGCCAAAATTGGGTTACAGGACTGATTTCATCATAGCACGCGTTATTTTCAGCGTCAAACTGGCAGGATGCGCTGGATTCATCGGATGTACCGGATGTACCGGATGTGCCTGATGTGCCTGATGAGCTGGATGCATCGGATGTGCCGGATACGCCAGGCTCGCCGGATGAATGCCCTGGGAGATGATCAGGTGCGAGGGACCGGAACAATGGGGGTGTTGCCGATTGATAGACAGGCAAACGGCGGGTGGGTCAGGTGGAGCAATTGTTTTTATTTTTGAACAGACCAATATTTAGCTTGCTATTTGGCGTGGATTATGTTATTCTTCTGAAAGGTCATCTTACCAGTCGATCATCAGATCAAATTGCCTGCCTGGATATTAGGATTATGGTGTTCTGATTCAATGGTCATTCTTATCGGTTTGGGTCCTAATATAATTAAAGGAGGCATATTAACATGCCAGACAAAACGATCGTTTGCAAAGATTGCGGAAACCAGTTCATTTTCAGCGAGGGCGAACAGGCTTTCTATCAGGAAAAGGGTTTCGCCAATGAGCCCCAGCGTTGTCCTGATTGCCGTCGGGCCCGTAAGCAACAGCGTAACACCCGCAATAACAACTGGTAATCGTCCGACCCGCTGATCGCCGATTCACGAACCGCCCTGCTTGCAGGGCGGTTTTTTGTATGACGGATTTTGTATGACAGGTCAATGACTGGGCTCTGATGACGGATGACGTGCGGATTATGGATGGCCGATCAATGCGCCGATCCGGATAACAGGACGCCACACGGCTTCCTGATGGCCTGTTTTCGACAGAAAAACAGATGTTATGGAATATTGAGCTTATTTTGTGGAATTCTATGTAAAGACAGCCCCTGTTTTGATTTGTAAACTGAAACATATCATTGATTTTGATGTATTTCCGGTGTGCGATCAATTGGGAGGCCAGTCTTATGCCAAAACAAAAATACCAGGTCTGTCTGAGTAATGCGGATTATCAATATCTGACTCGGATTGCCGGTAGCGATGCGGATTTATCGCGGTTAGCCATGCATGCCCGTGTTCTGCTGCTGGCTGATGAGTGCCGCAATCATCCTCGCCTGCGTGAGCGTGAGATTGCCAGGCGTCTGCAAATCAATATCCAGACGGTCCATACGATTCGCCGGCGTTATGCAACCGAAGGATTGTTCATGGCACTCAACCGCAAGAAGCATCGGATGGCAAATGGCGGCCAGAAGTTGTCTCCGGAGATTATAACGCGGATTTATGACCTGAGCCGCAGTACGCCGCCGAAAGGCAAACGGCGCTGGAGCCTTCGCCTGCTGGCTCATCAGGCTCAGGAGCAACACATTATTGACAGCATTTCCCATGAAGCGATTGGCCAGCTGCTGCGAAGGCGCACAGCCGACTGAGCAGGGGCGTCATGCCGGAGAGCGTCTGGAGGTATTGTATGAATCTGCGTGTTTTGATTGCCGATGATGAGCCCCTGATTCGCGATGGACTGGCTCATGCAATCAACTGGTCCGCATTGGGATTTGAGGTTTGTGGCCTGGCTGGCAATGGCCAGGAGGCTTATGATCTGGCGTCGTCCAGCCGGCCTGACCTGATGCTGGTTGATATCTGGATGCCGTTGCTCAATGGCCTGCAATTGATCGAGAAGGTTCGCACCGTATTGCCGGATGTTGTTTTTATCATCATCTCAGGCCATGATGAATTTGAATTTGCCCGGCAGGCTATCAATCTCGGTGTCAAGGATTATCTGCTTAAACCAGTGAGCGAGACACAGTTGCGCGCTTCTGTTACCCAGATTTTCCATGAGATTTCCCGCAAGCGCGAAGCCCAGGATCGACTGAATTTTTCCTTGTCCATGCTCGAGAAGAATATGTCGATTTTACGTGAACAGTTTTACCAGCAGCTGATAACGGGTCAGCTGGTGCAGGAAGAGATTGATGAACAGCTCAAATTTCATGGATTAAGCCGCGAATACAGTCACTTCTGCCTGTTGCGGGTGATTGGCCAGAATAGTACGGTTCAATTTGTCGGTGAGTCCGACCGCCATCTGCTGCGTTTTGCCATGCAGAATATCTTCACGGAACAGCTGGAAACCTGTGGTTCGTACATTTGTTCGGCCGATTTGAATACCAATCTTTTTGCGCTGGTCAATGTCATTGATTACCAGCGCTGGCACGACCTGTCCAGCCAGATCTGCCGTTTTATGCTGCAGATCTTCAAGATCGAGGTTCGTCTTGACCAGTGCTATTTTGGCTCGGACTGGACCCTGATTGCCGAATATTATAATGACTGGATGGCTGATAATGTCCGCCAGATGTCGCGCCTGACTGAACGGGCTATTCAATATATTGACCTGCATTCAGGCGATCCGGAGCTGACTTTTCGCAGATTATGTGAAGCCATGTACGTCAGTTCCAGCCATTTAAGTAAAATTTTCAAGCAAGACACGGGACAGACCTTTGTCGATTATCTGACCAAGGTCCGGATCCAGAAGTCCTTGCTGCTCATCCAGGATCCGGACCGGCGCGTATATGAAATTGCCGGTGATGTCGGCTTCCGGACCCAGCATTACTTCAGCGCTGCTTTCAAGAAAATTCTCGGTGTCACACCATCAGAATATAAGCTGAAAAATCTCGGGCGCGTGGAGTGTACCAGTCAGGAGCGGTTATAACGTTCTCTGGCAGGGTATTTGCATCCAGCTAAGCAAATGACTATGAATTGCCGGGCAGGTAAACTGCAAAAGCCCGGGCTTCGGCAGCTAAACCGTAATGCCCGGGCTTTTGTGATGCGAGCGGCCGGCTGGTAACCGGTACGGTCGCTGTGTGACAGGTCAGCTGGCTGGCTGGTAGTCGGCGTGGTCGCCGCGTGACAGGTCTATGGTGAAGCCGGCGCTGCGGATGCGTCCTTCGAGGCAGACCCGGCACTCAGCGGCTTCATCTCCGGTACAGATTTTTCCGTCATAGAGCTGGTAGTCCTTGCGATTGGCTGTAGGGGACAGATTGGGCATCACGACGTTGGCGCCGGCCCGCAAGCCTTTTTCGCGGCCTTTATGGTCAAGGGTACCCAGAGCCGTTGTGGCCGGAATCAGGGCTTTGGGCAGGACCAGGCGTGTCAGCGCAACCATCATCAGCGTATCTTCGACGGTGCCGGCGGGCTGATTGGCAAAGGGGGTATAGCTGGCCGGCAGGAATGGCCCGATGCCGACCATGTGCGGTTGCAGTTCACGCAAGAATACCAGGTCATTGGCCAGGTGCTCCGCAGTCTGGCCCGGTGAGCCGACCATGAAGCCAGCCCCGACCTGGAAGCCGATTTCCTTGAGATCTTGCAGACATTGCTGGCGATTGGCCAGTGATAATTCGGCAGGATGAAGCTGGGCATAGTGTTCAGGCGTTGCCGTTTCGTGCCGTAACAAATAGCGGTGGGCGCCGGCGGCGAAGAACCGGGCGTAGCTGGTCCTGTCTTTTTCGCCGAGCGAGAGCGTCATGGCGCAGTCCGGGTACTGTTCATGGATGGCTTCGATGATCGCGACCATTCTGTCATCATCGTACCAGGGATCTTCGCCGCTTTGCAGGACAAACGTGCGGTAGCCCAGCGCATAACCGGTGGCACAGCAGTCCAGAATATCATCCTGGCTGAGGCGATAACGATTAACCTGGTCATTGCCGCAGCGAATGCCGCAATAATAACAGTCATTGGTGCAGTAATTGCTGAATTCGATCAGTCCGCGGAAAAAGACCCGGCGGCCATAAACCTGGTTGCGGACCTGGTCGGCCAGCTCGTATAGGCGTGGTGCCCATTCCGGACGGGCCCGCAAGGTCCCGATCAGGCGTGTCAGCTGGCTGGCGTCGAGCGCCAGGCCCCGGGCGAGCGCCTTGAAGGCCTGGGTCAGTTCCGCATCACTCATCATGGGCCTTGCTGATAAAATATGTTCCGTGGCCTTGTTTACCCGATCCGTGGCCTTAATCGTGTGATCCGTGGTCTGATTCATAGGAATTTATCCCGCTCGCCTTTCTGAATGCTGGCCAGGTTGCGCCGGGTGATTGCCTGGATGTCCGGACGCCCGATCTTGCCGATCTCCTGTTCGATCAGGCCAAAGCCCTGGGCGCGCAATTCATCATCGCCGTAGTCGAGCAGGTATTCAGCCAGTGTCGTGAGGGCATTGGGCTGGCAGACGTGCTTGATCTGGCCGCTCTTGGCCAGCTGCATGAAGCGGTCGCCAGTCCGGCACATCCGGTAACAGGCGGTACAATAGCTGGGAATCAGGTTTTCACTGAGCAGCCAGCCGATGACCTGACCGGTCGTCCGCTCGTCGCTGCGGCTGAACTGGGCCACGGCGTCTTCCTTTTTGGCCCGATTGACAGCATAGCCGCCAACACCGACTGCGGAATCGGCACTCATCTGGGTGATGCCGGAATCAATCAGTTCTTTACGCATGTTGGCTGATTCGCGGGTCGAAATGATGATGCCGGTATAGGGCACGGCCAAACGGATAATAGCCACGAGGCGACGGAACATTTCATCGTCAGGGGCCAGCGGGTAGGGGGTGTTTTCATTACCTTTGGCTGGCCGGATACGCGGCACTGAGATTGTATGGAAGCCGACGCCGTAGGTTTTTTCCAGATGCTCGTTGTGCAGCATCAGGCCCAGCGTCTCAAACAGCGGGTCACCCAGGCCGAACAGGACACCGCCACCCACATCGTCAATACCGGCCTGCTGGGCGCGGTCGAAGGCCAGGGTGTGCCAGGCATAATGGCTCTTGGGACCGGACGGGTGATACCAGGCATACAATTCCGGATCGTAGGTTTCCTGGAATAAAATGTAGGTGCCGATTCCAGCCGCTTTCAGCCGGCGGTAATTGTCAATTGTCGTGGCCGCGATATTGACATTGATGCGGCGAATTTCGCCATTCTCAACCCGGGTGCTATAGACGGTTTTGATGCTGTCCAGTACGTAGTCCAGGTCACAATTGGCGTCGTCTTCGCCCGCCTCAAGGGCAATCCGTTTATGGCCCAGGCGGATGATGGCCTCGGCTTCCATGCGGACTTCATCCTGGGTCAGCTTGCGCCGGCGGAAATCATTGCTGCACTGATAGCCGCAGTAACGGCATTCGTTGATGCAGTAATCACTGACATAGAGCGGGGCAAAAATGACGATGCGCTGGCCGTATATCGCCTCTTTGATCTTGCGGGCGACATGAAACAGGCGCTCAATGTGTTCAGGCCGGGACAAGCGGAGCAGGACTGCCACCTCGTGGTGAGTCAGGCCCTGAAAGGCCGCAGCCTTGGCAAAGATGCGGTTGATCTCCTGCTCCGAGGCATGCACCGCCTCGGCCAGGGTCTGCCGGATGTAGGCCGGATCGATAAAAGAAACCGATTCGATTGCCGGGCGTTCCATCTGGGCTGGAGAGAACGCATCCGGTCCCGCGGTGTGACCGGTGGCCGGGACTGTGACGGCTTCATCCGCGCGTGCGGTATGATTGTTGGCCGTGACTGTGGCTGCGGCGCGGTTTTCGGCCGGGGCTGAGACAGGGATTGATTCCGATAGATGATGGGACGATGGATTCTGGCCGGCTGGACTGGGGTTCATACGCTTACCTCTTCTACTCGATTTCTTTGCGGGAAATGGCGGCTTTGACCTGAACCCCGGGAATGCTTCCCAATTTGCCGGTCAGGCTGTTGATCTTGTCGATTGGTCCGACTAACGTCAGACTGATGACGGCCATCTGATGCTGCTCAAATGGTATGCCCATTCGACCCCGGACTATTTCGTGATAGTCAGATACAACATCATTGAAAACCTGCTGGTTCCGGGCCGGGTCTTCGAGAATGGCACTGATTACGGCGATCCGCTGCATGGATATCCTCCGGATTTTCAATCATGGACGGGACAGAGGATCTGCTGCTGTCGTCAGCTCATCTGTCATATCAGACTGGCAGACAATGAATAAGCTTCTTCATTTCCTGAAGATTACTGAGCTGATTACGATCTGGCCCTTTTCGGACCTGATTGCAGACAATAAAAAAGCTTCTTCGTCCTGAAGAAGCACGTCAAGCAAAAAGGGACCCGCTGCCCTGCCTTGAATGAGCGTCTCCTTCCGGACTAGCGGCTGATGCCTCTTCTCCGTCAGGTTTCGTGTAATGGCTGGTTCACCGGAAAGTAGTCTCGCCGGAAAACCTACTGATTTGATCGGGTTTTAAATGACCAAAATTATCATGCATCAAAAACGTTTCCGAGTCAAGTCTAATATTCAAGCAGTGGGTGCTATAATGATAAAAATCATGAATAAGAATACAGTACAGTCGATAGGGAGGCCAGGCGTCATGTTAAATAAAGAGGGGTCGCTGATGAAGGAAAAAATCCTGCAGACACTTGAAGCGGCACACGGTTTTGTGTCAGGTGAAGAGATCAGCCAGACGCTGTCGGTCAGCCGTACGGCAGTCTGGAAAGCGATTCAGCAGTTGCGTTCAGCTGGTTACCCGATCGAAAGTGTCAAGCATCATGGTTATCGCCTGACTGGCCAGGCCGACGTCCTGACGCCATGGACGATCGGCCAGGCCCTGGCCATGCAGGGTGTCCATGAATTTGGCCGTACCATCTATCATGAAGCGGTCGTTGACTCGACCAACATGGCCGCCCGCCGGGCTGCCGATGAGGGGGCACCGGATTTAAGTCTGTTTATTGCTGATGAGCAGACCGCCGGTCGTGGCCGTCGTGGCCGGGCCTGGCAGTCTGATCATCGCCAGGGTCTCTGGTTTTCACTGTTGCTCAAGCCGGAAGCCACACCGTCGGCGATGAGCCGGCTGACACTGTTTGCCGGCTTATGCGTAACCCAGGCGATCCGGCAGCTTTGTGAAATCGATGCCGCGGTCAAGTGGCCCAATGATATTGTTGTACTGCCATCAGGCCGGAAACTTTGCGGCATCCTGACAGAAATGGTTCTGGAAGAAAATCAGATCACCGCTGTTATTCTGGGTATTGGCATCAACGTCAACACCGAGACTTTCGCTGATGATTTGACAGAGAAGGCAACTTCTCTCTGGCTGGAAACGGGACATTACTATCGTCGGGTCGATGTGCTGGCTGCCATCCTCCGGGTATTTGAACAGCGCTATCCAGAATTTTTGCCCGTCACTGCCTCCGGTATTGTACTGCCAGGGCCAGATAACCGGGCGACAGCGGCCGTTGCCCGGGCCGGGTTAACGGCTGACACTCAGGCCGGGGTAACGACAGCCGGGATAACAACGCCCGCCCAGGCCGGAATAAAAGCGACAACACCGGTTTGGGCGGGGTCAACGGCCACAATCCCGGCCTGGATGCATGAATATCGGCAGTTATGTGCCACGTTGGGCCGGTCCGTTGTTTTATTGGATCAAGACGGCCAGCAGCGTCAGGGAGAGGCGGTTGACCTGACTGAAAATGGTGACCTGATTGTTATCATGGCGGACGGCCAACGCGAAACGGTACACGCCGGCGAGGTATCGGTCCGCGGCTTGCTCGGCTACAGCTGAACGGGGCCTGCCACGATGTTGTTGGCAGGCGGATAGGGCTATTATTAACTGATAAACGGGGCCTGCCATGATGTCGTTGACTGCTGAATATGACTATTGTTAACCGAAAAATATATTTTGATTGACAAACTAAAGTGCGGCTGTCTATAATATCTATGTCCCGGAGCGATGTATCACCTGAAAAAATGAGTATTCCCGGATAACAGATTCAGTACTGCCGGATTGCAAGTGAGGACTGCCGGACTGCGGATATGAACCGCCGGATTGCAAGTGAGGACTGCCGATGAAAATCAATCTCCATGATATGACCCTGATTGCCCTTTTTGCTGTTTTATCGATGATTGGGGCTAAAATATCGATGCCGATCCTGACAATACCCTTTACGTTCCAGTTTATCATCAGCCTGTTGACGGGCATTGTTCTTGGGGCCCGGCGGGCCATGCTGGCGCAAGGTCTCTATCTGCTGATGGGGCTGGCCGGTTTGCCGGTATTTGCCAGGGGTGGCGGCCTGGCTTACGTTCTGGAACCGAGTTTTGGCTATCTGATTGGCATGCTGCTGTGTGCCGGCATTGTTGGTGCGATCAGTGACCGCCTGGCCCCTGGCCAGCAAAAATTGCAGGTCTGGCAGCTGATTCCCCTGAATTTTCTCGGCCTGGCGATTGTATATGCCCTGGGTGTTGCTTATCTGCTGCTGATTAAAAATTTCTATGCCGGCCAGAGCCTGACTTTTGTCAAGGCCTTACAGTTTGGCCTGCTGCCTTTCCTGATCAATGACAGCATCTACTGTGTGGTCGCGGCCTTGATCGGATCGCGCCTGCGCCAGGTTAGCCGGCCCTTCGTCGTGAAAAACCGCGTGGTGAAAACGGCTGCCTGAGCTGTATCAGGGAAAAGCCTGCCTGACCAGCTGATCGAGTTCGGTTTGCAGTTGCGCCAGTCGTTCAATGCTCAGCGCTGGCCGGTCGCCGAGCGGATAGTCGAGCCCCAATTGCTGGTATTTGGCCAGGCCCAGCGTGTGATAGGGCAGCAGTTGCCAGCGCTTTACTTGCAGTCCCGGGAATTGTTGAATCAGGCGGACCCATTGCTTGAGTGGGTCCGTTTTGTCATTCCAGTCCGGGACGATGACCTGGCGTAACCAGAGCGATTTGCCCAGCCTCGCACAGAGCGCCAGGAAGGCCAATAACGGCTCGATCGATTGCCCGGTCAGCCACAGGAATGCCTGAGGATCCGGATGCTTGATATCCAGCAGGATCAGGTCGACATTTTCGAGGATGGCGGTCAGGATTTCCAGCGCAGGTGCCGGATATTCCATGGATCGCGGAGATGACAGAGTGGCAAACCAGCCGCTGGTATCTAGTGCGGTCCGGATGCCGGCAGCTTTCAATGCTTGCAGGACCGCGAGGGTGAAAGCCGGCTGAGCCAGCGGCTCGCCGCCGGATAGTGTTACCCCGCCAGTCTTGCCGAAATATGGACGCAGTCTTCTGGCCCGGTGCACGATATCGTCCGGGTATACCCGCATTGCCCGCTCACCGGCGCTGCCCATTGGCCAGGTGTCCGGATTGTGGCAATAGCGGCAGCGCAGCGGACAGCCTTGCAGGAAGACGACCAGGCGCAGTCCGGGTCCATCGAGTGCCCCGAGTGTTTCATAGGAGTGGACGAAGCCCGCCGGGCCGACAGGTTTACCAGATGAGCGTTCGTGCGTATCCATCTGCAGACGAAACGCGGCTCAATACAGCCGGGTATGAAATGTCCGGGCGATGACTTCCTGTTGCTGGGCTACTGACAGGCGGTTGAAATTGACCGCATAGCCGGAAACACGAATGGTCAGGTCCGGGTAGTTTTCCGGATGCCGGACTGCATCCTCGAGCATTTCGCGATTCAGGACATTCACATTGAGATGGTGGGCTTCCTGATGGAAAAAACCATTCAATAACGCCACCAGGTTGCCGGTCTGGGTCGCCAGGTTATCGCCAAGTGTAGCGGGTGTAAAGGTCATGGTACAGGAGATACCATCGCGACAGCAATCATAGGGCAGCTTGGCAACCGCGTTCAGGGCGGCCAGGGCGCCCTCTTTTTCCCGGCCGTGCATCGGGTTGGCACCAGGCGCGAAAGCCTCGCCTTTCTGGCGGCCATCTGGCGTCGAGCCGGTCTTTTTGCCATAAACGACATTGGACGTAATGGTCAAGATCGACAGGGTGTGACGGGCACCGCGATAGCAGGGTGTCTTGCATAATTCGGCATGGAAATGAATGCACAGGTCGCGGGCGATGGCATCAACGCGATCGTCGTCGTTGCCATAGCAGGGAAATTCACCTTCGGTTATGAAATCAACAATCAGGCCGCGGCTGTCGCGCACTGGCGTGACCCTGGCGTAGCGGATGGCACTCAGCGAATCAGCGGCCACGGACAAGCCGGCCATTCCAAAGGACATGACGCGGTTGACCTGGGTATCATGCAAGGCCATCTGGATTTTTTCATAGGCGTATTTATCGTGCATGGCATGGATGACATTCATGGTATTGACGTAAAGCCGGCACAGCCAGCGCTGGTACTCATGGAAGCGGCGCATGACGTCGTCATAATCAAGCGGGCCATTGCCGACCGGTTCGCTGACTGGACCGACCTGGGCACCGCTGACCTCATCACGACCCCCGTTCAGGGCCATCAGCAGGACCTTGACGATATTGCAGCGGGCCCCGAAATACTGCATATCCTTGCCGACCCGGCCAGCCGAGACACAGCAGGCAATGGCATAGTCATCACCAAAACGCGGCCGCATCAGATCATCATTTTCATACTGCAGGGAATCGGTTTCGATCGAAAGCGCAGCACAGTAGTTCTGGAATGCTTCTGGCAGCTGTTCGGACCACAAGACCGTCAGATTGGGTTCCGGTGCCGGTCCAAGTGTACGCAGGGTGTGCAGGAACCGATAGGATGTCCGGCTGACCAGTGTCCGCCCATCCTCACCCATGCCGCCAATCGACTCGGTGACCCACAGTGGATCGCCGGCGAACAGTTCGTTATACTCTGCTGTGCGCAGCTGGCGGGCCATCCGCAGCTTGAGCACGAGATCATCAATCAGTTCCTGGGCCTGGCTTTCGTCCAGTATGCCGGATGCCTTGTCGCGCTCCAGGTAAATGTCGAGGAAGGTGCTGGTCCGGCCCAGCGACATGGCTGCTCCGTTTTGTTCTTTGATCGCGGCCAGATAGGCAAAATACAGCCATTGAATCGCCTCGCGGGCTGTTTTCGCCGGACCGGCAATGTCATAGCCATAGAGCCTGGCCATGTCCTTCAGCTTTTGCAGAAAATCAATCTGCCGGTACAGCTCTTCACTCAGCCGGATATTTTCCTCGGTCATATCCTGTTGCCCTAGATTGAGCTTGTCCTGCTGTTTGGCGACAATCAGGCGGTCAACACCATACAGAGCGACACGGCGATAGTCACCGATAATCCGGCCGCGGCCGTAAGCGTCGGGCAGGCCGGTGATCACGCCGCTTTTGCGAGCGGCCAGCATTTCCGGGGTATAGACGCGGAAGACGCCGTCGTTGTGGGTCGTGCGATAACGAAAATGCCCGCGTACCGACTCGGACAGTTCATAGCCATAATCGGCACAGGCCTTTTCCGCCATGCGGATACCACCAAACGGATTGACGCTGCGCTTGAGCGGCCGGCCGGTCTGCAAGCCGACAATCAGCTCATGCTCACGGTCAAGATAGCCGGCCGGGTAATTGAGCAGGGAGGAGACGGTAGTTGTGTCAATATCGAGCACGCCGCCCATCTCGAGCTCGAGTGCCCGCAGTCGCTTGTAACGGGTATTCAGCTGGATCGTACGGTCGGTAGCCGCGGCCAGAAAAGCGGCATCGCCCGTGTAGGGCTGGTAATTGTGCTGGATAAAATCACGGACATTGATCTCCTGTTGCCAGGGACCGGGTTGAAAGCCTTGCCAAGCCTGTTGCATACGGGGTCCTCCTTATTCATCAGCATTCATCAGCATTCATCGCTGTTCATCAGGATTCATCAATCGGCCTGGCCAGTCAGTCCTGTTCATGCATACGGATCAGCCCGGATTAAAAGCCAGCCAGTCCTGTTTGCATAAAAAAACACCTGAACCAGTTAATCCCGGCCCAGGCGGTCGACACATCATTCTCCTCCGGTCCCCTGTGGTTGCCCACTGATCCGCCAGTTCCGGAAGTACACATACAGTATAACTGGAGAAGATCCGGCCGTCAATCGACAGCGCCAGGACTGTGCAGTTTGTCATATTAACTGTTATATTAACTGGCTGAAGCAATGATCTGTAAGAAACAAATACTAAAATGTCATTATCCATCAATCTTAACTGGAAACATGATGTTTCTCCATTGTATTGACATATTCCGCGCGTACAATGAGAGGAAATCCGGAGGTAAATTTTATGATGCGGAATTTTTATAATGGTGCATTTGATAGCAGTACTTTTAACAATGGATGGGGGTGTCCGGGTCTTATGGGGCGTTTCGGTCATTTCGGTGGCATGAGCTGGATTGGCATGATCCTGGGCGGCCTGGCTTTGCTGTTCGTGCTTGCTGTGGCCGTCACTCTGGTTATTCTTGCCGTGCGGGCCAGCCGCCGGGCCGGTCAGCCAGCGGTGCAGACATCAGCCACGGGTAGCGGGAATTATCTGCATGCTGCGGCGGTATCGGCCGGCACACCGGGCGGTGACAAGCCAGCTGGCATAACCCAAGATGCAGCCAGCAATCAGGAGGCCCTCAAAATCTTGCATGAGCGGTACGCCAGAGGTGAAATCGACGATGAGACTTATCAGCGGATGCGCAAGAATTTAAGTTAGTGCGCATCATCCTCGCTTTGGTATCTTCTGGATCGTTGCTAATGTTTCTTCCGGTATCGTTTTATCCCTGGCGACAGAATTGATACCAGGTTCATCAGATTCACACTTTTCAATCATTGGCATCCGGCTGGCCCAAACCATCCGGGTGCTTTTATTTTATTTGGCCAGGTTTGTCTGTTCCAATTATTAAATAATGTGTTAACATGGTAAGAGCGTATTCTTGACAGGATAAGGGAGTACTCATTCAATTTATCTAGGAGGGTTTATCGATGGACAAGTCTTATTTTGACGGTGGTCTGCTGCAATTGATCGGCTGGCAGCTTGTTGGCGCCTTAATTACGCTTATTACGCTGGGGATTTGCTTCCCCTGGGCTTATTGCCTGATTTACAGCTGGGAAGCCAGGCATACGGTCGTTGACGGCCGGCGCCTGACTTTTGATGGTACCGGCATGCAATTGTTTGGCAGCTGGATCAAGTGGTTGCTGCTTTCCATCATTACCCTGGGCATTTATACCTTCTGGCTGGGCATCAAGCTCAAGCAGTGGCAAGTTAAACACACCCATTTTGCCAACTGAGGCGAGATGCAAACAGGATCACCCAGGGGTATGCCGGACAGGCGCCGGATGTGCGATGAACGCCGGCCGGCCGTGTGCGGGCAGGCAACTTGCCCGTAACGGATCGGCGGCGCGTATGCGACAGCGCTATGGATTTTCGGTTTCGCAGCGATGTAGCAGAACCAGCATGTTGCTGTTCATCAGTTTCTCCGCCAGCAGCTGTTTAAATTGTACGGAATTGGTACGGCCCATGTTGCGCAGCCGTTCCATGTCGGCTGCAATTCGCAGCTGACTGGCAGCCAGTTCATCAACGATATTTTCATAAGCCGCCAGCCGCTGGATCGCCGCACCTGAATATCCTTGCGCCACCGGTGTTACCAGATCTTCTGCAACCACATAGACGGTGCCAGCGTCCGATTTTTTTGATAATCTGGACATGAACTTTTCCCTTCGAAGCTGATCAAAGCGGTTGAATCGTCGCCGACCTTCATTCGGCCAGTCGCAGTTATTGGCCGTTCAGGGACCTTCGCATTCAATCAAGGCTTTTCAAGCATCTCCTTTGCGCGGCGTGCAACAGCTGGCAGTTCCCCCCATCCAGGCTGCTGTTTTGTGCGGTTTTCAGAGATGGATCTGCTGATAGATAGCATCGTGGATCAGGCCATTGCTGGCGAGCATGGTATCCACATGCTTGAGACTCGGCATCTGGCCTTGCAAGTTCGTGGCCCGGCCCCCCGCTTCCAGAACCAGCAATAAACCGGCCGCGTGGTCCCAGGGCAGGATGCTCATTTCAAAGAAGGCATCCAGCCGGCCACAAGCCACATAAGCCATGTCGAGAGAAGCGGTGCCGCAGCGCCGGACTTCCAGGGCCTGCAGGAAAATTTTCTCAACCCGGATAAAGGTATCATGGGCCTTTTCCCGCACGTAGGGGCTGGTACCAAATCCGATCAGGCCATCAGCCAGCCGGCTGACGGTACTGACATGAATGGGAGTGCCGTTCAGCGTTGCTCCCTGGCCCCGGACTGCAATAAACAGCTCGTTCAGGAACGGATTAAGAACAAAGCCCATCAGCAGGTCGTCACCCTCAGCCAGAGCCAGCGAAATCGATGAATGCTGAAAATGATGCATCAGATTCGTGGTGCCATCGACTGGATCGAGGATCCAGAATGGCCGGTCCAGGACAGCCTGGTGCTGGTCGGCCTCCTCCGCCATGAAGCCAAACGCCGGTGTTAAGGCCTGCAGCTGTTGTTCAATGAAAAATTGCACCGCATAGTCAACTTCCGTGACATAATTGGCCTCGCCTTTTTGTTCAATCCGCAATGCCTGGTGATCGGCATCCAGGATCATCTGGCCAGCCTGGCGCAGGATTTTTTCGATAGGGTCAATCAGATCATTCAGTTCCATCTGTCTGTCACGCTTTCTCCATTCCGGTTCAAGGCCCGGGTCAAACAGGGCCATCAGTCGATTGTTCCAGATATTCTTATATGTCCAATTACTTTATTGTAGACGATATTGTCTCAAAAAGTCCAGAACTGTATTTGACAATCACCGAACGACAGGCATGCCAGCGGGTGACCGGCGGGTCCGTATTTTGTGCCGGAACGTTGCCCCGTTTTTCACGGAAGGGTGCAGGCGAGAGACCAGATTCACGCTGTCGCCCGGCAGCAGATTGTCGAAATTGCCAAGTCCCCCTCAACCAATGCTGACATCATCATTAAAGATCGCGGACTTGCTGAATATCCCCTGCGTGGTCGTACAGGATCGATAGGTAAACAAGCATATAAATTAGAAGTGATTGCTTCGTCCGGATATCTGCTTGACGATATCTTTAATCTGCAGTGAGATTATGGAGTGCCCTACAGATAACGCTAAGTGCAAAAACTGGCAGATTTTATAAGGTGATCCATGGTATACACGATCGGTGAAGCTGCCGTCCGGATCGGAGTCAACGCCCCCACGCTTCGTTAATCAGCGGCCGAGGGCGATGACGTTGGCGACGAGCGCCTTACAGCGACCACAGTCAGTTCCGGCACCGGTGATCGAACCGACTTTTTCAACCGTATCCGCGCCATTTTTGACGGCGTCTATCACAGCCTGCAGTGAAACGTGATGGCAACCGCAGACTGATGACAGAATAGAGTCCAGCTCGGCCTGGCAGCCCGGGCAAGTGCCACAGACGCCGGTCATGTCCTGGATCTCCTGGAAAGTACGGGCGCCATTACACATCGCCCGGCGGATTGTACTGTAGTCAACGTTATTGGTCGTGCAGATCGTCCGGTTACCAGCCATGTTCGAGTCATCCTCCTGGGTGTGTGTCTGATATTCGATTGATTTGGCAAATAGTCTTGCCCGTGACGCGATGGATGAGGCAATCAACATGCATTCTCCACTTTGTCAAATCATATTCCGGCATTATATATAATTTCAATACAAAACGCCAGAAATAACGGGCTTGAAATATTTTAAATATGAACGTAAAGCACGAAAAAAAGCACGCGAAAAATGCGTAAAAGAGGTGCGTAAAAATGTACATAAATGAAGTTCGAAAAAATTCGTCGAAAACAGAGAAAAAAGGATCTGCCCCCTTGACAAGAAAAGATACCTGTAATAAACTGACATAGCCGCGGGGCATTAGCGCAGTTGGGAGCGCACAACACTGGCAGTGTTGGGGTCAGGGGTTCGAATCCCCTATGCTCCACCACAATCAGACTGCATGTTTGATACAATCAAGCTTCCGAGAAATCGGAGGCTTTTTTG
>CAYVHB010000003.1:59276-132172 GCA_964450865.1 uncultured Oscillospiraceae bacterium | reverse complement strand
GAGCTCGTGGCTCATTTTTTATTTCTCAATTTACACCAATTATACAGGCTCTATCATGCTTACAATGGATGACTGACTCTAGCATCAATGAGACATATTTGCTATATTATATTTGCATATCGCATGGAAAATATTTGCGGAACAGAATCGGCAGTCGTATATTGATGATCATGAAAATATCAATACGAATCGTCCTTGAGGATAATCATGACAGACCAGATTGATTATCGATACGCCTTGTGCCGGACTTGACCAATCGCTATCTACAATAAAATATAAGTGAGGATGGTCTGTATGAAAAAAGCTAGATTCAAGGAACGTGCCAGTTACTGGATTGACTCCATCATGTCAAAGGGGACCACCTCCCTGATCATGCTTCTGGCGATCATCACCATCGTGGTTATTGTGATTGCCGGCCTGGCTATCATGATTTTTGAAAAGACCTGGGCCAATGCATCCCTGCCTTACGCAATCTGGAAATCTTTCACCTTAACCCTTGATGCAGGCAATCTGGCCGGTGTCGAAGGTACCTTTGGCCTGGTGATCGTGGCCGCATTTCTGACCTTGAGCGGGATATTCATTACCAGTACCCTGATCGGTATCATCAATACTGGTCTTTCCAATCGCCTGGAAGATCTGCGCCGGGGCAATGCCCGTCTGATCGAGAAAAATCACACGGTCATCCTGGGCTATAATGAAGCAGTCTTTTCGATTTTAAGTGAATTGCTGACCGCCAATGAAAATGCCAAAAATGCCTGCCTGGTTGTCCTTGCTCCTGAAGACAAGCAGGTTATGGAGGAGCAGATCAGCCGCCGTCTGCCGAAAAGCAAGAACACCCGGATCATTTGCCGCAACGGCGACCTGACTTCGGCCTATGACCTGGGGCGTTGCTCGCTTGAAACCTGCAAGTCCATTATCATCAATGAGAATGACGATAATGCGGTTATCCGGATTCTCCTGGCCGTAACCAACTATCTGCACCAGGATGACATCCAGAATGTCTATCCCGAAAGCAGTCAAATTCATGTTGCCGCTTCCATCTCGAATCCGGAGAACCTGCAGGTTGCCAACATTGCCGGACGAGGTCACGCTGATGTGCTCTATTTCAACCAGATCATTTCCCGGATCATGGCTCACGTCTGTTACCAGCCCGGTCTTTCCTCCGTTTATCTTGATTTGTTCGACTTTGCCGGTGATGAGATCTACATCGAAAAACATCCGAAGCTGGCCGGCCGGACTTTTCAGGAAGCCAACAGAAGCTTTGAGTGTTCAACCGTGATCGGGATCAGCCGCGGTCCTGCTATCTTGCTTAATCCGCCGGCTGATGAAAAGATCTTGCCCGATGATGCCATCATCCTGATTGCCAGTGATGACGGAGCTTCTGTGCCTTTAGCCGCGCCGGTCAGCAGTAACCCTGATCTGCCCCGCCATCCGGCAGAGGAGACGACTGGCCGGATTCTGCAAAATGCCCGGCTGCTGATTCTTGGTTCAAACAAGCTGCTCGCAGAAATTCTGGCCGAGCTGAATGTTTTTTTACCAGCCGGATCCGAAATAACTATCGCCGATGATTTCACCCGTCATTCTCAAAACCTGGACACCAGACAAACGTATCCGAATCTTGTGCTTGAACATTTCGAAGTCAAGTCTTTCAGCCGGGACGAGCTTGAACAGCTGATCCTGCGAGGGTTCAGCCATATCCTGATCCTGAGCGACAGTACTCAGCCGTCTGATCTGGCCGATTCCTGGACCTTGACCGTTCTCCTGCATATCCGGGATTTGGCACAGATCCATAATCTGGAATTCGGGATCACGAGTGAAATGCTCGATATTCGCAATCAGGAACTGGCCAGGGGGACCAATGTCAGCGATTTTGTTATCAGCAATAATATTACCAGCCTGATCATGGCCCAGATTGCCGAGAACCGGCTACTTGCGCCAATTTTCGAACAGCTGCTTGATTCTGCGGGCTCAGAAATCTACCTGAAGCCAGCCACCCGCTATGTTGCAGCCGGAAAACAACTGGATGGTTACGCTTTAGCCCAGGTTGTATCCAGCTATCAGGAAGTTTTCATCGGCTACAAGAAAATGGTCACGACATCAGGCGGCCAGATAGAATCCCGCATTGTAACCAATCCCAACAAGAGCCAGGCAATCAGTTTTACCGATCAGGACTGGCTGATTGTTTTAGCTGAATCCTGAGTACGGCACCCTGTTCCTGCACCTTCTTCGTGACCCCGGCGACGTTAACCCGCTTATGGCGCCTCATTGCGGCTTTTCCTCATGCGCCCGGCGACTTGAAGAAGCAACGGGATAGCAGCCAGCTGGGCGATGATGGATATCGCGACCAGCACCGGCAACGAGCGGTTGTAAAGCAGGCCCATCAGGTAGCTGCCCACGAACCAGAACAAGCCGAAACCGGTATTGAAAATACCAAACGCCGTAGCTCGCCGGTTCTTGGCCACCAGGCTGGTGACGGTTGACTTCAGGATTGAATCCTGGGCGCCCATGCCGATGCCCCAGAGCAGAACACCGGCGATGATCAGCGCCTTATTGGCCGTGAGAAAAACAAAGGGGGCAAAGAAGGCTGATAGCGCAATGGCATATACCAGCGATTTCACGCCTTTTTTGTCATATAGCCAGCCAAAGATCAGGGCCGCCACCGCATCGATCCCCATCGCGGCGGCATAAAGCACCGGGATCAGATTGTCGGCAAACAGATTTTGCCGGACCAGGTGGTAAGACATGAGCGGGAAATCGGCAAAGCCAAATGCCACCAGCGATATGGCGGCCATATAGAGCCAGAAAGGCCTGGCAAATTGGACGGGACCGTCTTCCTCTTTGCCTTTATCGAACTGATGGGGCTCAGGATAGAGCTTGCGGGAAATAAGGAGGACGGATACGGCGAGGATAGCCGTTACACCCAGGGATAAAAAGCTGATGATATAACCGTCACGTGTATTACGAGTGCCTTTGATGGTCAGGATAACGAATAACATGACCGGCCCCAGGAAAGCGCCGATCTGGTCGAGCGCTTCCATGATGGCAAAGCCCTTGCCGGCACCTACTTCACTGGCGGCAAAAGAAACCAGCGTGCTCTTGGACGGATTGCGGATCGCCTTGCCGAAACGCTCCAGCAAGATCAGCCCGCAGGCATAGATCCAGCCATTTTCCGGTACCAGGGCCAGCAGCGGAATGGCGATGACATTCAGGACGTAGCCAATGATGGCCATCGTCCAGTATTTTTTTGTCTTGTCGCTGATAATTCCGGTAACCAGACGCAGGGCATAACCGATGAACTCGCCAAATCCCGTAATAAAACCGATGGTTGCTGCCGATGCCCCCAGCAGGCCCAGATAAGGCCCGATGATGCTGCGCGCACCTTCGTGGGTAAGATCGGAAAACAGGCTGACGATGCCCAGCAGGATGATAAAAGTGTAGGCGGATTTTTTGAGAGCTGTCTGCGGATTCACTTTATTCATGGATATCACCTCGGACTGGTCCGGTGAACCGAACATGCGGCACCGGTCCGCTTTTGCTGGTCAGGTTATGCCGCATGGATACAGCATTCAGTATACGCTTATTATGGATGTTTTCTAAGTGTTACCCGTAAATTTAAGTGTTATCGATTGATAAACAGGTTTACATAACGACTGAAGTGATTTGCATAAGAGATAAGTAAGCAATAAATAACATTGATTTTTCGACTGAAATATAGCATATTAGACAATAGTACGATTGAATATATGTGCGAAACGTTTAAAAATAAATGGTGTATTGCCTCAGGCAATGCTTGGCCGACTCGGAGGGGAGCCTGAGCATGGCAAATAACAAATCTGGAACTCACAGTGGATATATGGATATTAAACGGATACGCACGCACCATCCGGCCGTGTTCGTTGCTTTCATTCTGGCCCTTTCTATGGCTGTCATGTTCCTGTTCAATTCGATCCTGATACCGGCCACCCGATATAACCAGGCTGATTTTCTGTTGAATAATGACCAGCCGGCACAGGCCGCCGCTATGTTCAGCGAGCTGGGGCCTTACCGGGACAGTGCAACCCGCTGGCAGGAGGCTCAGTACAAGCACGCCACACAGCTGCTGGAAGATATGCAATATGCGCAGGCTGCACGCCTGTTCAGTGAGCTGGGTGATTACAAGGACAGCGTGCAGCTGTTTGCGCAATACAAGCTGCAAGTCCTGGGGCAAGCCAGGCCTGGCGACATCGTCTGGTTCGGCCACCTTGAACAGGACAATAATCCAGTCAATGGCCAGGAGGAAATTGCCTGGCGCGTGCTGGAAGTTTCGGCAGGCAAAGCCCTGCTCATCTCGGAAAAAAGCCTGGCCTGTCAGGCGTATTATCTCGAATCGGGTCCGGTAACCTGGGAAAAGAGCACGCTCCGGACCTGGCTCAACACCACTTTTCTGACGGAGACCTTCACAGCCGCGGAGCAGGCCAGAATCAGCGTTGCCGATCTGGCGAATCCGGACAATTCAATCTACAACATTCGCGGCGGTTCACCAACCCGGGACCAGGTGTTCTTGCTGAGCCTGGAAGAAGCGAACCGGTACTTCGCGGACGATGCCTCAAGAATTGCCACGAGCACGTCTGCTGCCATTTCCCAGGGTGCCTACAACTATGCCGGCCATGGCTGGTGGTGGCTGCGGTCGCCTGGTTATCAGGATTATTTCGCGGCGCGTGTCGGCGGCGATGGGCATGTCGATTTGTATGGTGACAATGTGCGTAACGAATACAACGTCGTGCGCCCGGCCATCTGGATTGACCTGCAAAAGTGACTGGCAATGATTGACCGCTGTCTGATGAACGGTTCTATGCTGGAATAAGCGAAGATCAACCGGAAATGGTTGATCGGCGTATACAGGAGCACGGCGAGGATAAGCAGCGTGCCGCCATTGATCAGCCACATCACCTTATCCTTCGCCAGCCGCATAAATGAGCGATAGATCAGGTCAGTTTCTGAACTGTTGACTTGAACCAGGAGAATATTGCTCAGGAATATGACTGCCAGGCCGAGCGACCGGGCCAGCTCCGGGGCCTGGGGATTATTGCGCAAGGAATAGTAGTAAAGACCAAACGAAGCCGCGAAAACCGTCAGCCCTTGCAGAATACTTTTGTCAGCTCGCAGAGATCCAGAAGCCCCTCCGGCGAACCCTTGGCAGCGATTATAATCTGGCCCTGGCGTTCCCAGACGTGTCCCATCATCTTGGTTTCATTGGTAAACGGATATTCGATGATCAGGCCATCGCGCGGCTCGCCCAGTACAAAATAGATAATTGCCGCCACCATCAGCAGCAGGAACATCGGTTCAGTGATGACATCCATGATCTTATGGAAAAATGTGACTTTTTTTTCCGGAACGAGCTCATTCAGGCCAAATTTTGCTTGTAGTTGCAAAACTTGCGCGGTGCTTAGCCCCTGGTAGCCAGTGCGGGACGGCATGACGTCTCGCACTGAACGGGATTTGAAGTCTTGCTGGATTTTGTTCTGATTTTGTTTTGTCATAGACAATACCTCCTGAGCTTCTCAAAGAGAAGTTTTTTGCGTACCCCTATGGCAAAGCATTGATTCAGTTTAGTCCCGAGATATAAAAAAACCTGCGGAACACATTACTGTCCCACAGGAAAAAGATCCTGCTGCCCATCGGGCCCGGCCCCACAAACACACTTGCGTCGTTCATCGCCTGCTCAGTTGTACTGTATATCAAAATGCAGTGCAAAGAGATTTTCTCTATTTATAGCATGAAAATATTCAATGGATCTATAACATTTTGCTTGACTGGCATAATCCACAGATCAATAACATAATATGACAGAAGCCCGGCAGCCTGAAAATACTGGCCAGCCGGTTGTCTCATTCTTCTATCGTCAAAAAATCAGTGAATCTTGTCATTTATAATATTTCATAAGTGTTGATTTAAAGCCTGAATGTTATAAAATAGCATTACTATCCAAGCCTCGCAACATCAATTACAAGGGAACCCAGCTGTGCGTGCAGCCGTTTCTGTCAGTGACATTTCATGAGGCAGCCATGACCTTAACGTTTGACTGCTGGTTTTGAACAGATGGTGTCGTGCATGGACGGTTGATGCGGCCGTTGCGGAAACCGCGGTCAATATCCGGAAGGATTGATTTCTTGAAAGCGTAATGGTGCGATGCAATGAGCAGTCTGAAGCCCGAACGGCTGGAGTTGTTTGAGAGATATTTCTATACAAGCCCCTATGGTGCCCTGATTGCTGATTCAAATGGTCAGCTATTTGCTGTGAACGACTCGTTTTGCCAGATTTCCGGCTTTACCGCAGAGGAGCTGGCCGTACAGGATATCAGGCATCTGTTCGTGCGTTCCGGTGAATGGTTCAATCTTGACTATTTTCACCGGCATCAAGTGAATACATTCACTGGGGTGCTGGACCTGATGTGCAAGGATTGCCGTCCATTTCAAACCTGTTTTACTGCGAGTTTATTGACAGACCTGGCTGGCCAGTCATGGATCAGCATTCTGCTCCGGGATTTGGCCAGCCCGAACCATGACAGAACCGGGACTGGCCTGACCATGCCGAACCCTGATGACAAAGAAGCACGGAAGTGCCTGATCGCCGAGATTCTGTATGCGAATAACCATGATTCACTGACTGGACTGATGAATCGCAACGCAATCAATCAGCTTGTTGCGCTGGAGCAGTCCGATCCGGCAGCCCGGCTGGGCCACTCCGTGATTGCCATCAATATTGATAAATTCAGGCTGGTTAATGACGCGCTGGGTCATCAGGCCGGTGACTACCTGCTCAAGCAGATTGCAGAAAAGATCCAGACTGTTGTTGGTCATGCTGGCTTCGTTTATCGCTTCGGCGGCGATGAATTTGTCGTGGTTGCAGTCTCCGGCCAGATGGAGCATATCCGGGAGATTGCCACTGAGATCCAGCGATCAATTGCCAGGAAAATCATCATCAGCGGCCGGATGGTCTATATTACGGCCAGTATCGGGATTTGCATCGGCAACAGTCATGTTTCCCTTGACCAGACAGTCAAGAATGCCGATACCGCTCTCTACATCGCCAAAAAGCAACGCAATGCGATTATCTTTTATACGGCCGATTTTGAAAAGGCAAGAACCCGCGAAGAATTGCTGGAGCAGGATCTGTATAGCGCCCTTGATAAAGATCAGTTTGAATTGCATTATCAGCCGATTTTTGATGTCAGGACTGGCCTGATCGATCAGGCGGAAGCACTCCTGCGCTGGAATCACCCGGAATTTGGCCAGGTTGCGCCGCTGGAGTTTATTCCGATCGCGGAACGGACGAAGCTGATCATTCCGATCACGGACTGGGTCATCCGGCAGGCCTGTCTGCGCGTGGCGGCCTGGGAGTCCATCGGCATCCACAGCATCATGGTCAGTGTCAATCTGTCATTGCTGTCCTTTGAAAACCGGGGCAGCGAACTGACGGATTATATTACCAGCACGATCCGGGAAACGGGCATCCGGCCAACCTCCCTGAAACTGGAGATCACCGAAAGCACGCTGATGAACGACCTTGACGAGATTCTCAAGGTCTTTCGGGCCATGAAGCAGATCGGCGTCAAGCTGGCCCTCGATGACTTCGGGACTGGCTACTCTTCTTTCGGCTATATGAAGGATCTGCCGCTTGATATCATCAAGCTGGACCGCACCCTGATCAGCCATATCGGGATCAGTAAAACTGAACAGATGATTGTCGAATCGATGGTGACCATTATCCACGGCCTGGGGCTGGAGGTTGTGATTGAGGGTGTAGAGACCAAGGAACAGTTCGACAGCCTGAAACCTTATTACTGTGACTATATGCAGGGGTTTCTGTTCAGCAAGCCACTGCCGGTCACTGAGTTTGAGCGGTTTTATTTTTCTGTCAAGGAACAGGGGCCTGAAGCATTTATCGCGAACCGGGCGTTTCAGTTATCCTGTGTTTACCTGACCTGGCGTAACGAGTGGAATAGCGGTGATGGAACCATTGACCAGCAGCATCAGGTCTTGCTGCAGGATGCAAATCTGATCATGAATCTGGCTCTTGATTATGCTTGCCATGAGGCGATACTGGAAGCAGTCAACGATCTGATGCTGCATATCTCGCAGCATTTCGAATATGAAGAGCGGGTCTTGCAGGCGGCCGGATATCCAGCGTACATGGACCATGCGAAGGAGCATCAGCTCCTGTTCGAAAAAGCAACACGCTTGAGAGAAGGGTATATCCTGAACGGGGTCAATGCGGCGGCGTTTTTCACTTTTCTGATTGACCGGCTGATTCTGGGTCATTTGCTTGATTATGATATGAAGTATATTCCGTACATTTGCCGCGAGGGCGGGGTTTGTCCGGAGTCGCAGGCCCGCGACTGAGACCGGCCGGCGGGGCGCCCAGTCGCCTGGCGGGTCCGCACCCGGTAGCTGGCGCCCGTCGGTCTGCGGCACGCGCCTGGTGGGCATCATCTTCGCCCCGGCCTTGTGTTTGCTCGCAATCTGAGCCTTGTGTTTGCTTGCCGACATGTGGTTGACAGTGTCTGGTATTTTTGGTACAAATGAGCATGTAATGAAACCATGAAGGTTTTTACTGGTACCGCCCGATATTTTTTTCAGGACTGACACACCTGATTTGATGATGTTCTATGCAAGCTTGGCACAGTCAATTGCCGTTAGCCAATTGCCGTCAATTTTTACTGATTCAGTCTGGTCTTTTCGAGTATAAGACACCCATGAAGGGGAGATCGGTAACTTCCCGGCTGGGTTGTTTTTATTTTGGAGGGAGTGTGTTTTTGTGCACATGGCTGATGCGCTGCTCTCGCCGTTTGTTGGCGGGACGATGCTGGCGGTTACGGCTGGTTTGGCGGCTTTTTCTGTCAAAAAGGTTCAGAAGGATCTCGATGATACCAAGATTCCCTTGATGGGTGTGATGGGGGCGTTTGTTTTTGCCGCCCAGATGATAAATTTTACAATTCCCGCGACCGGTTCAAGCGGCCATCTGGGTGGAGGGTTGTTGCTGGCTATCCTGCTCGGTCCCGATGCGGGCTTTCTGACGATGGCTTCGGTTTTGCTGATTCAGGCGCTGTTTTTTGGCGATGGTGGCCTGCTGGCTCTTGGCAGTAATGTTTTCAATCTGGGTTTCTTCACTTGTTTCATTGCTTACCCGTATATATATAAATGGATCATCCGTAAAGGGCTATCCGGCAAGCGGATATTCAGCGCTTCGCTGCTGGCGGCGGTCGCTGGTTTGCAACTGGGCGCTTTCAGTGTGGTGCTGGAAACGTTCTTCTCGGGCAAGACCGAGCTGCCCCTGGCAACTTTCGTTTTGCTAATGCAGCCGATTCATCTGGCGATTGGCATTGGCGAAGGACTTGTGACGGCGGCGGTTGTGACATTTGTCTGGAAGGCCCAGCCGGAAATCCTGGAACGTACGGCGGCTGGCCAGATTCTTGGCCAGCGTTCCCTGAAGAAGGTGCTGACCGCGCTGCTCATTGCTGTTGTGATCGTGGGGGGCGCCCTTTCCTGGTTTGCCTCGACCAATCCGGATGGCCTGGAGTGGGCCATGGCAAAAACAGCGGGCACAAGCGTTCTGGAGTCTGATAGCGGAATTCATCGGATGCTGGCCTGGATTCAGGAATCGACAGCGATCCTGCCCGACTATGGTTTCAAGCATAGCAGTGACAACGCCCAGGCGGTGCCCGCTGGCCAGATGGCACCCGCTGGAGCTGAATCTGGATCCTGGCCGGCTGTCAGCGCCGGGACAAGTCTGTCAGGCCTGGTTGGTGGCATGCTGACGCTGGTTCTGGCCGCCGGCATCGGGCTGATAGCCTGGCTGGTCAAGCGCCGAAGAAAAGGCATGCCCTGCGAAATGCCGCTTGATCATGCGAATCGCCGCTGATAGCCTGGCTAACCGGATACTGTTTTTAAGCCACATTATTATTAATAGAGAATAAAGAAGTAACGTCCGGAACGTCTTGCGCCGCTTGAAATATGGCAACCGGATTACGAAATGACATCAATGACGAAAAGGAGTCGCCTCAACATACTGAGACGGCCCCTTTTCCATGGATGCATCTTATACCAGAATCAAGTTAATAGACCAGTCCGGGCGGCGATTTTTTGGGATATTGCGTAACCAAAGGGAATTATCCTTCGATGACGGCGTAGGTTTCGTTGTACTGTGTTTCGTATGTGGCAGCCTGCCTGATGCCTTTGGCGCAGCGGGGATTGGAGAGCAGGCAGTGTTTACCACAGGCGGTGCAGGTAAAGTTGCTGAGGAATTCTGCAAGCGTCGGGGTTGCTTCGGTGGTTGTCGTATCACTGACGGCCGTGGCTTCATCACTGGTAGTGAGTGGTTCAACGATGGTCGTGGTTGTTTCAGTCCCGGCGGCGACCGAGCTGATGCTGGTCGACTGGGTCAGAACCAGCGTCGTCTGCTTGTCGGCAGACGTCTGGCCTGTGGACAGCAGGTCCAGGGCCGGGCCGACAGCCAGGGAGTAGATGGCGCCGAGGGCAAAGAGACCGACGATCAGGCGGACGGCCACCTGGCGAACAGGCTGCAGGGACGGACTTTTCACGAATTGGCGGATCACGTTGCGGATCCAGTTCCAGTGGACCAGGGTATGGCTGACTACGATGGCCAGCGTCGCCCAGCTGCTGATTTTGTGGATGCCATACCAAAGCGTGAAATTGGCTGCAGCCAGAGGCGCGAAGAGGTACTGGGAAATCAGGACACCACTGACCAGGGTCAGGGCCATGCTCAAGGCCAGCAGCATATTGAGGATATACATGGCCTTGGCCTTGGCACCGATTGGCTGGAAAAATTTCATTGTGACGTTCTTGATCCACTGGGCATTGATCGCCAGATGGGCTATGAAGAGACCAACGATACCAACGCCCAGCCATTCGTGCAGCAGGACACCCGTCAGGGACAGATTCATCAGGAACAGGAAAATGGCTGTCATGACTATGTCGATCAGGATTTTTTTCTTGGTTTTCGGATTCATGGTTCATACCTCCATTTTATCAGGCACATGACGGCGTATTGCCGCCTCATCAGGCCCGGTTTCATGCTTCTAGGGTAATGGGTGACTTTGCTCAATGGTTGCTCAGGAAGTCTTCTGCTTCAGTGACTGGTGATTCAAGACAGTCACCGTGATATCTCTGGTTTCGCCGCGTCGCCTTTTCGTGATTGTCTGCTTCAGTGACTGGCGACTGCCTTTGATCTGTTTTTATCTTACGGGCTGAAAGTGAAAATTCCCTGAACAACCGGAGGCGTTTTTCTGAAATTGGCATGAAGAAATGCTGTGAAAAATGATAACATGATGATAGGGTCGACAATTAAATGGCGCATCTGCTGCCAGGGGAAGGGTAACATATGAGTACTGCCCATTTCACAGCCATGATGGACGCAGTCTGCCCGGAGAGGGTAAGGGGGAATATATGAATAGTGCCTATTTTGAAGACCTGATCCACGATTTGAGCTCTTGTCCGGAGGTTGAAGCGATCGTGCTGGGTGGATCCCGGGCGTCCGGTACCCATGACAGCCAATCCGACTATGATGTTTACGTCTATCTGAATCAGCCTTTGCCATTGACCAGGCGGCATCAGTTCGGAGAAGACTATTGTCAATATATGGAATTTGACAATGCATACTGGGAACCGGAAGACGACGGTATTCTCAAAAACGGCATCCACCTGGATCTGGTTTATCGCTATCTGGCTGATCTGGACACGTCCCTGGCCCGGACCCTCCTGGATGGCCAGCCCGGCAATAGCTATACCACCTGCCTCTGGTACAATGTGCTGCACAGTGCGATCCTGTTTGATCGCCATGGTGCGTATTCTCAGCTGCAAGAACGCTACCGCATGCCCTATCCGGAAGCCTTGCGGGCGCGAATCATCGAGCGCGGCCGTGACCTGCTGCAGGGCAAGCTGCCGTCTTTTTATGAACAGATCAAGAAAGCCGTCGAACGGCAAGACCTGGTCAGTGTGAATCATCGCGTAGCCGAATTTTTGGCCAGCTATTTTGATGTTGTGCTGGCCTTCAACCGGTTGCCTCATCCCGGTGAAAAACGTCTGATTCCCTTTGTCCTGCGCGAATGTGGATCCGTTCCGATCGGTTTTCAGGTTGATCTGGAAGCCGTCATCCGGGGGGTCGGCCAGGCCGATGTCCGGCTGATAGCGGCCCTGGATCAACTGATAAGCCATCTTGATGAGATGCTGGCTGATGCCGGGCATTGATGAGCAGATGGATTGACACAGGGTATGGATATTTTGGCACAGCAGTAAATGGATGTCTGGCACGTGCCATGGATTTTGGCTCGCGCCGACCAGCTGAGTTTTTCAGGTGAATGCGATGAATCCCATGAATCCGCCGCAATGGCCCTCCATCCAATACCTGATCAGGATCAGGCAGGTTCGGCGCTCGGAAACGCAGCGTCCCGAACAGCTGATCCAGCACCAGCAGCAGCGCTTGCGGCGCCTGCTGGCCCATGTCGTGGCCCGTTCCGGATTCTACCGCGAATACTATCGCGAACACGGCATTGATATCGGGCATCCCGGCCGGATCCGGCTGGAAGACTTGCCGATTATTGACAAACAGATCATGATGGCGAACTTCGACCGGTTTGTCTGCGATAAACACCTCAAAAAAAGTGAACTGGAAAAATTTATCACGGATCCGGCTACAACCGGCCAGAAATATCTGCGTAAGTACGTGGTGACCCATACGTCAGGATCTTCCGGCCGCATCGGGCTATTTGTCTATGGCCCCAATGACTGGGCGATGCTGCGGGCTCTGTCTTTCACCCGTATATCCGGCACACACCTGCACTGGCCGCGCAAGCTCCGGTATGCCTTCGTCGGCGTGATTGATGGTCATTATGCCGGGATCACATTGTCGCGCTCCGGGCCGAAATCAGTTGTCGAATTTCTCGCGGACGATAACAAAATGCCGATCGCGGCCATGAATACCGCGTTGAATCAGTTTCAGCCCGACGTCTTGAGTGGCTACGCGGCCGGCATCTATCAGCTGGCTCTCGAGCAGTTAAAGGGCAATCTGAAGATCAGCCCGGAGAAAATCATTTGTTCAGCGGAGGCCTTGACCCGTCGCATGGCTGATGTAATCCAGCAGGCTTTTGGGGTCCGCCCGTTCAACTGTTATGCGGCAACTGAATCAATTGCCATGGCAGCCGAATGTGCCAGGCATGATGGCCTGCACCTGTTTAATGACTGGCACATTTTTGAAGTGCTCAAGGCAGACGGGACACCGGCCGGCCCTGGTGAATCGGGCAACCTGATTGTGACAACCCTTTACAATTATACGCAACCGCTGATCCGCTACCGGATGGATGACCAGGTCATATTGGACGACCGGATATGCCCCTGTGGCTGGCCTTTTCCGCTGATCAAAGCCGTCGGTGGTCGCGTCGAGGAACAGCTGCGTTTTGCCCGGCCGGATGGCACCGTCCAATGTATCCATCCGTTTGTTTTTATCGAGTTTTTCGTTGTGGGCCTGGAAAAAATGCAGGTGGTACAAACTGGCTCGCATCAGCTGCGACTCAATGTCAAGCTCAGCGCTGATCCCGCGGCTACCATGGCCCGCATCCGGAACAAGATGGACATGATCCTGCAGGCGCATCATCTGAGCGGCCTGGTCGCTTATGAAATCAATCCGGTCGATGATATTCCCAACGATCCGAAAACCGGTAAATTCCGGATGGTCATACCCCAGTCATAAAACCGGTCAATTCCGGACGTTCAAACCACAGATTTTAATTGTGCATACTTAACAAACCACAAACGTTTACGGGTGTAAATTTGTCTAACATTCCGTGATTGACGGTTCGCTAAGCCGGGAGTAATATCATAACGTAAACGTTTTCGAACCTGCGAATGCAGCAAGAAGCGAATACGCATGCATAGTTGAATAATGGGTTCAAGTCCTCTCATCTAAGGGTCAAGGCAACGACCGATGATGTCTGGACCAATGAGTTTGACCGAGAAATTGGCAAGCTTTCCGTGTTTGAGAAGAGCCTGGTTTTACGAGTTTGTCCTGGGACAAGCATGTGGTGCCTGTGCTTCGCGTGCTTGTCTTTCTTGTTTTTAAGTCAAGCAACTGACTTATGTTAATGTCGGAACTGGTTTTAATCTGGCCTGGCGATCCTGGAATCGCCTGGCTTTAGATCAACATGCCGTGAAAGGGAGGATGTCGCCCGAACCAGGCAACCCGCTCGAATCATTTGTTTCTTGAGAAGTCCGTGCTTCTTGGAAAATAAAGCCACAGAATTGGCGAAGAAAAAAGAAAGAGGTGTCAAGTTTATGAAGGTAACGAATCTTGAAGAATTGCGGGTCCGGATGGAGCAGATCAGGGAAGCGCAGCGGAAATTCGCGACGTTTTCCCAGGCGCAGGTCGATGAGATCTTCCGCCAGGCTTCCATGGCGGCCAATAACGCCCGGATTGCCCTGGCCAAGCAGGCTGTTGCCGAAACCGGCATGGGGATTGTTGAGGACAAGGTGATCAAGAATCATTTTGCCTCCGAATACATCTACAACCAGTATAAAGATGACAAGACCTGTGGCGTCATTGAGCGCGACCCTGCTTTCGGGATCACCAAAATTGCCGAACCGGTCGGGGTCGTGGCAGCGATCATCCCGACGACCAATCCGACATCGACGGCGATTTTCAAATCCCTGATTGCCCTCAAAACCAGGAACGGCATCATCTTCTCGCCGCATCCGCGAGCCAAGAACTGCACCATCGAGGCCGCCAGGATCGTTCTGGAAGCCGCAGTGAAAGCCGGCGCGCCCGAGGGCATCATCGGCTGGATTGACCAGCCAAGCGTCGAGCTGTCCAATAATGTCATGCGGCTGGCTGACCTGACCCTGGCCACGGGCGGCCCCGGCATGGTCCGGGCAGCCTACTCCTCGGGCAAGCCAGCCATCGGCGTTGGTGCCGGCAATACCCCGGCGATCATTGATGAGACAGCTCATCTGAAAATGGCGGTCAGCTCGATTCTCCTGTCCAAGAGCTTTGACAATGGTGTTATCTGTGCCTCCGAGCAGTCCATCCTTGTCATGGATGAGATTTATGATGCCGTCAAACAGGAATTCATGGACCGTGGCGCATACCTTCTGCAAGACGCGGAAGTGGATGCTGTCAGAAATGTAATCCTGGTCGATGGCAACTTGAACGCCAGGATTGTCGGCCAGCCGGCGGTTAAAATTGCCGCGATGGCCGGACTCACGGTGCCGGAGGAAACAAAGGTTCTGATCGGTGAAGTTGAATCCGTTGAACTGGAAGAGCCCTTCAGCCATGAGAAGCTGTCGCCCGTCCTGGCCATGTACCGGGTCAAGTCCTTTGAGGAAGCGCTCGATAAAGCCGCCCGCCTGATTGAGCTCGGCGGCATGGGCCACACTTCTGTCTTGTATACCGACCAGATTCGTTCCAAGGATCGCATCGCCGCTTTCGGGGCCCGCATGAAGACCGGGCGCACGATTGTCAACATGCCTTCTTCACAAGGGGCTATCGGCGACCTTTACAACTTCAAGCTGGCTCCCTCGCTCACACTGGGCTGCGGCAGCTGGGGTGGCAATTCAATTTCGGAAAATGTCGGCGTCAAGCACCTGATGAATGTCAAGACCGTCGCCGAGAGGAGAGAGAACATGCTGTGGTATCGGGTTCCGAACCGGATTTATTTCAAGTCGGGCTGCCTGGGCGTCGCGATCAAGGAACTGAAAGACCTCGGCAAGAAGCGCGCCTTCATTGTGACTGACAAGGTTCTTTACAACCTCGGCTATGCCGATCTCGTGATCAGCCAGCTTGAGGATCTGGGCATCGACGTCAAGGTCTTCTTCGATGTGGAGCCGGATCCGACCCTGGCTGTAGCCCGCAAGGGGGCCGCTGAAATGAAGAGCTTCCAGCCGGATGTGATTGTCGCCCTGGGCGGCGGTTCGCCGATTGACGCGGCGAAAATCATGTGGGTCATGTATGAGCATCCCGACGTGCAGTTCGAAGATCTCGCCATGCGCTTCATGGACATCCGCAAACGGGTTTTTGCTTTCCCGAAAATGGGCGCAAAGGCTGCCCTGGTGGCCATCCCGACCACTGCGGGTACCGGCTCGGAGGTGACACCGTTTGCCGTCATCACCGATGAGCAGACCGGCATCAAATACCCGCTGGCTGATTATGAACTGACACCGCATATGGCGATTATCGATACGGAACTGATGATGAACATGCCCAGAGGGCTCACCGCCGCATCGGGCATCGACGCCCTGACCCACGCCCTGGAAGCCTACGTCTCGGTCCTGGCTTCCGAATTTACCAACGGCCAGGCCCTGGAAGCGATCCGCCTGATTTTCAAATACCTGCCGGATGCTTACAGCGAAGGTTCTACCAATATCAAGGCCCGGGAAAAAATGGCTCACGCATCGGCTATGGCCGGGATGGCCTTCGCCAATGCCTTCCTCGGCATCTGCCATTCCATGGCCCATAAACTGGGCGCCAAGCACCATATTCCCCATGGCGTGGCCAACGCGCTGCTGATCAGCGAAGTCATCCGCTTCAACGCGGTCGATAATCCCCGCAAGCAGGCTGCATTCCCGCAATACAAGTACCCGAACGCGAAATGGCGTTATGCCCGCATTGCAGATTACCTGGAACTCGGCGGGACGACTGAAGATGAAAAGATCGAGCGGCTCATCACGGCGATTGAAGGCCTCAAGGCCAAGGTCGGCATTCCGAAGTCGATCAAGGCCGCGGGTGTCTCCGAGACCTCGTTCTATGCCTCGCTCGACGAAATGAGTGAACAGGCCTTTGATGACCAGTGCACCGGGGCCAATCCCAGATACCCCCTGATCAGCGAGCTCAAGGGCCTGTATATCAATGCCTTCGAAGGCCGCAATTGACCGGGTCAATCTTCGTAGACTTTTCAAGCCCCTGATGATAGCCCCTGTTCAGACATGAAAATGAAGGTTGCGTACTCGCAAAAGTACGCAACCTTCTTTCCGATTAACCGTTCCGGTAACCGGGAGACTGGTCCATGGCCCTGCAATCTGACATGGATTGCCCGGAACGGAACGACCATTCCTGATAACCGGAAGCTTCATCTTCACCGGTCTCGCCGTTCAATCATCCTGCAGGGCATCATAACCTTCCTCGCCGGTCCGGACCCGGACGACATTTTCCACGTCGTACACAAAGATCTTGCCGTCGCCGATATGACCGGTATAGAGGACCTTTTTGGCCAGCTCAATGACTTTGCGGACCGGGACCTTGGAGACGACGATCGCCACCTGGACCTTGGGCAGCAGGTTGATTTCTTTCTCTACACCACGATAATACTCGGTCTTGCCCTTCTGGATGCCGCAGCCCAGAACCTGGGTGACGGTCATGCCAGTGATGCCGATTTCATTCATGGCCTCCTTGAGAATTTCAAACTTGCTCTGCTTGGTAATGATATCGATCTTGGTAATCTTGACGTCCGAAGCCAGGGCCGTCACCGGGGCGGTGACCAGTTCGACGGGGACCGCCCGGTCGATCGAAACCGGGATTTTCGCCGTTACACCGACTAGCGGTTCGCCAGTGGCCAGGCGATGGTTGAAGCGGGCCAGCTGCGGGATCGGTGCGTTGTCCGAGGAGTCGTAGTCGAGCTCGGATGTTGCCCGAACATTGTCCGGATAGGCCAGGATGCCCATTTCCGGCAGGTCGAGCCCTTCCAGTTCGTCTTCCGGCGCAGTCCGCAGACCCCAGACCCGGTCGAGCACTTTGAAGAAAATGAAAGATAGGCCAAAACCCCAGATGACCAGTACCCCGAGCGCTGCGAGCTGGGCAACCAGCTGCGAGGCATCACCGAAGAACAGGCCGCGCACGCCACCTGCTACGCCATTCAGGCCATCACCATAGGAGCCGTCCGCGAATAGGCCGACGGAGAGGACGCCCCAGAAACCGTTGACACCGTGAACTGAAATCGCGCCTACCGGATCATCGAGCTTGAATTTGTTTTCAACAATGGGTACGGCCAGGCAAACCAGGATACCGGCTACCGCGCCGATTATCAATGCCGATACACCGTTGACGAAGGCACAGGGAGCTGTGATGGCCACAAGACCAGCCAGGGCACCGTTAGCCGTCATCGACGGGTCGGGCTTGCCAAACTTCATCCACATATAGAACATGGCCACCAGGCCGGCGACCGCGCCGGCAATCATGGTATTGGTTGCGACAATCGAGAGCCGGAAGTCTGACGCACTGAGCGTTGAGCCGGCATTGAAGGCGAACCAGCAGAAGAACAGGATAATTGTACCAATGATCGCCATCGGGATATCATGGCCCGGAAAGGCCCGGGCCGTACCGTCTTTTTTGAATTTGCCGATCCGGGGCCCGATGACAATCGCTCCAGACAGGGCGATCATGCCGCCCATGGAGTGAACGACAGCCGAGCCGGCGAAGTCCACGACACCATGACCCAAACCGAAGTTCTTGCCAAGAGTGGCCAGCCAGCCACCGCCCCAGACCCAGTTGGCAAACAGCGGATATAGGACGATGGAGATAAAGAAGGATGTGATCACGACAGCCGAGTATTTGACCCGCTCTGCCATCGATCCGGTCGGGATGGTGCAGGTGGTATCCATAAAAACCATCTGGAAGAAGAACAAAGCGTAGATGCCGGCATCATAGGTGCCGATCAGGGCGAAACCCTTGTAGCCCATGATGCCACCCAGGCCGGGGATTGAAAGCAGGGCATTCAGGATTGATCCGCCAGTGCCGAGTCCGGCCGCGCCGCCGGATCCGCCCATCTGCAAGGCGAAACCGATCAGGTAATAGCCGATTGCTCCGACCAGGAAGACCATGAAGTTCATCGTGATCGTGTGGGCGGCGTTCTTGGAGCGGCAAAAGCCGGTTTCCACCATGGCAAAGCCGCACTGGAAGAAAAACACCATAAAGGCACAGATCATGATCCAGACATAGTTCGCCCCAAAGAGCGCCTTGTTGGCGGTGGTCGCTACGACATCAATCGTTTCGGATCCGGTCGTGGCGACATAGGAGGCGCCGGTCGGATCCGCAGCGGTTGATTCACCGCGGAATGCACTGGCCAGCAGCAGGATGGCAATCACCATCACCAGGCCGGCGACTAGCAGGAACGTAAACTTTTTCGGCAGTTTCATACTATCAACCTCTCATTCTTCTTTTATGATCAACTTCGACTACCGGCGATCCGATGGTTGCTGCCTGGATTTTTCTGATTTGAAATGGTCCCAGGAAAACTGGGTGGTGCTCTTGTAGACCTCGGCCTTCAATCTCCGGACAGCGACATAATACCGAATGCCCAGAAACATCATGACCATGCCCCAGACTGCACCGGGAACCTGATAATCCAGGACCTTCAAGCTGACTTGACTGATGATACTATAGACACTGAATGCCGCTCCCAGGATAAAAATCAGTACGGCCGTGACAAACAGGGTGGTGACAGGCACGGTTTTCGACCGGTCGGTCGTGGACAGGATCTGACGCTTCATAACGCGAACCTCCTTCTTGGGTTGATCGAAGCTGGTTACTCTATATAAAAAGCGAAGGCATCGCCTGGAAATACCAGATCAAGCACCTTCGCTTGTAAGCCGGGATAAGAGGATTGATCGAGATAAAATCAAAACAGCAAGGGCCCTGTCGGTTGTGTAGCCGCAGCGCCCTTGCTGTTTTACTTCATTATAGAGGCTATCATGTGCTGGGTCAATGGGTTTTGCTCTTGTTTTGCAAGTTAAAAAGATGATTCATGCAAATATATGAATTAATAGCGCAAATAAAGCCTTATTACCTGCAAAATACACAAGATAAATAAATTAACTCTGCATAAAACAAAAGACTTGTCTTGATTTCGGGTTTTGGAAATCGCGCGGCTGGCGGAGAGCCACATCTTCCGGAAGACTTGTTTTTGCGGATCAATTGCTATTCGAGCTCGAGCGTTCCGGTATATAGCTGGTAATATTCCCCGTGCTGGGCGATCAGGTCCTCATGGCTGCCGCGCTCGACGATACGACCCTGGTTGATGACCAGGATGGCGTCGGCATTCTGGACTGTCGACAGGCGATGGGCGATGACGAAGACAGTCCGGCCCTGCATCAGGGCGTCCATGCCACGCTGGACAATCGCTTCGGTTCGCGTGTCGATGCTGGACGTCGCTTCGTCGAGGATCATGACCGGTGTATCGGCCACTTCCGCCCGGGCAATCGACAGCAGCTGGCGCTGGCCCTGGGATAGTCCGGAACCGTCGCCGGTCAGGAGCGTGTTATAGCCCTGGGGCAGCATGCGGATGAAGCCGTCGGCATTGGCCCGCCGTGCGGCGGCGCAGACCTCCTCGTCGGTCGCATTGAGCTTGCCATAGCGGATGTTTTCCTTCACTGTGCCGGTAAACAGCGCGGTGTCCTGCAGAACCATGCCCAGTGACCGGCGCAGGTCACGCTTGCAGATCTTGTTGATATTGATGCCGTCATAGCGGATCTTGCCGTCGGCAATATCATAGAAACGGTTGATCAGGTTGGTAATCGTGGTCTTGCCGGCGCCGGTTGCGCCGACAAAAGCGATCTTGTGACCGGGTTCGGCATAGAGAGAGACATCATTGAGGACCATTTTCTGGCCGTCATAGCTGAAATCAACATTAAAAAGCCGGACATCACCCTTCAGCTCGGTATAGGTAACTGTACCGTCTCCGTGCGGATGCTTCCAGGCCCAGCGGCCTGTCCGTTCGCTGACCTCGCACAAATCGCTGCCGTCCTGGCACGTATTGACCAGCGTGACATAGCCCTCGTCGGTTTCCGGAATTTCGTCCATCAGGGCGAAGATCCGGCCTGCCCCGGCCAGGGCCATGACCACGGCATTGATTTGCTGCGAGATCTGGCCGATTGGCATGCTGAAGGTCCGGCTCAGCTGCAGGAAGCTGGCAATCGTACCGAGGCTGATTGCCGCCAGGCCGCTGACCGCCAGGGCCCCGCCGGCAATCGCGATCAGCACATACTGGACCGTGCCCAGGTTGGCCAGCACTGGCATCAGGATATTGGCGAAGCGATTGGCGCTGGTCGCACTTTTATACAAAGACTCGTTGAGGCTGGCAAACTGCGCAATTGTCTGCGGCTCATGGCAAAAAACCTTGATCACCTTCTGGCCGTTGATCATTTCTTCGATGTAGCCGTTGATCCGGCCGAGGTCTTGCTGTTGCTGGATAAAATATTTCATGCTGTTGCCGCCAATGCTTTTCGTGACCAGCAGCATGATCACCAGGACCAGGAGCACCACCGCCGTCAGCGGGATGCTGGTAGCCAGCATGGCGACCAGGACAGCGACAATTGTGATCAGCGAGGCAAACATCTGGGGCAGGCTCTGCGTCAGCATCTGGCGCAGCGTGTCAATGTCATTGGTGTAGCAGCTCATGATTTCGCCAAAAGGATGCGTGTCAAAATAGCGGATCGGCAGGGTCTGCATATGGCTGAACAGCTCATCCCGGATCTTTTTCATGACCCCCTGGGCGATGACGACCATCAGCCGGTTGTAAAGGTAAGTCGCGACAATACCGGCCAGGTAGATCAGGGCCATCATCATGATTGCCTGGAGCAGCCCGGTAAAGACAGGATGCTGCTGGCCGGTCAGGGGCGTAATGTATTTATCGAAGAGGATCTGCAGGAAGAGCGAGCCGGCGACACTGGCTGCCGTGCTGGCCAGGATGCAGATGAGCACCAGGATGAAGCGTCCGAAGTAATCCTGGCGGATGTAGGTCAGCAGGCGCAGGATGGTTCCTTTTTCTACCCCGGGCCGGGCCTTTTGCGGTACAGCCTTGCGGGCCGGATTATTGGCGGGCGGCGCTTCGTTGGTCAGGCCATGGTTCTTAGGCGACATGGTTGCCGTCACCTCCCTTGCGCTGTGAATAGTAGACTTCCTGGTAGATATTGTTACGGGCCAGCAATTCATCATGGGTACCGACATCGGCGACCCGGCCGTTATCGAGGACGATGATCTGGTCGGCGGTCATGACTGAAGCGACCCGCTGGGCAATGATCAGTTTGGTCGTCTCCGGGATTTCGGTCAGGAACGCCTGGCGGATCAGGGCATCGGTGCGCGTATCAACGGCACTCGTCGAGTCATCGAGGATCAGGATCTTCGGCCGCTTCAGCAGGGCGCGGGCGATGCACAGGCGCTGGCGCTGGCCGCCCGAGACATTGCTGCCGCCCTGCTCGATTCTGGTATCATAACCGTCGGGGAAAGCGCGGATAAATTCATCGGCCTGGGCCAGGCGGCAGGCCTGGACCAGTTCCTCATCCGTTGCCTCCGGATTACCCCAGCGCAAGTTCTCCCTTATCGTGCCCGAGAACAGAACATTCTTCTGCAGGACCATGGCTACCCCGTCCCGCAATGTCTGGAGACAATAATCCCGGACATTAATACCACCGACCCGGACGGCTCCGCCCGTCACGTCATACAAGCGCGGGATTAGCTGGACCAGGCTGCTCTTGGCACTGCCGGTGCCGCCGATGATGCCGATGGTCTGGCCACTGCGGATGGTCAGGTTGACGGCATCGAGGCAGAGTTTGTCCGGATCCCTGGCATAGCTGAAGCGGACCGCATCGAATTCGATATCACCATTGGCGATCGTCCGGACCGGATTGGCCGGCTCCGTCAGGTCGACTTCTTCGTCCAGTACCGCGATCGCCCGTTCAGCCGAGGCGCGGGAAATTATCATGATGACAAAAACGAAGGACAGCATCATCAGGCTCATCAGGATTTGCGAGGCATAGGAGATGAAGCTGATCAGCTGGCCAGTCGTCAAGGTCGAGGCTACAATCATCCGCGCGCCAAACCAGGAGATACCCAGCAGGCTCAGGTACATCGAGAACTGCATCAGCGGGCTGTTGAAAGCCAGGATCTTTTCGGCCAGGCTGAAATCACGGAAAATGCTGGCTGAAACCGTGGTGAATTTCCCGATCTCGTGGTCTTCACGTACGAACGACTTGACGACGCGGATGCCGCGCACGTTTTCCTGTACGACGGTGTTCAGCTTGTCATAGGTCTTGAAAACACGCACAAAGACCGGGTGAGCATATTTGATAATCAGATAGAGGCCCAGGGCCAGGATCGGCACGACCGCCAGGAGCACCATGGCCAGGCGGGCGCTGACACTGATTGACATGATCAGGGCAAAGGCCATCATGACCGGGGCCCGCACGGCGATGCGGATAATCATCTGGAAGGCCATCTGCACGTTGCTGACATCGGTGGTCAGGCGGGTTACCAGGCTGGCCGTCGAGAATTTGTCAATATTGTAGAAGGAAAAATCCTGCACCGCGTCAAACATCCGGCTTCGCAAATTTTGGGCAAATCCGGCCGATGCGCTGGCCGCAAAGAAACCGGCCAGCAGACCAAAGGTCAGGGACAGCAGGGTCAGGACAACCAGGCTGATTCCGGTCCAGACGATGACAGACATGTTGCCCGGTGTGATGCCCCGGTCAATCAGGCGGGCCATCAGCAGGGGAATAGAGACTTCGAGGATAACTTCGAGGATGACAAAGACGGGACTCAGGATCGTATCCCGCCAATACTGGCCGACATAGCCGGCGAATTTCCTGATCATGAGCGACCTCCAGGGGCGTGATGCCGGGGCTGGCCGATGAACCAGGTCAATTTCCTGGTCATGCCGGGTCCCTTTATATTCCGGATAACGCGTGACTCGCGCCTGAAACAGATATTTTCAGCTGCCGTGGATGACTCTGACAATTTCCAGCCGGGGGCTGAGCAGCAGCAGGTCGGCTTGTTTGCCGACCGTGATGCTGCCGACCTGGCTTGCGATGCCGGCTACCCTGGCCGGATTAAAGGTCGCGGCCTTGATCGCGCCGGGCAGCGGGATGCCAAACTGCACCGCGTTGACCAGGCCAGCCATCAGGTCGGTGACCGAACCGGCAATGGTCCCGTCGGCCAGGGTCGCCTTGCCCTGTCTGACTGAGACGGCCTGGCCACCCAGCTCATACTGACCATCTGCCAGCCCGCAGGCCCGCATGGCATCACTGATCAGGACAACCCGGTCCGGGCCAAACCACTGGAAAACAGCCCGGATCACGGACGGATGCAGATGGATGCCATCACAGATCAGCTCGACCGTTGCACCGGCATCACTGGCGGCGCCGATAACCCCCGGCTCCCGATGTGTGAAAGGCGGCATGGCATTGAACAGGTGCGTCACATGTGAAGCCCCGGCGGCAAAGGCCTGGCGGGCAGTTTCATAGTCGCTGATTGTGTGGGCCAGGGCGACCGTCATCGTCCGGGCAGCCTCGCCGATCATGGCCATGGCGCCAGGCCGTTCCGGAGCAATGGCGAGTATTCGCACCTGCCCGTCAGCCAAGGACTGGAGTCGCGCAAGCATGGCCAGATCAGGATCGATGATGGATGCAGCGGCCTGGGCGCCTTTTTTCTGCTGGGCCAGAAACGGTCCCTCGAGGTGAATACCGCGCAACTGGGCTCCATCCGGCAAGCGTTCCCGGCAAAGTCCGGCAGCGCGATGGACGATGCGCTGCAATTGCGCCTCCGCTAAAGACATGGTGGTGCCGACGAATGACGTCACACCCCGCGTGAGCAAATATCGGGCCATTTCGCGGATGGCCCGGGGATCGTCATCGCAGAAGTCATACCCATTGCAGCCATGAATATGGATATCCACCAGTCCGGGGATGAGCAGCAGGCCGCCGGCGTCTATTGTTTCCGGATCCGGCGAATGGGACGTCATCTGGCCTGCCGCTGATGGATAGATTTCCGCAATCCGGTCGCCGGCTATCCGGATATCCAGCTGGCTGAATTGCCATTGATCATCTAAAACTTGTGCGCCTTTAATCAGCATTGCCTATCCTCCACGAGTAGCTGGACCCGGATGGTAAATACATCAGCAAATAGCATATGATGTTTATCTTATGCTTGCCTCATCATTGTAGCGAATTGTGCGCAGTATGGCCAGATAACTCGTTTTTGTGCAAAAGCCCCCGCGGCACTTATCGCCGGCAATCTGGCCGGCCGCGCTTGAATGGGGTGCCGGCAATCTGGCCGGCTGCGCTTGTCAGCAGCTGGTCTCAGCCTGTTTGCAATCTGTCGCGCCGGCGTTAAAATAGGAATGGGCCCCCTGACATGCTGCTGTCAGGCCCGGTTGCAAGCCAATCGCCGTAACTGACCGCCAGCCAGGATTTCTAGCCGGACACGCTGCCGTTCAGCCTCGATGGAAAGGGTCATGTCCATACCAACTCAGAAGGGAATGACGGAAATCATGCACGGTACAAGCATCTATCATCGTTATATACCAGAGTATCGGCCGGTGTCGCCGATTCAGACACCGGGGCGCTGGTTTGTTTTTGGCCCGGACAGCCTTCTGCTGATCCTGGATACCGATAGCGGGCCGGTGGTTCCGGACCAGTCTGTCCTGGCTCATTTTCCGGACCTGCCGGAAGAACGCCACTATCTGGGCCGGCTGGAAGAGGAGGATTACCACTGCGTCATGCTTGCAGAACCTGCCCAGGCCCCGGTGGGCTATATATTCAGCAGCCTGCGCGCGCTGGGCAAGGAATGGCCGGAAGATCTGTTTATGCTGGCCGGCCGCGCCGCCCATATCCTGCATTGGGACAAACAGAGCCGCTTCTGCGGCCGATGTGGTGCGCCTACGCACCTGAAGGCTGATGAGCGGGCCAAACAATGTGATTTCTGTGGTAATGTCACCTATCCGCGCATCTCGCCGGCTATCATCATTGCCATTATCAAGGACGACCAGATCCTTTTGGCACACAACAAGCACTTCCGTGCCGGTCTATACAGCGTGGTAGCCGGTTTCATGGAGCCGGGTGAAGAGTTTGAAGACACTGCCCGGCGCGAAGTCTTTGAAGAAGTCGGGATCAAAATCAGGAATATCCAGTATTTTGCCAGCCAGTCCTGGCCGTTTCCGGATTCGCTGATGGTTGGATTTCTCGGGGAGTACGAAAGCGGCGAGATCCAGGTTGACGGGCTGGAGATCGAGTCCGCCCGGTGGTTTGCCCGTGATGAACTGCCCGAGATCCCGGATACCATCAGCATTGCCGGCCGCCTGATCCGCTGGTTCCGCGACCATCCGGCTCCGCTGGCTGCGCTGCATCACAAAACCGCCAACGGCACAGACTGAAAAATAAACCGCCTGATCAGCCTTCGAGGCCGAGCAGCCGGGCGCTGTTGGTCCAGAAGATGGCCTTGTTTTCGGCCGCAGTCAGGTTGAGCGCCTTGACCAGGGCAATTTCCTGGTCTGGCCGCCACATCGGGTAATCCGAACCAAAAAGTACCCGCTCGATCCCAAACGCCTCAATGAGCGCGCAGGCTTCCGCCGGGCTCATGAGGGGCAGGGAACTGCTGGTATCAACCAGGACATTGGGCAGGCCCGATAAGGATTCGATCGCCTCGGGCCAGCGGCTCCAGCCGCCAAAATGAGCGGCGATGATCGTGGTCTCGGGAAATTTCTCCGCCAGACGGCTGATTCGGTACGGATGTGAGTAATCATAGCGCGGGTCACCGGCGTGCAGCATCAGCGGCAGCCGGCCGTGCAGCTGGTGGCAGAGCTCCTGCATGAATGGCGAGTCGGCATGGACCTGCTGAAAATCCGGATGCATCTTGATCCCGCGCAGATCGTTGCCCATGATGACCTCAAGCGTTTCACCGATCTCGCGGGTCGTCTGGTCCGGGTGCAGGGAACCGAAAGCGATCAGCGCCGGGTGTTGCTGGCATTGGGTCATGAACCGGTTGATGGACTCGACCTGTTCGACCCGGGTCGCCGTCGAAAAGACGACTGTGAAGGCAATCCCGCAGGCCTGGCTGATCGCCAGCAGTTCATCGGCGGTGCCGCTTTCGGCCGCCATCGGTATATCATAAAAATCGCTGATCGAGGCTACCGCGCGAGCCGCCATCCTGGGCGGGAAAACATGGGCGTGGATATCAATAATGCCATAAGCTTCGTGGGTTATGCGGGCCTTGGGGTTGTCTTGTTTCACCATAAACGATCGTCTTTCTGCTGTGATGGCACTGGCTGCAGTGATGGTACTGGCTTTTCCCCATTAATAAAATGACTCGTCGCCGAGCTTTTCCCGCCAGATTTCTTTAAGCGTCTGCAGATCTTCTTTAAATTCAGCATCGCCCTGGGCTTCTTTTTTTGTCAGTTCCTCAAGGATTTCAAAGCTGAATACCTGTGGCCCCATGGATTGCCAGTCCTTCTGGAGCTTCATGACCACCGCCGATCCGGTGCTCTGGGCGAAAGCAAAGCGATTCCGGCTGCCGGCCAGGTCAACGCTGGCATCGATCCAGATCTTGCCATTGACAGTATTACGGATAACGAATACGCCACCGACCTGCTTGCGTTGTTTATACTGATCATGGATTTCCTTGCGTGATTGCTTGTCGATCATATGATTTTCCTTTCGGTCGATTGTTCTGGTTGATGTGTAGCCAGATGACAGTGTGGGGCGGGCATTTCCGGATGTCGGGAAGGTCCTGATCACCATGCCTTAAGTGGCATCCTGGCTGTGTTCGTTTTCTGCTGCAAGGTTATTTACTCTGAGATCTGATCCTGTTGGGTAAACCAGATTTCGTCAAGGGCCCGGATGGTATCGCCCGGGCTGATGGAGTGGTCGTAGTAGGCCTGCATGATTTTACCGGAATTTTCTTTGAAGCCTTGCGGGATATCCCGGTCCAGATTGACTTGGCCTGATACCAGCCGATCCCGGGCCCCGGCCAGCCATGAACCTGGCTGGTAAGTATGGATTGTCGACAGGGGCATGAGCTGGGCTGCAGCGAAAAAGTCCGCAGAGCTGGTTACGTCCAGGCAATAGGCAACCACTGATTTGGCCAGTGGCTGGTTGGGACAATGAGCCGTTATCGCCAGTGCCAGCGTTAGTGAGAATTGCAGCCGGGCCTGACTGGGATCATTGCCGACAGGCCAGGGTGCCAGGCCAAGGTTAAAGTCGGGTTTGAGCGCCAGAACATCCTCGGCCGCTGCCGATCCCTGAATCCACATCGCGTAATCACCGGAAGTGAAACGCTGCGCGCCGACGGCCCGGCTGGTCGTCAGGCCGTCTGCATTGGCATTCACCTGAATCAGGTCTATTCCCGTAAACAAGTCCGGTAAATCCTGCAGCGAACATTGTCCCGCATTCATTTTGGCAAAAGAGAACTGGTTCGCTGCCGGTGCGAGGGCGTTGATGATCAGTAGCAGCGGGCGCGCCGCGTCTTCTGTCGTCAGTTCGGCAGCAAGGAATGGTATTTTCCCGGCTGCCCGGATCGCGGTGATATTTTGCCGCATCTCAGCTTGCGTCTCGGCCGGCTGCAGGGCCAGTGCGTTAAAGAGCTGCTGGTTATAGAGATAACCCGCAGCCTGGCCGTCCAGCGGCAAGGCCATGACATGCCCGTCGATCCTGACTGCATCCTGGATAACCGGATACAGTCTGGCGAACCAGTCTTCGCCAGTCATATCGCCGAGCAGCCCCGCCGCCGCGAATTGCCTGATTTCTGCCAGCGAACGAAGCGCGATAACGTCCGGTCCGGTGCTGGCTGCCAGGCGTTGACGCCGCAGCAGGTCATACTGTTCAGGCGCCGGTGTTTCAAGCTCGATGGATACCTGCTGCTCCTTGACTGCCAGGTACAGGTTGACAAAGCGGTCTAGCTGATCCTTGAACTGTGGCAACCAGCGGATCTGCGGCATCAGGATTGAAATCGTCGAGTCGGTATCAAGAGAACTTGTGGTTGTGGATCCGGTCGTGGGGTTGGACGTTGTTGGTCCATGAACTCGGCAACCTGAACAGCCTGATAAGAGCAGCAGACTGACCAGGATCGGGAGCAATCGCAATTGGCGCTGAATAAGCATCCGCCGCGGTGCTTTTTTGCCAGGCCGGCCCGTGCCGCTACGATACCCGCCACCGCTTTTTTCCGGACCACTTCGGAGGCTGGATTGGCTGTCATGCTGTCTGGCCCGCGAATCCTGGCCGGCCAGGACACCCTTTGTTTGCCACACATGCTGCAACTGTCTGCACCCCCTGATAATCGTCCGAAGTTATTTCCCGGAAAACAAAACATTGGAAAATCCCAGGTCCCTTGCGTATGCCGGATGCGTTCCCTGCCAAAAGTATAGTTCTGGAACCATGGGTATTCAAGTAACAATTTGCCTCAACCTGCGACATGGCAAATGCCAGCTGAGTCGGGCTAAGTTCATGCCTGGCCGGCGGATGAGTCCGGTGCTCAGCCCGGATGGTCGTACAGGATCGTTGAGAATCGAACAGGCGGAAGTTGCTCCTGCTGACAACAGATTTGAGGCCCTGAAAGAATGATCTGCGCCTGTACTGGCCCCGGCCATCCATGCAATTACACTATAGAAGCAAAATGTGGTATATTTGTCAGCAGATTCACAGAGAATTTTCGTCAGGAGTATAAAGCTTATGAAAAAACTCATTTCGATCCTGCCGGGTATCCTGCTTTGCCTGGCTATTGCTACGCCAGCCTGGCTGCTTGGCAAGACCGTTCCGCTGATCGGCGGGCCGGTATTCGGCATCGTGTTCGGCATGATCGTCGTTCTGATCTGGCCCAAGCTGGCTTCCACAGTCCTTTTTTCACGGGCCTCGCAACGCAGGCCGGCTTCCCGGGCTGCTGATGCGCTGTCCCCGTCGATCTGTCTCGGGGATGGTATCAAGTATACATCCAAGAAGTTATTACAATTCTCGATCATTTTGCTTGGCTTCGAAATGAATCTGTTCAACGTGATCCGGGTTGGTGGCCAATCCCTTTTTGTGATGCTTTTTACGCTGTCGGCTGCTTTCCTGACAGCCTTCCTGGCCGGTAAAGCCCTTAAGCTGGCCGGCAAGATGACGACCTTGATCGGCGTCGGTACCTCAATCTGCGGCGGTTCGGCTATCGCCGCAACAGCACCTGTCATCGGTGCCGAAGACGAAGAAGTGGCGCATGCGATATCGACCATTTTCCTGTTCAATATCATGGCCGTATTTATTTTCCCGGCCCTGGGTCATCTGCTGGGCCTGAGTGATATCGGCTTTGGCATGTGGGCCGGTACGGCAATCAATGACACGTCTTCGGTTGTCGCGGCCGGCGCAGCCTGGAGTGCTGCCGCCGGCAACAATACAGCCCTGGCCTTTGCCACGATTGTCAAATTGACCCGGACCCTGATGATTGTACCGATTACCCTGGTCCTGGCTATCCATACAACGAACAAAAGCCGGGGCAATCACCCGGTCGCGCATTCAGCCTCGGGCTCAGCCGTCAGTTCAGGATCCTCGGAATTCAACCTGGTCCGCATTTTCCCCTGGTTTGTCATTGGCTTTCTCCTGACCGCCCTGCTCAATACATTTGCTGGCATTCCGGCCAATGTATCCCATTTCCTGGTTAATGCAGGCAAGTTTGTCATTGTTATGGCCATGTCGGCGATCGGCCTGAATACGCACTTGAAAAAATTGCTGACGAACGGGATCAGGCCGATTCTCCTCGGACTTTGCTGCTGGTTCGCTGTTGCCAGTGTTTCCTTGCTGGTTCAGGTCCTGATGGGCGCCTGGTGATGGTGTACCTGGTTGGTTGATCCTGACAGGCTGGTTGATCATGCCGGAGTGTATTTTTTATATCATATTGATGTATAATACAAGGCGCCTGCTGGCCTGATATAACTGTGCGCCGCTTTTTCTTCTGGCCCGGGGCATGGCTGACAGGGGCAAAAGGGCTGGCTGCATGGGTTCGCAAGCCGCCCGGATCAATGCGGAGGTATGGGGTCATGGGGGTTGTCGCGTCTTATCCGATGCAGGTGAGCAGTATTGATCAAGCTGCCATTTATGTGCAGGACCAGCTGAAAAAATATAAATGCGCCGACAAAGATGTGATCCGGGCCCAGCTTTTTGCCGAAGAGACCCTGCTCTTCTGGTTGCACCATCTGCCGCAAGCTGAAAATATCCATGTTACCCTGAGCAAACGATTCAAGACGATTACCCTGACATTGAGCTGTCATGGTGCTGAGGCCAATCCGCTGATATTGCCGGACGATCCGGAACAGTCAGAGGTAACGGCCATTGGCCAGCAGATTCTGATCGGTCTGTCGACTGTCTCCTATCAATACGAGAATGGCACGAATTACACCCACTATACCGTGAAGGAAAAGGCGCTGAATCCGGCGCTGGGGATCGGTCTGGCCCTGGCGGCCGCTACCCTGTCCGGATGGCTGGTCATGCAGTTTGCGCCGTCCCTGGGGCAGAGTCTGGCCACTCATGTTTTCAGCCCGTTCAGCAATACTTATTTCGGGTTGCTCAATGCGATTGTCATGCCTCTGCTGTTTGTTTCGGTGCTTGGCAGTATTTTCAATATGGAGAATCTGGCCCAGGTTAAGCGGGTTTTTGCTGTGTTGCTGGGCTGGTTTGTCGGGATTTCCATCTTGACGGCCATCATTACCGTTGCGGCGGCCTTTTTATCTTTCCCCATCCAGGGGTCCGGCTCCGGTGGCGGCGACCCGGGAGCCTGGGCTGTCCAGCTGCGGGACATGCTGCTGGCGTTTGTCCCGACCAATATCGTCCGGCCTTTTATCGAGGGCAACTCCCTGCAGATTGTTTTCCTGGCCGTTATTTCTGGCCTGGTGATGCTGGTTTTAAAGGGGCGCTTCCAGTTTATTCCCCACCTGGTCGCCGAAAGCAATCTGCTGCTGATCAGGCTGCTGGACGTCATCTGTTCACTGATGCCCCTGATGATATTTATCGGTATTTTCAATCTAGTTCTGGCAGGTAGCAACGGGGTGCTGGTTCAGGCCATCGGCACAGCCCTCGTTATTGTGGTCTGTATTGCTGTGCAATTATTTTTGTTGCTGCTCAGTGTCGGTGTGCTTGCCAGGCAGAATATCTTCACCTATATGCGTACAATCTGGCCATTTGTCCTGATTGCGCTGTTGACGGCCAGTTCAAGCTCGACTTTCTCGCGTCATGAGCAGATTTCCGAGTTCAAGCAACAGATTCGCGGCTATCTGGTCCGCTTCTCTTTGCCTATCGGCTCGCTGTTCTGCAAACCGCTGCTGATACCCGTCACATTCCTGATCACGCTGTTTGTCGGCGGACAGTATGGCATTCATTTTGGCCAGGCCGACATGATCTCAATGGCTTTTATTTCCACCATTATCGCCTTGACCGCGCCATCCGCGCCGGGGACCGGCGCCCTGCTCCTGACCATTCTTTACTCCCGCTACCAGGTGCCAATGACCGGCCTGACCCTGGGGGTCGCCCTGTTTACGCTGTCTGATTATCTGATTACCGCCGGCCATGTTCTGGCAACCAATATCAGCATGCTGCATACAGAGAACTGGCTGCGCAGGCTCGAACGAAAGGGCAGCCGCCAGCAGGCTGCAGGCAGCAGCCAGACGTAGCGGTATATGGCATGTATATGGCGATAGCAAGCGGACAGGCCGAGGCCGCCCGATTAGAACTTCTGGCGGCGGAACTGGGCCGGTGTCATGGCAACGCGCTGGCGGAAGGCCCGGATGAAATGCGATGCTGAATTGAAACCGCATTGACAGGCAATGCTTTCGATGGACAGATCCGTGGTCAGAAGGTATTTCTTGGCTTCACTGATGCGCAAACTTAGCAAGTATTCATGTGGCGGCAGATTATATTGGCGCCGGAACAGCCTGGCCAGGTGGCAGGTGCTCAGGTTAACTCGGCGCGCCAGGTCATCCAGATGCAGATCCTCCGGGAAATGATCATTGAGATAGGCCATCGCCTGCTGGACAGCGTCATTTTCACCGGCTGCCTTATCCTCACCAATCTGGCACAGGTCCGATAGCAGGCGAGTCAAGGCCATATTGACAAGGAACTCATTGACAGGCGTATGGACCAGCAGGGCGAACAGAAGGTTAAAAGAATTGGCGATGGCAAAGTGGCGGCCAGTATCGACACCATTGCCCAGGCGGTCTGTCAGGTGTTCATAAAAGGGTTGGCTGCTGCCGCCGCGGACATGAAACCAGCGAAAACGCACATCGCCAGCCGCGCGATATTGATGGGGTGACTTGCAGTCGATGATATGCAGGCAACCGGCGGTCAGCCGGGTGGTCTTACCCCGATAGACCAGGTCAAGCTGGCCGCTGTCAATGAAAAAGAACAACAGATAATCAAGATAGGCCCGATCGATCTGATACGGCTCGACGCAATGATAGACTCCGCTGAACGGAACAAACATCATCGCCCGGCGAGCCAGGAGCGAGGGCTCAGAAATGTATATCTGGGAGTCGGGCAGAACGCCAGGTTCACTTGTAATCATATTAAATCCATAGGAATTATGAGGCTTGCACCTCGCGCATCGTCTGTTGCTGAATATCAAAAAATGTATACTTATTAGCAAAAATATGTACTGCCAGCTACCTGCTATCATTATATAATGCAGACATACAAGCTTCAATCTGCTGTCAGCCGGACAACGTCATTTTACCGGGCCGATCAAATTTAAACAATCAGTCTCATTCCGGTATCGGTCAGCGATCATCATCAGCATAGCCCGCTGGTCACTGCTAAAGGTGGCCATCCGTCTCGTTCCGGTCTCAGTCAGCCATCACCGGGCCTTGACTGGCCAAGCCAGATTGGCGAGCAAGTGGCGCTTCTGGTATCACCGAGGAGGTCCTCCATGTTTTCTCAAGGCAATATCCGAGTCAATTTCAATGCGGCAGATAAGCGCGACCTGAATTTCCCGGCTGCTGACCGGGCTATCCTGCGTGATCTGGCTGCCCAGGTCGCCGAGATCGCGTCCCGTCCCGTCATGGCCGAACGGCGCGATTTATGGTATCGCCACAACGCCCTGGAGGCGACCCGGCCCCTGATTCTTTGCGATCCGGAGAACGGCTGGAATGAAATCATCACCGACGATCAGATCCTGTGTACCAACAGCATGGCCCGTTACTGGGAGTATCATTTCCGCAAACAGATTTTCTGGGGCAACCAGATGAACGACGATTACCCCGTTGAGGCTATTTTCGAGTTGCCTTATCTGTATCAGGAAACGCCCTGGACGGTTGCCGGCCACGAGAACAAGGTTACCATGCATGAGACCAAGGCGGACGGCGGGGCCTACCACATTGAGACCGTCCTTGAAGATTACGCCCAGATCGACCAGGTCATCCGGCCGCAACTGACGATTGATTTTGCCCAGACTGAGAATGCCCTGGTCCTGGCCCGCGACCTGTTTGCCGACCGCCTGACCGTCCGTTTCAATACCCCCTGGTCCTGGTCGTTCGGCATGACCGATGAGTTTGCCTTCCTGCGCGGCATGGAGAATATTTTTTACGACTTCTACGATGAGCCGGAGGCCGTCCATCAGGTTATGGCCATGCTGACGCAGGGCACGCTGGATCGCCTGGATTATCTGCAGAACAATCAGCTGCTGGCCCTGAATAACGACGGCACGTACGTCGGTTCCGGCGGCCTGGGCTATTGCCGGGAATTGCCGGCGCCTGATTACATGGGGCAGGTCCGGACCCGGGATATGTGGGGCCTGGCCGAAAGCCAGATCACCATTGGCGTCTCACCCGACATGTTTGCCGAATTCATTTATCCCTATCAGAAACAGGTCATGGACCGTTTCGGCCTGGTCTGCTATGGCTGCTGCGAGCCGATGGATGAGCGTTTTGATATCATCAAGGCATCCCGGAATCTGCGCCGGGTCTCGGTTTCGCCTTGGGCCAACCGGGGCCTGATGGCCGAAAAGCTCGGCGCCGATTATGTCTATTCGCTCAAGTCAAGCCCGTCACCCCTGGCCGTGCCGCAGATGGATGAGGCCGTCGTCCGCCAGGAACTGCGTGACAGTCTGGCCCTGACACGCAATAACCGGGTCGAGATCATCATGAAGGACAATCACACGCTGGGCAAGAATCCACGCAACCTGACCCGCTGGGTCGAAATTGCCCGCGAGGAGATCAACCGCCTCAGCTGAGCATCACAAAATGGCGACATAGCAGAGCAGATCGGTAAAAGTCCCGCCATCCGGGCAATCAAATGGAGGAAATATCCATGGAACATGAAATCCTGACCAAGATCTCGGAAGCGCTGCAAAAGGGCAAGGCCAAGGATGTCAAATTGCTGACCCAGCAGGCACTTGAGGCGGGCTTGAGCGCCGCCGATATCCTCAACAGCGGACTGCTCGCCGGCATGGGTATTATCGGGGCCAAATTCAAGAACAACGAGGTCTACGTCCCGGATGTCCTGGTCGCGGCCCGGGCCATGAAAGCCGGCGCGGAAGTTCTCAAGCCGCGGTTGGTCTCCGAAGGGGTCAAGTCTTCCGGACGGGTGGTTATCGGTACGGTCAAGGGTGACCTCCATGACATCGGCAAGAACCTGGTGGCCATGATGATGGAAGGCAAGGGCCTGGAAATCGTCGACCTGGGCGTTGATGTGCCGGCTGGAAAATTCATTGAGGCAGCGATGCAAAAGGAAGCCCAGATTATCTGTCTGTCCGCCCTGCTGACAACGACTATGAATGAGATGAAGGCCGTCATTGAAGCCGCCGAAGCGTCCGGTATCCGTGACAAGGTGATCATCATGGTCGGCGGTGCGCCGGTCAATGCCTCCTTTGCCAGGAGTATCGGCGCCGATATCTACCAGCCGGATGCGGCATCGGCCGCTGACGCGGCGGTTGCAGCCCTGGCTAACCGGGCCGGCTGAGCCGGAAACGCCGGGCGGTAGCCGGAAGAGAAGAATCGGCTGGCCACAGGCTATGCAGCGATTGCCGGGTGAAATCCGGATGAGAAGAGCAGCTGGCCGATGCCTATAGGAGGAGATACAGATGAATTCGAAAGAACTGGTCCTGGCTGCAATCCGCAATGAAGAAACGCCGCGCGCGCCGTGGGTGCCGTTCGTCGGCTGCCACGCCGCCAGGCTGATCGGCGTCACGGCCGATGAATATTTCCATTCCGCTGACCTGATTGTCGCGGGCATGACGCGGGCGGTTGAGGAATATCGTCCTGACGGCATCCCGGCCCTGTTTGATCTGCAGATCGAGGCCGAGGCGATGGGCTGCAAGCTGCAATGGGCGAAATCCAACCCGCCGGCCGTCAGCAGCCACCCGCTGGAGGAGGGCCTGACGATCGCCGACCTGCAGGTCCCGGGCGAAAGTGACGGGCGCTTCCCGATTGTGCTCGACGCGATGCGGCGCATCTGCCAGACCATCGGCCAGGAGAAGGCCGTGTACGGGCTGATCACCGGACCGTTCACGCTGGGCCTGCACCTGATGGGCACGGATATTTTCTACAACATGATCGACGAGCCGGAGCTGGTCCACGAGCTGATGCAGCTGGCGACGAAAGTCGCGATCAAGACCAGCCAGATGTATATCGACGCCGGGGTGGACATCATTGCGGTCGTCGACCCGATGACCTCGCAGATCTCGCCGGACAATTTTACCGATTTCTGCCAGCCCTACATGATCGAGATCTTTGATTATATCCGGGCCCGGGGCAAGCTGGGGAACCTGTTTGTCTGCGGCAATGCCAAGAACAATATCGAGGTCATGTGCCAGTGCCATGCCGACGGCCTGTCGATTGACGAGAACATCCCGCTGGACTATGTCCGGGACATGTGCCGCCGGTACGGGCTGTCCTTTGGCGGCAACATCAAGCTGACGGTGGTGATGCTTTTCGGCACGCCGACCGACAATGTCAATGATGCGCTGAACTGCATGACCATCGGCGGCACGAAGGGCTATCTCCTGGCTCCGGGCTGCGACATGGCCTTTGACGTGCCGGTTGAGAACGTCAAGGCGATCGCCTCGCTGGTCCATGGCGAGATCGCCGAATTCATGGAGAGCTCCAACCCGCTGGAAGGCGTGGCAGCGGAGTTGCCGGACTACAGCGACCGGGGCCGGGTGTACATCGACGTCATCACGCTCGATTCGGCATCCTGCGCGCCCTGCCAGTACATGATGGAAGCGGTCTATCGGGCCGCCAGGGTGTTTGGTGACAAGATCGCCTACAAGGAGCACAGCATCAAGAACAAGGAAGGTGTGGTCGCGATGATGAAGCTGGGTGTCAGCAACATCCCGACGATCGTGATCGACGGCCAGGTCGCGTTCATCTCGATCATCCCGGATGACGTGACGCTCCAGCAGGCCCTGCAAGACGCCCTGGATCGCAAGAGCCTGTAAACCATGGCCCACCATGCCCGCCTGGTCGTGCAGCAAAGCCCCTGTACGGCCTGTGTCATCGTCAATCACCTGAACATGGAGACGCTGCAGAAAACTGCAGCGTCTCGTTCTGATTTCACGTGGGAAATCGTGGAGATCGGCCACCCGCGCGAGGTCTGGCAGATCGAAGGCTTCGAGGTGGAGAAGCTGCCGGCGATCCTGGTTGATGACGAGCAGATCTCGGCCGGCAATATCATCTCGCCGCGCCAGCTGGCCAAATTCCTGGCCCGGCTCGACGGATAGGCGTTTTATGCTGCGATAGAAAACCGATCATTAACCAATAAACAACCAATAAAAAACCAATAAGCAACCAATAAATGACTGATTGGAGAACGATATGCCCTTGACAAAATTGATGATAATCGGTGGCTTCCTGGGTGCGGGCAAGACGACGTCGATCCTGGCCCTGGCCCGCAGCCTGGCCGATGCCGGCCACAAGGTCGGGATTGTGACCAATGACCAGGGCTCCCATCTGGTCGACACCGAGTATCTGCACAGCCAGGGTTTCCCGGTCCTGGAAGTGACCGGGGGCTGTTTCTGCTGCAATTTTGACCAGTTTGCTGCCAGGCTGGCCGAATTGCAGGCCCTGGATTATCCGGATTACGTGCTGGCCGAGCCCGTCGGCAGTTGCACGGACCTGATCGCGACTCTGATGAAGCCCTTGCGGCAGCATCATGACGCTGAGGTCGCCCTGGCCCCGCTGTCAGTGGTCGTCGATCCCAGGCGCCTGCGCCGCTACATGCGCGACCAGGACAGCCTGTTCCCCAATGAAGTGAATTACCTGTTCAATCGCCAGCTGACCGAAGCTGACCTGATTGTCCTGAATAAGACCGATACGCTTGACCGGCCGGAGATCCAGGCCATGACTGATTTCCTGAAGGCCCGCTTCCGCGGGATTGAGGTGCTGGCGATCAGCGCCCGCTCCGGAGCCGGATTGCCCGACTGGCTTGGTCAGCTGGCTGCCAGCCGGCCCGTTTCGGTCCTGCAGCCTTCGATGGCTGTCGATTATGCCGTCTATGCCAGGGCCGAAGCGGTCCTGGGCTGGCTTAATACCACCGCTTCACTGGTAGTCCAGCCACCGACCATGACCTGCGACCTCTGTGCCAGCGGTGAAGACAGCGAGGGCCGGCCGATCCCGGCGCGCGTGGTCATTGGCGAAGCCCGGCCGGCTGACGGCAATGCCTTTCTGGCCGCCCTGCTGGGCCAGATCAAGACCAGTCTGGCAGCCGTTCGGCATGAGATCGCGCACCTGAAAGCATACATAGTCGCCGGCAGCGACTGGGCCAAGGCCAGTTGCGTCAGCCTGGCCGATCGCATCGAGTTTGACCAGTCGATGCGTATCGGCTTTGTGACCGCAACCCTGGTCCTCAATTGCCGCGCGGCTATCGATCCGGATGCACTGCGCACGATCTGTGAGCGGGCTGTCCGGGATCAGGCAGCCGCCGCTTCAGCTGTGGTCGAATCCCTGTTCACCGAGGCTTTCCAGCCGGGCTACCCCCGGCCGATTCACCGCATGGCCTGAATCCGGCCTGTTCCTGGCTGGTGGAGTCTTACTTGACCCGATCCGGCCAGCCGCTCCTGGCCGGATCTAACCCTGGCAATTATCCGCAATAAGCCTGCTGGAGGTGATTCACATGGTCCGCTATCGAATTTACTGCGAGGGCCAGGTTCAGGGTGTAGGTTTTCGTTATTTTGTCTCGCGCTCGGCCGGGCGCTTTGGCCTGGCCGGGTTCGTGCGTAATCTCGATGACGGACGCGTCGAAATCGAAGTCCAGGGTACTTATGAGCAGCTGGCTGAATTCCTGGCTGCCATCCGCCGAGGTAACGGTTTTTCCGAAATCAGCAATCTGACGATTGCGCATATCGAGGTAAATCCGGCGGAACGTGCATTCCGCATTGCTTTTGATTATTAGCTGGAAGCCTGGAACTGTCAGGTTCGGCAGCAGCCGATGCAGTTCTGAGCAGTGAAGAACTTTTCAACGTGCTGAAGACAGAACCGCTGTCACGATGGACCGCGGCTAATGACGGCTTAACAGAGAGATCCCCGAGACCCTGTTTAAATTCCGGAAAAGTAGCCCCTGCTTTGAATTTGGCCGGGCTGTATCCATTTTTACTTTTCGTGAATCATTGCTGCATGTGACCTGGTCTTGCTGCTGGCATTATTCTTCCTGCTGTTTCTCCATTCAAGATGTTTCTCCGGTAAATCGCTTGTTGCAAGCGACAGGTTAATTTTTCTATGCTATACTGGTCAATATATATAAACATATAGAGATGAACGATATTATATATGGCGATGAACCAGCTCGTATAAGAGATGAACGATATTATATGTGGCAATGAACCAGTTCGTACCAGGCTCGTATACTTGTATAAAGGTATAAACGATCTTGCAGACAGGATGAACTGGCTCAGGAAATCAAACGAGCGGGACATCGGCATGAATCCGGGGGTCCATGCATGGCAATAACAAACAGCGAAACGGATCAGTATCCGCCGCAGGCAGCATCCCTTGCTGCCGCTGATGCTGTATGCGCCAAATATATCAGTCAGGCCAGCCAGGAAAGCCATGCCAATCTCGCCAATCAACCAGGCGCAATGCCGCTGGAGGCCCAGCTGCGCGATAGCGAGCTTTGCCTCAATCTCGTGCTCAGTAATGCCCGGATTGGCCTGCTGGACTGGCAGCTCCAGACTGGCACCTGCCTTTTCAGCCAGCAACTGGCGACCATGGTCGGTTATCGCCTGAATGAGCTGGTGCCCGGCACCATTGAGACCTGGGAGCAGCTGCTCCAGCCTGATGACCGCGTGCGCAGCCGGGCCATGATCGGCCAGTATCTGGCCGGCACCGCCGACCGCTATGAGATGGAAACCCGCCTGCAGCACCATGATGGATCCTGGATCTGGACCTTGAATCGCGCTCAGATCATTGAATGGGATGCCGCAAGCCAGCCGGCCCGCATGATCATAACCCAGCTTGATATTACAGACCGCAAACAGGCCGAGGATGCTTTGCGCAGGCGCGAGAAGATCTTGTCGGCTGTCGCCTGGTCCAGCAAGGAACTGATTGAAAACCGGAATCTCTTCCCGGCCATTGCCAATTGCCTCGTCCAGATCGGTGAGGCGACTGACGTTGACCGGGTTTATCTGTTTGTCAATCATTGCGATGATAACGGGCAGTGGACGACCAGCCAGCGTATCGAATGGAACTCCGGCTTTCGTGAGCCGCAGATTGACAATCCGGAGCTGCGCAATATTCCTTTTCAGGATGTTGCCGATTTTATTGGCCCCCTGCAGCAAGGTGAGTCTTATCATGGCGTAGTCCGCCTGATGGCCAGCACCAAGACCCGGGAATTGCTGGAGGCCCAGCAGATCCTGTCGCTGGTGGTCATTCCGATTTTCGTCCGGGGCTTTTTCTGGGGTTTTGTCGGTTTTGATGAATGTAAATATGAACGGCAGTGGACCGAGGCAGAGTTCTCGACCCTGGCGATGTTTGCCCACTCGATTCAGAAGACAATAGAACGACAGGGCATCGAAGAAGAACTGGAAACAGCCCGGCACGCTGCCGAGGAGGCCAACGCGCTGAAAAGTCAGTTCCTGGCCAACATGTCCCACGAGATCCGGACCCCGATGAATGCCATCCTTGGTTATACCGCTCTGTTGAAAGACCTGGCCGTCAATGATCAGGCTACGCATTATCTCAATGCGATCCAGAAGGCCGGCAATACCCTGGTCAACCTGATCAATGATATTCTCGACTTGTCCCGGATCGAGATCGGCAAGATCGTCCTGCAGACTGACGATGTCGAACTGGCCAGGCTGTTTGAGGAGATCAAGGAGATCTTTTCCCTGAAACTGACCGAGAAGCAGCTCGAGCTTTCATTGCAGATTGACCCGGTCCTGCCGCCAGCCCTGGTCCTCGATGAGGTCCGGACCCGGCAGGTTCTCTTTAATCTGGTGGGTAACGCCGTGAAATTTACGGATCGGGGATCGATTGCGGTGATCGCCCGCTGCCTGGCCAAGGACCAGTCAGGGCAGGCGGTCGATCTGCAATTTATCGTCAGGGACACCGGCATTGGTATCCCGGTGGACCAGCAGCAGCTGATTTTTGAACCTTTTAAACAGCAGGACGGCCAGAGCACCAAGAAATATGGCGGAACTGGCCTGGGCCTGTCGATCAGCAAGCGCCTCGTCGAGCTGATGGGCGGCCAGATCAACCTCGAAAGCCAGCCTGGCCACGGCTCGAGCTTTATCATTGACCTGCCTGCAACACCGGTCAGCACCCGCAAGGGGCGCATGCTGACTGCACCGGCTGCCAGCCAGCCGGTCTTCGTCCAGCCGGCTGATGTGCTGTCCACCGAATCTGCACATCCGGCCAGCCGCCGGCTGCCCGACCGGGCCAGCTTTCCGTCTCACCCCGTACCTGTTTCATCCGTCCCACCGGCTGACTCCTCTTCTGGCTCATCGACTGGCCCACAATCCGGTCCGGCCGATCGGGCCGGCGCCACCCCAGCTGCAATGCCAGCTGCCATACCTCCTGTCAACATCGATCTGGCTGATAAACCACATCCGGAATATCCTGTCCAGGTCAGCGCCAGTCATGCGGACAGTCCGGCATCTGAGCATGGACCATTGGCTGAGCCCCCAGCCGAACCGGCCCGGCTGCTCGTAACCGGCCCAGGCTGGTTGCCGGCTGCGCCTTTCCAGCGGGGTCTGGCTGAACGGCTGATTCTGTTGCAGGCCGGCCTGTGGCGGGAGTGCCGCCTGACCAACGGCGTGCGATCGGCGCGGATGCTGGCCGGCCAGCTGGTGGAGGTCAGCCAGGCTTTTGGCCTGAAGCAGCTGCACAATTATGCCCAGTCGCTGTTACAGGCGGCCAATACCTACCATATCCGGAAAATCCGTGAGCTGCTGGTCTGGTATCCTGACCTGATCCGGCCCTTTATCCAGCCAGGTGAGCCGGCCGGATCCGGCCAGCCCGGATCCACAGGCGCCGCCGGCAGTCCGGCCAACGGAGGTAACCACCATGGTCACTTCTGATTCTGCCTGGCCGAAGATCCTGATTGTTGATGATACGATGGAAAACCTGGAGATCGTCGGTGGTCTGCTGGAGAAAAACAAATACGACATCTATCTGGCCGATTCCGGCCAGGCTGCCCTTGATCTGCTGGCCCATATCCAGCCCGACCTGATCCTGCTGGATGTCATGATGCCTGACCTCGACGGCTATGAGACCTGCTTGCGCATCCGGGCCATTGAGGCCTATGATGATATACCAATTATCTTCCTGAGTGCCCGCATCGACATCGAAAGCCTGATCAAAGGCTTTGAAAGCGGCGCGGTTGATTACATCCGCAAACCATTCAACACCCTGGAATTGCTGGCCCGCATCAAGACCCATGTCGAATTGAAACGCATCCGGCGGGAACTGGAGCTGGCTGCCGCCCATGATCCGCTCACCGGCTTGCTGAACCAGCGCGAAATGCTCAATAAAATTGATTATGAACAGGCCCGCTTTGTCCGCAAGGGCGAAATGTTTGCCATCCTGGCCGTGCGGATTGTCAATTATCCGGAAATTGTTGCCGGTTGCGGCCGGTCCGGCGGCAACCAGCTGCTCAAGCGTGTCGCCCAGCTGCTGCAGGAAAATGTGCGTGAACTCGACTTCGTCTGCCGGTGGGACAGCGACCAGTTCCTGCTGCTGTTGCCCGAAACCGGGTCGGGCGGCGCATTAACCCTGATGCAGCGCCTGGCCAGCCTGACCAGCGCCCGGCTTGAGCCTTGTCCGATGTCAGGACTGGTGCCGGTCCTCATATTCGGTTCCCAGGTTTACAGTCAGGAGATGAACCAGCAGCATTTCATCAAGCTGGCTTTCCGCAATCTCGCTGACCGGCTGAGCAATCCGGCATCATCAGCCGGCATGGAACAGGGTCAGCCAGATATCAGCCGGCTCCGGGTCCTGATTGCCGAAGATGACGAGATGAACCGGCTGCTGCTGACCCGCATCTGCGAACGCTATGATGTATCCTGCCAGGCGGTCGGGGATGGCCAGGCGGCTGTAGCCGCCTACGCAGCGACACCTGCCAATGCCCCCTTTGACGCTGTTCTGCTTGACTGGCAGATGCCGGTCCTGAATGGCACCCAGGCAGCCCGGCAAATCCGGGCCCTGTCCCGCCAGCCGCACCACCCGCCCGTCTGGCTGGCCGCCTTGTCCGGCAACCGCCTGGAAGATCTGCAGGACCCGGATGCCGCGGCGCTGTTTGACTATCAGCTGCAAAAGCCTTTTACGCCTGAAGATATCCGGCATCTGTTCATGCGCATTGCCGAACAGCTTCAGCGGTTGGCCGCTGATTATGCCGATAGCAATCAGATGACCGCACAAGAACCGGATCAGGCCTCATGCTGCCTGCCGGCCGAACCGTCCGGGGAGCCGGCGCAAACCGGGAAGAGGACTGATCCGGCCAGTCCGGATACGCCAGCAGCCCAGCCGCGGACTGCTTCTCCGGACGTGCCACAGCCTGGCGGCGTGCCGCGGCCCGGCAACCAGGCCATTCTGAGGATGACTGAAGATACCGGCAACTTCGCCTCAATCCCGCTTGAACCGGACCCGGACGTGCAATTCTCCCTGGCAACGAAGGAGGCTGTCCTGGCCAAGGTAAACGGTGACTTGCATCTGCTGCGGCTCTTGCTGGCTAAATTTGTCCAAAGTGCCACCACCCAGCTGGCCGCGCTCCGGCAAGCCGCCCAGGCTGAAGACTGGCCCGGGCTGGCCCGCTCAGCCCATGATCTCAAGGGCGGGCTGGCCATTTTCAATGCCTTCGCAACCATGGACCTGGCCCACCAGCTGGAGCGGATTGGCCGGCAAGGGCCTGACGGAGCACTTGACGCATCAAACGAAAAAATCGTACATTTAATTGCAATCATCGAGCGCGATGTAGCTGCGATTGTTACCGCATATACAGCCTATCTTGACGAATGCTCTGCTGCACCATTAACGGAGGAGCGCCATGATTAAAGTTCTGATCGCTGAAGACCAGCAACTGTTCCGTGACCTGCTGGAGATGATGCTCAGCAGTAACGATGATATCCAGGTCACTGGTGGCGCCCGCGATGGCAATGAGGCCTTCGAAATGGCGAGAACCCAGCAGCCCGACGTGGTACTGATGGATATCCATATGCCTGTCTGCAACGGCATTGAAGCGGTCAAGAAGATCAAGGCCGCCGGCCTGCCGTGTAAAATCCTGGTCCTGACTGCTTCATATGGTGAAGAGGATGTATCCGATGCCATCCGCAGCGGTGCCGACGGCTATATCCTGAAGAGCGTCAGCAAGGAAGAGCTGGCCCTGGCTATCCGCAGTGTGCATACCGGCATGGAGGTCTTGCACAAGGATGTCCGTGAGGTGGCCCGCCGCCCGGTACCGCGCGTCACGGCCGAGCGGCGCGAGGTCAAGATCCTGCTGATCAGCGGTATTGAAGTCAAGCTCAATGAACGTGAGCTGAAAATCATCAAGATGGTTGTCGATGGCAAGACAACATCCGAAATCGCCCAGGAGCTCTATCTGGCCGAAGGCCGGGTCCGCAATATTATCACCGAGCTGATCTCCAAGCTGATGCTGAAAGATCGCACCCAGCTGGCGGTATTTGCCATCCGCCACCACCTGGTCGATTAACGGCGGATCCGCAGCTGACCGGGGCTAACCGGGCGTGAGGCGTGAAAGGATCCTGATCAAGACCGAGGCATTCAGGACACATCCGGATCAAGGATCACACTGGCAACGGTGTGATTTTTTGTTGGCCGGAAGCAGGGAAGTAGTGAAATATTCACACCGGAGGCGTGCTTGTGAACACTGTCGGGGGGACTGGCCGGCGTGTAGAATAAAGCCATAAAGAAAAAACAGAACCTGATTCCGGCAGCCAGGTAACAGATCCACCCCGGCCAGCCCATACCGGCCAGGCCGAACCGGACAGGTCAGCGAAAAACGATTTGATGGAGGAATATGAAAATGAAACGTACCAAACTGAGTGCCCTGCTGATTGTTGCCGCCCTGAGCATCCTGGCCGTCGGATCGGCCGCCTTGACCAGCATCTACCTCGACCGCAGCGTGTCCGCCGGCTCCGTTCTGCTGGATACGGCAGATGGTGTGGCGATCCAGTTCACCGCCCTGAACAGCTATGACACCAAGGGTGTGTTTGTAACTGAAGCTAATGGTGAAGTCTCGTTTGACCTGACCAAGGCCGTGGCCACTGGCGATACGCTGAACGGCTGGAACACCGATGCCCGCTTCCTGGTTGGTTCTGCCTCCGTGCCGGTCTTCTCCCTGACGAACAATTCGGACCTGGAAGTCACCGTGAATTTCAATGACGCCGCGGCACAGGGCATTGACGTTGTGAACCTGATCGGTTCGGCGACGATTGCCTCCGGTGCAACCCAGGAATACTACTTTGACATCGATACCTCGAATGCTGATGGCGATGCGACCCAGACCCTGGTTGGGACCCTCGAAATCCGTGGTGGTTCCAATACCGCTCCGGTCGCCCCGTAACCCAGTCGCTTTTCGCTAAATCTTTAATCAATCCGCTTGCGCAACTCAACGAGCCGGACAGCCGCGTCTTAATCAGCCGCTTCAATGGTTCTGTATGGTATAATAATCAAAACTGAATTCGGCTGGATCTGCGAGCAATTCATGATACAGCACTGGTAATTATGAAAAAGTTTGTTTATGGTGTGCTCATTGCGATCGTGGCGGCCCTGGTTGGGATCAACCTGGCCGCCACAGCCAGTGGCACTCCTTTTTTAACTTATGTCTATTCAGAAAGCATGCTGCCGCTGATCCGGGTCCATGACGCGTTTTTCGTCTTGCCAACCCGTTCCTGGCAGGTGGGTGACATCGTGACCTATCGTCCGGTTACGCTGCCGGCCAAATACATCACCCACCGGATCATTGCCGTTGGCGAAACGGGGTATATCACCAAAGGGGATAACGCCCCCTATACCGATCAGGCCAGCGGTGAACCCGAACTGAAACCCGAACGGATGGTCGGCAAGGTCGTGACCGTTTTTGGCAAACCGCTGGTCTTGCGGGGCCTGGGCAATATCTCCGAGACGGCAGGCAAAAATCTGGGTTCATTCGCGCCGGTGCTGGCGGGGATTCTCGTAGCGGCCGGGGTGCTGCTGGCCTTCTCCGGCCAGCTGTTTCCCAGGCGCAAACGTCGCAGCCGGCGGCGCTGGCGCCTGCGCCATGTCTATCGACTGGTTGGCCTGCTGGCTGCCGGCCTGGTGATTGTCAGTGTCCTGGCTGGCTCACGCTTGACCCAGGTGCGTTATCTGGTCAGCGAAAATCCGGGCAGTGTCTCGGAACGTGTGGCCCTGAACCAGCCGGGCTACCAGACGGTCAACGTGCGCAATATGGGTATATTGCCTGCCTGGCCCATCGCTGAAGGCCTGGGCGACCTGACGGTAGGCAAGGTGCCAACTATTATCTGGCCCTTCACAACGCAGACAATCCAATTAACGACAGCGCCGCGCAGCGAAATTGGCTGGTATCAGGACTACGTCCGGATCAACCAGTACCCGGTCCTGTTTCCGCGGATCATTCTTGAAACCCTGACCCGCTACAATCGCTTGCTGGCTCTGGCGGCAACCGGCCTGGCTGTTTTTTTCTGGTATTCGCTCTTCTTCCGGCTGATGAACCGGATCCCGGGCCTGGGCGGCTGGGTTCCCCTGAAGGCCATTCGGGATAAAATCGCCGCCCGCCGGCTGCAGCGTGCCAAGGCCAGGATTCTCGGCCGGCGGCGGATCCGCAGCTGACCGGGGCTAACCGGGCGTGAGGCGTGAAAGGATCCTGATCAAGACCGAGGCATTCAGGACACATCCGGATCAAGGATCACACTGGCAACGGTGTGATTTTTTGTTGGCCGGAAGCAGGGAAGTAGTGAAATATTCACACCGGAGGCGTGCTTGTGAACACTGTCGGGGGGACTGGCCGGCGTGTAGAATAAAGCCATAAAGAAAAAACAGAACCTGATTCCGGCAGCCAGGTAACAGATCCACCCCGGCCAGCCCATACCGGCCAGGCCGAACCGGACAGGTCAGCGAAAAACGATTTGATGGAGGAATATGAAAATGAAACGTACCAAACTGAGTGCCCTGCTGATTGTTGCCGCCCTGAGCATCCTGGCCGTCGGATCGGCCGCCTTGACCAGCATCTACCTCGACCGCAGCGTGTCCGCCGGCTCCGTTCTGCTGGATACGGCAGATGGTGTGGCGATCCAGTTCACCGCCCTGAACAGCTATGACACCAAGGGTGTGTTTGTAACTGAAGCTAATGGTGAAGTCTCGTTTGACCTGACCAAGGCCGTGGCCACTGGCGATACGCTGAACGGCTGGAACACCGATGCCCGCTTCCTGGTTGGTTCTGCCTCCGTGCCGGTCTTCTCCCTGACGAACAATTCGGACCTGGAAGTCACCGTGAATTTCAATGACGCCGCGGCACAGGGCATTGACGTTGTGAACCTGATCGGTTCGGCGACGATTGCCTCCGGTGCAACCCAGGAATACTACTTTGACATCGATACCTCGAATGCTGATGGCGATGCGACCCAGACCCTGGTTGGGACCCTGGAAATCCGCGGTGGCGACGAAGTCATCCCGGCCGCCCCGTAACCCAGTCGCTTTTCGCTAAATCTTTAATCAATCCGCTTGCGTAACTATTAGCCAGGCTGCGCAATATTAGCCAGACAAAATTAGCCGTAAGAAGATCACATCAGCGATGGTGTGATCTTTTCTTTTCACAAGCGTGAATAATTCACAGTGATACCGTGCCTGCCTGCACTGTCCGCGCGACGGCATTTCCAGTAAAATAAAGACATGAGGCAAGGTCTGTGCTCCTCCCTGTAACCACTGGCTTGCTGCCCCGGCAGCCACTTCGAATAAACCCTGATCGTCCCCTGTACCAGATGGAGGTCTTGTCATGAAACGAATCAAGCTGGGCGTTCTCCTGATCGTCGCTGCTTTCAGTATAATCGCAGTCAGCTCCGCGGCCCTGAGCAGTGTCGACCTGAACCGCAATGTTCAGGCCGGTTCGGTGCTGGTCGATACCGCGTCTGGCGTGGCGATTCAATTCACGGCCCAGAACAACTATCAAACCAAGGGTGTGTTTATCAGCAACACCAACGGTGAAGTCTCTTTTAACCTCAAGCAGGCTGTCGTCAGCAATGACCCCCTCAATGCCTGGAATGCCGCTGGCCACTATCTTATCGGCTCACAGACGGCCCCGGTTTTCTCAATTTCCAACCACTCGGACCTGGCGGTTACTGTTCACTTCAATGACTCGGCATCACAGGCGGCTGGAGTTGTCAGCCTGGTCGGGTCAGGTACCCTTGCCGCCGGCGCCACAGCATCCTATTATTTCGATATTAATCCTACCATCAGCGGCGTCAGCCCTACGGCGGTCCTGGGCGGGATCATTGAGATCCGCGGCGGCTCCGGCGCTGCGCCGGTAGCCCCCTGAGCCCGGCGGAAAGGAAGGAAAATCTCCATGCGCAAAAAAATCGCTGTTATATTAATCACGGTTGGCCTGCTGATCGGCCTGCTGCCAATGACCCTCAGTGGCGCGCTGAAATCATCCAGCCTCAACCGGTCGGTCGGCGGCGGCCTGACTCTGAATGACCTGCCCCGCAATGTCACGCTGTCCGCCAGCGGATTCAACAACCCGAGCTTCAACCTGAACAAGAACTACACGACGGTCGGTTCAATCGTCAATAATAGCAACCAGCCGGTCAAACTCAAGGTGGGCGCCTCAGCCACATACACCCAGGGTGGCAATAACAAGTGGCAGATTGATATTATGGTTGGCAGCCAGCCGGCTTTGGTATATTCTAATAACAGTACCAGCCTGAAATGGACCGCTGAATTTATCGTCAATCCAGGCGTCTCGGTGCCGGTTCAGGCGGCCTATATCGTCTCAGCCGGCGGCCAGGCTCTGTTCACTTATTCCATGGTCGCCACCAGCCTGGATGGCAGCCTGACTTACACCCTGACTGACAATCCGCCCAACTCGCTGCTGCGCCAGACCTACTATTAATGGTCAATCAGGATTCGATTTTTTCAGACAGGATTCGGAGCATATGGAACAAACAAAGAAAATCAACAGATTTCGCCGTCTGGGCTTGCCCTTGCTGTTACTGGTTGCCCTGCTGGCCTCGCTGGCCTGGACCTGGCTGGCCATCCAGCCCCTGCCAGCCCAGGTGCCCGTGCAGGAACAATTCCTGAACTTCACCCCGGATTATACCATCACGGCCACCCAGTCACTTTCCATCTGGCCAGCCGGCACGACCCTCGAACAAGGCCGGGTCGGCTATTTCTATACGGCCAGGCCTGTTGTCGACCTCAAGCCGCTCGTTTCCGTCAGCGGTCTTGACCAGGGCCAGTTGAATGGCACCATCCAGACCCGGGTTTTTTTACAGGCTGTTAATGAAAAGAACCAGATCTACTGGTCTTTCCCGCTGCAGACTGTCCCTGATCAATCGTTCACCCTGAGTAAAAATATGGCCGGGGTCACCGATCAGGCTGATTTTACGCTCAACAGTCTACAGCTTGATGTTGCCGCGGCCTATGACCGGATGACCGCAATCAGCAAGGAACTGGCCATGAACGGGGGGAATGCTGAACTGGTCGTGCAGTACGATGTTACTCTGACCGGTACCGGCAATGGCCTGCCCATCAATAAAACGCTGCAAAATACCATGCCGTTAACCTTGCAGTCTATCAGCTTCTCCCTGCCCCAGACACGGGATAACCTGTCGAATGTGCTGATCGGCACATCGGCCGGCACGGTCCCTGATTTGCGCACGCAATACCTGGCCCTGGCCAGGGCCAACTGGCTGCCGCTGTCGGTCAATCTAGCCCTGCTGGTGGCGCTGCTCGTTGTCCTGGGTGCCAGCAAGGCCCGGTCTGGCCGCGATGTGGTTGATCACCATCGTTTCCGGGAATGGATTACCGAAGGCACCATTCAGCTCAAGGACAACGTGCCGATCAATATCCTTTCCCTGGAAGGACTGGTCGACCTGGCGATCGACCTGGACAAGCGGGTGATCCATGATCCGCTTCGCAAGCAGTACTTTGTACTCGATGAGCGGGTTGCCTACGTCTTTGATCCCTTCAAGCCTGTGAAAGATGCCACGGCCAGTCGCCCGCAGCTGGGCAAGCTCCTGCTGGACCGCGGCCTGCTGCGGCCGGAACAGCTCGAGACCGGGCTCTATTACCAGCAGCGGACGGGCTCCCGCCTTGGCGAGACCCTGACCGCCCTGGGCTTTATCGATGAGACAACTTTATACAGTATCCTGGCCGCCCAGCAGCAGTTCAATTACGTTGAGCTGGATCCGGCGGCACTGGATCCGGACCGCAACTGGCTGGCCCGGATGAGTATCAGCCAGGCCCGGGTCCTGATGGCCCTGCCCCTGGGCCAACGGGCGGACGGACCGATGGTCGTGGCCTGCAGCGAACCTGGCCGCGAGGGCGTCCGCAAGGCCTTACAGGAATTCTTCGGGGCTGACGTGGTGATTGTTGCCGCCCGGCCGTCTGCGATCGCCGATGTGCTGGCCAGCCTTGAAGACGAAGAGAAAACGGTTACCCGGACGACTGCAGCCCAAGTCTCTGCTGATCAGGCGGACACCGGACCGCGAACGGACGCTCCGGGAACTGCTGAACAGCAGCCAGGCCAGACCGCAACGCCTGCCGGCCTCTCAACTGCCGAATACCGGCGCGCTCATGCTGAAAATGGGATCGATCGCGATGTCTCGCGTCAATCCGTTCCTGGTGCCAGACCGGCCAGCTCACTGACAGATCCGGAATGGGATCCGTTCTATTCCGCATACTACCGGGGAATCTTCGTCATGGATCGATTCCTGCTGGCAGCCGGTCTGGCTGGTCCCCATGATCTGCCGGCTGGCCAGTCCCGGGAACTGCTGCTGGCTGACCTGGTGCGCAAGAATATTATCGACAGTGAGACCGCCAATTTATTGCAGGGGCTGGGCCTGGCCACATCCGGCCTGGACTGGCAGGCCCGGCTGCAGAATCAGCTGCCAGATCTGCAGGCGGTGCTGCAGCAGGCCAATTTCCTGACCCAGGCAACGACCGAATGGGTCAATCGGGAAATGGCGGTGCAAAAGCTGCCAGTCGACCGCCTGCTGGTCGAAAATCACCTGGCATCAGCACAGACTGTCAGCAAAGCCCGCCACTTGCTGCACAGTTTGCAGGCTATCCTGAGTGCCCGCCAGCCGCCTGAAACGCCACAACCTGGAAGGGCCCAGTAACCGGCCGCAGAAACGCGCAGAACATCGACCGGGTTAAGGCGAAGTAACCATACAGCCATTTTGATCATATAAATTGAACACCAAAAAAAGAGAACGGACCACCACATCCGTTCTCTTTTTTTGGAGGAGTTCAAGAAACAAGGAGAATAGCAGAATGGCAGGTTAGGAGAATAGCAGAATGGCAGAATAGCAGAATGGCAGAATGGCAGAATGGCAGGTTGGCAGGTGTGGTTACTGGCTGATGGTCTGCTGAAGAGCCTGGATCGATGTCCTGACCCCCGCTTCGACGGTCATTGTCAGATCTTCCATTTCGAGTGAAACATAGCCATCATAACCGACCATATGGCAGACCGAGAAAAATTCCTTCCACCACTGCAGATCCTTGCCGCAGCCGACGGCGACGTAATTCCAGGTACGATTCTGGGTATCACTGACCGGCCTGGTTTCCAGCAGGCCGTTGACCTCGCACAGGCCACGCTCAACGCGGGCATCTTTGCCGTGGATGTGATAGATAGCCCCTTTCAAAGCCCGGGCTGCCTGGATCGGATCGGCGCCCATCGCCATCAAGTGTGACGGATCAAGGTTGATGCCAATCATCGGGTCAACGGCATGACGCAGACGCCACAGTGTCTCCGGATTGTAAACCAGCTGACAGGGGAATTCTTCAATGGCAATTTGCTCAACACCATGGGCTTGGCAGTGGGCAACGAACTGCTTCCACCACGGAATAGCGACATCATTCCATTGGTAGTGGAGCGCTGGCGCCATATAGTCCGGCCAGGAAATCGTTGAGGTGATCCAGTTGGGAACCTGGTCACCCGGTGCACCGGCCGGACAACCGGACATCATGACGATCTTTTTGACTCCCAGCTTGCCGGCCAGGACAACGGTATCATAGGTGGTCTTCGTATGTTTTTCACCCATTTCACCCGGACACAAGGGATTGCCAGAACAGTTGAGCGCCGCGATCTTCATGCCGCGTTTATCGAGCTCGGCCTGGAAAGCGCTCAATCTGGCCGGATCAGCCAATAATTGCGCCGTCGGTACATGTGGGCAGGAACCCCAGCCACCAGCTGTCATTTCGACCGCCTGGATACCATAAGACTGGACTTTATCAAGCATTTCCGGGTATGGGAGACTGGCAAATACATCGGTGCAGATTGCAAGTTTCATCAATATTTTTCCTCCTGACATGATCCTGGCCTCAATCCGGTCCAGCTTCGATTCGAACGGATGGCCTGGGATGAATGTGTATGCCGGGCTATGAATGGGCTGGAGCCTTGTGCAAGACACGAGTCAATGTTTGTAATCTGCCGGGCCGCGCTGGCAGGGGTCGCTTGCTGTGCTGGCAGAAGAAGCCGGTCAGCGCTTGTAGAACGACGGGCAAGCTTCGATGTCGATTGTCACCTTAGCCTGGCTGTCCCGCGCCCTGGATGCCGCTTTGGCCGTAGCCTGGCCAACATAGCCGTCCCAGGCGGTCGGGCCATCGACCCGGCCAGCTTTGCAGCCGTTGATCCATTCCTGGAATTCGACATTGTAGGCTTCAACAAAACGCTCGGACCAGTCCGAACAGATGGGCGTCATGCGGGCGGCTTTGGTCCGGATCATGGCATTGGCCGGTTCCGGCAGATTAAGCGTGCCCTCTTCACAGACCACTTCGCACTTGATGTCATAGCCATATCGGCAATTGACAAAAGATTCGACATCGATGCGTACACCGGACTTTGTAGTCAGGATCATCACTTGCGGATCTTGTAAATGCGCACTGGCATGGCGGGTCTTTCTGGAAAAGGCGACCTCGGCTGTTGCATAATCTTCACCGAGCAGCCAGCGCAGCACGTCGATCTCATGAATCATCGAATTCTCGACTGACATGGGTGTCGTAAATCCGTCATCAACCGAGGCATTACGATGAACACAGTGCAGCATCAGTGGTTCGCCGTAAGTCTTTTCGGCAATCAGCTTCCTCAGCTGGCGATAGCCGGGATCATAACGCCGCATGAACCCGACCTGGACCAGCATTTTGCCACCGGCGATCTCCGCGTCAACAATACGTTTGCAGGCCTCGGCTTCCGGCGCCAGCGGCTTCTCGACAAATACAAATTTGCCGGCTTTGATGGCGGCCATGACATACTGTTCGTGGAAAGGATCAAGGGTTGTCACGACAACCGCATCAATGCTGTCGTCAGCAATCATCGCCTCGCCGTCTGCCCAGAATGTGCAGCCATATCTGGCGGCTACTGATTGGCCAAACGCGACATTGACATCCGAGCAAGCGATGACCCGGGCTCCCTGCAGGGTGTTGTTGATTCGATCCATGTGCGTCCGGCCAATTGCGCCGGTTCCTACCAGACCAATTTTTAATTCCACAATGAAAAGCCTCCTTTGATAAATGATATCAGTCAGACAAAAATGGCAAAAAACATGGCATCCTTGTTACGTGCCTGGCCCGGCTCACCAGTAACAGGAACGAGTTAAGGTTTTACCGGGATACTGGTTGCTGATTCAATAAAAGCCTGGATCGAGTATCTGACGTGAATATTCAGGCCTTGATTGAACCATCAGCCGGGTCCATCCTGGCTGGTCCAGTCTCAAGATCAAAGCTGGCCAGCATCCGGTCCCTGGGAAGGGTTGTGATGACAACCCTTCCCAGGGGTACCGGCTGGATGCTGATGCCCAGATGCTAAACCAGCGCATCAATGGAAACGGAGTTTGGCAATGATCATGAAAGCGGGATTGTGTTATTGCGGAGGCTGGATTACTTTACGAGCGCGATGTATTTGTCAACGTTGGTTTTGTCGATGGATTCGAACGGCACATTGAACAGCTCGCCCGGATCCTGGCCCTTCTTGAGCATCTGGATGACCTGGAAGCCACCATCGGCCTGGCCGACAGCATTCTGGAAGATGGACTGGGACATTTCGCCGGCTTTGATCGCAGTCAGCGCATCTTTGACACCATCGATACCGGAAATCATGACGCCTTTGAGACGATTGGCTGTTTTCAGTGCTTCCATGGCGCCGAGGGCCATCTGGTCATTAGCAGCAACGACAGCCTGGAAATCGTCGGCCTTGGGGTATTTCTGGATCCAGTCCTGCATGACCGTCATACCTTTTGCTTTGTCATAGTTTCCAGTTACGCTGGCCAGGATGGTGACATCAGAACGGGACTTCAGACCATCGGCAAATCCTTGCTTGCGCTCGGTTGAATGATACAGGCCGGGTTCACCTTCCAGATAGAGGACCTTGGCGTTCTGGGGCAGGTTCTTGGCCATGAATTCACCCTGCATATAGCCGGCGTCGTAGTTCTTGGAACCAACGTAGGTGTATTTGCCGCCGTTGGACTGAATGCCCAGCGCGATAACCGGAATGCCGGCCTTGTTGGCTGCTTCGACACCAGGCACGATGCCATCGTAGTCAACCGGAACAATAATGATGGCATTGACCTTCTGGGCGATGAACGTATTGATCTGGTCGAGCTGCTTCTGGATATCACCCATGGCATCTGCAAACTTGATTTCGATGTTCGGATCAGCCTTGACGGCTTCGATGAAAGCATTTTTGCGGCTCATCGTGAAAACGTCGGTATCAGCCAGGTTGGTATAGCCAACAACGAATTTCCCGCCGGCGGCAGCTGTAGTGGTCGTTGTGGTGGCGCCAGAAGCGGTGGCAGTGGTGGTGGTCGCAGCCGGTGTGCAGCCAGCGATGACCATTGTCAACAGGACCAGGATAGTAACGAGACTCAGTAGTTTTTTCATGTTCATCCTCCTCAAATTTGGATCGACATAAAATGGGTTATCGGGAACCGGTTGGATGGGAAATCATTGATCAGGATCATGACGCTGTAACTGGCATCGTGTGCTTTGTCGCGTCGATTGGTCGTTTCCGAATTGCTTTCTGATCGAGTGGTGGGTAATGGCCCAGATTGATAGCTGGCCGGCAACACTCCTTTCTGCTAACAATATGCCTGACAGGTCAGGCTTTCTTGCGGGAGACCCGGGCGGTTTTGGTCATGACGTCCAGGATGACGGCAATCAGGATGATCAGGCCCTTGACGACCTGCTGCCAGTACGAACTGACGTTGAGCAGATTCAGCATGTTGTTGATAACACCGACGATCAGGCAGCCGATGATCGTGCCGATGATCGTGCCGGTACCACCCATCAGGCTGGTACCACCAACGACAACACCCGTGATCGCGTCGAATTCGTAGCCGACGCCGGCGGCTGGCTGGCCAGAATTGATACGCGACATCAGGACGATACCGGCTACACCACTGAGCATGCCATTGTAGATAAAGGCCTTGCGGACAATCGAGTTCGAATTAATGCCGGATGCGGTTGCTGCTTTGACATTGCCGCCCACAGCGAAGACATATCGGCCAAATTTCGTGCGGTTGAGCAGGATCCAGGAAATGACAATCACGATCGTCAGGATAATAACCGAGATCGGGATCGGGCCCAGGTCACCCTGGCCGATGATCTTGAAATTGCCCAGATTGGAAACCGGTGTGCCGCCCGTATAGATCAGGACTGCGCCGCGGGCTACGGTTGTTGTTGCCAGAGTCATGATAAAAGCCGGGATATTGAAGAAGGTAATGACAAAGCCGTTGATTGCGCCAACCAGGATTCCAACCAGGATTCCGGCCAGGACTGCCAGGAAAATATTCTGCGTCATTTTCATGACACTGGCAGCGATTGTACCGGTCAGGGCCACGACAGAACCCAGTGACACGTCAATGTGGCCAAGAATGATGATGAAAGTGACACCACAGCCCAGGAGACCGACGACGACGACCTGGCGCAGGACATTGGTGAGGTTGCTCTGGGTCAGGAATACGCTGCTGGAGAGTGTAGCCATCAGCAGAATGCCGATAAAGATCAGGGTCGTGCCATATTTACTGTAAATGCCGGCGAAGCCCATCTCTTTTAGCTGGATCAGGAAATTCTGTTTGGGCGGTGTTGTGGTCTGGACTGGACTTGTGCTCATAATTTTCCCCCTGTCGCTAAGGTCATAATTGACTCCTGTGAAGCTGCTTGACGTTCAATTTCTCCGGTGGCGACGCCCTCGTGCATGACCAGGACCCGGTCGCTCATACCCAGAATTTCTGGCAGTTCTGATGAGATCATGATGATGGCCAGGCCTTGCTGGGCCAGTTCGGACATCAGGCGGTGGATCTCGGACTTCGAGCCGACATCAATGCCGCGCGTTGGTTCATCGAGAATCAGGACCCTGGGTTCACCAAGCAGCCACTTGGCGATAACGATCTTCTGCTGGTTGCCACCGCTGAGGGTGCTGACCCTGACTTGCAGATTGTGAACCTTGACCCGCAATTTTTCTTTCATCTTTTCGGCCAGCTGGCGTTCCTTCTTCAAATTGAGCAGGATACCCGGCGCAAACAATTTCAGATTGGACAGGGAGATATTCTCAAGGCAGGAACGAACCAGGATCAGGCCTTCGTTCTTGCGGTCCTCGGAGACCATGGCAATGCCATGTCTGATGGCATCGGTTGAATTGCGGATTTTAACCGGCTGGCCATTGACCAGGATTTCGCCGCTATCGGCTGAATCGAGGCCAAAGATGACGCGCGCTACCTCAGTCCGGCCAGCGCCGACCAGTCCGGCCAGGCCGACGATTTCTCCCTTGCGGACCTTGAAGCTGATATTTTCGAAAACACCCTTGCGGGTCAGGTTGCGGACTTCGATGGCGACATCACCAATCGCGGCGTCCAGCTTGGGGAATATATTGGAAATCTCGCGGCCGACCATCTTGCTGATCAGCTTATTCTCGTTGAAGTTGCTGGCCGGGCCCGAGTCAACATACTGGCCATCGCGGATGATCGTGATATCGTCTGCGATCTGGAAAATCTCATTCATTTTATGGGTGATATAGATGATCGCAACTCCGTTGGCCTTCAGGTCCTGGATCTGGGCAAAAAGCATGTCAACTTCCTTGTCGGTGATGGCCGAGGTCGGTTCATCCATGATGATCAGGGAAGCCTTGCGGGAAATAGCCTTGGTGATTTCAATCAACTGCTGGGCAGCGATGCTGAGTTCGCGCATTTTCATGCGCGGATCGTACTTCAGGCCAAGCTTGGTCAGCAATTCCTGGGTTTGTGCGTAGATTGACTTGAAATCGACGAACATTCCCAGCGGACCCTGGCCGGCCACCGGCTCGCGGCCCAGGAAAATATTTTCGGCGATGGTCATGTCCAGAACCGGGCTGAGTTCCTGGTGAATCATGGCAATGCCCATGTTCAGGGCCGCCTTGGTATTCTGATTCTCCAGTTTGACGCCTTTAAAGTAAATTTCGCCCGAGTCAACAATATGTTCGCCGCTCAGGACTTTCATCAAAGTCGACTTGCCGGCCCCATTCTCGCCGCACAGGACATGGACAGTGTCCTGGCGAACTTTCAGGTTGACCCGGTCCAGGGCCAGCACGCCAGGAAATGATTTGGTAATTTCGCGCATTTCCAGCACGTACTGACTCGATATTTGATCCATACTCGCTTGCCTCCATTACTTCGTTCTTTAAAAGTTGACTGCGGCGGCCCATAACGTTGCGGCGTGCATTTTGCTTGCTTAGTTTCTATGAGCGGTTTTCGATTAAGAGCACGTGCTCGCTAAGGGTAAAAAATAAATTGGAGCCATTTACGGTCAGATGATTCTGGCAACAGTCTAGCCTCGGTGCTTGCTTTGGACAATTTGGCCTGAGATCTGGCGGACAGCCGGTCTGTGTTATTCGATGTTACGAGCACGTGCTCGCTAAAGGCAAAAATAAATGATTGGCTGGAAATGTTTGAATGCGCAGCTTCATAATCGGCTTTGCGAAAGATTTTTCTGGTGGCATCATCTTGTCACGAAATCACGTCTGTGGAGCAGATTGCCTGAAGCCAGGTCATGGATGAGACTCAATTGATGTGGACATTTTCCCTGAGCCGAATGTCAATCGCGGTCCGGATAAAACTGGTGGCGGGTGCCTTGTTGAAAAAGATCAGGTCAAAAAGCACTTTCAGGCTGCGAAATCCCTGGGCTTCCAGATTTTGGCCAATCGTGAAGTCAACGATATTTTCCTCGACCAGTTTGACAACCTCGGGGTACAGATCAAAACTGATGATCTTGATCTTGCTGGCTTTGTTCAGCATCCGGACCGCGCGGCCAACCTCGCGGACGTTGCCACATGTGACATAAATGCCAGCCAGGTCATCAACGGTGTTGACGAGATTGACTGTTTTCTGAAAGGCAGTCAGGGCTTCTTCATGCGTCTCGAGAATATCGACGATTTCGATTTGTGGATAGCGCTCGTGGATCAAGGCAGTAAAGCCCTGATATCGCTCGACCGTGCAAAAAATGTGGGCGGACCCGGTTACGATTGCGACCTTGCCGCGGCCGCCGAGGATTTCACCCATCAGGTTGCCGGCAACGCGTCCGGCCTGGACAGCATCCTGACCGACAAAGCAGACCCGCTTGCTTTCCGGGACATCTGTGTTAATTGTGACAACGGGCACGCCCTTGTCAGCCAGTGCGTCAATTGCCTTGATAATATCGGGATGACGAATCGGTGAGATCAATAAACCGTCGATTTTTTTCGACTGTATCAAATTGAGCGTGTTCAGCTGCTCAGTATGATCATTTTCACGACTCACGTAATAATCAATACGCAAACCGAAGTTCCTGAAATCAGCGTAAGCTGCTTCGATGCCGGTCCTGATTTCATTGATGGCATCCACCCGGAGTAAGAGAACGGCAATTACTTTGGGGTTTTTCTGCTGGGCCAGCGCCTTGCCAATGACATTGGGCTGATACCCCAGCTCATCGATGATCTTTTGAACCCGGTCGCGGACCTCGTCACTGACACCCTCACGTCCATGCAGGACCTTGTCAACGGTTGAGCGGTGAACACCAGACATTTCGGCGATTTGTTTCAGTGTTGCGCGCATCAGGGTTCCTTCTTTCTGCGATCACGTGCTCGTTATGTCACCATCTTAAATTGGTGTGCGTATTCTGTCAATATACTTTTGTCATATTCGACAATATAACAAATATTATTCGGTTTATGCTATGCATATTCACAACGACAGGTGCGCAATAAGGCGGTCCGGAGACTGCGAAAAAAGCAGATTGATTGTTTACGAGCACGTGCTCAAAGCCGCCAATCATCCGGAAACGTGACCGGTTACTTCAAATTGGATCCATTGTGCGAAACGGGTAACCATTGCGCGTCTACAGAAATCTCAGCATACACCAGATTCATGTTATAATTCAATCAGAGCCTGATATCATCCTAGGAAACGGGAGGTGCATTATCATGGCGACCGGGCAATCGTCCCCTTCACCCCACAACCAGAAGCAAGCACCGCGCGCGGTCAGGCCTGATTGGCCGGGCGGTCAGGACCCGCCCCCAGACAGCCATGTGTCCGATCGAAGTCCTACCGGCCAGCCCGGAACAACGGCAAAACCAGAAAAGATGGCCACGATCACAGCCGGCAGTTATGCCTTCAGCCGATATCCGGTTGCGGCCTTGATCTGGCTGAGCCTGATCCTGCAGCGTCGCGAGATTCTGTTTGCCGTCCTGCTGCTGCTCCTGGCCTCGGTGCTTTTATCGATCAGTCGCGATCCGCTGGTTGTGATTTATCGCCAGACCCTGGACCGGATCTGGCCCTCACACCCCGTTCAAGTTGAAGTCAATGGCTTGCGCTTTGCCCATGCCCTGGGATCCCTGGTCTGTATCGGCTGCCTGGTGACCCTTTATTTTGGCAAGCCGCCGGCAGGCTGGTATTTTACTGGCTTTTTTGCGGTTTTCAAGACTGTGTCGGCCGTGGGCTTCTGTCCCGGCCTGAATCTATACCACCTGATCCGTCGCACTTTCTAGTTGTTTTTCAATACTCGCCATTATGCTACAGGATATAAATAATTTATGTCATAATAACAAATCGTTCATTAATATTTATGGTTTTGTAAAAAAACAGGAATAATATGGAAATATAATCCATACCCCCCGTATCAGGGCGATCCAGGTGATAACGTCCCCGGCTTATCGTGTCAGACCAGCATAATCAACATCAATCAACTCCCGGATGTGCCCCGGAATTGCCCTGAACCAGTTTTATCGGCAATCAGTCTTTGCACTGCACGGGAAAGGAACGGTGTTGAACATGTCAACTTTCTGGAATGATCTGCTAAGGACCATTACCACGGCAATTCCCCCGATCGTTGCTGCCATTCTGATTCTGATTCTGGCCTATATTGTGGCCAAAATTGCCAAGAGCCTGGTCATGAAGCTGCTCAGGAAACTGAAGATTGATCAGCGGACCAAAAAGCTGGGCCTGGCCGATGAGCAGTCCGGCAGTTTCATTGTTTTTGTTGGCAAACTGGTTTTCCTGATTGTTTTCCTGCTCTTTATGCCCGGGGTGATGAGCCTGCTGGGCATCCAGAATGTTGCGTCACCCCTGACCAATCTCCTGACAACGCTATTTAATTTCATGCCGAATATCCTGGCGGCGGTTATCATCCTGATGGTTGGTACTTTCATCGCCAGCCTGATCCGGCAACTGGTCAAGCCGGTCCTGAAACGATTGAATATTGATCGCTTCCAGGAAAAGGCGGGCATTCCCACAACAGAAAGTACCGCCCTGTCATCCGTGCTTTCCTATGTGGTTTATGTGATTATCCTGATCCCGGTGGTTATCGCCGCGATTCAGGTCCTGAACATCACGGCTATTTCCGGACCGGCCATTTCCATGCTGAACCGGATTATCAATTTGCTGCCGAATATTTTTGTGGCTATCGGCCTGGTCCTGATTGGCGCCTTTATTGCCCGGCTGGTTGCCCGACTTCTGACCCAGATTTTGCTGAGCATTGGCACTGACAAGCTGGCCAGGGGCTGGCTCCCTCAAGGCTCGGCATTCTCCCTGGCCAAGACTATCGGCGAGGCAGTCAAGTACATTATTATTGTCATATTCCTGGTTGAGGCCTTCAATGTTGTCAACCTGCTGGTCCTGCGCCAGGTTGGCACGATGATTCTCCTGTATCTGCCGGCGGCGATTGCCGCGGTCCTGGTCATGGGTATCGCCCTGTTCCTGGCTTTTGGTGCGGCCAGCCTGATCTTGAAGAAGATGCCCAATGCCAAGTCGCCGGCCCTGATCACCAAGGTTGCCATCCTGACCGTTGGCGTATTTATGGCCCTGAATCAGCTGGGTATTGCCCCGGCAATCGTCAACACCGCATTTATTGTGATCCTGGGTGCCCTGGCGATTGCCTTTGCGATTTCGTTTGGTGTGGGTGGGCGTGAATTCGCCAGCCGGGTTCTGAATCGCCTGGAGGCCCGGGTCCTGTCTTTGCAGAATGAAGCAAGCAGCACGCCGGCGCCGGCTCCAGCCCCTGATGTGGCAACCGACCTGGCGGGCGGTGAAGATCTGCCCATTGTTGGCCATGAAGCCTTCGAACAGCTCGACCAGGCTGTTGACAAGCTGACGGGCTCCCGGGATCAGGAACCACCTGCCCCGGCAAAATAACAGCATTCTGTTCGATGTTTGTGAAGAACTCCCTGGCTGCCCTGGCCGGGGAGTTTTTTCTGCACGGAATGCTTTCTGCCTCAGAATGGGCAGGCCGGCGCTGGGATATGGCCGTGAAGGGCTGGCCGCTTTGTGCTATACTGATTCAAACGCCGCTGTGAGAGAAGGACCGTCGGGCGCCATTCGCGATCGTCCGGGCCGGTCAGTAAATCGGCAAACCAGGCGATTGTATTTTGTATGGCACACCGATTCCATCGTGTACCATCGTGCGGATAAAAACCGGGAGGATTCGATCGGATATGGTCCAGACCACTACTATTATTGCTGCGATTGTCAGTCTGCTGGTCTGCTTCGGTCTGCCGATCGTTTCCCTGATCGTGCTCAATCGCCGGCAATACCGGATTACCCGTTCCTTTCTGGTTGGCGCCCTGACTTTTTTCCTGACCCAGATCGTGATCCGGATCCCGATTATCACGCTCTGGCTGCCAAATCTGGACTGGTATATCCGACTTTCCCTGGATCCCTGGCGGCAAGGCCTGTTTCTCGGCCTGACTGCCGGCCTGGCTGAGGAACTCGGCCGCTTTTTACTGGCCCGGCTGCTTCTCAAACGAAACAGGCGATTTATCGACGGCATTGCCTTCGGAATCGGTCATGGCGGCATAGAGGCCATGTTGCTGACTGGAATGACCCAGATCAATCTGCTGATCCTGATGCTGGCTATTAATAGCGGAGGATTTGAGAAGCTGCTGGCGACTTCTTCCGCTGCGGCCTCAGCCACGGCAATCCGCCAGCAGATCCTGGCCCTTCAGCCGTTCGACCTGTTGCTGGGCGGTATCGAACGGATCATTGCCATCGCCCTGCATATCGGCCTGACGATGATCATCTGGACCGGTTTGCGTACTGGCCGCCCCTGGCCCTATCTGCTGGCGGCCATCCTGATCCACGCCGTCGTGGATGCATCCGTCGTGATCCTGCCCTCACTCCTGCCAATCAGCCAGATTGGCATGGAACTGACCTTTGCTGCCTGGAGCGGTTTGCTGCTGCTGTATACGATCAGGGCGCGCCGATTTTATCGGACAACAGTCGAACAACCGCCCGCAACCCATCCTGCAGGAGAAACAGCGACCCATACAAAATAGATTGACCTTGCGTTTGCATTTTACGGCAACCCCGGATGATGCAGCGTGTGTGAACGGCCACCCGTGAGAAACAGATTGACCTTGCAGGAGGAACAGCGACCCATGAAAAACAGATATTTGTTGCTTGCCCTTGTTTTGCTGATGATTGCTGGCCTTACCGGTTGCTCGGCGACGCGGTTGCCCGATGGTTTCGACGAAACAGCGGTGATCGCTGCAGCCAAAACCGCCATTGAACACCTGAATGCCGGTGAGTATGCCAGTATCAGCGATGAGATGGTCCGGCCTGATTTGAAGACTGCCCTGTCCGCTGAAGTACTGGCCAATGCCGCCGGCCAGATTGTTACCCCGGCCGGTGCCTTCCAGTCCTATGCCAATACGGTGACAGCCGGAGGTAAACTCAAGGAAACGGGCGAAGCCTACGCCATTGTTGCAGTTGTCGCCCAGTATGAGCTGCGCAAGGTCACCTATACGATCTCGTTTGATAAGGATCTGAAAATAATCGGCTTTTACCTCAAATAAAAAACTGACAGGCCAGCATTGAGGCTGGCCTGCCAGGCAGGGGTCAGATATCGCGGCCGAGTCGTGATCAGGTTGCGTCTCCGGCCCGGCAAAGGACGCACGGATGGCGATCAGATCGCGGTCGGGCTGTTGTCAGGCTGCGCCTGACCGGTGGTATCTTTATTCAATCACAATAATCGCGGTCTTGCCGATGGTACACCAGTTGTAGAGGAACAATGCATGACTGGTGTAGTTCCTGACGCATTTGTGGGAGCGCGGGTACGTGCCAATGATCGATGAATATTCAATCGTCGGTGGATAGCGCGTGATTTTGCCATCAACAATATACTCGGGCGGGATCGTCACTGGCACCCCGTGGACATAAGAGCCACCGCTGAAGCGGATGACGTGTGGGGCATAGCCTTCGATTTCCCGGGTTTCGTCATTGAGGTAGATGAATTTACTGCTTTTCTCGATGGCCATGTAGTATCCGAGGTCAGTCGGCTGTTTGTATTGGGCCTTTTCACCGGTCGTGGCATAGGTCTGCGAGATCAGGTGCCAGACGCCACTTGTGTATTCGAACACTGCTTCATTCTGGTTCTTGCGGTCGACCACGATCGCCTTGGTCAGTTTGTCGATCGAATTGCGGCGGGAGACATATTTCTTGGGTACATAATAGGTACCTTTGAAATTCAGGGTGCGGATCTTATAGTAATAATTGGTTTCGCCAAGGATTGTAACCAGGGTGCCATCCATGATGTAGCGGAAATCCGCAGAGGAAGAGGCCGAGTAATAGGCTGGTGCCGACTGATAGCGGCGGACGCCGTAAGCATCCGTACTGGATCCCCTGTGGTAAGGCGCTGCCCCGTTCCAGTCCTTGCGATTGGAAATATAGGCAGTAGCGCCATTATCCACTTCCTTTTTCAGGCTGATGATGGCGTCGGCCATTTTTTGTAACTGGAACTGGCGCAGCGTGCCCAGTTTGGACAGGATATAGCCATGGATCTTGCGGCTACCCTTGACCTGGATTACCTCATACCAGCGGTCCGTTTTATAATTGGAGGCATATTTGCCTTTAACCAGGGCCACAACTTTGACTTTCTCGTAATGGCCGGCCGTGCTGACGCGACGGCTTGAACCATCGGGCAGGCGGCGGATATTGGCACTGCCAGCGGTGATCAGGATGTAATCATAATTGACGGAGTAGCGGGTGTATTTCAGGCTCTTGACAATCGGGCTCGGGACCTTGGTTGCGTACTTTTTAAGGATCAGATAGCCATCGTCATTCCTGGCCGGGGGCGGGGTCGGTTTGGGTGTCGGGGTCGGTGTGACAGTCGGGGTCGGTGTGACGGTCGGTATTGGTGTCGGTGTGGGTTCAGTTGTGGGCTCGGACGGGGTGGTTGTCGGCCCGCTCGTTTCGTCCGGTCCAGATGTCGCGGGTGCCGTACCGTTACTGGATGATTCTGAAGAAGAAGGAGTTGTTTGTGCGCCTGTTGCTGTTGGATCGCTGGTACTAGAACCGTCGCTTGTCGGATTGACGGTCGGCAGCGTCGAACTCTCGCCGGCTGTAGCGCTGCCGGACGGCTGGGAAGTGAAGCTTCCGGGATCCGTTAACGTTGCTGTCTGGTCAGACTGGGTTGGATCGGCTGTCGATTCTGTCGGGGTTGGCGCCAATGTCAGGGTCGTCGGGACCGCGGTCTGCTGCGTGGTAATGGCACAGCCCATCAGTATCATCACACTGATGGTCAATCCGCAAGTCGCAATGAGGATCGCTTTGTGCAAACTGGTTTTCATAATCCACCTCTTGTCAGGATCCGCGGCCTTTGCCTCCGCTGCGGTCATTGCTGCTGGTCTGGATCGGATAGCATGCTGTCCGGGGAAATCGGGCCTGGTTCCCGAGGAAATCGGGACTGGCTTCCCGGGATGGATAATCCTGTTTCCCCGGGATGATCAAGTCATTTTTCCGGGATGATCAAATCAGTTGCTTATTAGCTTTATTATACACCGTTATGATTTTGCGACAAACTCGTCAGATACTTCCCCGAGCTTGATTAGCTTTTACAGAACAGCCTTGCCAGTGACCAGTCTTTTGATATTTGTTGATATTTATTGCCACTCCATTGTTGCCACTTCGTAAAGAGGCAGCGAGAAACCAATTTGCTGCGTGATGCCAGCAAGAAATAACTCGGCAACTGCTCAGCAACCGCCCGGCGACTGCTCAGTAACCGCTCAGTTGCCAGCTATTGGCCTGCCAGCTGCCCAAAAAAGCCATTCAGCTGCCATCAATCACCATATATTTTCCATCAATTACCAATTAATTACCAGTCAATCTGCTCAGATAATGCCGCTTGGTATCTCCAGCAACTTACAGAAAAATTGATTTAGACTATAATAATATTTAATATGGCATAATCCAGACATGCTCAAAATCCAGACATGCTCAAAATCCAAAGTAAATTGGAGGGATCAAGATGTTTTCTCAGGAGTACACAAACGTTGTCGGCGCCGGTCAGAAAAAGGTCCAGCTTCTCCATGCCAATCTGCCCGGTTATTTTTTCAGTTCCATGCTGGCAGGCCTGTATGTCGGCCTTGGCATCATCCTGATCTTTTCCGTTGGTGGTCCCTTGAGTGCTGCCCAGTCACCAGTGACCAAGCTGCTGATGGGTGTATCTTTCGGCATCGCCCTGAGCCTGGTGATCATGGCTGGTTCCGAGCTGTTTACTGGTAATGTTTTTGTCATGACGGCCGGCCTGCTGCACAAGGCCGTTTCGTGGACTGAAGCGCTCTGGCTGCTGGTCGTCTGTTATCTGGGCAACCTGGCCGGGTCAGTTCTCCTGGCCCTGGTCTACTCCCTGACAGGCCTGAGCACCGGTCCTGTCGGTGAATTCATCGCCAAGACCAGTGCCACCAAGATGAGCCTGCCCTTCGGCCAGCTCTTTTTCCGTGGTATTCTCTGCAATATCCTGGTTTGCCTGGCGGTCTGGTGCAGCTATCGCTGCAAGGAGGAGGTCGCCCGCCTGATCATGGTCTTCTGGTGCCTGTTCGCCTTCATCACCGCCGGCTTTGAGCACAGTGTCGCCAATATGACGCTGCTGGCGATCGGCCTGTTCAGTCCCGGGACTGCCGCCGTCAGTGTGGGCGGATATATCTATAATGTACTGGTTGTCACCCTCGGTAACATCGTGGGTGCGGTCATCTTCCTGGCGCTACCCTATTTTTCCATCTCCCAGATTAAAAAGGAGGCATAGAATTGTATGGGCTATCGATTGTCAGCAGAAAGCCTGGACCAGATCTTTCAGACCGTGGCCGACACGTACATTGTGTTTGCTCCCAAGGTCTTCCCGGGTGAGGGAACCTTTTCGGACACCGACCGCATCCGCTATGGCGCTGTCCGATCAATCAAGGAGATTGTCCTGGCGGAAAAATCCCACTATTCGTTCAAAGAAGCCATAACACCCATCAATGAGACGCTTTTTTTCTTCAGTGAAGAACGGATCACGGTACCCAATCCCGACTCCAAAGGCGCGATCATTTTCTTGCGCAGCTGTGATCTGCACGCCCTGAAGCGGCTCGACCAGATTTACCTGCATAATGTCTTCACCGACTTTTATTACCAGCGGCTGCGTGAGCGGATCAAGCTGGTCCTGATCGGCTGCGAGCAGAGCTTTGAGAATTGCTTTTGTGTTGCCATGGGGACCAACCGCTCCACGCAATACGATGCAGCAATCCGCCTTGATGGTCCGGATGTGCTGATCGATTGCCAGGATCCCTGGTTCGAAGCATTGGTTGCACCGCGCGCCAGTGAGCAGCTGCCGGTTGAGGCGGCTTATGTGACGGAAAATGACGTCCAGGTCACGATTCCGGATAATCTTGACCTGAAGGTCATGGACTCGAAGATGTGGCAGGAGTACCATCAGCGCTGTATCGCCTGTGGCCGCTGCAATTTTGTCTGCCCGACCTGTACCTGCTTTACGATGCAGGATATCTTCTACAAGGACAATGCCCGGGTCGGTGAGCGGCGGCGGGTCTGGGCTTCCTGCCATGTTGACGGCTATACTGACATGGCTGGCGGCATGAAATACCGTGACAACAAGGGGCAGCGCATGCGCTTCAAGGTCTTGCACAAGGTCTATGACTTCAAGAAACGCTTTGGCTACCACATGTGCACCGGCTGCGGCCGCTGTGACGACATCTGTCCCGAATACATATCCTTCTCGGCCAGCATCAACAAGCTTTCTGACGCGATGCAGGAGGTGTCCCCATGACTGCCACCATGAGCAATGAATATGTGCCGTTTGTTTCGGAAATCAAGGAAGTGCTGCAGCACACCGACATTGAATACACCTTCCGCATGGCTTACAGCGGCCCGGTCAAGCCCGGCCAGTTTTTCGAGGTATCCCTGCCCAAATATGGTGAGGCTCCGATCTCGGTCAGCGGCATCGGTCCGGACACGATCGACCTGACTATCCGCCGGGTTGGCAAGGTCACCAATGAAATTTTCCAGAATTACGCTGGCGATCGCCTGTTCTTGCGCGGTCCATACGGCAACGGCTTTGATGTCAATCTTTATAAGGGTCGCGAGCTGCTGATTGTGGCTGGCGGCACAGGCCTTTCACCGGTTAAAGCCGTGATTGACTACTTCTGCAATCATCGTGATGAAGTGGCTGACTTTACCCTGATCACCGGCTTCAAGTCCATCAAGGACATCCTTTTCCGCCAGGATATCGAACGCTGGCAGAAAAACGCCAACGTCATCCTGACAGTCGACTGCGGCGATGAAGACGTCTGGTGCAATATCGGCCTGGTCACCGAATATATTCCCAAGGTCAAATTCAAGGATATCACCAATGCCAGCGCGATTATTGTCGGTCCGCCGATCATGATGAAATACTCCGTCATGGGCGTGCAGAAGCTGGGCATGGCCGATAGCAATATCTGGGTCTCGTATGAGCGCAAGATGTGTTGCGGCATCGGTAAATGCGGCCACTGCAAAATGGACGATACCTACATCTGTCTGGACGGCCCCGTGTTCAACTACACGAAGGCCCAGTACCTGCGTGACTGAGAAGGAGGCAGCCCATGGATATCAATGTCAAGAAAATCAAGAAAAATGCCTGGCGCATCACTAAGAAGCGTGGCCTGACAGCGATCCGTATCCGCATCCCCGGCGGCTACCTGAAGGTTGAGTACCTCGACCTGATCAAGCAGATCGCCCAGCAATACGGCAATGGCACCGCGCACATGACAACGCGCCAGGGCTTTGAGATCCCGGACATCAAGTTCTCCGACATGCCGGCCGTCAACCAGTTGCTGCAGCCGCTGATCAGCGGCTTTGACATCAATCAGGACGAGGAGGGCGCCGGTTACCCGGCAGCCGGGACACGCAACGTCAGCGCCTGCATTGGCAACAACGTCTGTCCGTTCGCCAATTACAACACGACCCGGTTCGCCAAGCGGATCGAGAAAAGCATTTTCCCGCATGACCTGCATTTTAAGGTGGCGCTCACCGGATGTCCGAATGACTGCATGAAGGTCCGCATGCACGACTTTGGCATCATGGGCATGACCGAGCCGCAATACCATCCGGAACGCTGCGTGGCCTGTGAGGCTTGCGTCAAGAACTGCAAGAAAAAAGCGACCGGTGTCCTGCGCATGGAAAATTACAAGATCATCCGTGAGGCCGAGCACTGCATCGGCTGTGGCGAGTGCGTGCTCAATTGTCCGACGGGCGCCTGGACCCGCAGCCAGAAAAAGTATTACCGCCTGACCCTGCTGGGCCGCACCGGCAAGAAGAACCCCCGCCTGGGCGAGGATTTTATCCGCTGGGTCGATGAGGACAGCATCATCCGGATCATCAAGAACACCTATGCCTATGTCGAGAAGTACATTGATACGGACGCCCCGGGTGGCAAGGAACACATCGGCTATATCGTCGACCGGACCGGCTTTGCCGAGTTCAAGAAGTGGGCCCTGGAAGGCGTCAAGCTGGATGACAAGGCTATCATGAATGAAGTTGTTTACTGGAGCGGGGTTAAATATTGAGACAGGTATTCAGCAAAATCAGGCGGACCGGGCCTGAAACAAACCACCATGGCCCAGGGCACGCGCTCTGCGGCGTTTCAGGACCCGTCCGGCCCCGGCCCCGGCCCGGGCTCCGGTTCCGGAACCGTCTGGCCGGAACCGGGCTGCTGGCCATCATGCTGGCCGGCTTGTTGCTGGTCACCGGTTGCGGGCAGGCCGGATCACCGGTCGTGGCATCGGATAACGAACTGCCGGCCCAGTCGGTTGCAAACCCGTCTGCACCGGATGCTGGCGGCGTCTCTACGAACGATTCCCATTCAGGCCAGCCCTCATCAAGCCAGCCAGCCGCCAGCCAGGCCTGGCCCGGCTTTCCCTATACATTCACGGATGCCCGGGGCCGTACCGTCACCCTGGCCAGTCCACCGCAAACCGTAGTGGCTGCCGAAGGGTCGCTGGCGGAGATCTGGCAACTGGCCGGCGGGAAAGTCTGCGGCGTGCCCAATGATGTCCAGACCGAAGGCCGCATGACCCTTTCAGCGGACATGACCCTGATCGGCTCGCTCAAGGAGCCCAACGCGGAGATCGTTCTGGCCCTGCAGCCCGACCTGGTGATCCTGGCTCCGGATATCGAAGGCCACAGTCGCCTGGCCGAAATCCTGGCTCAGAATCAGGTTCCCTACGCCTTTTTCAAAGTTGAATATTTTACTGACTATCTGGCCATGCTGAAGGTCTGCACCGGCCTGACCGGGCAGGCGACAGCCTATGAAACAAACGGCAGTGCTGTCCAGACCCGAATACAGGCCATCCTCGACCGGGTCGCCGGCCAGCCAGCCCCGGACGTGCTCCTGATCCGGGCCTTTGCCAAGGGGGCCAAAGCCCGCAACGCCGATCATCCGGCCGGAGCCATGCTGGCAGAACTGGGCGCGGCCAATCTTGCTGACCGCTACCCGTCTTTGCTGGACGAACTCAGCCTGGAACTGATTATCCGTGACAACCCGGATTATATTTTCATCACCACCATGGGCGCGGTCGATCAGGCTATTGCTTATCTGGAGCAGGGTATCATGGCCAATCCGGCCTGGCAAAGTCTTGCTGCTGTCCAGGCCAATCGCGTCTATGTCCTGCCCAAGGATCTCTTCCAGTACAAGCCCAATGCGAGGTGGGATGAAGCCTATGACTACCTGGCAAAAATCCTCTATCCCGATGCCTGAACTGCCCAAAACCGATGCCGGCCCCGGTGGTGCGGGCGCGGTTCGGACGGGGCCGGTCCGGGTAGCCGGACACGGTGACCAGCTTGCCGGCGCCGGTACCCATCCGTCCGCCAGCCGACGGCGTCCCGGTATCGGCAGCCGCCCCATCGTCCTGGCAGCGCTGCTCGTCGCGCTGCTGGCTTTGATTGCCCTGGCCAGCCTGGCAACGGGTGCGGTTTATCTGTCACCCCGCCAGTTACTGGCAGTCCTTGTCAATCCGGATCAGTCCAGCCTGGCATACCGGATCCTGTTTTCGATCCGTTTGCCGCGGATTCTGGCCACCAGCCTGGCCGGCATGGCCCTGGCGGTCGCCGGGGCCATTTTGCAGACCCTGCTCAATAATCCGCTGGCCGGGCCGAATATCATCGGCGTCAACGCCGGAGCCGGGTTTGCGGCGACCCTGATCCTTGCCTGGTTCCCGCAGTATTTCAGCCTGATCCCGCTGGCTTCTTTTGGCGGGGCCCTGCTGGCCACGCTGCTGATATTTTCGCTGGCCCAGCGCACCGGTGCTTCCCGGCTGACGATTATCCTGGCTGGCGTGGCCCTGGCCAGCTTTCTGGGTGCCGCGACTGATACCTTGCTGGTCCTTTCGTCAGACAAGACCCTTTCCGTGAATACATTCATGCTCGGTGGGTTTGCCGGCGTGACCCTGGCCCGCGTCAGTGTGGCCCTGCCTGCCATGCTTATTGCCATGCTCATTGCCCTGGTGCTGGCCCGCAGTCTCAGCGTCCTGGCCCTGGGCGATGAGGTCGCCCATTCGCTGGGTCTGCACGTCAGGCGCCAGCGCCTGCTCTGGATTTTACTCGCTGCTATCCTGGCCGGCGGCGCTGTCAGCTTTGCCGGCCTGCTTGGCTTTGTCGGCCTGATTGCCCCGCACGCGGCCCGCTTTCTGCTTGGCCCGCGCCCGGGTCGGCTGCTGCTGGTTTCGGGCCTGCTGGGGGCCGTCTTTGTTACGGCCTGCGACTGGCTGGCCCGGCTCGTTTTTGCCCCTTATGAATTACCAGTCGGTATTGTGATGTCGTTCCTGGGCGCGCCTTTTTTTATCGGCCTGCTCCTGAAACAGAGGCGAGGTCGCCGCGATGTCTGATGCCGGGTGGAGCGGTCCGGTGCCGCATATTGAGCTGTCCAGGGTGTTTTCCGGTTATGGCGCCGCTGGCGATGTCATCCGTGATATTTCACTGGCAATTCAGCCGGGCGAGTTTTTTGCGCTGATCGGACCGAATGGCTGCGGTAAATCGACCTTGCTGAAGGCCCTGGCCGGCTTGCTGGATGTCCGTTCCGGATCCATCCGGATCAAGGGCCGGTCACTGGCTGCCTGGTCACGAACTGACCTGGCCAGGACGGTCGCCGTCCTGCCACAGAGCCGTGACCTGCCGCTGCTCGATGTCGAAACGCTCGTCGCCCATGGCCGCTTTCCCCATCAAGGTTACTTCCGGCACCTGTCGCACCACGATCACCGGCTGATTGACCAGGCCCTGGCAACCTTGCGGATCAGTCACCTGCGCCATGCCAGCCTGCGGGATCTCTCGGGTGGCGAACGCCAGAAGGCCTATCTGGCGATGCTGCTGGCCCAGGATACCGAGATCCTGTTGCTTGATGAGCCGACGACCTTTCTCGACCCGGGCTTTCAGCTGGAGATCCTGGGTTGTCTGCATGATCTCAACTTGCAGGGGAAAACCATCCTGATGGTCCTGCATGATCTGAATCACGCCCTCAGTCACGCCCACCGGGTCGGCCTGATGGCTGGCGGCCAGCTGCTGCTGGCTGCCAAACCGGAGGTACTTTTCGCCAGCGGCTTGATCGACCGTGTTTTTGGCATTACGATGAAAGCAATCAGCCAGGATGACCAGCTGTTTTATACTGTGCAGCCCGCGCAGCCGGAACAAACATAGCGGCCGGGCCTGCGCAAGCGGGCTGGACAAAGCCCGCACAAGGCGATATA
>CAYVHB010000003.1:0-59176 GCA_964450865.1 uncultured Oscillospiraceae bacterium | reverse complement strand
ATCGTCCGGAGCGGCATCGTCCGCGATCGTCTCGTACTGTCTGAACGCCTGCAGGGGAGATTCCCGGGAGAATCATATCGTGTCAGTAATCAGCATCGTCAATCTCACCTTTGGTTATGAAGGCAGCCCGGAAAACATATTTGAGCATGTCAGTTTTCAGGTCGATACCGCCTGGAAATTAGGTTTTATCGGCCGCAACGGCCGGGGTAAAACCACTTTTCTGAATTTATTGCTCGGAAAATTCGAATATACAGGCACCATCACCGCTTATGTTGATTTTGCCTATTTCCCTTTTACTGTCGAGGATACCAGCCTGGCCACGCTGGCTGTTATCGAAAGCACTGGCGCCGATTTCAAGCTTTGGCAGCTCGAGCGGGAGCTGTCTTTACTGGAAGTCGCGGCCGATGTATTGGCACGTCCGTTTGCTACCCTGTCCAACGGCGAGCAGACCAAGGTGCTGCTGGCCGCGCTATTTCTCAAGGATAATCGCTTTCTGTTAATTGACGAGCCGACCAATCACCTGGACAGGCACGGCCGGACAGTAGTCAGTGAATATCTCAGCAGCAAGCAGGGCTTTATCCTGGTCTCGCACGACCGGGCCTTTCTTGACGGTTGTATCGATCACGTGCTGTCGATCAATAAAGCCAATATTGAAATTCAGCGCGGTAATTTCTCATCCTGGCTGCTTAATAAAGAACGGCAGGACCAATTTGAACTGGCAGCCCATGCGCAGCTGCAAGCTGAAGCAGGCCGCCTGAAAAAAGCGGCGCGGCAAACGGCCGACTGGTCGGATCAGGTTGAAAAAACCAAATTCGGCACCACAAATTCCGGTTCAAAGCCAGACCGGGGTTACATTGGCCACAAAGCGGCCAAAATGATGAAACGCGCCAAGGTCATTGAATCACGCCGTCAGACTGCCATTGAAGAGAATGCAAAGCTGCTCAAAAATATCGAGCGCGCCGGGCCGCTCAAACTTTCACCCCTGGTTTACCATGCGAATCGCCTGCTGACCCTGGACCAGGTCGCACTATATTACGGCGGGAAACCAATCTGCCAGGCTGTCAGCCTGGTTGTTGAAAGGGGCGACCGGATTGCCCTGTGCGGTAAGAACGGCAGCGGCAAGTCCAGCCTGATCAAGCTGATCTGTGGCGAGAACATCCAGTATACCGGCCAGCTGTATCGGGGCAGTCAGCTGATCATTTCCTATGTACCTCAGGATACCTCCCATCTGGCCGGTAATTTATCAGATTATGCCCGGCAAAACCGCCTGGACGAGAGTCTGTTCAAGGCGATCCTGCATAAGCTTGATTTTACAAAGCTGCAGTTTGCCAGGGATCTGCGCGATTTTAGCGGCGGGCAAAAGAAAAAGGTTCTCCTGGCCCGCAGCCTTTGTGAAAAAGCGCATCTCTATGTCTGGGATGAGCCGCTGAATTATATTGATATCCTGTCAAGGATGCAAATTGATGATTTGCTGTGTGAATTCAAGCCGACGATGATCTTTGTCGAACATGACAGCGCCTTTTGTGATCATGTAGCGACCAAAAGCGTCTGCTTGTAGGGCTGTGCGCTGCGGCCGGCCTGGCATGGTCACCGACCGTCGCCCGGATGCTCCCCATCATCCGGCTGCGCCCCGTCATCTGGATTGGCCCCGTCATCTGGCTGGCTGTCATCTGCCTCGTCATCGATCTCACCCAGTGTGACAGCATCGAATTCGCCGCCGTACTGGCTGGCCAGGCGGTCAACCTCCAGACAGACGATGTCAAGCCACTCGCGTGTGACCTTGGTTGTTTTCTGGGCCAGGACCTGGTTTGCATATTTGGCTGTCAGCTGTTCTGCTTCGGCTGATTCCTGGTTGTCCAGGTAGATCGCCCGGTCATAACCATTGGCCACCGCGTCACGTGTGAAGGCCAGCGCCTGGGTCCGATCAATAAAGTACAGGGTAAAAACAAGCGGGTACAACTGGGAAAAATCGAGCCCCTGGGCCTCCAGTTCCTCGACAATTTCGCTGTTCTGCATGCGCAGCAGCACCGCCCTGTCCGGGTACAGGTTGTTCTGGTAAAAATCCCACTTTGGGTCAGACTGGATTTCGCTATGGAAAGCCGACTGCAAGTTGCGCTGCAGAAAGCTGTCCACGAGTTTCTGGCGCTTCTGATCAGGTGCGTACAGGGCGATTTTGTAAGTTTTGTTGCGCCAGTCCAGGATAACACCGGCCAGGATCAGCTTGCTCCTGGCGCAAAAGAGCATGATCTTGTCGTTGAAAGCGTCAATTGTCTTCAAATCGGCGGACTCATCGAGGGTCAGGGTCGTCAGGACCAGGTCCTGGTATCCCGCCAGTGGACAAAGGTCGCGCAGGGCAAAGTCAGCTCCATACAGGCAATCATCCTGCTCATAGAATGACAGGGATCGTCGCTGGTTGCGTGTGAACGAGCGCAGGAACACCAGCAGCAGCGCCAGGACCAGGATCAGAGCCAGGATCAGCAGGAATATGAAAAGGGGCATGGATTGGCCAGCCAGTAACTTCAGCAACGTATAACTCAGAATCGCCCCGGCAATCAGGCCGGCACAGATAACGGGGACCAGTAAAGCCCGCAGGAAGCCAATGAAGATGATGGCCAGCCCGGTCGCACTGGCTGCGAGCGAAGCCGTCAGTGTCCAGAACAACGGCGAGTTCTGCCAGGACTGTGCCTGATCATGCAGAATGGAGCTCGCCAGCAACCCCAGAATGCCCAGACCGGCCAGCAGGCATCCGATGATTTTGCGGAGTCGGGCCAGCAGCGGCGTGGCATTAGCCAGGGCATAAGGCTTTTGCAGATAATTCATCCCTGATCTGAACTGAGTGTAAACAGCGTAAGTGACCTGCTTTTTAGTTGTGGTTTCCCGGCCATAATGGCGAATCAGTTCCTCGACGGTAGCATGGTCGGCAGGCGGGCGATCACCCTGGCTGTTCTTTTTGGCGAAATAAGCAAAGAACCGGCTGATTTTGGACATGCATGCTTCTTTCTATCCCTGCTTGGCTTACAATGGGAATTCCCTGAATTTTTGCGGCGGGATGCCGACTTTTTCCAAGAAGGCACTGTTAAAGTTAGACTCGCTGTTGAAGCCGACATTTATGGCAATTTCCTTGACGGAGAAGGTCGTTGATTTGAGCAGTGTCCTGGTCCTGTTGATGTGCAAGATCAGGATGACGTGGTAAGGTGACTGGCTGATCCTCGTCTTCATGCATTATGGAAGACGTTCTATCATACATCCGGCAGCGTCGTCAACTTCCTGGCTGATTTTGCCATCATTCATGCCAGGTAGTATAATATGAGTAGTGACCACAGGGTTGTCCATTACCGATGATACCCATATCTCCCGTTGTCCGGCGATGATCCACGCGATGGATATGATTGACTTGGGCGGTATGCAAGATGGCTGTGTTCTTTGTACTGGTCCGGATAATTGCCTGGCTTTTACTTGGCATTCTGCTGGCAACACTGATCCTGCTGCTGCTGGTTTTGCTTATTCCTTTTGACTATTTGCTGCAGGCCTTGATTCGGAATCATGCAAGTTTCACCATTCAAATCCGCTGGGCGATATTAGGGGTCGATCTGCTGACTGGCTCCGGACAGCCGGCCTATCAGGTCAGTCTTGGAACCAAAGTCATAAAATCCGGCCTGATCAAGAGCCAGCCGGTGAAAAAGACTGAAAAGAAGCGGGCAAAACGGCCTGCGGCCAGGTTCGGCCGGCCTGGCCGGGCTTTTTTCAATGCGGTCCTGGCTTTCATCAATGATCTGTTCAAATCAATCATGCCGCGGACATTCAAGGCGTCCGGCATTTATAGCCTCGACGATCCGGCTGATACGGCCGGGGTCAGTTGTCTCATCGTGCTGCTTCAGGTTCTGTTGCCCGGGGCCCAGATCGATCTGCAGCCATCATTTGCCGATCAGGCGACTGATGTTGAAATGGTCACAGCCGGAAGAATCGTCCTGATCCGGCTGGTCTGGCTGGGTCTCAAATATCTTTTGAAAAAGGAAATTCGGAGAGTCATCTTCCCGCAGCGTCAGAAAAAATCAATTCCTCAGGCGATCAATCAGGGTTAATGAGTAAACAGTAAGCCGGTAGCGCATATCCAGATCTGTAAACAATGGGCAAGTCGGGCATCAAGCAATCCGCAGCAGTAAGCAGGTGACACGCAGGCGGCACATCGAACGATTGGATGGCAACGGATAATCCGTGCATCAACAGGTGATGAATGTTGGACATCGTTTTTTATTGGCAATAGATCCAATGGTTTCCGTCAGGAGGAAAAAACAATGGATGCTGAAAATATGGTCAAAGAAAACCTGGATATTCTCTTTCAGAAACTGGAGAAATTCCTGAAAACCGAGACCGTTGTCGGCCAGCCAATCGTAATCGGTGATACCACGCTGGTTCCGATTGTATCAATATCATTCGGCTGTGCGACCGGTGCAGGTGGCGGCAGTGGTTCTGACCCGAAAACTGGCCCGGGCTCCGGTTCCGGATCGGGGCTGGGCTCGGCGGCCAAGATAACACCTGCGGCTGTCCTTGTTATCAGGAAAGACGAAGTCACCATGCTGCCGATCAAGGACAAATGGGGTCTTGAGAGCCTGATCGAAAAAGTACCGGACATCATGGAAAAGGTCGAGCAAATGCAGAAAAAGGAAGAAAAGAAGACAGAAACAACTGCCAAGGCAGAAGACAAGACATAAGCTCGACCCGGCAAAACACCAGCGCCGGGAGAACTTGTGATGGCAGAGGTCATCTGCCCCCTAATCCCATGGTCCCCCAAATAGCGAATGACCACCGGGCTGCCCATGAGCAGCCCGGTGGTCATTCACTCTGTCAGTTTCCGGCTATACCCAGCCTATAACGCAGGATCATCGAGCCTTTGCCCATCAGCGGCACAAAACGGATCAGCGCGGCCAGGCCAAGGCGTGGCTCTTTTTGCTCAAAGTAGCGCCAGCATCCCAGCAATTGAATGCCATCCGCCCAGCGTTCTATTTCGCGGGGATCTTTCACGCCCCACTTCAACTGTGCGGCTGCTTTTCTCATGCTGGATGCCAGTTTGTGAAAATGAATTAAAATTGGTGTTAAAGCATCAAATATCAGTTCGCAATCCGGGAAACGGTCGTGCAGCATCAGAACCAGACGCTGGACATCTGCCCTGGTAAAGTAGATCAGGACCCCTTCTGCCAGAAAGAGGCATTTCTGGTCTGGTTGAACCTGAACCTGCGCCATCCACGCCGGTTCAAGCACCGAAAGGGCGATTGGACGCCCCCGGTCGTTTTCGCCCAGCAGTGCAGAGCGGATGGCCATCACTTCAGGCAGGTCAAGATTATACCAGTTCCTGTTGAATGAACTACCTGAACCCGGTTTATCAATCCGGCTCAAGCGGTTGCCAAGCCCGCAACCAATATCAACGACAACACCATCCGGATTCCGATCTAAAAAAGTGCGGGCGGCCTGGTCAAAGTACCGGCATCGCATCAGTGAAAATACACGATCGGCAGACACTTTTTCGATTCTGGAAAAATCATAATCAATTTGTTGCACGAGAGACCGGGCTTGAGCGTCATAAACAATCGGCTCTTTTTCCGCGGTCTCGAGGGCGCGGAAATAAAGCGGGATCAGCAAGGTCTCAGCAACCCGGGAAAGTGAGTTTACCTGAACGGTAGCCATCAGCAGCCCCCTCACGAGTGACAGATTCGAAAGCAACATGGCCATCGCATAGCCGGCAAGACCCCGCTTTTGTCAACAGCCCCCTCACTAAATGACAGATTCGGACACCACGCGGTGAACCTCCCCTGTCAATATCAATTATACACCCAATCTATGTGCCCGATCTATGCACCCGATCACAGTCTGTGATCAGATAAATCTTAATCATAGATTTACGGCCGACCTGCCGGGATTGACTGATTGATCATCAGTGAAATCCGGCAGGCATATAATTGACTGTGCAGATTTTTCTAATTCCTATTGGTCAAGCGCCCGGACTTGCGTATAATATCCTCAGTAACAAACCCGGTAATGAAGTAACTCAATCGAATTTGAAGTAACTCAATCGGTTCGGTCATTTTCCGTATTTATAGATAATATGAGGAGTATGCATGTCTGTTCATCATCGCGATCGCCAGCCCTGGTATCGTTGGCTGAAGTGGGGCGATTTTCTGATCTATGGGCTGGTGACCCTGACGGCTGTGCTGTTGCTGATCCAGCTGCCGGCCCGGTCGCTGGCTGCTGCTGAGCGACAGGCCCGGTTGTATGTTGACGGTACACTGGTCCGGACATTTACGGCTGGCGAGTTGCAGACCGGCGGGGAATATGTTTTTTCCGCCAATAGTCTGCACTATAGGCTTGAATATGCTCATAACGATATCTGCATCCGCCAGGCTGACTGCCCCGATCAGGTCTGTGTCCAGACCGGCTGGCTCAGTCACGATGGCCAGCTATCGGCTTGTGTGCCAGGGCATGTCATACTGAAGATCGAGGGTCAGGTTGAGACCGGAAACGGCACAAGCGGCGACGTGGATGTGATAATCGGATGAAAGAGCGTGAACGGTTGCGTCGCCTGACTACAGACGCCATTCTATTATCCCTGGCCCTGGTGCTGGCGATTGTTGAACGTTGGATTCCCCTTGATTTATTGGTGCCAGTGCCTGGCCTCAAGCTGGGTCTGGCCAATATTGTGTCCCTGCTGGCGCTCGTCCGGCTGCGGCCGCTCGATGCCCTGGCGATTCTGGTGACCCGCTGTCTGATAATCGGCAGTTTCACCGGCCTGACCGCCTTGCTGTTTTCGCTGACCGGTGGCCTGCTGGCTTTGGGCATCATGTGGCTGCTGAAATTCTGGGAAGGACGGGTCTTTTCGCTGATTGGTATCAGCCTGGCCGGGGCAGCTGCCCATAATATCGGTCAGATTGCCGTAGCGGTGCTGCTGCTTGGCGAGCCGCGCCTGTTTTTCACCTATCTGCCACCGCTGCTGCTGACCAGTCTTGCGACCGGTACTTTAACCGGCGTTGCGGCGCGGCCGCTTGTCAGCCGATTCCCCAGCCTGACATCTTTCACAACATCACCGCCGTCGCAATCGACACCGCCGTCGCAATCGTCACCGCCACCATCCCGTCCATCGTGTCATCTGCACCAGCTGCTTCTGATTCCGCTGACGTTCAGCTTGCTTTTATCCGGGTGTGCGCCGGCTGCCAGCCTGGCCAGTTCGGCAACTGGGACGTCGGCGGCGGGTGAAGACCTCGAGAATAATGACTGGCAGAAATATTCCTTTGCCTTTACCGATACTTTTGATACCCCGATTGATATCATCGCCTATGCTCCCGACCAGGCAACCTTTGACCAGTGGGCCGAGCTGGCTCATACGCGGTTTCAGCAGCTTCATCAAGTTTTTGACGCTTATCATGAGTACGCTGGTCTTCATAATATTGCAACGATCAATGCAGCGGCTGGCCGGGCTCCGGTTCAGGTGCCCCAGAATCTGCTGGATCTGCTGGTCCAGGTCGAGCGCTGGCGCAGGCAGTGGTCGGATACCGTTGACCTGACCCTGGGGCCGGTCCTTCGCATCTGGGAAAAGGCCCGGACCGCCGCTGACGCCGCCTGGCAGTCTGGTCAGGCGCGGATCGATTTGCCAGCGAAAAGCGAGCTGGCGACCGCTTTGACCTTGTGTGACACCCGCCGGCTGATTATTGATCAGGCAGCCGGGACTGTTTATCTGCAGCAGCAAGGGATGGTGCTGGACGTCGGGGCGGTTGCCAAAGGCTATGCCACGGAGGTGGTGGCCCGCGAGCTGGAGGCACAAGGTGTGACATCGATGATCATCAATGCAGGCGGCAGCAGTGTCCGCCTGATCGGTAAACCGCAGCCGGCCAGCCGGGAAACCTGGCTGATTGGTATCCAGAATCCAGCCTATGTACTGCCATTGCCGGTGGCTGACGCTGGCCTGGCCCAAACTGCAACGCCTGGTGCCGATGTCCCGCAAACTTGTGCTACCGTGGCAGCCAATCAGACTTCGGTTGCGACCAGTGGTGATTACCAGCGCTATTTTATTCAGGATGGTGTCATTTATCATCATATCCTTGATCCGACGACCGGCTGGCCAGTTGCCGCCTGCCGTGGCGTGACCGTCGTAACCCCGGATAGCGGTCTGGCTGATTTTCTTTCAACCGCGTTGTTTATCCTGCCAGTTGAGAAGGGCCGGCAACTGGTCGCCACAATGCCGGACGTCGAGGCCCTCTGGATCCTGGCCGATGGCAGCCAGATCAAAACTGCCGGGTTTCCATCCGACGATAGCCCGGGCGCGGCGACATCTTGACAGTCGACCGATGACTGAAGACAAGTGACCGATGACCGACAATAGACGATAGACAATGGATGATAGACGATGAAAGGGGACCTGGCTGATGCTGCTGAGTGAGAAGATCCTGCTGGCTGTGGTACTGCTGCTATATCTGGTTCTGGCCCGCTTCAATGGTCGCCTCGAGGCGATCAACCTGCGTTTTCGCCGCCTGATCGAGCAGACCCGCCCGATGAAGCTGCGGCCGCTGATGATCCTGACCCACCGTTACAATGATGTCCTGTCGTTGTCCTTGCAACTGATCGTCCTGTCGCTGATCATCGGCCTGGTCTGGCATGACTGGCGGCGGGCGATGGTCCTGACTTCGGCCATGTTTATCCAGACAACCGCTGTCACGGCGACCAAACAGCTGGCTGCTGTCGTTCGCCCGCCGCAAGACCATACCCACGTGATCATGCGCTCCGGATCCTATCCAAGCGGCCATACCGCTGCCAGCATGACCCTGGCCCTGCTGGCTCCGGTGATCCTAACTCCCTTCCTGCCGCCACTGCTGATGACCGCCTTAACTGTTTATCTGCTGGTAGTCGCCCTGCTGACCGCTTACGGCCGGCTGTTTCTGGATGTGCACTGGCTGACTGATATTGTCGGTGGCTGGCTGATTTCCGCTGCAACCTTCCTGCTGGCCCGGGTTTTTCTGTTATAATACATTGAAAGTGTTTCGTTCTGGCAAATATCGATGCCAAGAAGGGATGACTGATTATGAATATTGTCATGACAACGCTGTTTGGCCTGGAGTCGCTGGCTGTCGATGAACTGCTTGAACTTGGTTACGATCGCAGTCAGCTGACTGTAACGGACGGCCAGATTGTGATGGATGCGGGTGCTGGCGTAGCTATGGCTACGGCTCGCCTGAATGTCCAGTTGCGCACAGTTGAACGGGTTCTCGTCCAGCTGGCCCAGTTCACGGCCGTCGATTTTGACAGCCTGTTCAGCCTGACCCGTGAACAGCCCTGGGAGGATTGGCTTGAGCGGGGCGTGGCCTTTCACATCAATGGCTACTCGCGCAAATCGGCGCTGTTTGGCATATCAGCCTGCCAGAGTATCGTCAAGAAGGCGATTGTCAGCCGTCTGGCAGAGGCGATGGGCCTGGCTCCCGGCAGTCATGTGCCGGAGGATCCGGCTGTGGGCCTGGTACGGATTCAGTTTGGCATTGTCCGCGATGTCGTGACCTTGATGGTCGATACATCCGGCGATGGCCTGCACAAGCGGGGCTACCGGCCCCTGCGCAATGAAGCGCCATTAAAGGAAACCCTGGCCGCGGCTATCGTTCGCCTGTCGCAGTTCCGTCCCTTTTCCGATGAGGCGCTGCTGGATCCGTTCTGTGGTTCAGGGACGATCCCGATTGAAGCGGCCCTGCAGGCTTTCCGGATTGCCCCGGGTCTTAATCGCAGCTTCGCCGGCGAAAAATGGGCCCTGGTCGGGGCTGATGCATTTGCCAGCGCCCGCACGGAGGCCCTGGACCTGATGCGCCGGGAAAAAACAGCGCAGCCGTTTATCTTTGGCTCGGATATCTCGGCCCAGGCCGTGGCCCTGGCGGAACAGAATGCCCGCCGGGCCGGCGTAGACGGCCTGATTGCCTTCCGCAGCCAGGATGTTCGCCGGCTGACTTTACGCGGCATCAGTGACTGGACAGGACACGAACGCCAGCTGCTGGTCTGCAATCCGCCTTACGGTGAGCGGCTGCTTGATACCGAGGCGGCCAATCAGCTTTATCAGGCGATCGGAGATCTCTGCCTGCCGGACGGCCAGCTGGCCGCCGGTATACGCCTGTCCGTTATTACACCGGAAGAGACCTTTGAACACCTCGTTGCCGCCCGGGCCGACAAACGCCGCAAATTGTACAACGGCATGATCCGCTGTACGCTGTATCATTATTTTCGCCAGAATAATCGCTCAAGGAGTCAGGAATCATGAAAGGAATCATACTTGCTGCCGGTTATGCGACCCGTCTGTATCCGCTGACCATCGACCGTCCCAAGGCGCTCCTGCCAATCCATGACCGCCCGATTATTGACTACATTGCCGATGAAATGGACACCATTGCAGCGCTTGACACAATCATTGTCATCAGCAATCACCGCTTCTACGACCAGTTTGTCAGCTGGGCGGCAGCCCGCAATACCCGCGCAGCCGGCCACCGGGTGATGGTGCTCGATGATGGATCCACATCCGATGACAACAAGCTGGGCGCGATCGGTGATATGCAGTTTTGTATCGACCAGCTGGCAATCGACGATGATTTACTGGTCATTGCCGGTGATAACCTGTTTACATATCGTCTGCGGGATGCCTGGCGAGCCTTCCAGGAGCACGGACAGGATATGATCCTGGCCCAGCGCCTGCCACCGGGTGAAGATCTGCGCCGCTTTGCCATCGCCAGTATCGATGAAAACAATATGGTTTTGGACCTGGCTGAAAAACCGGAACATCCCCACTCGGATCTGGCTGTCTATGCGACCTACTTCTATCGCCGTGATACGGTCCCCCTGATCCGGGCTTACCTCGAGGCCGGTAACAAGCCGGACGCCCCCGGTTATTTCCCGGTCTGGCTCTACACCCGCAAGCCGGTCCGCGTCTATCAGTTCAGCGGTGAATGCATTGATATCGGCACTACTGAATCCTATGCTCACGTCCAGACGACCTTTCCCCGCCCTGATCAAGACAGGTAGATCCGGCGAATCGGGCGCAGAACCGCTGTCCGGACTACCTTTCCCTGGCCGGGCTAAAGGGAAATCCTGATTAATGAGAGACCGGGAGACCGGTTGCGGTTTTCAGGGCCGGTCCGGCGGTTTTCCACAGGACAGCCGGATTGAAAAGCCAGCGGCAGCCATAATCTGTGCGCAGCTGGCGCACAAGTCTATAAATGAGACCTTTACGGAAAACGGCTGAAACCCTGCGAGTCAGGCCTTTTTTACCAAATAAAAAATACGTGCGGTTTTCATGTGTTTTGGAACGCCAGCCAGAAGTTCCCTATTTGCAGGCTTTTGCCGTTGCCAAAACCCGCAAACCCTTGTCCCGTAGTTATGCACAGAGTTATCCACATTATCCACAACATCATCAGGCCCAGTTATCCACATCAAGAGCCGGTCCGGTGATCCGCAGCACGATCAGGCCCGGTGATCCGCAGTCATTATAAAGTCAGGAGGATGAGTCATGAATGCCAGAGAGATGGCCGGCCAGGCCCGCATAGCATCCCGAATTATGGCAGCCCTGGACAGTGTAACCAAAGAAAGAGCCCTTACCAATATCGCGGCTGGCTTGCAGGAGCAGCAGCGCGCGATCTTTGCCGCCAATCAGCAAGATCTGACTCGCAGTCAGGCTGAAGGCCTGGCTGCACCGCTGCTCAAGCGGCTTAAATTTGACGGGAGCAAACTGGCTGATGTCAAGGCAGGCATTGAGGGGCTGGTCAACCTGCCGGAACCAGTCGGCCAGATTCAGCTGATGCGCGAGCTCGATACCGGCCTGGACCTGTATCGGATCACTTGCCCGATCGGCGTCATCGGTGTCATTTTCGAATCCCGCCCGGATGCCCTGGTCCAGATTGCGACGCTTTGCCTGAAAAGCGGTAACGCCGTCCTGCTCAAGGGCGGGTCGGAAGCCAGGGAAACCAACCGGATCCTGGCCGACGTCGTCAGCCGGGCTGCGGTAGACGCCGGTGTGCCGGCCGGCTGGCTGAGCCTGCTGGAAACCCGCGAAGATGTCAACAATATCCTGGCCCTGGATGAGGATGTTGATCTGCTGATACCACGCGGTTCCAATGAGTTTGTGCGCTATATCATGGATCATACCCGCATCCCGGTGCTGGGTCATGCCGATGGGGTCTGTCACCTTTACATTGACGCAGCCGCCGACCCGGTGATGGCGATTAATCTGGCCGTCGATAGCAAGACCCAGTATGTCGCGGTCTGTAATGCCACGGAAACAATTCTCCTGCACAGCAGCCTGGCGGATACGCTGCTTGAACCGCTGGCTGCAGCCCTGCGCGAACGCGGCGTCGCGATATATGGCTGTCCCGAAACTTGCCGGCGTCTGGGCTGTCCAGCCGTGGCGGACTGGCATACGGAGTATCTTGACTACAAAGTATCGCTGAAGATTGTTGAAACGACGGCCGCCGCGATTGATCACATCAATCGCTATGGCTCCGGCCACACGGAAGCAATTGTCACAACGGATGATGCGGCAGCCCGCCAGTTTATGCTGATGGTCGATGCCGGCAATGTCTTCTGGAACTGTTCGACCCGCTTCAGCGATGGCTTCCGCTATGGTTTCGGCGCTGAAGTCGGCATCAGCACCAGCAAGCTGCATGCCCGCGGCCCGGTTGGCGTGGAGGGTCTGCTGACTTACAAGTACAAGCTGTTTGGCCATGGCCAGAAGGTGGCTGATTATGCCAGTGGCAAGGCCCAGTTCACGCATCGGCCGCTGCAGACACCGCCGCCTTTCTGAGACAGGCATGACGTTACAAAGTCATTTGCATATGAAGATCTTTCCTTGTCGACTTATGTAACTAATGGTACAATAAAACGATAACACTCGCGCTATGATTCAGGAAAGACAAGGCCCGACGGGGCCCCTGGAGCAAGGAGGAATTCACATGAGAATTGCATTGGGTAGTGATCATGCCGGCTATCAGCTGAAACGACAGGTCATGGACCATTTATACAAGCAGGGCATTACCTGTATTGATTACGGAGCGCCAAATGGCGTTGATGCAGCCAGTTACGTCCCATTTGCCCAGGCTGTATCCCAGGCCGTGCAGAAACAGGAAGCTGATTTCGGCATCGTGATCTGTGGTACCGGTCTTGGCATTTCGATTACCTGTAACAAACATAAAGGTATCCGCGCCGCGCTGTGCACCAACGAATACATGGCCAGAATGTCCCGCCAGCATAACAATGCCAATATCCTGGCCATGGGTGCGCGCGTTGTCGGCTCCGCCCTGGCTTTTGCCATTGTGGATGCGTTCCTGGCTGAAGCCTTTGAAGAGGGCGGCCGCCACCAGGCCCGGGTTAATGAAATTCTGGCCGTAGAGGACAGCAATTTTAAATGATGAGGAGCAGCTGTTGACCATGGAGAACGTTTTTGTCTTTGATCATCCCCTGATTCAGCATAAAATTTCATTGATGCGGGACAAACACACCACAACCAAGGAGTTTCGCGAACTCGTGTCCGAGGTCGCCATGCTGATGGCTTATGAAGTGACCCGGACCCTGCCGCTGAAGGAAGTGGAAATCGAAACACCGGTGGCCATTGCCCGGACCAAGGTGCTGGCTGGCAAGAAACTGGCGCTTGTTCCCATTTTGCGGGCTGGCCTGGGCATGGTTGATGGCATGCTGAACCTGCTGCCGATGGCCAAGGTCGGCCATATCGGCCTGTATCGCGATCCCCAAACCCTTGAACCAGTTGAATATTATTGCAAGTTGCCTGAAGATGTCCAGGAGCGTGAGGTCGTGGTGCTTGATCCCATGCTGGCCACTGGTGGCTCGGCTTCGGCCGCAGTTACATTCCTCAAGCAGAAAGGCATCACCAACATCAAGTTCATGTGCCTGATTGCCGCCCCGGAGGGCATTGAACGGCTGCACCGTGACCATCCGGATGTACCGATTTTCTGTGCGGCTCAGGATCTGCGCCTGAACGATCATGCTTATATCGTGCCTGGACTGGGTGACGCTGGCGACCGCCTCTTTGGCACCAAATAACCGGTCCGTTTCGTGCCGGAAGTACGGATTCCGTTCTGTGCGGGACAACCGGTCTGTTGAGTGAAACAGGTATAATGGCCTGTTCTGCCCCTGGCAAACCGGCTCGTTCCGTGCCGGAAAAATAGGGTCTGTTCAGTGCCAGATAGAATTGATTTTCATTGTCCGGACATTTTTGCGTGTGACGTCTATATGTGACAAAGGCAGGTGGAGGGGTACCGGTCGCGGGACCGGCCTGAAGTATGAGTTATCTGAGTGAATTTATCACCGCTTTCAAGGAAAAATTCGTCGAGAATGTTCAAATTGGCGACATCGGCGCTGAAATCAGCCATGCCATCGTGCCACGGGAGATATTTTCGATCAACCTGCTTGGCACGAACCTGATCATCAGTGATGCCGTGATTGCGACATGGGTGGTGATGGTGGTCATTACGCTGCTGGCTTTCTTTTTTGGCAAAAATCCCCAGCGGATTCCGACAACCAAGCGCCAGCAACTGATCGAAACCCTGACCGACATACTCATGAAACTTTGCCTGTCATCCAATATGACCTATGACCAGGCTGAGCGGATTGTGCCTTATGTCGGCTCCATCGCCGTCTTTATCTCCCTGACCAATCTGGCCGGCATGTTCAAGGTTGCCCCGCCAGCCAAGAATCTGGCCTTTCCGATCGCGCTGGCCCTGTTTACCATCGGTTATGTCATTATCATGTCAATCCGCTTTGTTGGACTGAAAGGTTTCTGGCGTTCCCTGACCTATCCCAAGGCGGCCCTGATACCGTTCAAGCTCCTCGATTATGTCATCAAGCCGATTTCCTTGTCCTTGCGACTGTTTGGCAACGTCTTTGGTGCTTATATCCTGATGGAATTTGTATACCTCGTGATGCCGATGATCCTGCCAGGCCTGATTGGCCTGTGGTTTGACCTTGCTGACGGCATCCTGCAGGGAATTATCTTCACCTATCTTTCTGTCACGTACATCGGCGAAGTGATCGAGGGCGCACATGCCGGGGCTCACGCCGAACAGCAGCCGAAAGCGCATGGGGTTTCTCACGCCTGATCCAGCGACCGGACCTGCCGCGACCTGACAGCCGGGCCGACGCGACCTGACAGCCGGATTTCCGGGGTCCGTTATACCAATCCATTATCCCCTTCATGATAAATCCATTGACCCAATTATATCTATCTTCAGGAGGAGACCCTTATGGACAAAGGACTTATTGCATTAGGTGCAGCCCTGGCGATTGCCATAGCTTCTGGATCCGCAGCAATTGCGATTGGCATGGCGACTGGCAAGGCGCTTGAATCCTCAGCCCGCCAGCCGGAAATTACCGGCCGCTTGCAGGCGATGCTGATGACTGCGATTGTCTTCATGGAAGCAACTGCCATTTATGCCCTGGTTGTCAGTTTGCTGCTCATCTTTGCCTTCTGACCTGATTGCGCGAAGGAGTACGCCTATGACTTATGCACTGATGTTCACACCGGAAGCCGTCGCAGGTTATGCTGATACAGCGCTTTTCACAATCATCAACCTGCTGGTTACCTATTATGTGCTGAATCGCTTTCTGTTCAAGCCGATCCTCAAGGTCCTGCGCAAACGCCGGGAAGACGTCGCCAATGAGCTGGCTGATGCCGACCGCAAGCTGAAAGACGCGGAAAGCAAGCTGAATTCAGCTACTATGCGGCTGGAAGAGTCGGCCCATGAAGCCGCTACCATGATTGCCAATGCGCGCAGCCAGGCTGAGGTACAGGGTGAAGCGATCCTGTCCGGAGCCAAGCAGGAAGCCAGCGGCATGCTCAGCCGGGCCGATGCCGAGATTGGCCGGATGCGTGTCGCCATGATCAACGGCGTCCGTGATGAGGTTGCCGACCTGTCGGTAGCCATTGCATCCAAAGTAATTGGCAAAGCGATGGACGAACGTCATCAGCGCGACCTCGTTGAACAGTTCCTGGATCAGGAAATGACGGCTAATCAGGCCGAAGCATCATCGGTCGCTCCGGCTGCCGGTCCGGCTGCCGGACTCTCTGGCCTGGCAGGTGGCAAAAGCGGGGTGACAGCGGGTGGCTGATGCGAATTTTCGCGTGATCCGGATTGTCACTGCGGTAGAACTGACACCTGAAAAAGCGGCGCGCATTGCGGCGCGCTTTGCCGAGCATGTCAAGATCAGGGAATACGAAGTTCGCCAGGAGCTGGACGCATCGCTGATCGGCGGTATGATCATCTTCGCCGGTGGCTTTCGCTATGACTACAGTATCAAGGGCCAGCTGAGCCGGATTGTCACCCAGATGAAATCGCAAAAGTCATTGCTGGGTGAAGGCGAGGAATCACCGGCGGAAGTCGGCGGCCTGATCAAGGATAATCTGGCCGATGCCTTGTCACAATTTGATGAGATTCCGATTGCACCCGGTGGCCAGGATATCTTTTTTGATACGGAACCGGTCAAGCTCGATGAGCATGAACAGACTTCCCAGATCATGGTTGACCGGTTGCGTGAGTCGCTGGCCGCCCTGAGTGTCACGACGGCTATCGACGAGGTTGGCCAGGTTATCAGCATCAGTGACGGCGTGGCTTATGTGCAAGGTTTGCAGAATTGCCGCAACAGTGAACTGATCATGTTTACCCGCAATACGTATGGAATTGCCATGAACCTGGAGGAGGACCGTGTCGGCATCGTTCTTTTGCAGCAGGATGACAAGATATCGGAAGGCATGATCTGCAAGCGGACTGGCGTGACAGTCAACGTCCCGACAGGTAAAGCCGTACTTGGCCGGGTCGTGGATGCCTTGGGTAATCCAATAGACGGCATGGGCGTTATTATCAACCCCAATCACCGGCCCATCGAATGGCCGGCTCCGGGGATCATTGATCGCCAGCAGGTCAATGTTTCGATGCATACGGGGATAACGGCGATTGATGCCATGACGCCGATCGGGCGCGGCCAGCGCGAACTGATCATCGGTGACCGCCAGACTGGCAAGACCGCCATCGCGATTGACGCGATTATCAATCAGAAGGGTAAAAACGTCTACTGCATCTATGTGTCAATCGGACAGAAAATGTCGACGACTGCCAATGTTGTCAAAATCCTGCAGGATCGCGGTGCGATGGAATATACAACAGTCGTGGTGGCCAGTGCCAGCGCATCCGCTGCCCAGCAGTATATTGCTCCTTACTCCGGCTGTGCCATGGCTGAGGACCTGATGTATAACGATAAGGCTGATGTGCTGATCGTCTATGACGATCTGACCAAGCATGCCCAGGCCTATCGGGCCATCTCCCTGCTGCTGCGCCGGCCACCGGGCCGTGAAGCTTATCCGGGTGACGTCTTCTATCTGCACTCGCGCCTGCTGGAGCGGGCTGCCCGGCTCAATCAGCGCCTTGGTGGCGGCTCCATAACGGCCTTACCGATTGTCGAGACCCAGAGCGGCGACATATCTGCCTATATCCCGACGAATGTCATCTCAATTACCGATGGCCAGATCTACCTCGAATCCGAGCTGTTTTTCTCCGGTGTGCGTCCGGCTGTCAACGTCGGCCTGTCCGTATCGCGTGTTGGCGGCACGGCCCAGGCCAAGGCCATGAAGAAAGTGGCTGGCCCGCTGCGCATCAACCTGGCACAGTACCGCGAGCTGGAAGCATTCTCCCAGTTTGGCTCGGAACTGGATGAGGAGACCTTGCGGCGTCTGCAGACCGGCGAGCGTCTGATTGAAGTGCTCAAGCAGCCCCAGTACTCGCCTGTTCCGATGGAAGAGCAGGTCATCATGCTCTATATTGCCAATCGCGACATTTTACTGCAAATGGATAAAGAGGACGTCAAGGATTTCCTGGCTGATTATATCCGGCATCTGCGGGAAGAGCACCCGGTCCTGCTGGATACTCTGACCGAGACCCGGCTGTTTACCGATGCGACCGCGGCAACAATCAATGCGACTGTTGACGAATTCTTGCCTGCCTGGAAGCAGAAGCTCGAGGAATATGGAACAGCTTTCTGAAATTAAAAAGCGAATCGGGACCGTAACGGACATCAAGCAGATGACGCGCGCCATGAAGCTGATCAGCGCCGTGAAAATGCGTCGCGCCCGGCAGCAGCTTGAGCAGACCCTGCCGTTTTTTGCCTTGTGTGCCGAGACCATGATTGAGCTGCGCGACAGCGGGGCCAATATTGATCACCCTTTTTTCAAGTTGCGCACGAAAAAGAAAGGTGATACCTGGAAAATCGGCTACTTTATCCTGACCGGTGACCAGGGACTGGCCGGGGCTTATAACCTGAATGTCCTGACCACCACGGAGCACCATATCCGTGATAAGATCGTAGATAATGTGCACAAGAGCCTGAATACCACGGCGCAGCTGTATGTGGCCGGCAGCATCGGCAAGGAGCGCCTGATCCGGGATGGCTTCAATGTCGTCGAGAATTTTCAGTATCCGATCAGCGAACCGACTTATTATCGCGCCCGTGACATATCCGAGTTCATCGCCGATCTCTATGCCAGTGAAACCCTGGACCTGGTGTATTTTATTTATACCCGCATTGAGTCGGCGATCAGTATGAAACCGATGGTCACGCGCATTCTCCCCGTCAATCCCAAAGCGCTTGAGGAGCTGATTCCGGCCAAATATATCTCCAAAGGCCGGGCAATCAAGGCCAGCACCGAGCTTGATTTTGCTCCTTCGGTTGGCGACGTGGTCGATTACCTGATCAAGACTTACCTCAACGGGATGGTCTATGGTGTCCTGACCGAGGCTTATGCCAGTGAGCAGACTGCCCGCATGACCGCGATGGACAACGCCACCGATAACGCGACTGATATGCTGGGCAAATTGAGACTGGCGAACAACCGGGCCCGTCAGGCCAAGATCACGAATGAAATATCAGAAATCGTTGGCGGTGCCGAAGTACTGGCGAAAAGCAAGCCTGTTAAGAAAATGGAAGGTGAATAGAATAAATGGCCACAGGATATGTCACCCAGATCATCGGTCCTGTTATCGATATCCGTTTTGATGAAAACGAAATGCCGGCGATCAGCGAGGCTGTGCAAGTCCGGCTCGGCCAGTCGACGATCACGGTGGAGGTTATGCAGCAGCGCGGAGAAGGAATTGTCCGCTGTGTGTCGTTCGAGGCGACTGAGGGGCTGATTCGCGGTGCTGAGGCTTTTTCCCTCGGTTCGGCCGTGCGGGTGCCGGTCGGGGAACTCATCACCGGCCGGGTCTTCAATGTGCTTGGCCAGCCGATTGACAATGCCGGTCCGGTAACGGCTTCGGAATATTGGCCGATCCATCGGCCGGCGCCTTCCTTTACTGATCAGTATCCGGAAGAGCGCATGCTGGAAACGGGCATCAAGGTCCTGGATCTGCTTGTACCCTATAGCCAGGGTGGTAAAATTGGCCTCTTTGGTGGCGCGGGCGTCGGCAAGACCGTCCTGATTCTGGAACTGATCCGCAATATTGCCAAGGAACATGGTGGCTTCTCGGTTTTTACCGGCGTGGGCGAACGTTCGCGCGAAGGCAATGATCTGTGGAATGAGATGACCGAGTCCGGTGTTATTGACAAAACGGTTCTGGTGTTTGGTCAGATGAACGAGACAGCCGGGGCCAGGATGCGCGCCCCGCTGGCTGGCCTGACAATGGCCGAATATTTCCGTGATGTCAAGAACAAGGATGTCCTGCTGTTCATTGATAATATTTTCCGCTTTATCCAGGCCGGCTCGGAAATATCAGCGTTGCTGGGACGTATTCCATCGGCGGTCGGCTACCAGCCGACCCTGGCCAATGAAGTGGGCGCCTTGCAGGAACGCATTACATCGACGCGCAAGGGCTCAATTACCTCGATCCAGGCTGTCTATGTACCGGCTGATGACCTGACTGACCCCGCGCCAGCGACGACCTTTGCCCACCTTGATGCGATCACGGTTCTGTCACGGGCTGTTGTTGAGCTGGGTATCTATCCGGCTGTTGATCCGCTTGAGTCATCCTCGCGCATTCTGGCTGAGTCGGTAGTCGGTACTCAGCATTACCGCGTAGCCCGCCGTGTGCAGGAACTGCTGCAACGCTACAAAGAATTGCAGGATATTATTGCAATCCTTGGCATGGAAGAGCTCAGTGATGCTGACAAGACGACCGTCAACCGGGCACGCAAGATCCAGCGCTTCCTTTCGCAGCCTTTCTTCGTTGCCCAGGACATGACCGGTTATGAAGGCCGATTTGTGCGGATTGAACAGACGGTCAAAGGCTTTGGCGAGATTATTTCAGGTGGTGTTGATCATATTTCCGAGCACCACTTCTATATGAAAGGGTCCATCGACGACGTCTATAAATCCTACAAAGCCAGTCGCTGACCAGTCCGGATGCCGGGATGTGTTGCAGTCATCCGATGATGCCCCGGACTCTGGGCCGCACCTGCGGCAGGCCAGATGGTGGAAGATGCGGTAAACGGATGAATACCCTGTGGAGGGAAATAAACCAGTATGTCAGATGTACCGACGCTGCACCTCGAAGTCGTAACGCCATACAGTATTTTTTTTGACGCAATTGTTGAAATGGTGGTCGTCACGGCCAAGGACGGCGAAATTGGTATTCTGCCCGGCCACACGGCTTTGATGGCGGCCCTTATGCCTGGTGAATTACGGTTAAAGTTAAACGGGCAGTGGAAACTGGCAGCCGCCAGCAATGGCTATGCGGAGGTTGGACCGGATCTGGTGGTCGTTGTCGTGAATGCGGCTGAATGGGCTGAGGACATCGACATGGAAAGAGCCCAGAAGGCCATGTTTCGCTCAGAAGCCAAACTGTCTGATCCGTCAGCTGGCCACCTCGATAAAGAGCGGGCCCGTAATTCTATCCTGCGGGCAAAATCCCGCATGAAGGTAGGCGGCAAGGTAAAGCCAACTGGCCTGGTCACCGCCCCGCCCGGTCAATGACAGGATCATGACAGACAAGCCTGGCCGGTCATATCCTCAGTCTACCTGGAAGTAAAACGACTGGTCGGCAAAGGACAGTCGACACCGGTCAGGCAGCAAATATTCTTCGAATTTGTTCAGGCGCCGGCCATCGAGGCTGGTGCCATTTTTTGAGCCCAGGTCACTGAGGAAAAAGGCGCCTTCACGCCGCTGAATGCGGGCATGCTGCCGGCCGACCGAGACAGCCGGCAGATGCAGATCAGCTGTTTTTTCGTCACGACCAATGATGAATTCATCGATCAGGATAAAAGCCCGCAAGCCCTCGGCCTCGGCTGGGGTACCTGGCAACCCGCTCGACAGCATCGCCAGGCGGAAATTGTCGGTCCGGCTTGCTATCAGTTCAGTCGGATTAACCTGGCTGACCCGGTCAAAATCCGCATCGGCAGACGGATCTTCCTGAATTCGGGGTAACAATTGGCTGAAAGAAAACCGGGAAAGACGGATATCGAGTATCACCAGCACCAGGCCCAGAATTGCGACGCAGATCTGTAAAATCTGGCGCAGCGGCGGCTGGAGGTAGCCATATCGATCCAGAAGCAACCATAAACCGCCCGCAACGAGAGCCAGATGGCTGATCAGTAACAGGATTGTGTGCCAGACCGGCTGGGTGTCCGAACGGCTCGAACCGGCTATCATGGGCGGCTCGCTATAGCCGGCTGTCGTGGCCGGACGATGTTTGCCAGAATGAAGGGGCCCCCTGCTGTCTGAGCGACGGCCGATTGCTTGTGGACGTCTGTTCGTCCGCTCCGTTGCAGCTTTGAATTGCCAGGGCCAGGGTTTGGCTATCGGGGGGCTGGAGTCAGATCGCCTGGCAAGCATCGAATTGGGATCTGTCAGCTCATCCGGTTGTCCCGGATCGTCCTGGGATCGTTTATCCGTCCAGTTATCAGGCTGGCTGGATCCCTTATCCAGCCAGCCTGAATCGTCCGGCTGAGGTCGGGCCGATAATCCCTCTGTCTGCAGGCCCGCTCGCTGTTCGTTTGGTCGCCCTGCTGGCCGCAGATCTGTCTGGCTTTGCAAAACTGCCAGCAAAGACGCCGCTCCGCGTTCCAGCCAGACTGCTGTCCACTGGCGAATCAATGGCGGCTCGATATGATAAGCCAGGCCGATCTGTTTTAACAGCATCGCGGGACCGGCCTCAGGATCGGCGGGCCAGGGTTTAAGAGGGAAAAACGCCAGCCGTACGCTCGCGCCTTGGTCATCCCAGAAAATATTGGATGGACGCAGGTCAATCTGGGCCAGGGGCAGCAAATAGTCCTCAGCCGCCACAACACTTCTGAGAATCGCCTGCAGCCGCCGGCGGCCGTTTTCTGGACAGAAGCCGCCATTCCGGTCACTGTTGATCCTGGCAACGTCATGGGCTTCTGCCTGCTGACTGATATGACTACCTGGTGATTGTTGAGCCAGATAATCGAGATGATCCAGCGAATCCAGTGGTGTCAGGCCCGTGATATCCAGGAATAACTCGCGCTGGCCCTGGCGATAGCGGACTGAAGTGGCAACCAGAAAGTCAGGCTGATGCTGCAATATCATTTCGAGCTGGTAATTTACCAGGGTCTGTTCAGCTTCGAGACACCACACCAGACCGGTGCCAAATGGACTTTGTTCAAGCTTCATCATGAGCTGGCTTGCCTCCCAATCTTTGTGAGCGGTTACAATAGATGTGGTCAGGTGTGCGTTGTCATTGGCCGGTTTATTCAGGCGGACATTATCATCAGTTGACAGGTTTCAGGTCTGTACCGTCATCAGTCGACAGGCTTCAGGCCTGTACCGTCATCGTTCGATTGGCTCAGGTGTTGTCGTTGTTAATGTCTTCAATGATAGAGGCCTTGAATACCGAATTGATCAGGTCACTGGCATAGCCCGTCAGGGTCTGACGGAAAATCAAGGCAATTGATAAAAGTACAGCAATAATAATCACGATTTCCAGGGTGCCGAAACCCAGACGGGAAGCCAGGCGGGAAGCCGGACGGGGCACCAGACTGGGAGACGGGCCGGAACCCTGACGGGAAGTCAGGCGGGGGGGCAGATGGCAAACCAGACGGGAAGCCGGACGGGAGTCTCGCGTTTTTTTCATCAGCATGGATTTCCTCCTTGATTGATTTAAACTGCCAGCATCAGCATCGCTGGCAAAATGGCAATGAATAGAATGACCACCAGATCAATCATCATGGGCAAGAGCAATTGCAGGCCGCGTGCTTCCAGTGCTTTGCGAATGCCGTTCCGCTGCAGGTTCCAGCTGGCATTGGCCTGTAGAACCAGCAGATCCAGTAACTCCCGACCCCCTTCCCGTTCATAGCGGATCAACATGTGCAAGGTTGATTGAACTTCAAGAATTGGATTCTGTTCAGCCAGACGGGTCAAGATCCAGGTGCAGGAACGCCCGGCTTGCTGTTGTTGCTGCAAAAACTGCAAATCGCCTGCAATCAGCTGATGACCGGGATTAACCAGCACCGGCTGGCGCCGCAAGGCAAACCAGCGGGAGCGGTGCTGCTGGCCTGGGACAGACTCTGGTAGCCAGGCCCGTGCAGCAACTGATAAGGTTTTATCCAGCGAAAAACCAGCCTGCAACAGGACGATCACCCAGTTCAGGAACGCCGGATAAGCCAGCCGGTATTGGTTTTTGCGTTGCTGGTAGATTGACCAGGCCCGCAAATCCTGCAACCCGGCCAGGATCAGCCCCGGAACTCCGCACAATGCCGGCGGTAATAGGGACAGCAGGCTCCAGGCCAGGCCCAGACTCAAGCCCAGCAGCAGATATAGAACCTTTTGCTCCATATAAGCCTGGACTTGCTGACTTTTCTGCCAGGACTGTTCCTGAATCCGCAATAATAATCGATTGCCCCAGCGGCCAAAAAATGGCCCCCGATAGATCTTTTCCAGCCAGTGCGCCAGACCGTTCTGCAGGCGGCTGGCTGGCCGGGGCGGCTTTGCGGCTTCCGGGCGGATGAGACGGTAGGAAACCTGATTGCCCAGCAGGTAAACGGTCCAGGTCACCGCCAGGCAAGATAGCAGATAAGCCAGAGCCAGGCCGACGCGCCCGGTGCGAACCTGCAGGGATGCTGCGGCATAGCTGGTGGCGGATCCGCCCAGGATCCCGGCCAGTGCAAAAGGCAGAATCATCAGAATAAGAGCCTCGGCGTTTTTCTGCGATTGCTCGGCTGCGATGTCCTGCTGCAATGAAATCTGCTCAGCCAGCATGCGGTGACTGCTTTTAACAAAAGCACTAAGCTGGCCTCCCATCTGCCGAAGTTGCGGCAGAATCGCCAGAAATGGGCGGACAGGCGGGCAGACGGCCGTACTAAGCAGGTTGTTTAAACCCTGCTCGAGGTCAACCTGGGCCCTGATCTGGCGGTCCAGGCGTTTCAAGCTCTTGTACAGCATGCTGTGACCGCCCAGCTGCTGGACCAGCGCCGGTCCGGCCATCAGCAATGCACGTTCCAGCGTTTCACCAACCGCCAGACGGGACGAAAGATAGGCCAGCAGGATCTGGTATTGTTCCATCATCAGCCGGGCCTGCCGCGAACTGGTGATCTGTTGCATGGCCAGCGAGAAAAGGATACCACCGGCTGCGATCAGACCCAGCTGGCCTGCGCCGGGCCGGGCAAAGGGAATGCTGGCGAGCCAGGCCAGGCCGAGTGCCAGAATCAGGTTCAGCCAGTCCAGCCGATATCGGGCAACCAAATTTTTCATGGTCAGATTCCTTCCTTTTGCAGGTTGCCATTCAAATTCCGCGCAAAAATAGGTTCAAGCTTGAATTCGCCGGCCTGGATCCCGTGAATCCGGCTGATCTCAATAACACTGCGCTGTCCGGACGGACTGCGTTCCAGCTGGACAATCAGCTGCAAAGCTGATGATACAAGGCGTAATATAGCGTCCCAGGGCATTTGAGAATCCATCAGGACCATCATGCTCAACCGATTGAGCATGTCTCCCGCCGAATTGGCATGTCCGGTCGACATGGAGCCCGGGTGGCCGGTGTTCATGGCCTGGAGCATGGCAAACGCCTCGCTGCCGCGGACTTCCCCGACGATGATGCGGTCGGGCCGCATCCGCAGGGCTGAACGAATCAGGTCGGCCAGGGTGATTTCGCCGCTGCCATCCGGACCGGCCAGTCGCGATTCAAGACGGACCAGATTTTTCAGCCCCTGCAAATTCAGCTCGGCTGAATCTTCAATGGTGATGACTCGCTCAGCTGACTGGATACAGGCTGATAATGCATTCAGAAATGTGGTTTTTCCGGTGCCAGTCCCGCCGGAAATGAAGATGTTCTCCCGGTTGACTACAGCCTGGCGCAGATACTCTGCCGCTTCCGGACTGATAAAACCGGACTGGGTCAAGGCAGAAAGGTCCGGCCGGATGCCGGTGAATTTGCGGATGCACAGCACAGGTCCTTCCGGAGCCGCCGGCGGCAACACCGCATGGACCCGGCAGCCATCCGCGAGGCGCATGTCCGCAATGGGTTGTTTCTCGTTGATCAGCCGGTTGGCCTGACCAAAATAGCGGCTGATCATAGCTGTCAGATGGTCGACGTGATCGAAAGTCAGGCGGGCATCAAACAGCTGGCCGGATGCCTCATAAAATATCCGGTCGGGCCCATTGACCATGACTTCGGTCACCGAGTCATTCTCCATCAGCGGTTGCAGGAGATCCAGGCCGCGCATGGCATGAAAAAGACGCGTAACGATCTGTTGCCGTTCATCCAGAGTCAGATTGGAGCCACTGTAATTTTCCAGGACCACCCGCAGGATCAGCTTACGCAGGCTGGAATTATCAAGATCTGACCGGTTACCCTGCAGGCGCAAAACCTGGTCGATCAGCTTTTGCCGCCCCTGATAATCCGGCATCATGCGGGCAACTCCCGCCGGATCCGGTCATTGATCCGTTCCGGGATGATCGATGGGATTTCCTCGATCCGACAGGTTGGGGCCAGGCGGGCCAGCAGCATGGCAACCTCCCGCCGTCCGGCCTGGGCGGCAAAACTGTTACCCTCCGGCAGACGAACTGCCAGAAAGTTACAAAGTACAGCCAGATTACAGACAACTTGCAAAGTCAAAGCCCGGCAATCGACCAGGGCTACCGTCGGCTCATCGCTGAGCAGAACCCGTTCACGCAATAAACTGACCAGCCGGCGCAATACATCAGCCTGGCACAAGAGCAGGTCATCGGATCGCTCCGGTGGCCGGAACTGTAAAAAGCCATCTGGATGAGGCTGCAGGCAATGGCCCAGGTCCTGCACGTTCACCTCATCGTCGTTGGCCAGACGCAGCAAGAGGGTCGATAAATTGGCACCATGGCCAGGCGGCGCCAGCAATGTCATGTTATAGGTCGGCATCAATGGCAAATAAAGGACCTGAACGCCCGACTGGAGCAGTGTGCGGATTTTGTGGCGGGTCCAGTCAGCCGATCCGGCGTGGTCCAGTCCGAGGATCATGCCAATTTCCTGTTTGTTCCGTTTGGGTGCATCGTCAGGATCCGGCATTGCGTGACCAGCCGGCCCGCTCCAGTCAGCGGCTGGCTGGGCTGGCAAACGGCTTCTGATAGCTGGCAGAAGCTGGCTGAGCGGCATATATCGATAAACGTCCCCCAGGCTGGCCGCCTGGTCCGGCATGGGCAGCCACTGCAAGGGCTTGCCCCCTGCGCCTGATCCGGACTTTGTTTCAAGATCAGGGAACTGACGCGGTGGATACAGACAAAGACGGGTATGATCGGACCAGTCGGCCGGCAACTGGTTTGGATCAGCCGCGACCGTAACAGTCCATTCCCGGAACTGCCGGCGTAAGGCCGTGCCCAGCTGGTCGCCATAATCGGCATCCATATCCAGGACAAGAATCTGGGCTGGTGATAATTGCATCTTCGATTCACCTCATTTCTTGACTGATCAATCTCCCGATATCGGCTTCTGACGCTGGTTTCAGGTGCAGCGGGATAGCCTTATTGAATCACATCCGCTTAATCAGGCCAGTACGGATCGTGCGACATTTTTCGACAGAATGCGACAAAATTCGGGTGGCCGTCCCCTGGGGCCATGGCGCAAGCGGTTGCCGCGCAACAAAAAAGCCCTGGCAGCGAAGCGGTGCGCTTTCGACAATGCCAGGACTTGATTTTATTGTATCCGGAAACGGCAGGTACAGCCGCTGTAAAGGAATTGCAATTTCGGACTGAATCGATCGGTCGCGCTGGTCCGGCCCGCCAGGTCGATCAGTCTGGCAGGTCTGGTTCACTGTTGGCCAGTTCAACAATCACAGTCAGCAGGCGTTTCAAGTCGTCCAGTTCGACCCAGTAATGCGTGACAATCCGGAAAATGCCGTCCTCTGGCGGATTGATCAGAATTTGGCGGCGAGCCAGCTGGGTGACCAGTTCAGCTGACGATAGCGGGTATTGCGTCAGGCGGAAGAAAACCATGTTGATCTGCGGCGTGCGCTCAAGGTGAAACCAGCCCGGCTGGCTGCTCAGCTGATTGGCCAGCCAGGTCGCGTTGAAATGATCTTCGTGAAGCCGTCCCACCATCTCGCGCAGGCTGATCAGACCGGCGGCGGCCATGATGCCGGCCTGACGCAAGCCGCCCCCCAGGATTTTGCGCCGCCGCCGCGCGGTCTCGATGACGGCGGCCGGTCCGGCCAGGATCGAGCCGAAGGGTGCGCAAAGCCCCTTGGATAAACAGACCATACAGGTATCGACAAGCGCAGTCAGATTCCTGACGTCGGTATTCAGGGCGGCAGCGGCATTAAACAGCCGGGCGCCGTCCAGGTGAATCGGTACATGATACTGGCGGGCGATTTTCTGGATGGCCTGCATATAGGCGAGTTCGTGAACAAATCCGTCAGAGTCGGCATTCTCCAGGCAGATCAGCGCCGTTTTCGGGCTGTGAATGTCCTCCGGTGTTTTCCGGATCGTCATTTCAATGGCATTCAGGTCCATTTTGCCGACAACAGCCGGCAAACAGCGCAGTTGCACACCCGACAAGAGTGCGGCCGCGCCAGCTTCATGCCAGACAATATGGCAGCGATCGGATAAAATAATTTCGTCGCCCCGCTGGGTCTGGGCCATGATGGCCAGCTGATTGCCCATGGTCCCGCTGGCCACAAACAGGGCGGCTTCCTTACCCAGTAAAGCGGCAGCGTATTGTTCAAGCGCCAGGACAGTCGGATCATCGCCGTATACATCGTCTCCAACCGGTGCCTGGGCCATGGCCTGGCGCATGGCCGGTGTAGGCCAGGTTACTGTATCGCTGCGCAAATCAAGCATATTTTCCATCATAGGCCAAACCTCCAACTTCTGTCCATCTGAATTAATTTGTTATCATTATAGGCTTTCTCGCTGGCTAAAAGCATCAGAATTTCTGATTTAACAGAAAATTAATAAAATTGCAGCCGGCTTAGCTTGCGTATAAGACTAACTAGTGGTATCATGCAAACGCTGAGATATGTATCGAAATCGATCAATATCAGAGCTCCAATTTAATATGAATTCATCTCTTATCAAGAGTGGTGGAGGGACTGGCCCTACGAAACCCGGCAACCGCGGTCATGCAGCGGTGCTAATTCCAGCAGGCAGATGCCTGGCAGATGAGGTGCAAACGGATGATTGCGTTAGCCTCTTTGCCAAAGGGGCTTTTTGTTTTTCTGAAGAGGTTTTACTTTTATTGTGAAAGGCAGGTATATTTCAATGAACAAAGAAGGCCGCTGGCTGTTCTCGTCCGAGTCGGTAACCGAAGGACATCCGGATAAAATGTGCGATCAGATTTCTGACGCGATTCTGGACGCGATTCTCGAGCAGGATCCGCTGGCTCGCGTGGCCTGTGAGACAGCGACAACAACCGGCATGGTCCTGGTTATGGGTGAGGTGACGACGACGGCCTATGCCGATATTCAGGGCATTGTCCGCAGTGCGGTGCGGGACATTGGCTACACAGGCCATGATGCTGGCTTTGATGCCGATGCCTGCGCTGTTCTTGTCTCCATTCATGAGCAGTCGCCGGACATCGCCATGGGAGTCGATCATTCGCTGGAAAATCGCGAAGGACTGGAGACTGATGATCTTGGCACCGGTGCCGGCGACCAGGGCATGATGTTCGGTTTTGCCAATTCCGACACACCAGAGCTGATGCCCTTGCCAATCTCGCTGGCTCACGCCCTGACGCGCCGCCTGGCCGAAGTCCGCAAGACGGGCATGGCCGATTTCCTGCGTCCGGACGGCAAGGCCCAGGTCACTGTGGCTTATGAAGGCAGCCGGCCTGTTCATATTGAAACCATCGTAGTCTCAACCCAGCACAGTCCAGCCATCACACAGGAGTCACTGCGCGAGGCGATTGTCGAGCTTGTCATCACCCCGGTCATGCCAGCCGATTTATTCGATGCCGCAACCCGCATCCTGGTCAATCCGACCGGCCGCTTTGTCATCGGCGGGCCGCAGGGCGACTCCGGGTTGACCGGCCGCAAGATCATTGTTGATACCTACGGTGGTTTTGCCCGGCATGGCGGTGGCGCTTTCTCCGGAAAGGATCCGACCAAGGTTGACCGCTCGGCGGCCTATGCCGCCCGTTATGTTGCCAAGAATATCGTTGCCGCCGGCCTGGCTTCAATCTGTGAGATCCAGCTGGCTTACGCCATTGGGGTTGCCCATCCGGTTTCGGTCATGGTTGACAGCTTTGGGACAGGCCTGATCAATGATTCCGAGCTGGCCGAGCTGGTTGTGCGCCACTTTGACCTGCGCCCGGCAGCCATTATTCGCGATCTTGACCTGCGCCGGGCGATTTATCGCCAGACCGCAGCCTATGGCCATTTTGGCCGGCCCGACCTCAACCTGCCCTGGGAACGCACTGATAAGGCTGAAGCCTTGCGCCGCGATGCCCTCATCACCTGAATCCCTGATTGCCCTGCAAGGCGCAGTCGAAGAGAAGATATTCTGCAACGAGCAAAATGGCTACACGGTCTGTGCGATCAGCGGTGAGACTGACTTTGTTGCCGTTGGCAATATGCCGGATCTTGTTGTTGGTGATCATCTGGAATTGCGCGGTGAATGGGTCGACCATCCGGTGCATGGCCGACAGTTTAAGGTTGCCCATTATTGGCATGTCCAGCCCGACAGCGAGGATGCAATCTACAAGTATCTGTGTTCCGGACTGATCAAAGGCATCGGACCCCGTACAGCGGCCCGGCTGCTGAGTCTTTTCGGGGCTGATACCCTGCAGGTCCTGCGTGACCAGCCGGAAAAGATCAGCCGGATCAAGGGTATCGGCAAGAGCAAGGCTGAGCGCATCGCCCGTCAGCTGCATGAAAAAATGGATTTCCAGGAACTGGTCCTGCTGCTGGCGCCACACGGGATCGGCACCGGCCTGGTCTTCCGGATCTATCGCCAGTGGGGTTCGGCTGCCATCTCGCGCATCCAGGAGAATCCTTACGCCCTGGCTGACGAAATTGACGGTATCGGCTTTCTCACTGCCGACCGGCTGGCCCGCGATCTGGGGGTTGATCCGGCTGCCCCAGCCCGTCTGGCCAGCGCGCTGCACTACCAGTTGACGCAATCCATTTACCAGGGCCATACCTGGCTGCCTCTGCCCGAGCTGCTGGCCCAGGCTGCCGCCCTGATCGACCGGCCCCTGGTTGAGCTGCAGGCCCTGGTGCCCGTTCTGCTCAACAGCCGCCAGCTGGTTGTGTTTGGCCAGGATTTCGGTGATGATGCCAATGAGCGGGTTGCCTTGCCGGCTTATTACCAGATTGAAAAAATAGCCGCCCGCCGCCTGCAGCAGTTGCTCACGACACCCCCCGGCCGCTTTCTGGACTGGCAGGTGACTGAACAGGCCGAGGCTGTGCTGGCGGCTAGTGGCCAGAAGCTGGGGCTGTTGCTGGCGCCGGAACAGGCCGCCGCTTTGCAGCTGGCTCTGCAGAATACGCTGACCCTGATTACCGGTGGCCCGGGTACAGGCAAGACAACCATTATCCGGGTATTGGCTGACTGCTTCCAGGCTCATGGCGGCCGAGTGCTGCTGGCGGCGCCAACCGGCCGGGCCGCCCGCCGGCTGACGGAGCTGACTGGCTGCCCGGCCCAGACCCTGCATCGGATGCTCGCGTTGCCATTTGGCAAGGATCGCGATCCGATCCTGTCTTTTGTCGGCCAGGCCAGTGATCTCCAGCTGGAATGCGACCTGCTGGTCGTCGATGAATGTTCGATGGTGGACATCGTTTTATTTAAAAGCCTGCTCGATGCCATCCAGCCCGGGACTCACCTGGTACTGGTTGGCGACGCGGACCAGCTGCCCGCTATCGGTCCGGGCCTGGTCCTGCAGGACTTGCTGGCGTGCCCAATAATCCCGCAGGCCCGTCTGCAATTTGTTTTCCGGCAGTCGGCGGCCAGCCTGATTGTCCGCAATGCCCATCGTCTTTTGCAGGGCCAGTGGTTCGAGCTGGATCAGACTTTAACCAGCCAGTTCCTGCTGGTTGTCCGCGATGAGCCACCGGCTATGGCCGAGGCTGTCATCAAGCTGTGTGGCGATGTGCTGCCGCAAAAATACGGTTTTGACCCCATTCGCGACGTGCAGGTCCTGACGCCGGCCCACAAGGGACCAGCTGGTACACAGGCCTTGAATCAGTCCTTGCAGCGGAGCCTGCGGGGCCAGGGTCCCGGCCCGGTTCCGGACAACACGATCCAGGCCCACGGTGTTGCTTTCGCAGCGGGTGATAAAGTGATGCAGCTGCGCAACCAGTACGAGCTGGGCTGGACGATTGCCGATGAGCCGTCTGTCCAGGGCAGCGGGGTCTTCAATGGGGAGGGCGGCCAGGTCAGCGCAGTCGATGAAGCAGATGACCAGTTAACGGTCTTGTTTGATGATGGCCGCCTGGTCGATTATGACCGGGGTGCCCTTGAGGATCTGGATCTGGCTTATGCCATCACAGTCCATAAAAGCCAGGGAAGTGAGTATCCGGTCGTTATCCTGGTCGTCCCGCCAACAGCGCCCCGCCTGCTGACACGCAACCTTCTGTACACTGCCATCACCCGGGCCCGCCAGCTGCTGATCCTGGTCAGTTCCCGACGCATCCTCGCCGGCATGATTGCCAACCGGCAGACCAGCCAGCGTTACACCATGCTGCGCCAATGGCTGCAGGCGGCCCGGCCAGACAATGTTCTGGACCAGCTGAACAACACACCGGTCAGCTGCCTGATTCATGAAACGACGGCTCCGGGTTGACTGAATAATGGTTTTCCGGGAGCAGGCCTTTCAGATCCCGGACGATAGCCAGTCCCATTCCGGGCAGGAGGAAGTCCCATGCAGCAGCCGCAATCATCTGAACAGTCACCGCCCAGGTTGAATGTCTGGCAGCGTTCGCTCCACCGGCTGCGCGTTAGCGGCCTGGAGCTGATTTATCCCCCCACTTGTCTGTTTTGCCGGGCAGTCGGTAAACCGTTGCCCCATTTCCCCGGGATCTGTTCATCTTGCTTGCAGCAGCTGCCCCTGCGTTTTGCCGATTCCATTTTGCCCTGGCCCGCTGCCTCCGGCCATTACCCGCCAGACGGAGTCTTACCGGGCTGGTCTCCGGGTATCCTGGCCGGCCAGCTGCCCCATGTACTCTGTGCCTGCTACTACCAGACGCCGGTCAAGGAGGCCCTGCTGCAGCTGAAGTTCGGCGATGCCAGCGAATGGCAGGTGCCGCTGGCCAGCCTGCTCGTTCAGACGGTTCGCCGGAGTCACCAGGCTTATGATGGTATCATCGCCGTGCCATTACATCCATCTCGCTACCGGGAACGTGGCTACAACCAGGCTGGCCTGCTGGCTGCTCAGGTTGCACTTGCCCTGCACATACCTGACCTGTCTGATCAGCTGGTGCGGGTCAAGCAAACCTTCCGGCAAAGTGAACAGCCAGACCGGTCAGCCCGCTGGCAAAACCTGGCCCATGCTTTTGCCGTCCGCCAGCCGGCGATTCTTGCCCAGCGCCAGTTGCTGCTGGTCGATGACATCCTGACAACCGGGGCGACGCTGACCGCAGCCGCCAGCCCGCTCTGGCGGGCCGGGTCCCGGGTGACAGGCCTGGTCGTCGCGTCGAATCACCAGGCATAATCCGATGGCGGAATTTGTCCCGCATCTTTTACAAAATTGTTGCTGGCAGATGGTGTTCACAAAAAAGGTAAAAACAGTTATACTAAAAGTGCCTGAGATGTTGTCACCCTCTGTTTTTGAACCAACATGACGTAAACGGGAGTCCAGAGTCAGTGCGGAATATAGTCAGAGCTCCAGCCGCAAGGCTGACTGAGAGAGGCTTAAGACCGACGCAGGGCACCCACCTGGCCAGATGCTAGGTGTCAAGAAGGAGGGAGGCGGCGTCCCAGGTTTTCTCGTTTCCGGGGATTCTCTCGGATACGCCATCAGTACGGATACCCCCTGAGTACAGACAGATCCTTAAAATTGTTGCTGACAATACCACGGCAGCCGCCCATTTCTGCTATAATAGGCACCAGATCCGGGCAGCGGCTTTTTTTGTCTGTCTTTCTGGTTATGACTGAGCAAAATTGGCTGCCGGCCAGTGCGATACGGATTGTGACTGGATCTGTGACTCGGTTTATAGATGGCTGGCCCAGGCTGTGCCTGGCTGGCAGATAAGGAATGTTCATGGGATTAATTGCTGATGCCAAATCAATCGCCAAACGCGACCCGGCTGCCAAGGGAGTCTGGCAGGTTCTTCTGCTTTATCCGGGGTTTCATATCCTGATTTATCATCGGATCGCCCACTGGTTTTACCGCCATCATCTGTTTTTCCTGGCCCGCTGGGTTTCCCAGATCGGACGAGCCAGTACGGGTATCGAGATTCATCCAGGCGCCAAAATCGGCCATGGGCTGTTTATCGATCACGGGATGGGCGTCGTGATTGGAGAAACAGCCGAGATTGGCGATAATTGTACGGTTTTCCATGGCGTGACCCTGGGTGGCACCGGCAAGGAAAAGGGCAAGAGACATCCGACATTGGGTAATAATGTCCTGGTTGGGGCCGGGGCCAAGATCCTCGGTCCTTTTCGCGTGGGTAACAATGCCATGATTGGAGCCAATTCCGTCGTCTTGCATGGTGTCCCGGACGATGGCACTGTCGTCGGCGTGCCCGGCAAACTGGTCCGTCACATGGGCAAGCCGGTCAATCACAATTTGTTGCTTGATCACGGCAGTGCCCCTGACCCGATGGAACAGGAAATCTGTTTGCTGCTGCATCGGGTAACCCGTCTGGAAAAAGCACTGCAGACGCCTGTCGGCAAGGATTGCAAGTGCCAGTTTGACCAGGAGGGCCAGCCAGTCTGCAATCTGCCTGAAGACTGAAATCCCGAGCTTGAAGGAGGAAACGACAGTCATGAAAATATTCAACACCCAGACCCGTGAAAAAGAAGAGCTTATCCCGTTAGAGCCGGGTAAATTGAAGGTTTATGTTTGCGGACCGACCGTTTACAACTATTTTCACCTGGGCAACGCCCGCCCCTTCATCACCTATGACACGCTGCGCCGTTATCTGGAGTACCGGGGTTATCAGGTCCTTTACGTGCAGAATTTCACCGATATTGACGACAAGATGATCAAACGGGCCAATGAGGAAGGGATTACTGTCCGGGAACTGGCTGACCGCTTTATTCAGGAATACTTCTATGATGCTGACCGGCTCAATATCCGGCGGGCGACGATTCATCCCCGGGCGACCGACAGCATCGCGGAAATCATCCGGATCATCGAAACACTGGTGGAGAAGGGCTTTGCATATCCGACCGAAGACGGCGTCTACTATGATACCGCCCAGTTTGCTGATTATGGCAAGCTGTCACACCATAAACTCGACGAGCTGGAGGCTGGCGCCAGTGAACGCGTCAGCGCTGATACCGGCAAGCACCACGCCATGGATTTCGCCCTCTGGAAACTGCGCAAGCCCGACGAGCCGTTCTGGCCCAGTCCATGGGGCGAAGGACGGCCAGGCTGGCATATTGAATGCTCGGCGATGATCCGCCAGTATATGGGCGAAACCATTGACATTCATGGCGGTGGCCAGGACCTGGTTTTCCCGCATCATGAAAATGAAATTGCCCAGAGCGAAGCCGCGAACGGCAAGCCCTTTGTCCGTTATTGGATTCATAATGGCTTCATTAATGTTGATCAGGAAAAAATGTCCAAGTCGGCCGGCAATTTCTTTACGGTCCGGGACCTGGCCCAGCATTATGATTACGACATTCTGCGCTTCTTCATGCTGACCGGCCATTACCGGATGCCAATCAATTTCTCGGCGGAGTTGCTGGCGGCGGCCCAGAATGGCTGGAACCGGATCCGGACCTGCGTCGAAAATCTTGATTTTGTAGCGGCCAGCGCACCGCCCGTCACGGCCTCAGAGACAGCAGGACAGGCCGCTCTTGAACTGGCCCGGGAGAGCGAGCGTTTCCGTGCCGAGTTTATCGCGGCGATGGATGATGACTTGAATACAGCCGACGCCCTGGCTGCTATTTTTGAACTGGTCCGGGCGGCCAATACCGCTGCTGCGGTTCCGGGAGTCGCGGCAGATTCCTTGCGTCAGGCGGCCAGTTTGTTGCGCGAGCTGCTCAATGTCCTCGGCCTGGAGCCGACTCGCAAGTCCGATGTTCCGCAGGCGGTTCTCGATCTGGTCGCTGAGCGGACCGCAGCCAAGAAAGCCCGCGATTTTGCCCGTGCCGATGCCCTGCGCCAGCAGATCCTTGACATGGGTTATCAGGTTGCTGACACCCCCCAGGGACCGAAGGTCACAGCGCGATGATCCGCCCGACTTATCAGGGCGATCTGCGCGAACTGCCTGTCTCGACCCTGGCTTATATCGGCGATGCGGTTTACGAATTATACGTCCGGCTTGATCTGTGCCAGGCCGGCTGCGGCAAGTCCGGTGAATTGCACCGGCAGACCGTGCGCAAAGTCAAAGCGTCAGCCCAGGCCCTGGCCGCCCGCCGCCTGCTGCCGCTGCTGACAGAAGAGGAAGCGGCCATCTTCCGGCGGGCCCGCAACAGTCAGCCGGGCAGCCAGCCCAAACATGCCGATCCGGTAGATTACCGGGTTGCGACCGGCCTGGAAGCTGTAATTGGCTATCTTTATTTGAGCTTGGCCGAAGTTCGCCTTGAGCAGCTCATGCGTATGATATTGGAGGACCACGACCATGCCCCGACCGCAAATACCTGATCCACACCCGGATCATCGCGGCAACCCGCGTGATAAGAAACAATCGGTGAGCCATTCATCGGGCGAGCCGGCGAAACGCGCGTCGGACCGGGCAGCGGTGCAATCACCCGGCAAGCCTGCGCCGCGTGCGCGCCAGCAGCAGTCTGAGCGGATTCCGGACAAACAGGCAGGCGACCGTCCGGTCGCTCGCGAGTCCGGTGTCGCTGGATCGCCCGATCGCCTGGAGGGACGCAATCCGATAGGGGAGGCCCTGAAAGCGGGGCGGACAATCAACAAGCTTTGGGTGCTCAAACGACAGGACAAACCAGATCCTGCTTTAGCCCGCCTGATTGGCCAGGCCCGGGAAGCCGGTGCGGTTATCATGGAGGTCGAGCGCAAAGTGCTTGACCAGATGGCTGAAACGCAGGGCCACCAGGGCATCATTGCCCAGGTTGCCGCGCACGAATATGTTGACCTCGACCAGCTGCTGGCCCAGATTAACGGACGGCAGGAAGTGCCATTTCTGTTGCTGCTTGATGAACTGCAGGAAAGCTATAATCTGGGCTCGATCTTGCGTATCGCCGATGCTGCTGGCGTGCATGGTGTTGTGATCACCGAGCGCCGCTCGGTAGGCCTGGATGCAGCCGTAGCCAAGGCTTCAGCCGGCGCGATCGAGCATGTACCGGTAGCCAGGGTTGTCAATCTGGCCCAGACCATCCTGGCCTTGAAGGAACAAGGCTTCTGGATTGCCGGAACAGATGCGGCCGGCACTGTCGACTATCATCAGGCCGACTGGCAGGGGCCGCTGGCGATTGTCATTGGCAGTGAAGGGGAAGGCATGGGCCAGCAAATGCGTCGTCACTGTGACTTCCTTGTTTCCATTCCCATGTATGGCCAGGTTAATTCACTGAACGCAGCCGTTGCAGCCGGTATCGTTGTGTTCGAGGCGGCCAGTCAGCGCCGCCGGGTTAAAAAAACATGACACCTGGCCAGCAGATTGCCGATCCAAACGACCATCTGGCTGCTGAACGGCCGGCTTCGGATCAGAAGATTGCCGATCAGGCTTTGCTGGCAGCGGCCAAGGCCGGGGATAATCAGGCCATGGAAATGCTCCTGGGCCGTTACAAGGGACTGGTTCGCCAGAAGGCTGCATCCATGTACATGGCCGGCGCTGACAGCGAAGATGTCATTCAGGAAGGCATGATTGGCTTATTCAAGGCAATCCGTGATTACCAGCCGGATCGTGACGCCTCTTTCGCGACCTTTGCCAGCCTATGTGTTTCAGCCCAGATTACCGATGCCGTTCGCCAGGCTTCACGTCACAAACATCGCCTGCTTAATGAATCATTGTCACTGCAAAGCCTGCAGCATCAGCACGGCGATATCGACCAGAGCCTGCCGGCCCTTGAATGGCCGGCCAGCGACGAGAATCCGGAACAACGGCTGCTGTCCCGTGAACGGGAGGCCGCTTTTATCGATTTCATCACGAATCATCTCAGCCCGCTCGAACGACAGGTGATTCGCCTGTACCTGCAAGCCCTGACTTATCACCAGATCGCTGAACTGCTGCACTGCTCAACAAAGCGAGTTGACAACGCCTTGCAGCGGGCCCGCCAGAAAATAGCCCGCTATCATCAGTTGCCCGGCTGACGAGGTAAACGTTACCTGGCTGAAGATACAAGCGTCGCCCGGCTGACGATACAAGCCTGATGCTTAAAGCCTGATGCATTATGAATGGGAGCCCGATATGTCAGACCATGACACCATCACCGCTGCATTTCCCACAGTCAGCCGGACACCATCCCATTGGCAAAGGTTCAGACAAGGAATCCAGCTTCTGCTTTGTTTTCTGTTTGCCTTTTCACTGGCGGCCTGCAGCACATGGCCTGATCTGCCAATTCCTCATTACACGACAGCTGCCAATCCGGTTTCCGGTGAACGCCTGAGTGCCACCGCCCTGGTTCAGAAGCTGGCAACCGCAGTGAATGGCGACACGGATCTGGCAGCAGTTTTTGCCAGTATTCCCGACAAGCAGCGGGACCATCTGACCCTCGATGAGTTCCAGCAATATATTGAGTTGTTGCAACGGGGAATATCCGGGAAAATAACGACTTTCTCGCGCCTCAATGAATCGGCTCTGGCCGTTATCCGCCAGACGGTTGAAACACGGCTGCCGCAGCAAGTCGCTTTAAGCCAGGCCTCGCTGGGTTATTGGCTGCAGTATGAGAGTACCGGCAGTACTGATGGCAGCCTGTCCATTTTCATTCAGCAGGATGAGTCCGGCCAGGTCTATCTGTCTGCTGATTGGATTCGCCAAATTCTCAGCCAGAAGAATTTCGCCACGCTATATTTTGATGCGATCGACCGCCAGAACCAGCCAGCACTGGCTGTGTTGCTGGCTCCGACTGCCACCAGTCCGCTGGAAGCCGAATTTCTGGCCGGCCGCCTGATTGAGTTTTACCAGAACCAGACCAACACCACCACCGCTGACTTCAAACTGACCCAAGCCCGCATCGATGGTCTGGCCTTTACAGAATATAGTGTTGTCGATCTGGACATGACGCCGATTTCCAGCCGGACTATCGAGTTGCAAGCCCAGCCGGATGGGAGCGTCAAGGTCCTGGATCAGATTCCTGACCGGCTTGAGCCGGCTGATGCCCAGATCCGTCAGGCGGATGTGACATTCATCGATATGGGCGCGGCGCCGGGTTCAGCTCTGGAGATGGTTTACGGACCACGGATAGAAAAGATCACAGGCCAGCCTTTCCAGCATGGTGATATCAATTGCCTGCTGCAGGCCGACGGTAGCCGGATTATCAATCTGCACTACCAGGAACTGTTCCTGACCGTTCAAGGCACCTGTCCTGACCATGTTCGCTGGAATGGACGGATCAAGTCGGCAATCCTGTATGGCGATCGCTACCACCTTGCATCTGGCCTGGCCGTTGGCTCCCCCTTGCGTGATCTTTTGACGCGATACCCCTTCATCATTCAGAACCAGTATCAGGTTACCGGTAATCTGCCTGGTGGCAAGGTTCGCCTGACCGTTAGTGTGGAAAATGAACAGGTCAGCCGCATCCAGCTGGATTGGCTGGAATAGCACAGTAGCAACGGTTTGCAGCACTTGTTTCCCGGGCACGAGGGAAAAAAAGATTTCATTTGACCGGCTTTAAAATGACCAGCCCTGAAATGACCAGCGATTCGTGCCCCGGATTTGCCTGTTGACAAGCTGGGACAAATATAATAGAATAACACCTGCTGCAGATGTTGCAGCGAAATGCACCCGTAGCTCAACTGGATAGAGCGTCTGACTACGGATCAGAAGGTTGTGGATTCGATCTCTGCCGGGTGCGCCATATGAGAAACCCTGAAGCCTTACAGCCTCAGGGTTTTTTGTTTGCTGATGCACTTAAAATTTTTATATATGATTAACGATCGGCCTTTCTTGTGGGCTATTTGTGGGCTACGGCTTTCAAATTGCCCGTCAAACGCCTGTTCCTTGTAGAAAATCTGAATACTTTTTGCCCAGGTTGATCAGGGGCTAGAACGTTCTCGATTGTTTCTGCTGCGGCTTCGTCAGCTGATCTGATGGCATGGACGTAGATGTTCGATGTCGTACTGATCTGGGCATGGCCCAGCCGCTTTGATACTGTCGGCAGATCTGTTCCGGCTGCGATCATGAGCGTGGCGTTGGTATGTCGCAGACCGTGCAGATTAACCCGCTTCAACGATTTGCGTTGTGTGAAGCTGTTGAACCACCCGGTCAGTTCGTCCGGATCACAATAGTTACCATTCCATTTAGTGAATAACAGATCGTTGTCGTGCCACTGGTCGCCGCACGCTTCGATTTCTTTGCATTGCGCGTTTCTCCATGTGAGAAGCAACCGGATCGCTGCACCTGATAGCTTAATGACTCTTGTCTTGTTATTTTTCGGAGGACCTTCAAATATACCCAGTTTTGGAAGATACTGAATCTTGCGCAGAACATGTAAAAGCTTTTTGCTGAAGTCGATATCCGACCATTTGAGCCCACATAATTCGCCGCGGCGAAGGCCTGTATAGAGTTTCAGAATGATCATTGTCTGCTTTTGCAGGGGCTCATCCTGAAGTTTGAGGACGATTTCTTTGGCTTCCACGTCATTATAATGGGCTGCTTCCTTGCGCTCGATTTTGGGTGGTTCTACCCTTCGCGCTGGATTATCTGTTATGACTTGCCATGCAACTGCCTTCGAGAATATCGAACTGATTAATCTGTGGTAATGGTTAATCGTGTTGCTCGATAGTTTAGCCTCAGAATTGATTGGTGTGAACAAGCTGGTCATTTTTACGTTTAGAGCTTTTGAAATAGCCTTTGCTGTGGCTTCGCTGACATTTTTTCCGCAGCAGGCATTGAGGACTGTTGTTGCCCCAATTTCAGCCCGGATAGCAACCTCGGAGGCGCTTAGCTTGGTCTTTTTTAGGTGTCCGGCTAACTTGGTGGAATTGTAACGGGTATCGGACCTGATGCCTGTTTCAGCCAGATTAGAATAGAAGTCAATGAGATGGCCGGGCCTGATCTTGCCCATGCGCAGATGACCGATTGCCTGATTTATTCTGGGTAACATATCCCGGTAGCCAAAGACTGTTTTGATGGCCAGGTTTTTATCAGCATGATCTCTCATAAATCGTTCGGCAAAAACCTCGAACTTCATTGTCCCATCGGCCACATGTCCAGACCTGACGCGCTCTTCGAACAGAGCGGCTTGAATGGAAGCTTCCTTTGCGGCCTTCTCCGGTTTCATTCCTGCCGGGGGAATCCAGGTCATGCTTTTTCTGCAGTGTTTCCCGCTTGGACTGTAGCCCTCTGAAACCCGGATCAGATAGCCATTACCTCGCCTAATTATCTCTGCCATTTATGTTACCCCCATCATTTCCAGTCTTCGTTTGATCAGTATCTATAGATTTGTCCTGTTCAATGCTGTTTCTCCGCGTTTCGTTGATGAGCATTCTCTTCAACTGGAACGTCTCCAGTATTGATGTTGTAAAAATAACTCGGAATGGACTTATGATCTTGTTCTCCATTTCAGATAAGCGCTCTTTAATGCGTTCAAGAGGCAATACGTCAGGCCTTATACCGACAAAATCATCCTCGGATACATTCGATGATAGAAGATAATACCTGATGTACATTGCCAGAACCTTGAAGGCTTCCAGAATTACATCCTCAGAAACCTGATCGGTATCTACAAACAAGCTTTGCAGCATTTCTACCACACCTAGATACTGACCGCGCAACTCAGGTTTAAGTTTCATTTCTGTTGGATCAGGGTTTTGACGGATTCGGTCATTAGAGCGTCCGACTAAATAATCGATGGACACATTGAAAAAGTCTGACATCTCAATCAGGTCAGATATGCTTGGTTCATTCATGCCGCTTTCCCAACGTTTATATGCATTTAATGACTTGTTCATTTTCTTGGCCATATCTGATTGTAGTAGACCACTTTCAGTTCTTAGCGTTTTCAATCGCTCGCCCAGTTGCATGATTTTTTACCTCCAGTGCTTTGAATACACATTTTGTGTACTTTTATATAGTAGGCCTTTTTATTGACAATTTCAATATGTGTCTCTATAATGTGTCTATAAGACGTAAAGACACTTATTAGGTCTTCGAGAAAGGTGGTAATGCTATTGAAAACCTTACGAACAATCAGAACCAGAGAAAAGCTCACACAAGAAGAAATGGCCTCAATTATGCGCGTTTCATATTCAGCCTACAAGAAGGTTGAAAACGGATGCCGTCAGCCTTCTGCTAGATTTGTCAGAAAATTCAAAGCGGCTTTCCCGTTCATTTCAACGGATATATTCTTCTCAGAAAGCAGGTGATTGAATTGACTAGGATGAGAACTATAGCCCAGACCATCGCTCACTTTAGAGCTCAGGATCCCGATACCTATATTAACGAGTGGTACTTGCGCGGCCTTGTCAAGGGCGGAGCAATCCCTTGTCACAAAGCTGGTAGGCGGATTTTGATCAATCTGGACGCGTTAGAGGCCTATCTGGCCAATCCACCTGCTGAAAATTGTGAGATTGATTCATACGGTAAAATCAGACGGCAAGGCAAATAGGAGCGGTAAAATGGGAAAAACACCAGTTGAATTTAAAAACAAGAAACAAATTGCTGACGCGGCTAATACTCCATCACTCGTGACTGGGCTCAAACAGCAGCAACTGGAGCATGACGGACCGGTCCTGCTAGCTATTGGCAACAGCCGCAAGGAGATGAACTGGAAGAACCGCGAGATGGACTGGTCTGACCTAGTGAAGAAGCTTTCAGAGACGACCAGAACAAAGGAAACAGTAGAAGAGTACCGCAAGCTTCCCAAGGACGTTCAGGACCGGATCAAGGACATCGGCGGCTTTGTGGGTGGCAAACTAAATGGTGGCCGACGCAAGGCGGGAAGCATAGATCTGCGCCACCTGTTGACGCTCGACTTTGACAATTGTAAGCCTGGCATCATCGAGGCAATTGGGGCCGCTCTGAACGGCATAGCTTATGTGATCTACTCGACCCATAAGCATACGCCAGAGAACCCACGACTGCGACTGGTCATGCCATTTCGCCGGCCAGTGACACGCGATGAGTACGAGCCCATCGGTCGCAGGATTGCTGAGCAGATCGATATCGAGCAAGTTGATTGCACGACTTACGAGCCGGAGCGGCTGATGTACTGGCCGTCGTCCAGCAAGGATAGCGAGTACTTATACCGTTATTCAGATGCACCGTGGCTCGATCCGGACTCCGTGCTGGCTAGCCTTGAAGACTGGCGAGACCCGTCCTGCTGGCCAAAGTCGAGTGCAGATCACCCAGTAAGACACAAGGCTATCAAGGAACAAGGTGATCCACTCACCAAACCAGAACCTATAGGCGCGTTCTGCCGGGCCTACTCCATGCAGGACGTGATCGACAAATTCCTGGCTGGAGTCTACGGGGAGACAGCTTCGCCCAACCGCTACACCTATCTGCAGGGATCTACGGCCAGCGGGGCTGTGATCTACGAGGATAAGTGGTTTTACAGTCACCACAACACCGATCCAGCCGGAGGCAGACTGCTCAACGCCTTTGATCTAGTCCGGCTGCATAAATTCGGGAATCTTGATGAGGGGGTTGCGGTGGGCACTCCGATTAACAAGATGCCGTCATATAAGGCCATGTGCCGGATGGCGGTGGATGACGAGTCAACCAGGTTGGAGTTAACAAGGACTTCCGACAATCAAATCGCTCAAGACTTTTACAACCTTGATGCTCATGGCGCTAATGACTCTAGCTGGCTAAAACTGCTGGATATGACAGACAAGGGTCAGGTAAAACCGACGCTTAAAAATATCGCCTTAATCATCGAGAACGATCCGAAGCTGAAGGGCTGTCTGCGCTACAACGAGTTTTCCAACCGCAATGAGATTACCGGTAGTCTGCCGTGGCGTGAAGTCATTTCAGGTCAGACTTTAGTCTGGGCTGATGCCGACGACGCTCAGTTGCGCCATTATCTGGACGTCACGTATGGTATCAATCATGTGAGCCGGACCACGGATGCTATTAACATCGTGTTTGACCGACACAAATACCATCCAGTAAAGGAGTACCTGCGAGCTCTGAAATGGGACGGCCAACAGCGCATGGAAACGCTGCTAATTGATTTTCTTGGCGCTGATGATACGCAATATGTCAGAGCGGTAGTGCGAAAGACTCTTATCGCAGCAGTGAGTAGAGTCATGGAACCGGGCTGCAAGTTCGACAATATGCTTGTTTTATCTGGTCCCCAGGGAATTGGTAAGAGCTCGATTTTACGAAAGATTTTTGGACCATCTTGGTTTTCTGACTCTTTAACCTGTATGGAAGGAAAAGAAGCATACGAGCAGTTACTAGGCAAGTGGTGCCTTGAAATTGGTGAACTAAATGCCGCAAGGCGTTCCGAGGCTGAAGCTATTAAGCTATTCTTATCGAAGCAAGCCGACAACTTCAGACCTGCCTATGGTCGTCGTACAGTAGACTATCTTCGCCAATGTATATTCATTGGCACGACAAATAGTGATATGTTTTTACGAGATGCTACAGGAAATCGGCGATTCTGGCCAGTAAAAGTTGGCCATGTACCCCCTAAGAAGGGGACCTGGGACAAAATCACGCAGGACTATATTGATCAGATCTGGGCAGAGGCTGCATTCTGGTACGATTTTATTGGTGAAGAACTTTACTTAGATACACCAGAATTGCAATTAGCCGCCAATGCCCACCAAGACGAATTCAAGCAAGACAACGTCAGGGCGGGCATGGTTGAAGACTTTTTAGAGGAAATGGTGCCGGAAAACTGGAACGCAATGAATCAGCAGCAAAGAAGGAATTACTTGAACGGGCAGGCTGATGACATAGTAGCTAAGGGTACAAAAAAGCGCACAAGAATCTGCGTAGTTGAATTATTAGCTGAATGTTTTCATATGGACTCTTCTAATGCCAAGGCATCAGAAATAAACGAAATGCACGATATTATGTCGAACATGCCGGGCTGGAAAAAAGCAGAAGACAAGCTAAGAAGTGGACCGTATGGCCCGCAGCGTGTCTATGAAAGGATCGGTCCAGCCTGATGTGAATGATGCCGTATCCCTGAGATGATGCCAACCTCAGCGGATGCGGCATCATGAATCTGGTGCCGTGATGCCAAATGAAAACCACCCGGCATCACAGCGGCATCATGCGCAAACCCTACAGCCGCAGGCCTTTCAGAGATAATGATGCCGTGATGCCATATGTTTATATAAAAAATATATATAAATAATACGGAATATATAGGGCCTATTTGCATATTCTGCATGCCTGATATGTATCTATATAAAATGACGGCATCATTGGCATCATTGGCATCGGATCGGTCCGAATAGGCCAGAATGATCCTGTGAAGCACGGAATGCCTTGACCTGGGTTCAGGCAAATCCTTGCCCAGGGTTTGGATTAAGGCATAGGTCTAGCGGATGGAGTATGCAAACCAAGCCACAGCTTGTTCGTGCAGCCTGTGGTCCCGAACATCACTAGGAAACAAGGCTACGCTCGAAATCAAGCAAGCCACGCGCGCACGCGTGCGAGTATAAAAAGCGCTGTCATGCTGCGGTTTCACTTCATATTGTGGCAGTGTTAGAAAAAATCCTGCTTAATCTGCCACTATTCTGTTACTCCGCAAAGCCATTACTCCTCAAAGCCATAAGCCTTGACCTTCAGCGTCCGGCAGTTCTCTGTTACTGTTCTCACGATGGGTGCGGGCACGCCATCCTTGATCTCGGCTGTCACTTCCAGCGTTATCTCGACGTTGCTGCCCTTGAGCGTCGTCAAGTGATTGATGATTTCGTCTACCAGCCGGCTGACGTCACGATTGATTCTGGTATTGTCCAGCCTGGCCGACATGTAGAAGTGCTTGTTCATTGGTATAGCTTGTGCTGGTGTGACAGCAGATGGTGGCGATGCTGGTATTGCTGGTGGGGTCTGTGGTAGCGTTGGGAAATTACCGCCACTGCCTGGTGCACTGCCTCGCGATTCAGCCCCGCTGGCAGGTGGATGCTTGCCTTCAGACTCACCGCCACGATTCGCCCGAGTCTCCTCGTCAATCTGTTTTCGGGCCTCGGCAACTTTGACGAGCAGACAGTGCTTGCCGAAGCTGGGCACAGCCTGATTAAGCTTTAGTTCAAGGAACCTGTTATCGCTGCTGATACCTTCAGCCAGGGCAAAGTATTCTATTGAGTTGAGCCCATTACGGATCGCGTCCTCAAGGACTTCATAGGCCGAGAGTCGCGGCAGGTAACAGTACGTGCAGAGATATTCCCACAACGTTTTGATGGCAATGAATGATTGGTCTCTCCACAGGACGTTGTTCAGTTCCATGAGCAACAGGGCCGGGGCCCATCTGGTAATCAGGGCCTCGTTCTGCGCCATCTTCCTGGTTGCTTTGGTAACAATGCTGTCTGTGCCACCCGAGATGCGGATCCGGTCCCACTCGATCGTCTTAAGATCAACGGAACGGTCAATTGAGGGGATCAGCAGCCAGCTGTAGGACTCCTTGATCCGCAAGTCAACGGTTTCGTCACTGCGGCGCAGATTGTTCTCTGTTTCCCGGTTCTGGGCGGCGTCGAGGTTCAGGTCTTCGCTATCCTCCTTGACCGACCGCCAGGCCAGATAGCGCCGGACCTCGCTCTTGAGTGATTGAATCGCATCGCTGTCCGGGGCCACAAAGGCCAGCATATTGCGGTATATGCGCGGTGACTGGCCACGGTTATTGAGAATATCCTCAGCCACGGTCAGGGCGTTAGATATGGATCCGCTCGCCTTGTAAACATCTTCAGGATTCAGGATGACCAGCCGGACACTCTGCTCGTCGGGAACATCCAACGATGAAGCCGGACAAATATGAACACCGGAAAAAGGATTCTCGCGACGGATGGTTCGCAGGCGGCGCTCAATCTCGAACTCCACATCAGCGTTGCGACACTGCGTGGCCCGATCCTCGACCGTTTTGCGCAGCGTGGGCCGGGTATCGTACCAGAAGCGGTCATTGGACGGATTGGCATACAGATAGGCCAGGGCGGTCTGTAGCGTGCTCAAGGCGTCATTAAAGACAGCGATGTTTTCACCGGGCTGAACAACCCCCAGCCGGATACGTGATGCTTCAATGCCCCGGACCGCCTGTTCTTTCACGGACGGCGCACTGCCCAGCATGATGGTGCGCGCGATCCGCCGACAGGCCAGAGCCTTGCCAAAGCGGGTATTGCCCTGATCCTTCTGGTAGGGCGTGGAGTTTTTGCCGTCAACCTGGCTGTCAACCAGGGCGTTCCAGTTCTCCGGCAAGTGGCGGGTCAGTTCATCGCGAACATTCGGATTATCCAGTGAAACGGATCCGCACATGATCATCAGCCCGGCGTCATTGCTCATCCAGAGGTCGTGAACGACAGTGGCCATCAGGCGCAGGACACCACGGGTCTTCTGAAAGCGCTCGAGGGTTGCCCAGTCCTCATAAAGCCGGTCAAAGATCTCCGGATGGATGGGATAACAGGAGATCAGCCGCTGCTTGTAGTCCAGTTCCTTGGTCTCGATGGGAAAATCTGTCGCGTTCTCCATATACATCCGGCTAAACTGATTACAGACCTGCTCTCGCGCGGCAGGATTCTTGCAGTCCAGAAAGAGCCGGCGCCGGACAACCTCAAAGCCTTCATTGGCAGCTACTGGTTTCCAGATGGATTCCATCCGGCCGAAGGTGTGTTCAATGGTGACCAGGGCCAGCTTGCCAGCCTCGCCGCCGATCTCGATGTCAGACTCGGGAATGGATGCAACCACCAGACTGTTGCGACTTGCCCGGGCCGCTTCAGTGATCTCCTGAATGAACGTGATCAGGTTATCAAAGCTGCCGGCTGGCAGGCCGTTGACACCATAGAGCTTCTTGGCATAAGCCACCAGTTCGTCGATCAGGATCATGCTGGGGGCACAGGCATCAAACAGATGCTTGAGGGCCAGCGAGCCCGGTGATACGCCCTTCTTGTCCGCTTCTTTCACGTAGTCATACAGCTTGGGATTACCGGCTGATTCAGCCAGCTGTGCGGCTAGCTCCCCCCAGAGTGTGTTGATCGTAATGCCTGGGAAATAGCTGGGGCGACGGCTTTTAGTCGGATCCAGAGCCGTGCCGACCAGCACAGCCACATTGACGCGAGGCAGCGATGCAATGCCAACTCTGGCGAGAATGGGTTTAGCGGCAGGCACCTTGTCAAGGGTGATCTTGCCGCGCAACAGGTGGTAGAGGGCCAGCATGCTGTGGGTCTTGCCGCCACCAAACGCCGTCTTGAGCTGAATGACCGGCTCGCCATCCTTGCCACTGACTCGCTTCAGGGCCTGGGTCAGCAGCCCGGACATACCTTCAGTGATAAAGGTCCGGCCGAAGAATTCAACGGGGTCGCGATATTCGAAAGCCCCTTCACCACGGGCAACCTGGGCCAGGTCGGCGGCAAATTCCGCGTTCTTGTACCGGCCTTGCGCAACATCCGGATGCGGCTCAATCACATCACGCCAGCTTGGCAGCCCCTGCAATGGGATTTCCTGCAAAACACCGGCGCTCTTGCTCTTCAGCGTGGGAGCGGTGGCTGTACTCTCGAGCATGGCGATTGAGCCGCTGGCTGAGCCGTAACGGGCTTCACGAAGGATCGAGCGAATCTCCTCGGTACTCTCCGGATCCAGCTGCTCACAGAGGCGGGACATTGTATCCAGCGCGCGCCAGGTATCGTCATCGTTGAAATCGAGTCCACCGAGATGGGCCAATTTGTTGCGGACCCCGATGAGTTCCTTGGCCCAGGTCCGATGATCGATGGACAGTTTCTTGCGGAAAACACTGTTCCAGTACAAATCAAACAGGATCAGGCAGCGCTGGATATCCAGCGAATCGACCAGCTTGCCCCAATCACCCGATGTTGGCAGATCCCGTTTCTGATCGTCATAAAGCTTGTCCAGTACAGCTATTCGCCACCAGTCATTGCCATATTCTGATTGCAGCTCGCGGGCAATGTAGGGTGCTAACGCACTCAATAGGGAACGGAAACCATTGGATACCAGCGTATGATTATTGGCCATATTGATTCCTCCAGCCAGGGCATTTTACATGTCAAAGAGGGACAATTGTTCCGGCTTGCTGCTCTGCAGTTCCGCGGCTTTGCTCTGGATATCCGGCCAGGCGATGACCAGTGAGTTGTAGGCATACGCCTCTTGCGCCCAGCCCTTGCGCTCGGCAATCGTAAAGAGCCGATAGGCCAGTGACTTGGCGCTTTCAGCATTGGATCCGAATATTGGCGCAATAGCCGCGGCACAAGCATTGATCCCACCCTTCTCAAACTGGTAGGTCAGCTGCTGAGTCAGGAGCCAGATGAAGCTTTCAGCAGGATTAACCTGGCCGGGGATCTCTTCACGTGTCAATAAGCGGACAATCCCTTTTTGTGCGGCGATGACACCGGCTGCAGCCAACTTCTCAACCGAGGTGTTCTTGGCTCTAGCCAACACATCCGCCACGCCAAACTTCATGTCGTTGAAAGCGTATTGGGAATAAAGATCGATACAGAACCGGCTGTCCCGATCAAGATCATTGTCCTGTTCGGAAAAATACAGATCCAGCTCCTGATTGATGACCTGCAAGGCACTACGGACAGTCATCGGCGAGCCATCCGCTTCAAGAACTTTGGCGTAACGCGAATACACCGCCATGCCAGGACCAATGGCTGACTGAGCCAGGTCAACGGGGGCAATATTGGAGCGCTCCAGCTCGGTAAGGGCGGGTTTGAGTTCGCGTTTTAGGGTTTTGACAAAGTCACGACGGGTACAGATAGCGGCGTCCGCACTGCGTTTACGACAAACCAGAACGATCGACGACGCAAGAGCGTTCGTTCCGTTTCCAATGGAGCGATTGGCCATCTCCGTTCGCATTGGCCAAGTACCAGTAATTGAAAAACCTGCTCGAATTATCGCAGACAGCATGGTTTCCCAACCTGTTGAGGCTGTTTGTGTTGTCCCTTTGTCATCTTCATCAGAATCGGTCTGTTTAAAAGCATAGTAAATCGTCACGGGGACATCATCATAAGCGTAGCTAAAAACCTGTTCAAAAGTTTTGAACATCCCGTTTTCAAAGAAAACCCTTGCTTTTTCGACACTTCCATCGAAACGATAGGGGGTTGCTATCAATTCTTCAGTTTTTGGAACCAGCATCGTTTTAAATAAACTTGGATAGGTGTTTTTTAGGGATTGCCTCATCCAAACGTAAAAGAAGTCGGAAAGATCTGCGTAGCCAATGTTGTCATAGTATGGGGGATCTGTTGAGATCATCATATTTCGCAGGCCATTATCACTTTGCGCATCAAATTGCCTTGCAGAGGAATCAGAACCGATCGGAAATCTTTCAATACATTTGATAATCCATTCAAGCATATTATCAAAGCATCCAGAAGAATTGCTAAATGGATTTCCTTCAGCATAATCCCATACCATTGGAATTGCCTGTCGCCCGAAAGTGTTTCGCAGGCCATCTCGCGTAACATCCCAGCTACAAATGCTCGATCCTCTATCGGCAAGCTTGCTAATAATGAAACTCAAATAAACACCCACCGCCTCTCCATACGCCTTTGCACCACTTCCCCCCTTCGAAAGTGAGATTGAATCATTGTTCATACCAGCAGTAATTGCATCTGCTTCAGCTTTAATTTGTGACTCGGCAACCAAGTCACAAAACGTCGTGAGAGCTATTAATTGACGTCTTGTGAAATAGTCTTTAAATTCATGGAACCCATAATATCGACCCTGAGCATTACTAGCGAAGGTACCCCGGCATTCAGCATGAGGCACCTTTGTCTCCAGGCCGTGCAGATCATAGTAATTCTTTACAACTTGCTGAAGTGTATGAACATCATGATTGTCAACCGAGAAATATTGTCTGCCTTTATTTCCTTCCGCAACGATGGCAACTGGAATAACGCCCATTGTTCCGATTTCAGCTTGCTTATCAACGTAATCTCCCTTTACCACTCCATTTTGACATAAAGGGCAGCGAAAGGTTGCTTTTACTCCCTTTCCTTTTTCATTGCGATATTTCGTGCCTGACTCGATTTTCTTTGCATCGATCCCCGTAGGTAACCCACAATTTACTGTGAAGCTAATATGATTACCGTCTAAATTTGGTTGCACATAAACTTCATTTCCGGTCTTCTTTGACAAAAAGTAACTGCTTATTAAAGGCATCTCACAACCGCAAGCTGGATTGGGGCATTTCACAGTCCGGGCCCAGATCCAGGCGATTACTGTCGCTTCGCCGCCACCCTGTTCCTCTGGTACCTTTACCTTCGGGTATAGATGACCGATACGCTTGAAGGCCTCCTGCTTCATCCATTCGCCGTAATAGCGCACATCTTCCGCCAGACCTTGTGCACCGACCCAGCCCCGATTGCCATCGATCCGTGATCGCGCTTCTGGATTGACTGGTGGTTGATTTGCGAATTTCGGTGGGATCTCGATCATTGCCTTGTTGATCATGACCGCGACCGGATTCAGATCACTGGCATGGGCTTCGAGGCCAAGCCGTTGCGCTTCCAGGGGAATGGCCCCACCACCGGCAAAGGGATCCAGCAGAGGCGGGGGATTGCCATCTGTCGATTTCATGATTTCAGCTTTGGTGGCATCCAGAACAGTCTTGTTATTGGAGTTCTCCCACTTGACGAGATCCTCGATCAGGCGAAATAGCCGCTGGCGCTCTTTGTTCTGGGCTGCTTCGGTGGGAAATTGTTCCGGATGGGCCGAAGGATCATCGACGAGTGAGGAGAAAATCACAGCCCGAGCAGCCGCCAGTGGCCGGCGGGCCCACCACAGATGCAGGGTCGAGGGATGACCATGCCGAATGGATTTTTCCCGGGCTGATTCTTCATTGATCGCTTCCAACGGAAGCGCCACCTCAATCAGTTTCTTCTTGTAAGTCATGCTTTCTCCTCATTTCTGCAGCTCAATTTCGGCTGATTCCAGCAAATCGGCGATGTCATAGTTGACACTGGTCGCCCCAAAATCCGGTGCTGTTCTGAAGGGCTTTTTTGCATAGACCGTGTTCACTTGATTTCCATCGACTTCCACGATCGCCAGGATAAATTCATCAGGTTTATTGAGAGCGGTCAGGATCTCATTCTTGCTGACCGTTACCGTGGTCGCGCCCTTGGTCCGGCCTTTGACTTCAATGAACCGCAGGCAAGGGCCACCGTGTCTGTTTTCATCCGGAATGACCGATTCGACATCAAAGCCGATCTTCTGCAGGCTGACATCTCTTGGCTTGTTTCCGAGGGAGACTTCAATACTCATGACTGCACGCATGGCAGCCAGTTCAATCGCCCGACGTTCCTCAGAAAAGAGACCAACCTCCGGATCGACTTGACCGGTCAATCTGTTCAGCAGGCCCTGCGGGATGATCAGGGCCCCGCCGATGATAGCGGGTGGCAGCGCTGACACCTGCTTTTCGGTTTCCAGTTCATCCAGGCGTTTCTGCATTCGGGCCGCCAATTCCTCAGCCCTGCGCTCCGCCAGCCTGGAATTGAGCTTGCTGTTGGCCTTGCCGGCAGCTTCCTTCTGTCTGAGATCGGCGGCGCGGAAATCCCAGTACTGGATCTCGCTAGTCAGACGATCCTTTACCGCTTTAGACGTCTTGTCAGCCATCTCAATCCGATGCCGACGGACTTCAGCGAGATGAGCCGGGATCAGATTGGCGATCGCATAGGCGCTGGCCATTTCTTCGATGTCACTGGTTAACCAGCGCTGTGTCTGGATGGAAGGTCGAATGACCGCATTTTCCGCTTCAGTCACTGGCCGATAGTCCAGATAGGGGGCATATCCAGCATTGACAGCCTGTCCGGATTCCTTGAGTTCGATAAAATGCATTCGTTTGGAAATAATGCGGCGTTGGCCATCCGGCAGGATTTTTCCGTCCTGAATCGTATCCTCGATGTAGAACAGAACGCGAATATCTTCACCCGGATCCTGCTCATCGATTAATGTGGCGCCGCGCTTCAGCACGTCTACATTGCGTTCACGGACCAGATCAATCGTCGCTTGCAGCAATGGGTGACCGGGGCTGAGCAGCAGGGCCGGGGTCTGGCCAGGCAGATTACTGCTTGCCTGATCGAAGCAGACGCGCTCATAGCGCTTCAATACCGGTTCGCCAAAGCCGATCTGCATGTCGCGGTTGCGTATTGCGAAAGGCACAGTTGTGATTTCATATCGGCCGCCCTCACGTTTGCGGATGAGTCCACCGATCTGTTGAAAGGCCTCAATAAAGAACGCCTCAACGAAGTGGGGCTGGAGTTTATGAGCTTCCAGGCGCTCCATTTCTTCACGGATGGCCATGACCTTGTGGACGTCCATCGTGTCCTCTGTCAGGGCCTGATCTGCCAGCAGAGTCTGTATCGCCTGGCGATCCATGGAATGGTCCACCACTTTATTGAGCCGATCACGTACTTCTGGCAGATTACCGTAGCGAATTGCTTCTACCAGCAGCTCGCGTAATGGCTTATTATCAAAGGTCAGTTTGCCGAGTATGTCAAACACCTTGCCACCCAGCGCAGCCCGTTCTTCTTCCAGCTTGGCGAACAGCCGCTGAAAGACTGCGCCTTCGCGGGTTTCTTTAGCGACCAGATTCCACAGGTGGCAAACTTCCGTTTGGCCTATCCGGTGGACGCGGCCAAATCGTTGTTCGAGACGGTTGGGATTCCAGGGCAGGTCGTAATTGACCATCAGATGGGCTCGTTGCAGGTTGATACCCTCGCCAGCCGCATCCGTAGCGACCAGCAGACGGACATTCACATCCTGCTTGAAGAGCGTTTCGACCTTGCGCCGATCATCCCGCAGCATCCCGCCGTGGATGGTGACCACAGACTCATCGTTCCCAAATAAGGAGCGGATTTTCGCTGCAAGATAATGGAGAGTATCCCGGTGCTCCGTGAAGATGATCAGCTTTTCCCGCTGACCGAGTGGGCTGAACATCGTCGGATCGTCCTGCAGCAAGCTGGAGAGTTCGTCCCATTTGCGGTCAAATCCGCTCATGCGCACATCGTTAGCCAGCCGCTCCAGCCCTTTCAATGTTGTGATCTCTGCTTCCAGCTCGATGATTGTCGCGGCTGCTGAAGACTGATCGACGATCTCCTCTTCAGCCTCTTCCAGCTCGCTGCTGGGGATATCCTCGACCTCATCGATCAAGTCGGTAAATTCGAGAACAATACGTGAGGTTACAGCCCGTTTTCCTAGCTTCTCCTCCGCCAGGCGATTTTCCAGTCGTTCCCGTCTGCGGCGCAGCGATTGATAAATAGCCTCTGGCGATGAAGCCAGACGCCGCTGCAAGACGGTCAGGGCGAAGCCGACGGTTGTCTTGTGCTCGTTGTTCAATTGGTCAGCCCGGTTGAATTCCTGCTGGACATACTCCGTAACCGCGCTGTAAAGCCGGGCCTCCATGGGCGAGAGATCATAGTTGACCGTATAGGCTTTTCGTTCAGGGAAAAGCGGGGTCCCGTCAAACTTCAGGAGTTCTTCCTTGACCAGGCGGCGCATGACGTCGGAAACATCAATCGACTGGTTGCTGGACCGCACCACACCTTCGAACCGATCCGGATCGATCAGGGACATGAACAGCTGGAAATCTTCGTCCTTTCCGTTGTGGGGCGTGGCTGTCAGGAGCAGGAAGTGCCGGGTGATATTGGATAACAGTTTGCCGAGCTGGAACCGGCGGGTGTATTTGATCTCGCCGCCCCATATGGTTGCAGACATCTTGTGCGCTTCATCACAAACAATCAGGTCCCAGTCCGTTACCTGCAGTTTGGCCTGGATCGTGTCGTTGCGGGCCAGTTTATCTAGACGGACGATACAAAGATTGGTCTCCGTGAAAATATTGCCGGTAACAGCAGCCTCGATCTTGTCGTTGGTCAGGATCTCAAACCTTAAATTGAATTTCCGGTACAATTCATCCTGCCATTGCTCGGCCAGATTGCCGGGAGAAACGATCATGCAGCGCTTGAGATCACCGCGAATGATGAGCTCCTTGAGCAGGAGCCCGGTCATGATCGTCTTGCCTGCCCCTGGATCATCGGCCAGAACGTAGCGCAACGGCAAACGGGGCAGCATTTCCTGATACACCGCTGATATTTGATGAGGGAGCGGTTCGATCGCTGAAGTATGGACAGCGAGGTAGGGATCAAACAGGTGTGCCAGCTGGATCCGGTATGCTTCTGACACCAGGCGCAACAACGAGCCGTCCGCGTCAAAACTCCATGGTAGCTGGTCATTGAGAACCTCGATGCTTGATTCAGCGTCGCGAAAAAGCAGCTGATTGTGGACTCGGCCGTCGCTGGTCTTATAGGTCAGCTCGATACCAGAGTTGCCAAACCACTTGACAGCGACTACGCTTATGGGTTCATGACCCGCCACGCCCCTGATGGTGCGGCCGACCACAATTTGTTCAAGCTGAGCCACATCGATCCCCCCTGACACAACTGAATTGAGATAACGAAAGGGATGGCTTCCTTGCATAACCTAACATAGCAAAATCAAGCCGGCTGCTTAACCGGCTTGATAGGGAGTGTTTGTTGCGAGGTCTGTCAAATTGATACGCAAATGCCACATAAAGCCAAATACAACCAAATGATACCTGCGATCATTGCCTGCAATTATAACTCAAATTTGTCAAAAAATCATGTTTTAATGATTGATATGGGTTATAATTGCTTGACTAATGTCAAACCCATCCATTCTATTCCCGGAAAAGACAGGTATACAATCTCCTTGCCAATGAGATCTTTGAAGCAATAACAGACTAGCGAGATGTCGTGGCAAATGATTTCCCAAAATTTGACGGGCTGATTGTGATGGTAATTGTCCGGTTTATAGGACCAAAAATTTGTGGGCTATTTGTGGGCTGTGATAGCCCACAATGGGCTGTTGGGACCTGGAATTAACAAATGACAATGCCTTAGAATCCCGTTAAAACGGGGTTTGCCGGCTACCAATACACGCGGGCTCAGGGAAAAAAGCTAGCTACGGATCAGAAGGTTGTGGATTCGATCTCTGCCGGGTGCGCCATTAGAACCCCTGAGGCTGTAGGCTTTGGGGGTTTTTTGTTTATTCGCGCGGCCTGAATGAAACCAGATCAGGCTTAATACGCTTCATTAAATGGCAGGTGTGACCAATGTTAGATGATGGGTGTGATTCATGTTGATTGCCGGATTAGTCAGCATAACGGCCGGTCTGGCGGCCAGCCGGCTATTGTTCAGCCGCTTCCCCCTGCTATCGTCGCCTGCTGCGGTGGGGGACGAACCGCGACTCTCCATCCCGTTAACCGTTATCATCCCGGCCCGTAATGAGGCTGATAATCTGCCTTTACTACTGGCTGATTTGCAGAGTCAGGTTCAGTTGCCGGCCGAGATTATTTGCGTCGATGACGCGTCGACCGATCAGACTGCCGCCATCGCCCGCCGTTTTGGCGCGAAAGTCATTTCGCTGCGGGACAAGCCGCCTGATTGGATTGGGAAATCGTGGGCTTGCCAGCAAGGTGCTGAGCAGGCCAGCGGCGAACTGTTGCTTTTCCTCGATGCCGATGTTCGCCTCGCTCCTGATGCGATCTTACGGCTGCTACGGGTTTATCTTCAATACGCGTGTACAATTTCCGTTCAGCCTTACCATCAGATGCAGCGGCATTATGAACAATATTCCTGCCTCTTCAATCTGGTGCAGGTGGCTGCCAACGGTCTGGGCCTGCCCCGGCCGCAGCATACCGGCCTGTCCGGCCCCGTGATCCTGATCAGCCGTGCTGATTATGAAGCAATTGGTGGTCATGCAGCCATTCATACCAGCATTGTTGATGACATTTCACTCGGCCAGGTCCTGAAAAAGCAGCGCCTGCCGTTTCGCGTATTCCTGGGTGGCGATGCCATTTCATTTCGGATGTATGGCCATGGCTTCAGGCAGTTGCTCGATGGCTGGACGAAAAATTTCGCAGCGGGTGCAGCCCACACGCCCTGGCTGACCCTTGTAATGGTCGGCCTGTTTGTGACTGGCTGCACGGCTGCGCCGCTCTATTGGCTGGCGGCTCTGTTGACCGGACATTGGCGGGACAGCCTGGTATTTGCAGGACTGTATGGGGTCTGGGTTTGTGAAATGTGGCGGATTGCGCGGCCAATCGGCAATTTCAGGCTGAAAACGATTGCCCTGTATCCTATTAGTCTGAGCCTTTTCCTGGCCATCTTTCTGCGGTCGCTGCTCAAGCGGCTTTTCCATCGCAAGGTACGCTGGAAAGATCGTCTGATTACGCCTTGAGGCTGTTTATGCTAATATCATTGAAAGGGTGTCGATGAACGAATGCCAAAGAAAAGAGCAGACGGCGACCAGACTGACCGGGCGGCCTTCAGTTAATGGTTGAGCAGGTGAATATGCGGATCATCGAACTGTCATCAATCCAGGCGATCATGCTCAGTATTGTTATCTGGGGCTTGCTGCAAACCCTGGCGGCGTTCATCTGCCTGAAGATCCCGGATCGCTTTTTTGATCCGGAACGTTTTTTCTTTCGTTCGCACGGCTGGGAAGACGATGGCCGGGTCTATAATCGGGTTCTCAAGGTTCATGTCTGGAAACAGTGGCTGCCGGATGGTGGAGCCGTTCTTAAAAATGGCTACCGCAAGAAAAAACTTGACAATCTTTCTCCGGTCAGCCTGCGACGCTTCCAGATCGAATCATGCCGGGGTGAGCTGTCACACTGGCTGGCCATCATGCCTTTCTGGGTCTTTGGCCTGTTTGCCCCGCCGGAGGTGATCGGCATCATGCTGGTTTATGCGCTTGTGATCAATGGTCCCTGCATCATCGCCCAGCGCTACAATCGACCCCGGGTGCACCGAATCCTGGAAAAAATGATGCGTGCGGAGCTGGTAGCCGGTAAAATGGCACCAGAACCAACAGTCACTGAGGAGAACCAACAGTCACTGAGGAGACCCGACAGCCATTCCAGGAGGTTGCCATGATCAGATTGCGTAATGTTACGACCGCCTTTTTACGTTACGGTGATGACTTCCTGCTCAGCAAGCGTTCGGAGACGCGCCGCATCGCACCGGGTTACTGGTACGGTGTCGGCGGACATCTCGAGCCGGCTGAACTCAATGATCCATATGCGGCCTGCCTGCGCGAAATTGGTGAAGAAACCGGCTTGCAGGCCGCTGATTTAGCTGAACTGTCACTACGGTACATCGTGGTCCGGCACAGCCAGTCAGAAATTGTTCTCAATTACTTCTACTTTGGCAAGGCGTTGAAGCCTGAGGTCCAGGCCTCCGATGAGGGCGAATTATACTGGATTCCAGCTGGACAGGTGCTCGACCGGCTGATGGCTGAGCCAATCCGGCTGACGCTGGACCATTATCTGGCCGCCCCCGGCCAGGCATCTGATGTCTGGCTCGGGGCGGTCGTCGATTCACCGCAAGGCGCCCGGATTACCTGGACCGCCCTGACACAGTGGGACAGCATGATTTAGTGATGTTTGGGGTGCTGGCAAGGCGCGATCATCCATTGCGCACTGCAAGGTCAGGTCCGGACCAGTATGTCCGCGACCGAAACATCACCGATATCGGTCTGGATGATTGTGACCGGCCAGTCGGGTGTCCGGGTCAGGATTTCCAGGCCCTTTGTGGTCAACAAGGTCGTTTCCTCGCATTTTGTTCCCGTGATGGTCGGATTCCAGGCAAAGGCCTGGTCAACAGCGATCATGCCATCTGTTGCAGGGGTGATGATCTTTTCCCGGCAAGCGTAGCCGGTCGGGCCGCCCTGATGATGCAAGACCCATTCGCCGGCGTATCCAGCCTCGGCGTAGAGCTGGATGACCCGGCCAAAAAAGTCCTGATAAGTGCGGCCGGCGGTTGTTAAAGCCTGCATTTGCGCGAAAATCGTCTGGGTCTTGCGAAATTTCTGCAGATATGCCGCAGTTGGCGCCGCGAAATAAACAAACCGCGTCAGGCTGATATTCAGGCCGTTCTTCTCGCCGCCCAGGACGACCATCAGGCTTTTATCAATGACCTTGTCGGTTGGCATCGGGTGGCGATAGCGGAAGATGCGCTCATCGCCGCCAACCAGGACACAATTGGGACTGATGCCCTGCTGCAGACAGCGGGCCTGCACGGCCACTGCAATCTGGCGTTCTGTCTGGCCCGGCCGGGCTTCGCGACAGACGGATTCGACCACGCCGGCACATTGCAAGCCAATGGACCGGTAGCTCACCTGGTCCGGCTCATCCAGCTGCAGTCGCAGGTCAACCAGATCCTGCTGCACATTGGCTGTATCAAGCAGGCCGGTATCGGACACGATCCTGCGGCCAGCCAGATGCTGCCTGAGAAATGACTGGGTATCCTGGGTATCCTGATACCAGGGCCAGGTTACCAGGCGAGTCGGGATGGCGGTTTCCTCTTCCCACAAACGCTGTCCGTCGATG
>CAYVHB010000002.1:0-165795 GCA_964450865.1 uncultured Oscillospiraceae bacterium | reverse complement strand
CGCGCGGCCCGCTGAGGCTTTGATTGAATCACTGCGCATGGGGATTCACCTTCCTTTGGCTGGATATGCCGCATGAGGCCGGGAGAGGCCGGCAAGGCTTGCCCGGCCTCATGGGCTGGGATACATGACATAGCCCGGGGCGCACTGGCGGGGGCTAAACTGTGGTCAGGCCTGCCCGGCCGCATGGGGTGGGATACAGACAGGAACGGGCCGCACGTGGCCGGACGTGACTGGATGTGGCCACGGCCGGATCAGGTTTATCCGGATCCGGCCAGCAGGACTGGTTAGCAGGATACCTGTCAGCAGATAGAATATTATACCATGATCTTTCAAGGTTGCAGTATTTGCCTTGTGGCATTTGCACAATCTTGCTGTGGCAGGCGGAGCTGGCTGTCGATCCGCCAGCGGGGGTCAGGCCAGCAGGGCCTCGACGACCAGGCGGGTCATCTGGCGGGTACCGACGACAATCTCCGGACTGTCGCTGGCCTGGCTCTGGACAATATCACCGGTGCGATAGCCGGCAGCGAGCACCGCAGCAACCGCTGCTTCGATCGCGGCCGCTTCTGGCGCCAGGCCCAGGGAAATACGCAGCAGCATGGCCCCGGACAGGATCGTGGCCAGCGGATTGGCCTTGTCCTGGCCGGCAATGTCCGGTGCCGAGCCATGAATCGGTTCATACATGCCGGGCGTGCCGGGAGCCCCGAGGGAGGCTGAAGGCAGCATGCCGATCGAGCCGGTAATCATCGCCGCTTCATCGGACAGGATATCGCCAAACAGGTTGGTCGTGACGATGACATCAAAGTCACCCGGACGCTTGATCAGCTGCATAGCGGCATTGTCGACGTACAGATGATCGAGGGTCACATCCGGATACTCGGCCGCGATCCGGATCACATTCTCGCGCCACAGGCGCGAACTCTCCAGGACGTTAGCCTTGTCAATGCTGGTCAGTTTCTTGCGCCGCTGGCGGGCCAGGTCGAAGCCGATGCGGGTAATGCGCTCGACTTCCGTCACGCTGTAGCACTCGGTATCATAGGCCTCCGGACCCATCGCCCCCTCGCGACGGCCGTTCTGGCCAAAATAGATCCCGCCGGTCAGTTCGCGGACGATCATGATGTCAATGCCGCGGGCCGCTGTTTCCGGATGGAGTGGACAGGCTGCGGCCAGGGCCGGATAAAGAACCGCCGGACGCAGGTTGGCAAACAGGCCCAGGGCTGAGCGCAGGCCGAGCAAGGCCCGTTCGGGCCGTTTGTTGCCGGGCAGTGTATCCCATTGCGGGCCACCGACGGCACCGAGGAGCACGGCCTGGCTGTTGCGGGCCCCGGCAATGGTTGCCGCCGGCAGCGGCTCACCAGTCGCATCAATGGCGATGCCGCCAGCCAGCAGTTCTTCATAAACAAACTCGTGACCAAACTTCTGCGCGATGGCAGCGAATACGAGACGGGTGCTGTTGGTGACTTCGGGACCGATGCCATCACCGGGAATGACGGCTATTTTGTATTTTCCCATGATACTGTCTCCTTTTCCTGTTCTGTCCGGCCAATGGGCCGGGGCTTTACAGATGATGGGCCGGATCTTCGCGGCTGACAGGCCGGCATTTTTGCTGACGCCGTGCCGTGCAATCCGACCTTTATTCTTTCGCAATCCAGCTGACTGGCTTAATCTTCCCAGCCGAGTTTCTTGCACATCAGCTTGTACTCGAGCGAATCAACGAGGGCCTGCCAGGAGGCCTCGAGGATGTCCGTGGAGACGCCGATCGTATGCCAGACTTTGTGGCCGTCGGTCGATTCGATCAGGGTCCGGACCATCGAAGCCGTCGCTTCCTGGGTTATGACACGAACCTTGAAGTCGGTCAGGCGGACATGGGCCAGCTCAGGATAAAACACCTCCAGGGCCTTCTTGAGAGCCCGGTCCATGGCGTTAACCGGCCCTTCCCCTTCAGCAGCCGTGACTTCCTCAACCTTGTCGACCAGGATCTTGATATAGGTGAAAGCGCTCAGTTCGCCGGAACGCGGCTGTTCACTGATGATGCGCATCGATTCAAGGCTGAAGAAAGGTTCGTAAAGGCCGAGCTCCTTGCAGACCAGCAGTTCCTGTGAGGCATCCGCGCCCTCGAAGTGGTAGCCCTGATGTTCAAGCTCTTTCATTTTGTGCAGGACACGGTTGACCTCCGGGGCATCGCGCCCGATATCGGGGCGAATACGGTGGATAATGTCGAGCACCGCCGACCGGCCGCTGATTTCCGACACCAGGAAGCGGCGCATGTTGCCGACGAGCGCCGGATCGATGTGCTCGAAGGTCTGGGGATTTTTCTTGACCCCGTCAACATGCATGCCGGCCTTGTGCGAGAAAGCCGACATGCCGACATAGGGCTCGCCGCCGGGCAGGACGATATTCGAGATCTCGGCAATTGCCCGGGCGACGCTGGTCAGTTCGCTGAGGTTTTCCTGCGGAATGCAGGGATACTGGTATTTGATCTGCAAATTGGCGATGATCGTCGCCAGGTTGGCGTTGCCGCAGCGTTCGCCGATGCCATTGAAAGTTCCCTGGACGTGACGGGCGCCAGCCAGTACGGCAGCCTGGGAATTGGCTACGGCCATGCCGCTGTCATTGTGCGAGTGAATCCCGACCACGACGTCCGGCAGGGCTTCCACCACCGCCCGGGTCACGGCACTGACCTCTTCCGGCATCGTGGCGCCATTGGTATCGCACAGGCAGACGACCCGGGCACCGCCGCTGCTGGCTGCCCGCAGGCAGTCCAGGGCATATTCGGCGTTAGCCCGGTAGGCTTCAAAGAAATGCTCGGCATCGAAGATAACCTCCCGGTCTTGCGAACGCAGGTAGGTTACCGTCTCATGAATCATGTTCAGGTTTTCCTTGTGCGAGCAGCGCAGGATATCGCGGACTGCCACATCCCAGGATTTGCCAAAGATGACAATGGTCCTGGTGCCGGCTGAAAGCAGGTCCTGCAAGCCCGGGTCATCGGCGGCCGCGATGGCCTTGCGTTTGGTCGGGCCGAAAGCGACCAGTTCGGTCTGCTGCATCAGCGGCTTCATCGCCTGGTAACGGTTGAAAAATTCACGATCCTTGGGATTGGATCCCGGATTGCCAGCTTCGATATAGCGGACACCCATGGCGACCAGATTATCCAGAATCTGGAATTTATCATTGACGGAGAAAGAAATGCCCTCCATCTGGGCGCCATCGCGCAGGGTCGTATCCAGAATTTCGACAGGCTGATTCATGTCGCACCCCCTTCATGGCTCCGCCAGTAGCGGAGACTTCTGCCCTGTTCAAGGTAAAATCTGGCAGTGTACGTCAAGAATACCGGCAAGCTGAACAGGAAGCAAGGTCTTAGCCCCCGCTTTTTCTTCACGCTTTCTGCCAAATTGCGCAAAAGCCCGCTGCAACCGGCGCAAGTGGCGTCGGCAGGCGGGTTTATGCTATACTGACGGCACATTTCCGGGGTAACCGGTCCATTATTGTACCCGAGTATGATCGAGTATGATTATGATCATGTATGATCAGGGAGTCCATACACAGCCATGAGTTATCTGACTGTTGACCAGGTTAGCAAATCCTATTTTGAACGCCAGATTCTGGATGGTATTTCGTTCCGGCTCGACCGCGGCGACCGCCTGGCCCTGATTGGCAGCAATGGTGCCGGCAAAACAACGCTGCTGCGCCTGATCAATGGCAGCGAGCAGCCCGATCGCGGCCAGATCAGCCGGGCGCCGCAGGTCGTAATCGGTTACTTGTCGCAACATGTTGAGGAGATCTGTGATCTCGACAGCCATCCCCTCGCTAACCAGGAACTGGCAGACCTGGAAGCAGAAATGCGCCAGCTCGAGTGGGAGATTGCCGCGCTGGCCAGTCCGGCGGCAGACAGGGCCGGTCACGCGTCCTATGAAGCGGCAGCTGATGGGTTTGGCGACGCGGCGGCCGATATCACTGGCAACGCGGCCGGCGAGCCGGACCGGAGCAGGACGGACCAGGGACGCCCGGACCCGCCTGGATCGGCTGGATCAGCTGGATCGGCCGATGACCCGTCCGAAAGTGAAAGAACCAGGCAACAGCGGCGTAGCCTGGCCCGTTATGCCGCCTGCACAGCCCGCTTTGAAGCCCTTGAGGGCTATGATTTCCCCCGGCGCATGCAGGAAGCGCTCGACGGACTGGGTCTCAGCGGCGAAATCCTGCAGCGGCCCCTGGCCACCCTCTCCGGCGGCGAGCGCATGCGGGTCGCGCTGGCCAGGATCTTGCTGATGTCGCCGGATCTGCTGCTGCTCGATGAGCCGACCAATCACATGGATGCCCAGGCCCAGGAATGGCTGGAGGCTTACCTGGCCCGTTTCAAGGGTGCGGTCCTGCTGATTTCCCATGACCGGGCCTTTATCGACCAGGTCGCGACCAGCGTGGCCGAACTGGAAAATGGCCGTCTGACCATGCGGCCCGGCAATTACAGCCAGTTCATGGCCATTGAAGCCAGTGAACAGCTGACCATGGGCCGCGAGATCCGCAAGCTTGAACGTGAACTGGAACGCCAGCAGCAGGTCACCCAGACTATGCTGTCCCATCGCAAGATGTCGGCTTATCATGCCCGGGAAAAGGTTGTAGCCCGCCTGTCCGGCCAGCTGGGCGATATTCGCGAACGGGCCCGCCGCCAGCAGGCGCGGGTCAATTTCAATTTCCTGCCCGGGGCCATCGAAGGCGATCCGGAAAAAATGCTGCTGACAGCCAGTGACCTGGGCATTTCCTTTGCAGACCACGTGCTGTTCCGGCAGGTATCGCTCGAATTGCGCAATGGCCAGCGTGTCTGCCTGTGCGGTCCCAATGGCTGTGGCAAATCGACCCTGCTGGCCTTGCTGCTGGGCCGGATCCCGGACTTCAGCGGCGAGGTTCGCCTGGCTGACAAGGCCGTATTCGGCCACATGGGCCAGCATGTCAGCTTCCCCGATGAGTCGGCAACGCTTCTGGATGAGCTGCTCAGCCGCGCCGACCTCAGCGAAGGCCAGGCCCGCAATCTGCTGGCCCGTTATGGATTTCGCGACGTCGATGTTTTCAAATCCATCCAGGTGCTCAGCGGTGGCGAACGGGCCCGGTTTTACCTGGCCTGCCTGCTGCTCGAGCGCCCGGACATGCTATTCCTCGATGAACCGACCAACCACCTCGATATCCGTTCACGGGAAATACTCGAACGGGCACTGCTGGACTTCCCTGGCGCCATCCTGGCGGTCAGCCATGACCGGTATTTCATCGAACGGATTGCCCAGCGGGTTCTGGGCTTCATTGGCGGCCAGGTCCAGCCATTTGCCGACTATCTGCAGTATCGCCAGACGGCGCGGGCCAGCGAAGCGGGCACGGGCAGCGGCAACAGCGGGCGAACGGCAAAAGCCGGTGCCGCGGTGCGCGGAACCGGCAGTGTACGGGCGATGGCTGGCACTCAGGCTGCAGCAAGCGACGCCGCTATGGATTCCAGCCAGCAAGCAGACCTGTCAGGCCTCGCTGACGATTTGGCTGCAGCAACCGGCCAGGCGCACAAAAACAGCGCCGGACTGCCGGCTGGCCAAGGCGAGCCGCAAACAGCCTTGCCCGCTGCTGGCGGTCCGGCGCGGGCCCGGGAACGGCGGGAAGTCGCCCGCCGCAAGGAGCAGATCCGGGCCCTGGAGAAACAGATTGCCGATCTGGAACAGGAAAAGGCCAGTCTGGAAACCGGCTTTGCCAATGGTCATGACCCGGCAGCCTATCACCGTTACTCGGATGTCCTGGCCCTTCTGGATGAAGCCTATGAAGCTTACATCGAGCTTGCCGACTGATCTGGCGATAGATCAGGCCATCTGGTTGCAGCCCGAACCGGCCGATTGCCAGTGTGATGAAGCAGGCCGTCAAGGAACCACCAGCGTCAGGGCCTTGGGCAGGACGCTGATTTTAATCGGCAGCTCGCCGCCCCGCTCACCGTCGACGTCGAGTGGCATGGCGCAGCTGTCCAGGCAGTCGATTGTCAGTTCGGGCGTCTGGAAATATGTGATCAATGGATTATTGACATGAACGCCATTGGCCATCTGGACCATCAGCGGCAATAATTCAAGGAAATTGGCCTTATGAATGATAACGACATCCAGCAAGCCATCGCTGGCTGAAGCTTCGGGAGCCAGGCTGCGAAAACCGCCAACGCTGCTGGTGTTGCTGACAATGAACAGCAGGATATCATCTTCGACCACATAGCCTGGCGCATGCAGGCTGAGCGTCACGCTGCGGTAAAACTGTCCCGGCAGGTCGCGGGCTCCTTCCAGGACATAGGCCAGCTGGCCGAGAACCGTCTTGGCCTCGGACGGCACTTTATAGGCCACGTCCGTCAGCATACCACCGGCTGCAACATTGAGGAAATACTGCCGGCCGGCCTGGCCGACGTCAACCTTGATTGTGCGGCGCTGGCGCAGCATCTGGCATACCTCGGATACTTCCCGGGGCAGATGCATGGCGTAGGCAAAATCGTTGACTGTCCCGGCTGGCAGAATGGCCAGTGGGGTCTGATGCTGGCCATCCATCAGGCCGTTGACAACCTCATTGACCGTCCCGTCACCCCCGACGGTGAAAATCAGGTCGTAATCCCAGGGCCGGAAGAAGCGGGCTGCCTTGTATGCATCCTGCGCGCCGGTCGTCTTGATAACATCAATTTGCGCAAATGTACCGTCAGCCAGTAATTGCTCGATAATTCGTTCGGCATTTTTCTGAAAAATCTGCCGACCGGATGATGGATTGATAATGACACGTACGCGCAAGCAGATCCCTCCTTCCAGATGTCAGTTGCAGGCCAGGACAGGGCGTACCTGGCCGATGACAGCCTGGTTTCTCCTGATTGCATTATAGCACAGATCAGCCGGTGCTGGCTTCGGCCAGGGAGCGCGCACAGCGCAAGCCATCGACCGCGGCCGACATGATGCCGCCAGCATAACCGGCACCTTCACCGCATGGAAATATCCCGCTGATGCTGGCCCGGCTGCTGTTGTCCCGCAAGATACGCAAGGGCGAAGAACTGCGCGTTTCGACCCCGGTCAGAACGGCTTGGGGATGGGCAAATCCCGCCATTTTCTGATCAAGCAGCGGCAGCGCTTCCTGCAAAGAAGCCGTTACATAGGCTGGCAGACACGCCGCCAGGTCACGCCAGGCCACGCCGGGCTGATAGCTGGCCGTTACATCCGGCCAGGGCGAAGGCCGGATATCCCGGCAGCGGATCTTGCGGCCGGCAGCTGTCCCGGCCGGCGTGCCGGCCAGGAAATCACCGACTGACTGGGCTGGGGCGCGGTAAGTCTGTCCGGCCAGCTGAAAGGCCAGCTGTTCGATCTGGCGCTGCAGGGCCATGCCGCCGAGCGGGCCGGGCTCCGGGAAATCCTCCGGTGTAATGCCGACCAGCAGCGCGCTGTTGGCATTGGGCTCGGCACGGGCTTGCGCACTCATACCGTTCGTGACTACGCCGCCCGGCTCGGAGGAAGCGGCGATCACCTGGCCTCCGGGACACATGCAAAAAGTATAAACCGACCGGCCACCGGGCAAATGGACGGCCAGCTTGTAGTCGGCTGGCGGCAGCTGGGGATGGCCGGCCATGCGTCCGTACTGGCTCTCGTCAATCATGCCCTGCCAGTGTTCAATCCGTACCCCCAGGGAGAACGGCTTGGCTGTCATGGCCAGATGATGACGCTGCAGCATCGCAAAGACATCCCGGGCGCTGTGGCCAACAGCCAGGAGCAGCTGGCGGGCGGGCAGGATCTCCTGGCGGCGACTGCCGTCCGGCTGCAGCTGGCTGACCGTGATCGCCGCCAGCTGGCCGCCAGCGCCAGCCGGGTCAGCTGCAGTCAGGTAGAGATCTTCCAGGCGACAGCCGAAACGCACTTCCCCGCCGGCGGCTTCAATCCGCCGGCGCAGCTGCACGACAACATCGCGCAACTGGTCTGTGCCAACGTGCGGCCGGGCCAGGTACAGAATTTCAGCGGGTGCCCCTGCCAGGACTAGCTCCTCCAGGACCACCCGGCAGCGGTCATCCTTAATCCCGGTCGTCAGTTTGCCATCAGAAAAGGTCCCGGCACCGCCCTCACCAAACTGCACATTGCTTTCACTGTCCAGCAGGCCGGACTGCCAGAAACGGGCCACATCCAGCTGGCGCACCGGGACAGGCTGGCCGCGTTCAATGACCAGTGGCTGCAAGCCGGCCAGGGCCAGGTAAAGGGCGGCAAACAAGCCGGCCGGCCCCAGGCCGACAACGACCGGCCGTCCGGCCGCGGCCGGGACTTTCCTGCCGATCAGGGCCTGCAGGTCAGCCAGTCCGGCAACACCGGCCAGGACCGGTGGCCTGGCCAGCAGGCCAACGGTGTATTGAACCCGGATATCGTCCTTATGGCGGGCGTCGATGGACTTGCGCAACAAGGTATAATGCGCGGCCTGGGCCGGACTGACCTGCGCGGCACGGGCAATGGCCGCAATCAGGTCGGCCGGCTGATGTCCCAGCGGCAGGCGCAGGTTATCAATGATACGGTCAGCTGGCGGCGGTTGGTTATGTATCATGGGCGGTTACCATCCTTCAGGCAATTAGCGGGGATGTTAATATGGCAGGTCCGGCTGCCGGCCGGGGCCAGCGGACGGGAAAATATCGCCTGATACCAGCCGGGCGGCCTGCTGGCCAGCCACGAAGCCGCTTGACCAGGCCCATTGCAGATTAAAGCCGCCGCAATCACCGTCGATATCGAGGATTTCACCGGCCGCAAACAGGCCCGGGCAGCGCCGGGACTCCAGGCGGTCCGGATAGAATTCGCTGCAGGCCAGGCCGCCAGCCATGACCTGGGCTGAAGTCCAGCCACGCGTGCTGCTGACGCCAAGCGTCCAGCCTTTCAGATAGCCCGCCAGTTGCCGGCTGTGCGTGATACGCAGCCGCGCCAGTTCAAGCGCGGGGTGCAGATCCGGCAGTTCGCGGACCAGCTGCTGGCCGATCCGTTTATGGACCAGGCCGGTCAGCCATTCACTGGCAGGCAGGCCGGGCTGGCGCTGGCGGCGGGCTTCCAGCATCTCCACCAGCTGGGATGACGTAAAATCCGGCATGAAATCGAGTCGCAGCTGCAGACCTGACGCTGCAGGCTGGGAGGCTGCAATCCGGTCTACTGCAATCCGGCTGCTGGCTGCGAAGCCGGCACCCGGATCCATCGCGGCTGCGGCCTGCAGCCAGGCGCCGGCCTGACGGGAAATCTGAAAAACGGGAATACCGGATACACCATCATCCGTAAACAGGATCTCGCCACTTTGCCGGGCCAGGATCTTCTGGCTGGCGACTTCCAGCAACTGGATCTGGCCGAGGAAACGGGCCCCGGACATGGCGCCGGCCGCTTTGCCGGCGGTACAGACCTGGACCAGCGCCGGAAATGGCGGGATGATCGCATGACCGAGCTGACTGGCCAGCAGCAAGCCACTGCCATCACTGCCCAGGGCTGGGGCAGCCTGGCCGCCGGCCGCCAGGATCACGGATCCAGCCCGCCAGCGCGCACCGGTCCGGGTTTCAACAAGAAAACGCCCAGCGGACGCCGGGATCGATTCCGAATGATCGGCTGCAGGCTCCAGCCTGGTCAGGCGCGTAACCGCAGCATGGGTTTGCTCTTGCACCTGCAACCGGCCCGCCTCCTGACGCAACAAATCGAGGACAGCGGCAGCCTGCTGGCTATAAGGATAAAACCGGCCCTCCTCTTCCTCCCGGCAAGGCAGCCCGATCCCGGCAAAAAAGGCCAGCGTCTGCTCAACCGGAAAGCGGTGCAACGCGCCGCGGGCAAAACGCGGATCGCGCCCATAATAGCGGTCCGGGCCGGCCTGGCGATTGCTCAGGTTACAGCGGCCATTGCCGGTAGCCAGCAATTTGCGGCCCACTTTGTCCATGCGTTCCAGGATCATGACCCGGGGCTGGCCGGCATGGCCGGCCGGGCAGCCTGCTATCTGCAGAGTCCGGGCGGCTGATATAGCAGCCAGCAGGCCGGCGGCGCCACCACCAACGATGATGATCGGCACATAAGGTGCAGCCAAAGGATCACCTGGACCTGGCTGCTGAATCACATAATCCGCAGCCGCAAGTTCAGGGCCGGAGACGCCCGGCCCTGGATTGCTCCGTTCAGCTGATCGCGATCGTCTGGCCATTCATTTTATTTTCTGCCGGTTATTTTCTGCCGGCGCAGCATCGCCACGCAACGGGCAAATTTACTCTTTGTTTCCGGCTCGACAGGCAAGCGGGCCTGCAGTTCCTGGCCCAGCTCGACCAGGTCGCGCACGTCGCCCTCCTTGAGTTCAAGCTCAAGCTCATTAACAGTCTCGCTCAACTCACCGGCTGTCAGTGTACCGTAGTCCAGGGCCAGTTCCATCAACGTGTCGCCGTAACCCACGTCAAAGGCCGTGCGCACGAAATCAGCCTGGCAGATCTCGATCAGCGGCTTTTTGTCAACGAGACGCAAGGCCTCGCGCAGCATATTGTCCGGATCGCCATCGCTGACCGCCGAGCGCAGGAACCAGCTGGTATCGAGACCGGTGCTCAGGTCGCCATCCCAGTCCTCCAGTTCCACCGACCATTCCTGGCGCTGGTGCAGCGCCGAATTGGATTTGTCGCTTCCCTTTATGGTGACAACGTGCAGGTCACCTTCCTGGCGCATGCGCAAGGTCATCTGGCGGCGGGACAGATCCTGGTTTTTCGTGTCGTAATACTGGCTCTTCATTTCGATTATCCGCTGCGAATAGGGCATGATCAGGCGCTGGACCCAGGGGTCATCGAGGAATGTCTGCTGGCCGTCAGCCTGTTTAAAACGCAGTTTCAATTCGGTTTCCAAGTTATAATCCTCCTGTTGTGAGCAACCCCGACCGGCTGTCCGGTCGCAGGGCCGTCGTCGGACGGCAAACTGACTGAATTGTTTCGGTACAATGGTTCTGTAAGCAATCGTATCGGGATTTGAACGGCATGACATGCTGATTTCATGTTTATATATGAAATGCTGATTTCATGCTTGGCGATGTATTCAATGATCTGCCAGGTATGGCCGGGCTTATACGGCCGGACCGGCAAGGTCCGGGGTACCCGGCGGTCCGGCGGAAGCTGGCCGGTCCTGAGCGACCAGGCTGGCCAGTTCGTCAAGGCTGGCGGCGAAGGCTGCCAGCGCCGCTTCTACCGGCAACGGCGTCAGCATATCAACCCCGGCCTGCTGCAGCAAGTCCAGCGGATAGTCAGAGCCACCGGCAGCCAGGAAGGCCAGGTAACGCGCGACAGCCGGATCCCCCTGCTGCCGGATGGCCTGGCTGATGGCGACAGCGGCCGCAAAGCCGGTAGCATATTTATAAACATAAAAAGCAGAATAGAAGTGCGGAATCCGGGCCCATTCCCATTGCATAAAGTCGTCAATCACCACATCCGGCCCGAAATACTGGCTGAGCAGGTCGCGGTACAGGCGGCCAAGGCTGTCGGCGGTCAGGGACTCGCCCTGCCGGGCCTTGTGATGGACTTGCCATTCAAACTCGGCAAACATCGTCTGCCGGAAAACCGTCAGTCGGAAAGTCTCCAGGAAGTGGCTGAGCAGCCAGATTTTCTCGGTCCGCCCGGCAACCGTTGTCGTATCACACTGGCTGAGCAGGTGGTGCATCAGCAGGTTCTCATTGACCGTCGAGGCAATTTCCGCCAGGAAAATCGGATAGTGGGACATGGTAAAAGGCTGGTGGCGATTGGCATACCAGGTATGCAGGCTGTGGCCCAGCTCGTGGGCCAGGGTAAAGACGTCCGACAGCATGCCGCTGTAATTAAGCAGGATAAAGGGATGAGTCCGGTAAGTACCCCAGGAATAGGCGCCGTTGGCCTTGCCCGGAGTCTCATAAACGTCAATCCAGCGGTCGGCCAGATGCTGGTCCACCACCGCCAGATATTCAGGGCCCAGGATCTGCAGGCTGTCCCGCACCATGGCTGCGGCTTCGCTGTAGCTGAAATGACGGGGCGGCAGCTGGCTCAAGGGCAGATAGGTATCATAAATATGCAGATCCGGCAGGTCGAGCAGCTGGCGGCGCAAGGCAAAATAGCGGTTGAGCACGGGCTGGCCGCCATGGATCGTCGTGATCAGGTTATGATAGAGATCCGCCGGCAGATTGTCGGCAAAAAGCGCGGCACTGAGGGCATCCGGATGGCGGCGGGCCGCCGAAAACAGCAGGTCGGCCTTGACCCGCAAGCTGTAAAGTGTGGCCAGTGTCTGGCCCATGCCGGCGTAGGCCTGGTGAACCTGCCGGAAGCTGTCCGCGCGCAGGCGGCGGTCCGGGTCCTCGCGCAACTGGGCAAAACGGGCATGCGTCAGGGGCAGCGGCTGGCCATCGGCGCCCGTGATGGATCCCAGATTGATGTCAACCGTATCGAGCATGCTGAAAACATCACCAATGCCCTCATTAACCGGACCAAAGCGGGACAGCAGGCTCTCCTCGGCTTCACTGAGGATATGCGGCCGGTTGCGGATAACCTCGCGCAGCGGCTGCCGGTGGGCAGCCAGGGCCGGTGTCGAGTTCAGCCAGTCGTCCAGGACAGCCGGGTCGATCCGGGCCAGTTCAGGCAGCAGGAAAGCGGTGCGGGCCGCATAGTCATAATATTGCCCGGTCACGCGATCGTTCATGTCCTGATACAAGGAAAGACTGTGATCCTCATCGCGGCGCATGTGGGCATAAGCCTGCAATTCGGCGAAAGCTTCATCCAGCGCACTGGATAGATCAAGGGCGGCAGCCAGCGTCAGGGCATCGTCAGCCAGTCGGCCCTGATAGGCCGCCAGGTCGGCAATCCGGCCGGCTAGCGCGGCCAGTTCAGTTTCCCAGGCCGCATCGGTCGCAAAAATATCCTCAAGCCGCCAGCGGTCAGCCCAGGGTACGTCCGACCGGTCCAGATAAACCGGGACAGCCGGCTGTTCCGGCTGGACGGGATTCTCCGCGGCTAGCAGCTGATTTTGCCTGGGAGTGCCAGTGTCAGGCCGCTCCGGATTCAGGCCAGGCGTTTGCGGGTCAGGCTCAGGTTCTCGGGGAGGGTCAGCAGGTGTTTCCATGCTTTTTTAAATGCCTCGCGTTTTTCAAATGCCTTGTTCGATTGTCAATGGTTAATGGGGCGGTATTGTCAGTGAATCACGGATTGATCTCGGATTGTTTTGACCAGAATTGAATGGCAGCAGTCAACAGGCCAGGATCAGGAACGGATGGCCAGTCGATGCACACCGTTGCGGGTTACGACCGTCAGGGTCCTGTCGTCGCCAAGGCCGACCCGCAAGACATCAACAGCCATATTCTGCTCAAAAATGATGGCGCGCTTGCCGGCATCATAGACCAGCACACGGGTTCCGCTGCCCATCGCCACCAGCGGGCCGTTGCCGGCCAGGTCCGTGACCTGCTCGCCAATAGCCAGGGCCGTGTCAGTCTGGCCATCCTTGCGCAGCGGATACAGCCATAGTTTACCACCGAGTTGCTCTGTCGCCAACACCATCAGGCCCTTATCTGTCTGGGCAACCGCCTGAATCTGGGTAAATTTCTGCTGATAAAGAATTTCCTCGCTGGTGTAGGACACCGCCGCCAGGTCCTGGGCGCTGCAGAGGACCGGATTGGCTGCCTGGTCATAGACGACCAGCGGATAAATTTCGCTCAAATCGGGAATGCGCTGGCCAATCATGGCGCCGGCCGTGCTGTAGCGCTTGATCATCGGCCGGACGGTCGCGCCGTCGGTATTCAGCAGGGCGATGTCAAAAAAAGCGCCGGTCGGGTCAAATGATACGGACAGCACATAGCCCGACTCGGGCAAAAACAGCTCAAAAAGCAGCTGGCCAGTTTCAGGGGCCAGAACGGAAATGACGCCCTTGCTGTCCGGGCGATCCTCGATCAGGGCGACCATGCCGTCCTGATTGATCGCCACGCCACTGATCCGGCCCGGCCGGCTGCCGCTATAGAGGACGCCCTGGCCATTGATGCAGGTGTAGCTGTTGCCATCCCGGTCAGCAGCCACCAGCCAGCGGTCTTTCTGGACACAATAGGGCGACGCCATATTGAGTTCGCTGGCGAAGATCTCTTCGCCCTGGATACTGAGGCAGGCCAGCCGGTTGGCTGTCAGCTTGACGACACCGTCCAGGAAAGGGTACAGCTTCTGGGCTTCGACAGCATCGCAGGCAAAGCCGAGGTCCAGGGCCGGCTGGGTCGGCGCGGTCTCGGTGGTTGGCAGGGCCGAGGACTCCTGCGGCATGCTGTAAACCAGGACGACAGCCGCAGCCAGAAGCAGGAAAGCCAGCACGATTACAATAATCAGGCTGGCCCGGCTGCGCTGGTGTTTTGTAGAACGTCGGTATTGTGACATTTATCTGGTTCGTTGCCTTTCTGCCAGCCCGCAAGCTGGCGACCGGACTGGCCGGACCAGGGCTGTCTCTTCAGATTTATCCGGGCGGATAACCCTGCTCGGTGTTGAATACGCCGTCAACCGCGTGATCCATGGCGTAAAGCAGATGCCTGTAAGCGACGATGATGCCTTCCGTGCCGGAACGCTGCGCGTTGAAGGCCGATTCGTGATCGACGTAGCCGCCCTGGTAGACGCCATCGATAAACACATAATCAGTATACGCATCACGGCGGCTGAATTCAACTGATTTCGTCCGGGCCGGCTCGCCAGTGTCGGCGCTGGCCTCCAGCTGATAGACCAGGCTGGCATCGCGGGTATTGGCCGGCTGCGCCGCCGGTTCGAAGCCGGCATAGGTCAGGCCGATCAGCCGCTGGTAGAAGGCACTGTACAGGCTGGCCTGGCTCTGGCTGACAATTTTGGCATCACGGCCATCCAGCGTCACTTTCACGGCTTCATCACCGATCTTCTGGTCTTTATTCATGGTGATTGTCGTCTGGAACGCCACATCGCCGGCCTTGAAATCAGCAGCCGATACAGCCCAGATGCTTTCGAGGGCAACAAACGGATCAACGAGATCGACCAGCTTCAGGTCAACAGCCGTGAGCGCACTGTCATTCACGATGAAAACTGCCGGCAGGGCGCTGCTTCGGGCATATGACTGACCGTCACCGACGGCCTGGCCGATATCGATGTTCACCGTTGACTGGGCAGACTGCAGGGTAAAACTGAGCTGGGGCTTGTCCAGGCCGTACTTGGCCAGATCTTGCGGATCGAGTTCAACAAAGCGGACAACCCCGGTATTGAGTGCGGTATTGACCAGGTTAAGCAGGTTGCTGTCATTGCCGGCACGAACCAGTGGTTCTTTAACCGTGAAGGTCAGGCTGCTGCTGCCAGAGGCTTCATCCTTGACTGACTGGCAGGCCGCCACCAGGCGCAGCTGGTCCTTTTGCCGGCTGAAGCGAAAGCCGGTCAGGTCACTGCTGGCCAAACCGCCATTCACCCGGGTATCATCGAGCAAATCAAGCAAGGTCTTGCCCGCCTGGTCAGCGAGCGTGGACGCCGCCGAGCAGACCCGGCCGGTATCCGCAAGCATGACATAATCCCCATTGCCGGATGGCAGCGGATCGCCCAGGCTGATGACATGCCGGCTGTTGTCCTTGCCGGTTACGGTCATCGTCGCCCTGGGCTGGGCCAGTCCATATTGTGCCAGGTCCGCCTGGCCGGCACCGGTGGCGATCTCGTCAACCGCCGCAATGGTCAGCACTTCACTGGCCAGGGACTCCAGGGCACTGCTGGAGATGGGGTATGATCCGGCGCCGTCAAGCTGCCAGCTGATCGTCACAGTGCCGTCCGTGGCCTTGGACTCAACCGGCAGCAGCGTCAGCTTGCCCCCGGCGTTGCTGATCTCGATGCGGGCTACAGCCTTCGCATCGAGGGCAAACACATCGGCCAGGCTGGCCTCGGTTGTCGTGGTGGTGGTCGCGGCCGGATTCAGTCCGGGCACGAAGCGGACGGCCAGCCAGGTCCCGACCAGCGACACCAGGACGATGAGCATGATGACCAGGTTTCGCATTTGTCTATTCATGAAAAGAACCTCCCGATGACTTCCAGATGGCGGCTCGTGGCGCCGGTCGCGACGTTTACAGATGACGGCGCTTGCGATAGACCACGGCGGCCAGGATCAGCAAGAACAGCGGGATCAGGATCATGACCGCCAGGGCGACGATCACGTTCAGTGAAGTGTTGCCACTGGTCAGCGCATAGGACGGCGGCGTCTTGGCCTCGATATACAGCGAATCAGCAGCTGATTCATTGGAAAGCCAGCGCACGCTGAAGTAGAACAGGCCGGCATTGTAGATATTATTGCCAAAGGTATTGACCAGGTCACTGTTGAAGATCGAGCTGCTGCCCATGACCATCACGCGGGCCGATTCGGTGATCGTCTGGCCGTCAATGGCGCCCTTATTCTCGGAAATCAGCGAAATGAGCTGGGTCCCGGCCGCCGAACTGGCATTGGGATCACCGTTCGTTTCCTGGAAACCCTGGGCCGACGTGGTCAGGACCGGTTCGACCGTGATATAGTCCTTGCCGCTGCTCAGGCGACTGACAGCCCGGACGTTATCAGCAAGGGTGAAGCCGTCAATGGCTGTCGTCGTCAGGGTCGAAGCCGGTGCGATGGCCCGCAGCAGGTAGGGATCGTCATTGTAGCGGTGATCCTTGTCACCTTCGCGGATCTTGTTGCCGGTCAGTTCCAGGTCGTAATCCTGCAGGAGGGTATTCAGCTGCGGGAAGGTGACATTGCTGTAGCTGCTGATAACCATCAGGCCGCCGCCGCTGCGCAGGTAGGTGCCGATCAGCTTGCTTTCCGCCGTGGTCAGATCCTTTTTCGGGTCAGCCAGGATCAGGGTTGAACAGTCCGCCGGAATCTCGGCCAGATTGAACAGCTCAAGCTTCCTGACATCGAAATTATTGTTGCGCAGGATACTGACCATCGCGCTGTATTCTGTTTCGTAATCAAGCTCATCATGGCCGCTGGTGAAATAGATAACCGGTGTGGTCGCCGACAGCACATACTTGATCGCACCAGTCAGGCTCTGCTCGGCCGTGATGCCGGTCAGGGTTTCCTGGTAGGTCGTGTAATCCATCGAAGTGGCAAAGATGTCATTGTAACCAACGGTCTTGGTTTTGCCGGTCGCCTGGCAATAGACGGCAAAGCTGCCGCGCCCGGCTTTGGCGTAGCCATTCGGATCGATTTCCTTGAGGATGCCGGGGGTTTTATCCGGATCAACAAAACGCTTGCTGACGCGGCCGCCGCTGTTGCTGACATAATCATCAAGCATGGGCAGAATCGATGTATAGCCAAAATCACCGGCTGACGCCTCGGTAAAAAGGCCGATGATCTGCACATCCTTGTCCATCCTGGCCAGGATCTGCTTGCTGACATCGCCGATGCTGTACAGGTCACCCCTGGTCCAGTCCCATTTGAGCTTGCTGCCCAGCAGGCTGTCAAACACCAGGTTGAACACCAGCAGGATCACCAGGAACAGGATGGTTGAGGTGATGGAAAACATTTTCAGATTTTTATTGCGGCGATCAACCGCCGGACGGGCAGCCGCACGACCCGGTTGTCTCTTGCCGTCACCCGGCTGATCGGATTTGTTTTTGGCAAAAATGCTCATGGTCTGTCTCCTCTGACCTTCAAGATAGCTGCCCCGGTTTGTTCCGGAGCCGGTTTTATGGTTGTGGTACATGAACGGGGCCATGTCAGCGCTGGCTGCAAGGCTCGACCGCGCCAGCTTTGCGGCAACACAGGGGCCGCCGATGCCGGCAACGCGTCAGCGCTGGCTCCAGCGCCGCTTCTCGATGACCCGGTTGGTCAGGAACAGACAGGCAGCGACAATGCTGATAAAGAAAACCAGGGGCGTCACTTCAAAGATCCCGCTGACATAATTGACGACGCGGGTATTGGGATTGAGCCACTGCATGGCCTTGGACACCGCCTGGCCGGCACTGTCGACCTGCGTATCGGACAGGCCAAAGAAATTGATCGCGGCGATCAGCGACGAGACCATCTGGCCAATCATCGAGGCTACGGCGTCAAACAAAGTCAGGACAATAATCACCACGAAGGTGATCACAGCGGCTACAATCTGGTTCTCGGTCATCGCCGAGGCCAGGACGCCGATCGATACATAGGCGGCAGACAGGAATATGAAGCCGACGTAGGCGCCCAGTACATTGATATCGATCAGGCCACCATACAGAACGGTAATGACCAGGTGAATCAGGGTGCCGGCGGTCATGGTCAGCATCAGGGCCATGGCGGCCAGGTATTTGCCGATGACAATTTCCAGGGTGCTGGCCGGTGACGTATACAGCAGGACCTCCGTGCCGTTCTTGCGGTCTTCAGAAAAGGCCCGCATGGTCAGCAGGGGGACAATGATGAATAAAAATGTCTGGAGAAAAGCTATTTCGCTGGCGATGTCCAGATAGGACTGCAGAACGCCGGCCGAGAAATAAATACCGCCGACAGCCATGAAAATTGCCAGCAGGATATAGCCCATCGGGGTCCGGAAATATGCGGCATAGTCGCGCTTGAAAATGGCCATGACTCTTTGCATAGGAAATTACCCTCTCTTGCTTTCCTGGCTTGTACCAGTCACCTGCAGGAAGATATCCTCCAGGGTCGGGTCGAGCGATTTCATTTCGATGATCGGCCAGCTGTGGCGGGCCATTTCAAAGAAGATCTGTTTGCGGACATCCATTTCCGGGCTGTTTTCAATCTCGAAAACCGTGACGCCGCCTTCTTTTTCACTGAAAATTTCAACCCGGGTCACTCCAGTCAGCTGACGCAGCTTCTGGACGATTTCGCGGGCCGGACCCTCCGCCGTCAGGGCCACCTTGGAGGTCCGCGAAACCTTGCGGGACAGGCCTTCCGGCGTATCAATCGCGGCGATGCTGCCCTTGTTGATGATAACCACCCGCTCACAGACGGCCTGGACTTCAGGCAGGATATGCGAACTGAGGATGACCGTGTGCTTCTTGCCCAGCTCGGTGATCAGGTTGCGGATCTCAATGATCTGCTTGGGATCGAGACCCACCGTGGGCTCGTCAAGGACCAGGACCTCCGGATTGCCAACCAGGGCCTGGGCAATGCCGACACGCTGCCGGTAGCCCTTGGAGAGATTCTTGATCAGGCGGCCGGACACATCCGTGATCCGGACCAGCTTCATGATTTCGGCCAGCTGGCGGATGCGGGCTTCAGAAGGTACGCCTTTCAGCTCGGAGACAAATTTCAGATATTCGATGACGGTCATATCCAGGTACAGCGGCGGATTCTCCGGCAGATAACCGATGTGGCGCTTGGCCTCCTGCGGATTTTCCAGGATATCAATGCCGTCAATCTTGACCGTGCCGGACGTTGCGGACAGAAAGCCGGTCAGGATATTCATGGTCGTCGACTTGCCGGCGCCGTTGGGTCCCAGGAAGCCGAGAATCTCACCTTTTTCCACGGTAAAGGTGACATTGTTCACGGCCAGGATATCACCGTAGTATTTGACCAGGTTCTTAATTTCAATCATCCATTTTCCTCCTCGCCGGGACACGGCAACATGACACAAGCCCGCGGCATTTAACGATTTTTGATTATAGCGAAAAGCCACCGGTTTTGCATCGGTAATTCACAATTGTTCAGAATCACCAGCCAGAGACAGTCAGGACTTATGAATCTCCAGCCAGAGGCAGTCAGGACTTTTGATGAATAACAATATTCAGGCCGGCAAGGCCACGCACGGCCGGCCTGATCTGGCAAAAACTTTCACCTTGCCCGATCAGGGCTGCCGTCAACTCCCATCAGAACACCCGGGCCCGAAAGACGACGCTGCCCGATTCGGCCTGGCGACCCTCCACCTGCAAACAGTCCCGGCAACTCACCGGATCAGCCTGGTCAAGGCTGTCTGTCGTCCGGTGTGAGCGGGCAAACAGCAGGATTTTATGACCCAGGCGCACCTCGCTCAGATAATTGATGTCCAGGCCGCGGATAATCCGCTCCGTCCAGCGTACTGGCTGAGACAGGCTGGTTTCGTCACTGGCATAGACAGCATCCATGCACCAGGCAATATAGCGGGTATTATTGACATGACGATTGCGGTCAATATCACTGTAATCCGCATATTTTACCAGCAGCGGCCGGGTGTCAGCAGGATCGTCCAGAGCCGGCAGGCGCGGACAGGGTGCTTGAAATACAGACGGACGGACGCGGGCTTCAGCCTGAAGGGCAGGATCCAGGACCAGGTCCGGCCGCTGCGGACGGTGCGAATCACGCCGGGCAACCAGCCACTCCGAAGAAGCATGGCCAAAAGGCTGCGCAGCGGGGTCGTCAATGTGAAAGGTAAAGTCACGAATAAAATACATTTTCTGCGCCCCGCGACTCCAGGTCTTGACCCAGACGGTGTTGCCCCAGTGTGGCAACTGCGTCAGGCGCACCGAAATACGCGCCAGCAACCAGCACAGATCAAGGCCGTCCAGGCGGCTGGCCCCCAGATTCAGAACCTCGGCGTTCATATAGGCCGCTTCCTGCATCAGGGAAAACAGGGAAGCCAGATGCAGCCGGTCACGAAAATCCGTATCCGTATTGCGAAGAGCAAAACAGTATGGCCCGAGACCAAAATCAGTACTTGCGGGCAATGGCATGATAACAACAATCCTTTCCGGCAAAATGGGGTTCAGAAAAACGATGCCAGCCATCAGGGCCAGCGGCCCCTCATCCTGACAAACGCCGCCTGATCAATAGGCCCGATCAAACCGCCTTGTTTCAGTTGTGACGGGCAGCGAGACGTTCCGCATCAGCCAGGTGGCGCCGGCCGGTGGCAATCACGACAAGGCCAACGGCAAACAGAAAGATCAGAGCCAGGATGCCAAACGATGATCGTCCGGTCAGATGAGCAAAAAATGCATACAAGGCCGGGCCCATCACGGCGGCGAACTTGCCAAAAATATCAAAAAAGCCAAAGAACTCATTGGATCGCTGCGGCGGAATCAGCTTGCCAAAAAAAGATCGCGACAAGGCCTGGATACCACCCTGCACGGTACCGACCAGGCCGGCCATCGCCCAGAACAGGACGGCAGCCCGGCGCCGGGCCGCATCATAGTCAGCGGCCTGGCTGCCATCAGCCAGAAAAGCCCGGGCCTGGCCGACCTGGGAATCCAGGGCCGCCAGCAGCCGGTTCGCGGCAGCCGGATCACCGGCTTCATCAGCCAGTTCCTGGCGTTTGAGCGCCGCCAGTTCCGCAAAAGCCGAAACGCGGCTGGCCTCTTCAGCCAGCAAACCCTTGCTGTCAGCCAGCAAGGCATCCAGCCTCGCCACCAGCAACGGGCGTTCGGCCGCCGAAAGAGCCTCACTTTCACCACCAGCCGGCACTTTTTGCAAAGCCACGGCGAAATCAGCCTCATAACGGGCCTGGTGCGGCTCAAGGGAGAAGCCCATATAAAAACCGACCAGACAGATCAGGAAATAAACCACGATCGCCGACGTGATCATGCGGATCGTCCCGAAACGCCGGGCCAGCTGGCTGAACAATATCGAAAAAGGCACCGCAACAATCTGAGTTACCAGCAAGGCCAGGATCATGCCCGTCGAACCGAGGCCGAGCGACGATCCATAGACCGTTGCCATGTGAATAACCGTATTCACCCCGTCAATGTAGAAGAAATAGGCAATCATAAACACGAAAATGGCCTTGTTGCCGACAATATCGAGGATGGTCCGGCGCAGTCCCGAAAAAGCGCTGCTGATCAGGGTACGGGCCGGCACTTCTTTATAGTGGACCTGGCGCACATGACGCAACATCGGATAACTGAAGACAGCCCACCAGACAACAGTCAGCACAACCGACAGGCGAACGGCCTGACCGGCCCCGACTCCGATTACCGAACCAAACATGATCAGGGCAATCGACAGGATAAAAGGAATGGTGCTGCCGCCAATATATCCCATGGCATAGCCCCAGGCCGATACCTTGTCCATGCGTTGCGGCGTTGTCACATCTGTGATAAAGGCATCATAAAACAGCAAGGATCCGGAGTAGCCGATATATGAAAAAATATAACCAACCAGCATCAGCTGCCAATTGGCAGTCAGGGCCATGGTCGTTGTAAACACAAGGCCCAGGCCGAGAAAAAAGGCAAAAAATCGCTTCTTCATGCCCCGCACATCGGCAATCGAGCCCAGCAGCGGCGCCAGCAAGGCCACTGTCAGCGTGGCGGCCGACGTTCCATAACCCCACCAGACATCACCGCTGGCCGAGGATTCGGCTGCGACATTGGCAAAATAGATCGGAAAAACCGCGGCCATGATAATGGTCGCATAAACTGAATTAGCCCAGTCATACGCAATCCAGCTGCGCTCCTGCAGGGTAAAACGACGACCGGCCACCACAGGCCGCGAACGGTTCTCCTGCTGGTCACCCGTACGCTCTTGCTGGTGATCTGTCCCCGGCATCCTGTTAATGGCCATATTCAGAATAACGGATCTTGCTCGGATTGTATTTCTTCAGATGCGTGAGCATCCGTTCATCCGGAGCGAAAATAACCAGAACCCGGTTACCCTGATACTCGGAGATCACAAACCAGTTATCACGGGCTCCCGGAAAAGCTGAACAGTCCAGCAGCTTGAACTGTCCCTTCTGAGCCTGGCGATACTCATCACTATTCACCTGGGCCATGATCTCAAACTGCCTGGCCGCTCCGGAAAAAACGCGCTTGCGCTTGCGCCGGGAAAAAATAACGTCAATATCCAGCTCACCGTTGGTCACGCTGTACTCGAATTCGCGGTTCAGCCCGGACAGCAAAAACCACAGACCATAGCCAATACCGCCGATCACCACCACCAGCAGCACATCCAGAATATTCTGGAACATGAAGGCCGCAAACAGCAACAACAGCGCCGCCAGCATATAACCCGCCATCTTGATATAATCCTGGGTCGTTTTCCGCTGGCGAACTATTTTTTCCAGAAATGTGTCATCCATGGATCCAATCCTCCTGTCAAGACCGGATATCGCCTATCCAGCCAAGTATAAATATCGTCAGGTATTGTCAGGTTTTATTCTACCTGAAAAACAGCATCAAGAGCAATCTATCCAGCACGTCACCAGCAAATTTCGCGCGCGGCCCCCGGGCCGATGCGCCTAAGCGAGTTCCGCAGCCGCGTCAGCGGCGAGGACCTGTTCGAGCGTCGCGCGCGGCCCCGGGCCGGCCGCCCCTACCCGAGATACCACATACGAAAAAGGAGGATGCCCGCAGACATCCTCCCCTATAAACCAGTGACGATTCAGCTGCGCCAAAATTCAGCAGCCGCTTAATACATCCCGCCCCCCGGGGCGCCCGCCGGCATCGGCGGCTCTTTCTCCGGGATATCAGCCACAACGGCCTCAGTGGTCAGCAACGTCGAAGCAATCGAAGCCGCATTCTGCAACGCCGTCCGGGTCACTTTGGCCGGGTCAACAATACCGGTCTCGACCATGTCGACATAGGTCTCATTCAGCGCATCAAAACCATAACCAGCCGGGCTGTTCTTGACTTTCTCGCAAATAACGCTGCCATCAAGGCCGGCGTTGGTCGCGATCTGGCGGACTGGCTCTTCCAGGGCCTTGAGCACAATGCGCACACCCGTCTTGACATCACCGGTGGTGATGTTCAGCAGGGCCTTGACATCAGCCAGGGCGTTGATATAAGCCGTACCGCCACCCGGCACGATGCCTTCTTCAACAGCCGCGCGGGTCGCAGCCAGGGCGTCCTCAATGCGCAGCTTCTTCTCTTTCATTTCGGTTTCGGTTGCGGCACCGACTTTGATGACTGCGACACCGCCGGAAAGCTTGGCCAGGCGTTCCTGGAGCTTTTCGCGGTCAAAGTCAGACGTGGTCTCTTCGATCTGGGAGCGGATCGAGGCAATGCGGGCCTTGATTTCACTTTCCTGGCCAGCGCCATCAACGATGATGGTATTCTCTTTCTGGATCTTGACCTGACGGGCCCGGCCGAGCTGGCTGACGGTGGCTTCCTTGAGATCAAGGCCGAGTTCTTCGGTAATGACCTGGCCGCCAGTCAGGATGGCCACATCCTGCAGCATTGCCTTGCGGCGATCACCAAAGCCGGGAGCCTTGACAGCCACGCAGGTGAAAGTGCCGCGCAGCTTGTTGACAACCAGGGTCGCCAGGGCTTCGCCTTCCACATCTTCGGCGATGATCACCAGCTTGCGGCCCGCCTGGACGATTTTTTCCAGAATCGGCAGCAGTTCCTGGATGCTGGAAATCTTCTTGTCGGTGATCAGGATATAGGGATCATCGAGAACGGCTTCCATCTTGTCCGAGTCGGTCACCATATAGGCCGAGACGTAACCGCGGTCAAACTGCATGCCCTCGACAACTTCGAGCTCGGTGCCCATGGTCTTGGATTCTTCGACTGTGATGACACCATCATTGGTGACTTTTTCCATGGCATCGGCGATCAGGTCACCGACGTAGGGATCGTCCGAGGAAATGGCGGCGACGCGGGAGATATCCTGCTTGCCGGAAACATGCTTGGAATTGGCCTTGATATTGGTAACGGCCGTGTCAACAGCCATCATGATGCCCTTGCGCAGGATCATCGGATTGGCACCGGCGGCAATATTCTTGATACCTTCACGGATAATGGCCTGGGCCAGCAGGGTCGCGGTCGTGGTGCCATCGCCGGCCACATCATTGGTCTTGGTGGCGACTTCCTTGACCAGCTGGGCACCCATGTTTTCAAAACGGTCTTCAAGCTCGATTTCCTTGGCGATGGTTACACCGTCATTGGTGATCATCGGCGAACCGAATTTCTTGTCAAGGACGACATTGCGGCCTTTCGGGCCGAGGGTGATTTTAACCGTGTCGGCGAGCTTGTTCACGCCTCTCTCCAGGGCGTGACGGGCCTCTTCAGCGTATTTGAGATCTTTAGCCATGTGGATTATTCCTCCTGGTTGATTGAATCTGATTGCACCCGGTTCCGGGCAATGAATGGTCTGCGGACGGGCAGTTTACTGCTGTTTGAATCATATCGTGGCTTGTCGCGGACAATGAACAGTCTCCGGACGGGCATTTATTCAACAATTGCCAGAATGTCGCCCTGTTTGAGGATGGTATAGTCAACTTTATCAATCTTGACTTCCGTTCCGGCATACTTGCTGATCAATACACGATCGCCGGGCTTGACTTGCATGACAATTTCCTTGCCATCAACAATGCCACCAGGACCAACAGCTACGATCTCGGCGACCTGCGGCTTTTCCTTGGCTGTGCCGGGCAGGACAATGCCACTGCGTGTCGTTTCTTCCATTTCAATCATTTTGATGACAACACGGTCACCTAACGGTTTAATGGTCATAAGATTGCCTCCTTTATGGATATCAATTATTGCTTTGCCAATGCTTCTGGCATAAATTAGCACTCTTGATCGAAGAGTGCTAAGTACAGGTCTAAATATAAAATCTTATCCGCGCTTTGTCAAGTAGCCATGACTTGAAAAAATAACGAAGTGAATGTGTACAAAAAGTTAACAGCGTACAGGTAACTGAAAATCCGCGACTGGCGCAGCCAGCTGAGCAGTTCAGGCAGATAGGGCGCAGCCAGGCCGACAAGCAGCAATAAAACAAGCAGGACCAGGCCGGCCATCGCCAGGCCGACAAGCAGGCCGCCGAGGTGATTGAGTGTGCCGAGGATGGGCAGCCTGTCCAGGAAACGGGTAATCGTACGCATGCTGACACGGATAACCAGCGATAAAATCAGCAGCATCAGTAAAAACAAGGCGGCGGACAGGGCGTACTGGAAAAGATGGTCGGCCAGTTCCGGCCAGGCCTGGACCAGCGGGCTGTCGGGATCGGGGAACTGGCCGAGCAGGATGCGCTGCAAAGCCAGCGGCAGCGGCAGACTCAGAATTGCATCGCGCAGCGTACCGGCAACCGGCAACAGCGGCCGGACTATCTTTTCATTCAGGCGATCCGCCCAGGTTTGCAGAAACGGCAGCCAGTGCACCAGGAAGCGCATCGGCACAAGGGCCGCAAGCGTCAGGACCAGGGAAACAACAAAGACCAGCAGGCGTCCGAGGATTACGAAAAACCCGCGGTGCCAGCTGATCCAGGCCGTTATGACAATGGCGGCAACAATAACCAGGTCAATCCACATGTTCTTTGCCTTCTCTGTCTGGATAAAATGCCAGAAAGTCACCCTGACGGTCCCTGGCGGGCGCTGACCGGGTGGCTGCCGGCCCAGGTGCGTCAGCCGGCAGGTGTTGTATCTGCGGCTGTCGGAGTGGTTTCAGGCGTTGTTGCCGGCTCTGTAGTTGTTGATTCAGTCGTCGTCGGTTTGGTTGGTTTTGACGTTGTTTCGGGCGTCGTCTCTTGCGTGGTCGGCTCCTGGTTATCCGTTGTCGTCTCTTGCGTTGTCGGGGCGGCTGTTTCTGACGTCGTCACCGTGGTTGTGGTGGCTTTGGTTGTCACCCGGGTCGTCGCCCTGGTTGTTGCGTGGGTAGTCGGCAGCGGAATGCTGGAATTGGGTGCACCAGGAATTTCACGCACTTTGTCGAAAGAGAAGGTTTTGCCCCAGATAAATTGCTGCAGCTGGGGGATCATGCCATTATAGTCGCACAGATTCATCCAGGAGGCGCCGGAATACTCGCGGAAATAGCCGTTAATCGGGATCTGCAGCTGTTCGATCGTCCCGTTCATCATCGGCAGGACGGTCAGGCCCAGGTTGGTGATATCAGTAGCTGGAATATTGGTCGTGATCAGGCCGAGGCCCTGGGATACCATCTTGGTCTTGGTGGCCAGGTCGGCCTGCATGAATGATGTCATCAGGGCCTGCAGGACCTCGCGCTGGCGCTCCATCCGCTTGTAGTCACTGTCGAGCTTGCGGATACGGGCATAGGTGACCGCCTGGCGGCCGTCAAGCAGCTGTACGCCGGATTTCGTCAGCAGGGGCGATGCCGGCGTATCCCCGAATACGTGATTGATGGAACGCAACTCTTTATTGACATAGGTCAGCTCTTCCGGACTGACATCAACAGTGACACCGCCGGCAACGTTGATAATCGTTTCCATGCCGCGCATGTTGACCACGACATACTGCTTGATATTCAGGCGGAAAGTATCGTTGACAACGCGCATCGCCAGCGCCGGCCCGCCAAAGGAATTGGCCGCATTGATCTTGTTCACGCTGCTCGAGCCGGGCAGATAAACGGCCATGTCGCGCTGCAGGGACGTCAGCTTGATCTTGTTGTTGATCGTGTCAACGGTCAGGATCATCATGGAGTCCGAGCGTTCGTTGACACTGACATCCGTGCTGTCGCGGTTATCGACGCCGAGCAGCAGGATATTGGTGATACCCTTGACGATCGGGACCGGATTGGCCAGGCTTTCCGTCGGTACATTGTATTCACTCGGCAAAGTCTCATCCGTGGGATTGACGATATTGATCTGGCCCATCATGGTGCGCCAGATCATGTAGATAATGATCCCGGCCACCAGCAGGAATGTACCGAGAATGGCACCGGCAATGCCCCACTTCTGGCCGACAGTCAGGCGCCGCCTGCGGCCAGGCTGACGGGTCCGGACATTGGACTGACGGACCGGCGCGGATGACTGGCGCGACTGGGCATGACCGGCAGGCTCGCGGCTCGCGCCAGGATGGGATGAACCGGAACGGTGTCCGGATTGCCCGGATCCGGGCTGGTTGGCTGAAGCCTGATAATACGATCGCTGATTCTGCCCTGACGGCGAGGCTGCCTGATAATCCGGAACCGGCTGGCGGAGCGGCTGGGCCGATGGCTGCTTGCGCTGAACGGGCTGGAAGTAGTCATACTCGACAGGGGGGCGCGGCGAGCCTTCCGGCTCCTGGTAATTGTTATTCTTCACTCAACGAAGACCTCCGGAATTCGGTCGGTCCCGGTCTGGCAGAAAGGGGCCAGACACACGGGGCCGCTTGGGACCGCTTATAGCAGACTGGTTAACTGTCCAGTCATGAAGACGGCGTTAACGAATTCTAATCATACCACGACAAAAGGCAATGCAAAAGGGGGTTGCCAAGAAGCTCTGTTTTCGCCAACAAATCAGGGTGTTGAATACAGGAATACAGGCTATTTTACTAATGATTATGCAAGCCGGCGGTACTCAGGCTGCAGATTGACCCGGCGTTCTGGCGTATCCGGCACCAGAAACCCGGCCGGACCTGCGGGCCCGGCCGGGCCGATGATATCTGTATGTGTCATTATGCCATCTGTCCGGAAGGGTCCCGGGGTCGGCCCGGCGTGCTTATCCAGGCGTTTTTTCCGGTCAATCCGGCCTGGTTTTCGCGACTTGACCTTTATACAATAAATATCAGTTTTGTGAATCAGTTTTCTCCATAGCCATTGGGATTCTGGCTTTGCCAGCGCCAGGTATCTTCGCACATGGCGGCCAGGTCCCGCTCGGCCTGCCAGCCGAGCAATTCACGGGCTTTGGCCGGATCGGCATAGCAGATTGCAACATCACCGGGCCGGCGCGGGTCCATGACATAGGGAATGGCCCGGCCCGAGGCTTTTTCAAACGCCTTGATCATCTCCAGGACACTGTAGCCCTGGCCGGTCCCAAGATTGATCGCAGTGACACCAGCCTGCCGGCCAGCATATTCGAGGGCCCGGCAGTGCCCCAGGGCCAGGTCTACCACATGGATATAGTCTCGTACCCCCGTCCCGTCGACTGTTGGATAGTCATTTCCGAAAACATGCAATTCCGGACGACGGCCGATTGCCACCTGGGCTATATATGGCATCAGGTTATTGGGAATCCCGCTGGGATCTTCGCCAATCAGGCCGGAGACGTGAGCACCGATCGGGTTGAAATAGCGCAGCAGGACGACGGACCAGTCCGGATGAGCTGCCTGTACATCGCGCAGGATCTGCTCATTCATCAGCTTCGTCCAGCCATAGGGATTGGTACACCAGAGCGGGAAGTCCTCGGTGATCGGCACCCGTTCCGGCAGGCCATAGACAGTAGCCGAGGAGCTGAAAACCAGCTTTTTGACCGCGAATTCCTCCATGACCGCGCACAGGGCCATGGTACTGTCGAGATTGTTGCGATAGTACCGCAGCGGGATAGCCACCGACTCGCCGACTGCCTTGAGGCCGGCAAAATGGATGACGGCATCAATCGGGTGACGACGGAAAATATCAGCCAGCGCAGCCTGGTCGCAGACGTCCTGCTGATAAAAAGCCAGGATCCGGCCGGTGATCTTCTCCACGCGGTCCAGTGACTCGCGGCTGGCATTGTCAAGGTTGTCAACAACAACCAGATCGTACCCCTCATTGAGCAATTCAACACATGTATGGCTGCCAATATAACCGGCCCCGCCCGTAACCAGAATCGTTTTCATCCCAAAAACCCCTTTCATGATCGCCAATTTTCGTGATCGCCATCATACCGAAATCCCGGTTTGCAGCAAGCCGCAAGGTGGTGCTCCGGTGCCAGGCTGTTAATTTTATCTTAACAGCCGGCGCAGGCTGCAGACAGAGGCAGCAGTGATGAAAAGCTGTCGAAATGTTGGTTCTTCACCGCCTGGCCTGGCAAGGTCGCAGTCCTGGCCTGGCCGGGATTACCGGTGCTGGTGACAGGCGGTACGTTCGCTCACTTAATCTAGCGGCTGAACCTGGGTAATCTGCTGGCGGTTACCGCTGACAAGATGCACGTGCATGGTATCCAGGGCGATCGGAATGTCGAGCTCATTGAGAATACGCCGCACGTCAAACAGGACGGCCTGCTGTTCGGCCATGAATTCGCCATAGTCGACCCGGTTGACAAAGCACTGAAACAGGACTTCCTGGGCATTGGGACCGTACTTTTCAAGAAAGATCAGCGTCCCGTCGGCCATGATCGCTTCCCGCTGGCTGACAACCGTCTCGAGCCGGGCGATCAGCAGGCGAAGCAGGGCCGGGTCGACCGTATAGGGAACATTAAGCGTAAAGCGGATGCGCCGCTTGCCGATGCGCGACAAATTGGTCACATAGGCGTTGCTGAGCTTGGCGTTGGGTATGTTGACCTGGGCCTGGGAATAGGTCCGGACCTTGGTACTGCGAAAGCCGATTTCTTCGACGGTGCCCTCGACTTCCGGCGTGGAGATGACGTCGCCAATTTCAAAGGCGCGGTCGGTCATGATCGTGATCCCGCCGAGCAGGTTGGAGAAGGTGTCCTGGGCGGCCAGCGACAACGCCAGGCCACCAATGCCCAGTCCGGCCAGCAAACTGCTGATGTCAAAGCCCCAGACGCGCAGGATCATGAACACGCCCAGTATCACGGTGCCGACTGTGATGGCTTTCTTGTAGAAGCTGTTAATGACTGCGGATGGCTGCTTGCCGTTGCTGACAGCCAATTGCTGGCTGGCTGTCACCATGGCCTGGCCAACGCCCTGAATCAGCAGACAGACCACCACCACGGTCAGCGTTGATGAAACATGATTCAGGATGGTATTGATACTCTTGGAAAATTTCAAAATGGACGGACTGGTCGCGATTTCGAAACCCGTAGCAATAATCATCAATTGCAGGGCGGGCAGGGTCGCATCAGCAATATGTTTGCCCAGTTCACGGCCCCGCCAGCGCCAGTGGCCAAGCAAGAATTGCATCACACGGGCAAACAGGCGCTTGAGTAAAAATGCTGCCAGCATAATTCCCAGGGCGATCGCCCAGTTTTTCAGCGGAATTGCTAAAAAAAGGTGATCCTGTATATAGGTCACAATATCGGAAATAAGCTGGCTGACTTGTTGCTGAAAAGACTTCTCCAGCGCCGCGCGATGCAGCATGGCCAGAAAATCCTGGATTAACGGCATGAATAGAACCTCCGGTCTTCTGTATGAATTCATATCATCATAAGCATAGCACAGGCTGTTTTGCTCAACCAGTCAGGATCTGCTAAAATAAAACGGCAAGTCAGGCCTGCGGTTTGTGCCAGTTGTCCCGGCTTAATACCATGCGCCAGGGGCTCTGGCCAGTTGTCGCGGATTGATGCCTGTATGCACGCGTTTTTGCCAGGGCGCTGGCAAGACATAAATAGGAGAATATCCTTGTATGACATCACACGGTTCGGCAGCGAGGCTCTGGATCCGGCTGCTGGTTTTGCATCGTCCCTTCCAGGCCGGCCTCCTGGCGGCCACCGGGCTGACAGTCGGTACAGCCGGGCTGGCCCTGCTCATCCCCCTGATATACCGGTTCATCATTGACACGCTGATTCTCAACCAGCCGGCACAGCTGCCAGGCTGGCTGCAAAGCCAGCTGCAGGCTATCGGCGGGCGCGCCTACCTGATCCATCATTTCTGGGTCATGGGCCTGGTCCTGATTGTCCTGATCAGCCTGGAAGGGCTGTTCAATTTCCTGCGCGGCACGGCGATGTCCCGGGTCGCCGAGGGCGGGGCCCGCCAGCTGCGCAAACAGCTTTTCAGCCATATCCAGGCTTTGCCCTATGCTTATCACAGCAGGGTGGAGACTGGCGACCTGATTCAGCGCTGCACGTCAGACGTGGACACGGTGCGGCGTTTTTTTGATATGCAGCTGCAGGAGATTGTACGCAGCCTGGCTCTGGTCGTGAGCGCAATCGTCCTGATGGCCGCGCTGGACATCCGCATGATGCTGGTGGCCCTGGCCGGCAGTCCACTGATCTTCATTTTGTCGGTGCGCTATTTCAAGATTGAAACCAAGGCGTTTACCGCCTGGGAGGAAGCGGAGGGTGCGCTTTCGACCCAGCTGCAGGAAAGCATGACCGGTATCCGTGTCGTCAAGGCATTTGCCCGCCAGGCTTATGAAACCAGGCGTTTTGCGGCCCGCAACGAGGCCTTGCGCAATCATGGCCGCAAGACCTTTGATATCATTGCCAATTTCTGGATGCTGTCCGACTGGATCAATCTGCTGCAGATCCTCGCCGTAACGGTTACCGGCGCCCTGTTCGTCATTGCGGGCACCCTGTCCCTGGGCTTGCTGGTCGTTTTCATCTCCTACACCGAACTGCTGCTCAACCCGTTGCGCAATCTGGCGCGGATGCTGGCTGATGCCGGGAAGGCCCAGATTGCCTTTGGCCGGGTCCAGAAAGTCCTGCAGGAAGAGCCGGAGCCGCCGGATGATGACCTGGCCGAGGTCAGCCTGGCTGGCCGCATTGATTTCCAGGCGGTTGATTTTGCCTATGGTCCGGCCCAGCGCCTGATATTGCATAATCTATCCTTCAGCGTGGAGCCGGGGCAGACTGTCGGGATTCTCGGTCCGACCGGTTCCGGCAAGTCGACGATTTTTTATTTGCTGCAGCGTCTTTATGAACCGACGGCCGGGGTCATCCGGCTCGATGATATCAACATCCGGACCATCCGCCGGGATTGTGTGCGCCGCCAGGTCGGCCTCATCTTGCAGGAACCGTTCGTCTTTTCCCGGACCGTGCGGGAAAACATCCGGCTGCCGCGGCCTGAAGCGGATGACCGGGCTGTGGTGGCCGCGGCCCGGGCCGCAGCGCTGCACGATGATATCAATCAGTTCAGCGCCGGCTATGATACCATGATCGGCGAACGGGGCGTGACCTTGTCCGGAGGCCAGAAGCAGCGCCTGGCCATCGCCCGTACCCTGATCCGGGATTGCCCGGTCATCCTTTTTGATGATTCGCTGAGCGCTGTAGACACCGAAACCGATGCCGAGATCCGCCTGGCGCTGCAGGAGCGGCGGCAGCGGGCAACGACCCTGATTATTTCCCATCGGATTTCGACCCTGGCCGAAGCCGACTGGATCCTGGTCCTGGAAAACGGCCAGGTCACGGCCCGCGGCACCCATGGCGCACTGATCAGCCAGCCTGGCCTGTATCAGCGGGTCTGGCAGATCCAGAATGAGCTGCAAGACCAGCTCGAGACCATCTCCGACGACTTGAATTGCCCGCCGGGCGAGGGTCAATATCCCGGGCCGGGCGCTGATCAGGGCGACGGGCCAGGCGCTGAGCCTTGCACCGGGCCGGATACCGGGCGGGAGGTGACAAGATGAGTGAAATCAACGACCAGGATTTCAGCATCCAGCGCACATCCGGCACCTGGCGCCGATTCCTTGGTATCATGGCCAAGTTTCGCCGTGAGCTGGTCCTGCTGACCGTCAGCATGATTGGCCTGGCTGTGCTGGAAGGCAGCCTGCCGCTGCTGACCCGCCACGTCATCGACGTCTTTATCGCCCGGCGTTCAACAGCCGGCCTGCCCGGCTTTATCATTTTGTACCTGCTGATCATCAGCCTGCAGGCACTGTCGGTCCGTTTCTTCCTTTTTTACGCCGGACGGGTCGAAGTCGGCCTGTGTTATGAAATCCGCAAGGACGGTTTTGACCGCCTGATGGATCTGTCTTTTGCCTATTATGACCGCACACCGGTCGGCTGGATCATCAGCCGCCTGATTGCGGATACCACCCGGCTCAGCGAGGTGGTAGCCTGGGGGATTGTTGATGTCGCCTGGGGCTTTACCACCATTCTGGTGATTATTGTCGCCATGTTCATTCTCTCCTGGCAGCTGGCCCTGGCTGCGGTCGTCGTGATTCCGCCTCTGGTTATCGCCTCAATCTACTTCCAGCGCCGGCTGCTGCGCAGTCATCAGGCCATCCGGCGGGTCAATTCACGCCTGACGAGTCAGTTCAATGAGGGGATCATGGGCGCCCGCACCAGCAAAACATTGCGCCGCGAGCAGCTCAACAGTGCCGAGGTCGCCGCCAGTGCCGATGAAATCTATCTGCATTCGGTGCAGGCTGCGACGTTTGCTGCTCTGTTCATGCCGGTCGTCTCGCTGCTTGGTGCGGTTGGCGCAGCCCTGGTCCTGACCATCGGCGGCGACCAGGTCGTGCGCGGCGTGCTGCTGACTGGTACGCTTTACGTCTTTTTTACCTACGTCATGCGCATCTGGGAGCCGATCAAGCATCTGGCCCGGGTCCTGACCGACCTGCAATCAGCGCAGGCCGCAGCCGAGCGGGTCATGGCCCTGCTGCGCGAAAAGTCCGACATTGTTGACCAGCCGGATGTCCTGGCCCGTTATGGTGCCGGCGATGGCCAGGGGGCGCAGGCCTGGCCGGCGATAGAGGGACGGATCGAATTCCGGGATGTCAGCTTTGCCTATCAGGGTGGAGAAACAATTCTCGACCACTTTAACCTGACCATCGAACCGGGCCAGATCGTGGCCCTGGTCGGCGAAACCGGAGCGGGTAAAAGTACCCTCGTCAACCTGGCCTGCCGGTTCTATGAACCTACCGGCGGCCAGATCATGCTCGACGGCGTTGATTACCGGCAACGGCCGCTGCTCTGGCTTTATGCCAATCTGGGTTATGTCCTGCAGTCACCGCATCTTTTCAGCGGCACCATCGCCGAAAATATCCGCTATGGCAATCTGGCGGCCAGCGACGCCGAGGTCGAACAGGCCGCCCGCCTGGTCAATGCCCACGGGTTTATCAGCCGCCTGGAGCAAGGGTATGCGACCGAGGTCGGCGAAGGCGGCAATCGTCTTTCGACCGGGGAGAAGCAGCTGGTCTCGTTCGCCCGCGCGATCCTGGCTAATCCGCGGATATTTGTCCTGGATGAGGCGACATCTTCAGTGGATACAGAAACCGAAGCCCTGATCCAGCAGGCGATTGCGGTCATGCTGGAAGGCCGTACCGCCTTCGTCATTGCCCACCGGCTCTCGACGATTCGTCACGCCGACCGGATCCTGGTGATCCGGGATGGCCGGATCATCGAGGATGGCACACACCGCCAGCTGCTCTGCCGTCGCGGAGCCTATTACCAGCTCTATCTGAATCAGTTCATCCAGGAATCAATCGACAGTTAAGAGCCGGCAGGCCCGCGGGCAGTAGCCGGGGCAGCCGGGGCACGATCACCGCCATGGCCAGCCGGAAATCCGGAAACCAGCCGGCTGGCCCGCAGGCCCGATGACACACCAGAAACAGATTGAAACGAATCAGGCAACATGATAAAGGTAAACACAGGGGGGGCCGTCATGGACCACACTGAACTGGCTACAACCAAGTTGATCATCCTGTCCATTGTCCGGCGTATTCCGGCGATCACCTTGAGCCAGCTGACGACGCTGGCCCTGGATACGCTGTATATGGATTATTTTGGCTTCGCTGTCGCTTATGATGCCCTGATTCGCGATCACATGATCGCCGCCGGTATCCGCAAGAACGAGTCAGTCCGCGATGCCACCGGCCGGCCGGTCGTGCGCTGTGATATCACGGAACGCGGCCAGACTGTCCTGCACACCCTGGAAAATCGCATTCCGCTGCCCATACGCTCCTATCTGGCCCAGGAAAGTGCCGCCTGGCATAAAGATATCCGCCGGCGCCGGCAATTGACCGCAGAGGTCAATCCCGATGCCGACGGACAATACCAGGTCCGCCTTCGCCAGATGGAAGGCCATCGTTCAATTGTCGACCTGAGCCTGAGCATCCCGGACAAGTCGCTGGCCAGGCTGATCAGCGAACACTGGCAGCGCCAGCCCAGTGGCATGTACCTGAGCCTGCTGGCCCTGCTGACCGGAGAGCCCGCCCTGCGCGGCACGCTGGCCGGATTGGGTGAGCGACAGGCGGAAAGCCACTTTGGCGTAACCGGCTCCGCACCGGCCGGCGGACCAGGCCCGGCGACCAATGACGAACTGGCGGTTATCGACAAAGATGCGGCCGGACTGGCGCCCCCGGAACCGCTGCCCCAGGAGCAGCGCCTGATCTAGCAGCATACCCGGCTTTTTATTTTTCGATTTCCCCGGCCGGACGGATCCGCTGCCCCGGGAGCAGCGCCGGTCCAGCCGGCTGGTTTTCAGCGGATGATGTCCGGCAGGGCGTTGATCCTGGCGGCCAGCTCATCAGCCAGGGCGTCTATCTTGATCAGCTCCTCTTCGGTCGGCAGGCCCTTGACCAGCAGCGGCGCCAGGCGTTCAACTTTCATGTTGCCGGTCAGCTCTTCGGTAATCTTGCCCACCTGGGTGCCCCAGCCATAAGACCCGATCATGGCCATGAAGCGGGTTTTCGGCCGCAAGGCATTGGCCACCAGCATGGCATAGGCTGCACCGGGATGCGGTCCGCCGAGGACGGTCGATGTGGCAAACACAACAGCCGCGGCATCGACAAGGTCGGTAATAAAGTGACCCGTCTCGACCGCCAGGCTATCCGGACGCTCGCCGAGATTGCGGCAGATGACGGACAGGCCATGTTCAGCCAGCTTGATCGCCAGCCGGTCAACCATGACCCGGGTACTGTCGTGCATGCTGACGTAGGGAATAGTGACAACCTTCTTGACCGCGTCACTGGTCCAGCGTTCGTAACGGCTGAGAATGGTTTCCGGATCCTGCCAGACCGGGCCATGTGACGGGGCAATGGCCCGCGGCGCCATCTGGCGGACCCGGGCGGTATACTTGGCAATATGCGAACGGAACGGCATCATGATCTCGGCATAATAATTCTTGGCCGCCCGCTTTTGCTCGGAGCTGTTGGTGGAAAAGGCCTTGGTCGTGGCATAATGCGAGCCGAACAGGTCACTGGAGAACAAAATCCGGTCCTCAAGCAGATAAGCCATGTAATTGTCCGGCCAGTGGGCAAACGGAATCATGGTGAATTTGAGTGTCTTGCCGCCAAGCTCGAGCTGTTCACCCTCACTGATGGTCCGGATCTTGTCAGGACTTAAATGTATATGGGTTTGCAGCATCTCCTTGACCTTGCCATTGGCAATGATCACGGCTTCGGGGAAACGGTGCAGGACGGCCTCGATCGAGCCGGAATGGTCCTGCTCGGTATGCAATGAAACAATATAATCGAGGCGTTTGATGCCGGTATCAGCGAGATTGCGCATGAAATCTGCGGTCTTTTCCGGATCGACGGCATCGATGAGCGCCGTTTTCTCCTTGCCAATGACCAGGTAAGCGTTGTACGTGGTACCATAGGGTGTTGGCATCAGGGCATCAAACAGTTCACGGTCGGGATGGGATACGCCTACTTCAAAAACATTGTTGGCGATGGATAAAACAGACATGTCAGTCACTCCTCAATACAGACGAATGCGTGCCAGCATTCACTGGCACGCAAACAAGAATCAAATGGTTCTATTCAATTGCTATAGTTTGCATCGATGTCAGCCAGCGCTTATTCTTCGCTGAATTCATCCTTGCCGGCTCCGCAGAGCGGGCAAACCCAATCTTCCGGGATATCTTCAAAAGAGGTGCCCGGTGCCACACCATTATCAGGATCGCCGGCTTCCGGATCATAGACATAGCCACAGAGATTGCATACATACTTTTTCATAGAATGCCTCACTTTCTGACTTTTAAGATTTGCTTGGTGATCAGTGGTTCAAGGTGATAGCGTTATTATAACCTTCAGCCCGGCAATTGACCACTACCAATGTTACAGCAATCGTTTACGATTTGGCATTATTTTCCAGATTTTAAAGCCGCAGGACCGGCTGTCCCTGTCATTTTTCACAATCACGGCTCCGGTCCGGGCGAGCCCGGCCGTTTGCCGCCACCATTTCTATCCGGCCCGGCCGGAACCGCTCAGGGCAGGACGAGCGACTTGCCCTGTTTAGCCAGTTTGGGCGAATAACGATAGAGGACAAAGCGCCGGCCGACGACCTGTACCACTTCGGCCCCGATAGCCTCGGCAGTCACGGCCGCCAGCTCGGCTGACGAGGCTTGCGCCGTCTTGAGGACATTGACTTTAACCAGCTCATGCGTTGACATCAGCTCATCAAGCCCGCGGAGCAAGGTCTCGTCGACTTCACCTTTGCCGACCTGATACTGACATTCCAGCTGGTTGGCCTGGCTGCGCAGCCAGGCACGCTGTTTACTATTTAGCATAATGACTCCCATATTGATAATAAAACACGCAGCTGACCTTTGGGGTACAGCCAGTGGCTGCGATCAGGCGATGAATTCAAACTCGAGGTCATGCAGGCTGACCAGGTCACCTTCTTTGACACCGGCTTTCTCCAGGGCACTGATCACGCCTTTTTTACGGATCAGGCGCTGGAAATACTGCAGGGATTCACTGTCATCGAAATTGGTGGAATTGACCAGGTTCTCGATCCAGCTGCCCTCCACCCGGTAGACGTCGTTGTCCTTGCGGATGGTAAACAGTGTCTCCGGCTCAAATTTAAACAAGGCTTGTTCAGTGATTGGATCAGTCAGCACGGTCTTGGGCAACGTGGGCAACAGGGCCGCCACGTATTGCAGCAAGGGTGTGACGCCTTCGTTAATCGCGGCACACATCGGGAAAACCCGATAGCCGCGCTGCTCCAGTTCAGCGGTCAGGGCGGCCAGCCTGGTCTCGTCAGTCATGTCAATCTTGTTCAGCGCGACCACCTGCGGCCGGCTGGCCAGGCCGCTGTGGTAGGACTCGAGTTCCTCGTTGATCACCGCAAAGTCATGCAGGGGATCGCGACCCTCACTGCCGGAAGCGTCAAGAACGTGGATCAGCAGGCGGGTGCGCTCGATGTGCTTGAGGAAATCCAGGCCCAGGCCCAGGCCGGTGTGGGCGCCTTCAATCAGGCCGGGAATGTCCGCGACAACAAAACTGCTGTCATCGACACTGACCAGGCCCAGAACAGGCTCGAGCGTCGTAAAGGCATAGTCGGCAATCTTCGGCCGGGCCGCGGAAATCACCGAAAGCAGGGTTGACTTGCCGACATTGGGGAAACCGACCAGGCCGACATCAGCCAGCAGCTTCAGTTCAATCTGCAGGTTAAACTCCTCACCCGGCTCGCCGGCGCGGGCAAAATTGGGGGCCTGGCGTACGCTGTTAGCGAAGTGAATATTGCCTTTTCCGCCACGTCCGCCATGGGCAATCACCACCGACTGCCCGGCCTCCGTGAGGTCGGCAAGAGTCCGGCCGGTATCAGCATCCTTGATCAGGGTGCCCACTGGCACCGGCAGGCGCAGGTCAGCACCACCGTGGCCATACATTTTGCGCCGGCCGCCCTTCTCCCCGTCATCAGCGACATATTTACGCTTGAAGCGGAAATCCTGCAGGGTGCTTTTATTGTCGTCGGCGAAGAAAATCACGCTGCCGCCGCGGCCGCCGTCACCGCCATCCGGACCGCCATTGGGTACGTACTTGGCGGTGTGAAATGAGACCATGCCATTGCCGCCATTACCGGCCCGGACATAGATTCTGGCACTGTCAATGAACATGACCATTCCTCCTGGAAAATAAGATGACTAATCAAGCGGTGACCGGGCAGCATCCTGAATGGGCGAACCAGGTACTGACCATCATGAACAGCGTCCTGAATGTGCAAAAAAGGATCCTGCCACGAGTACGGGCCGGACCCTTCTTGTCGCATTGTGCCATATTCGCGTCCTGGAGGGCCCGAATATGGATCTGTCAGCCGCAAGGGAATTATTCGGCGGGATATACGCTGACCCGCTTCTTGTCCTTGCCGAGACGCTCAAACTTCACCTTGCCATCGATCAGGGCGTACAGGGTGTCGTCAGAACCGATACCGACATTACGGCCGGGATGGATCCTGGTTCCACGCTGGCGAACCAGGATATTGCCGGCCAATGCGGCCTGCCCGTCGCCTTTCTTGGTACCGAGCCGCTTCGATTGTGAATCGCGGCCGTTACGCGTGCTGCCGACGCCTTTTTTATGAGCCAGAAGCTGCAGATTAACGAGAATCATGCAAATGCACCTCCTTCTTAAGTGAATGTGGATTCTTTAACCTTGACATAACGATGACCGTAGGTATTCTGGATCTGCAGGCAGCCAATAGCCAGGCTGTCCATCAGGATCCGGGCTGTCTGACACTGCCCCGCCGACAAGCCGGCCGGGTCAGGTATCAGGCATTCAATGTATCCGTCAGCGAGGGTGTAAGCCGGGTCGATGGCAGCCAGATCCTGGAGTGAGCCGATAACCGTCTGGGCAATGGCTGACACAGCCGCGCAGATGATATCGGCCCCCCGGGCTGCATATCCGGAATGGCCTGTCGCTGTAAACCGCCGGATCAGCCCGGCTGGCGTGCGGTACAAAGTAACTGTGATCATGTCCATGTCCCATCCGGCCTGGCTGTCACGAATGACGGCTCAGGCGGTGATCTTGTTGATACGGACGCGGGTATAAGGCTGTCTGTGGCCATTCTTGCGGCGGAAGCCCTTTTTGGCCTTGTATTTGAAGACGATGACTTTCTTCTGTTTGCCCTGCTTGACGATCTCGGCTTCAACAACGGCCCCATCAACGATCGGTGTGCCAAGGGTCAGTCCCTGGTCATCTGATACGGCCAGCACTTCATCAAAGCGGATCGCAGCTCCGGCCTCGCCGTCGAGCTTCTCTACAAAGATCTCGTCGCCGACGCTGACGCGGTACTGCTTGCCACCGGTGGCAATTACTGCATACATTCTCGTGTTCCTCCTGTAATCAGTCTCGCTGGTCCAGGCATGCCAGCACGGCAATTTAAAGCCCGGACAAAGCGGTCACCGAAGTATCTTACCATCGGCTTTACAGTGTGTCAAGGAAAACCCGCTTCAGGACAGATTTCTTAAGCCGCCGTTGGCCAGCAGTCTCATCAGGTCAGGATCTTCATGCCGACAATGGCCGGCAGCCCTGCCTCAAAACAGGATCAGCAAGCCACCGTTGGCCAGCAGACCCATCAGGACAACCCCTGTCCAGAAGGGCCAGCCCAGCCGGCAGATACTGCGGGCTAAAGTCATGAGCCAGATCAGCCAAAGGCCAGCCATAGCCAGGCTCAAGCCGGTGGCCGGTCCGGACCAGATCATGACCATGATACCCAACAACCAGAAAGGCAACAGACGGACCAGTCCATTCAGCAACGCCGCCCCGAACGATCCGGGCTGGCCTGGCCGGCCTGGCCGGGCTGGCCAGCGGGCCTGGCCGGACGCTGGCAGAACACCACCCGACACCAGACCGCGCGTGGATCGGTCCGGACGAGCTGCCTGATCCTGGCGGGCAGAAACCGGCGACGCCGGGACACTTGAATGTTCAGCCAGCCGGGATGCCTCCTGTCCTGACGGCTGAGCGGATGGTCTGACCAACGGTGCGAAATCGGCCAGAATGAAAAACCATGATCCATGAAGCAGTAACAGCAGCCAGGTCGCGACCGGCCATGGCCAGACCAGGCTGAGCCAATTTTCAGGTGGCCAGATCAGGTAACACCACAAGATCAGCAAAAGCAGATCCAGGGCCAGCAGCAACTGCCAGATCCGTCGTGCTGGCAATAACACTTGTGCGGGAGTACGATGCTTTTGGCCGGTTTTTTCGCTGTTATGATCGCCGGATTCCCCGTTTTTCATTTCATCCGGTTTTCCGTCCGATATTTCATCCGATATTGCGTCCAATTGTTCATTGTGCTTATCCGTTGATTGATCCTTTTTATCTATAGCCTTCCGACTATTGGCGCTTATGTTAAGCTTTACCCGGCCGGACAGGCCATTCGGGGACGCGTGTTGCCATTTCGGCCACCAGAAAGCAGCCAGTCGCAGCCAGCCATAGCAGCCCCAGATAGCCAGCCAGAAAAAGCGCAGGGGCGGCAGATAGGCCGATGCAGGAAGCAGGCCAGTCAGGGTCAGTAATCCGGTCAGGCCACCGGCCAGCAGGGCTGCGGGCAACCACAACAGCCAATCCCTGGCAGTCATGATCCTTGATTTTCGGCCAGGCGGTGAATCAGCTGATTGCAGAGACTGGGGATAAACAGGCTGCATCCCGGCTGTTGCTGACGGATCTGCAAGTGTCCGGACTGGCATCTGCCCCGGTGTCTGCCCTGGCATCTTGCTCCATGGCTGTCCCGGCAGCAGATTGATGAGCAGCGGTACCATCAGGAGCGCGCCCAGGGCGAGCCAGGCGATCAGCCAATGCTGGCTCAGCCATATACGCCAGGCCTGACGCACGACCGGGATGAGCATCCCGCCTGTGGTTTCAGCCGTCCCGCCCGCGGTGTCAGTTGATCCGGACAGCGCCCAGCCGACAAGGACCGTGCCAAGGGTGTCAGCCAGGCCCGGAGAAAACGTTGTGAGGACGGATGGCCAGGTGGCTGGCTCGATGAGCAGGAGAACACGCCCGTCAGCAGATAGCCAGCTCGAGGTATTCATTCCACCCATCTGGTGAGCTGGCGCGAACAGGCGCGGGTCTTCGCCGGATAGATACTCATAAAGAGTAAGAAACAATGAACTGGACGACTCGGGGGCAACCCGCCCGGTCATACCTGATGCAGCCGGCTCGGTCGAGTCCGGGACAGCCCGCTCAGTCACACCTGATTCAGCCGGTGCAAATATGCCGCGAGGTGCCGACAGGTCCCAGTTCCAGGCTCGCCGTCCCAGGGAGACATCAGCGAGTCCGGTGCCGGCGGCTCCGGCGGCCTGGCTCGGATCCGGGCGGCTGGTAGTCTCGTTGTACCAGGTCAGCAGAGCGACCGGCCGGTCAGCCGGCCAGAGCCGCGCCGCCTGGCGCAGTGAATTTTCGCCTCTGGTGTAACCCGGAGCATGGAGCAGCAGCAGCCCGGCCATATCCAGCTGACGACCCGTGCGCAACAGGGATCCGGCCGCCTGATTGACAGCAACCAGCCACAACCGATTGAACGGCAAACCGGTCTCGGCAGCCAGGGCGGCCAAACCGTCAGACAGACGCTGCTTCTGTTCTTTTTCACTGACTGTGCCAGCCAGGTTCAGCGTACGAACGGTCCAGCCGGCTGCCGGCAGCGCATGCTGCAACCATAGAGCCGGTACCGGCGGGTATTCAGATGCTGCCGGCAGAACGAGCAGAACGCCACCAGTCGCCGCGGCGGGTATACTGGCGGGGGCTGGCGTCTTGAGTCCGGAGCTGCTCAGCCAGAACAGGCCCCCGCCGGCTGTCAGCAGCAAAATCAGGACCAGCGCCATGAGCAGTCCCCGGCTGAAGCGAGCGCGGACCGACCGGCTGCCATAAACTGGCTGGCCAGGCAGGTCCGGCTGGTTGCCCGGAACCGGGTTATCCCTGATGCCCGGCTGGCTGCCCTTGTCAGCCGGGTGAACCGGCTGGCTGACGTGTTTCACAGTCCACCCCGGCCATATTGCCTGGCAGCCGTTACCGCCAGTTGCCAGGCCGCGCGCTGCCGCTGCCTGTCGATTGCCGTCATGGTCGGGATAAACAGATGTTCACTGCGCCGCTGGCTGGCAACCGTGGTCAGGTCAGGCCAGACACCAAGCCCATAACCGGCAAGGGCCGCCGCACCGAAAGCCGTTGTTTCAGTCACCTGGGGCCGGTCGACCGGCAGATTGCTGATATCAGCCTGGAACTGCATCAGGATGTCACTGACACACGCCCCACCGTCGACACGCAACGCCGGAATGGCGCAGCCGGCATCGGCCACCATGCAGTCGAGTACATCCTGGCTCTGGAAGGCAATGGCCTCGAGAACCGCCCGCGCGATATGGGCCCGGGTTGTCCCCCGTGTCAGGCCAGTCAGCATGCCGCGCGCCTGCATGTCCCAGTGCGGAGCACCCAGGCCGGTAAAAGCCGGAACCAGGTGAACCCCGGCTGTATCGGCAACCGTTGCCGCCAGCTCATCACATTCCGCAGCCGTGCGGATCAGGCCCAGGCCATCACGCAGCCATTGAATCGCCGAACCGGCATTGAAAACACTGCCCTCCAGGGCGTAGACCGGACCCTGGCCCAGGTCCCAGGCTACGGTCGTCAGCAAGCCCCGCTGTGATATAACCGGCTGGCGTCCCGTTTGCATCAGGATAAAGCAGCCTGTGCCGTATGTGTTCTTGACCAGGCCGGGCTGAAAGCAAGCCTGGCCAAACAGTGCAGCCTGCTGGTCACCGGCCAGGCCAGCCAGCGGCAGCTGACCGGGCAGGATAGCCGGGTCAAGAGTGGCATAACAACCGGAAGACGGTACAATCCGCGGCAGCATCGCCAGCGGCAGATCGAAGAGAGCCAGCAATTCCGGATCCCATTGACCGGTGCGCAGATTCACCAGCATGGTGCGCGACGCGTTGCTGACATCCGTTACATGGGCCTGGCGTCCACTCAGATGCCAGATCAGCCAGGTATCGATCGTACCGGCCAGCAATTCGTGGCGTTGGGCCCGCTGCTTGAGTTCCGGATACCGGTTGAAAATCCAGTGCCATTTGCTTGCTGAAAAATAAGCGTCGAGCACCAGTCCGGTCCGCTCATGGATCCAGTCGTTCAATCCATCCCGGCGAAGCTGCTCACACAGTTCGGCGGTGCGCCGGCATTGCCAGACGATTGCCGGATGAACCGGCCGGCCGGTTTCCTTGTCCCAGAGCACGACCGTCTCCCGCTGATTGGTGATCCCGATACCGGCAATCGCCGACGGCGGGACGGCCAGCTGGTCAAAGACGGCCCGCAGGACAGCGATCTGAACCGCCAGGATTTCCTCGGCGTCTTCTTCAACCCAGCCCGGTTGCGGATAAAACTGGCGGATCGGCAACTGGGCACTGGCCACCTGCTGGCCCTGACTGTCAAAAGCCAGGGCCCGGCAGCTGGTGGTGCCCTGATCAAGGGTTAACAAATAAGGTGCCTGCGCCATGATGAAAATCCCCTTTCCGTAATGAAAAGCATACTCATTCTATAGATGGCAAAGTATAATATGGCAAAATACTGCTGCATCCTGCAGCAGGCCGGTCAATCCGTCACGCCTGCCATTCCGGACAGGAATGCCAAGCAGCTCGCGGCCATCAGCAAAAACATGGCTTGCCCGGGAAACCCGGACAAGCCACTACCTGCCATTTCGGCCTGATCCGATCAGAACAAGCCCGATCCGGCTTGCGGCCGGCCAATGGCCAGCCCGATGATGAGACACTCAGTCGAGCGCTTCAGCCCGCTCAGTCTGCTGACTGGCTTCGGCACTTTCCAGCGCTTCACGATATTTCTTCAGTACTTCAGTCGACAGCTTCTCCCGGAATCCGGAATTGATCGGATGAACAATATCCTTGAATTCCCCATCCTGGGTCTTGCGGCTTGGCATGGCTATGAAGTAACCGTTCGTCCCTTCGATAACCTTGATGTCATGAACAACAAAAGAATTGTTAAAGGTCACCGAAACGATGGCCTTCATCTTGCCTTCACTGCCCATTTTACGAATGGTGATGCTCGTGATTTCCATGTAGATTCCTCCATTCTCTATGCAACCGATTCGATATTGTAGCAATGGGGACTAAGGATCAGTTCGCTCAATTTATTATAACATCAACACGATACAATCGACAATCAGCCTGATCAATGCCCCCGCCCCCCGCACAATCAGCCTGATCAATGCCGCCCCGCCGCTCACTGCGCCACCTGCGTGGCCGGGCCCCCCATGATTCTGATCCGGTTCGAGGTACCGTTGCCGGGGGTGATTGCGCGGTCCTGAGCAATGATTGTTGATAGCCAGCGCAAGGTGAACATGATCGTGACATGAACGGGAGTGATTGCGCGACCATGAACAATGGGCTGTCTGCTGGTAAACAAGGCAGTTCTATGGTAGGATATTCGAGTAAATAAAGGAGTGAATTGTCCATGACTCAATTTGTAGAACAAAGCCAGTCAGTCAGGCTGCAAAAAGGCGCGCGGATTTATTTTATTGGCATTGGCGGCATCAGCATGAGCGGCCTGGCTGAAATTGCCCAGGCCGCGGGGTTTATTGTCGGTGGTTCAGATCGTCATCTCTCGCCCCGCACCGAGTATCTGGCCAGTCGCGGGATCCTGGTTCATGCCGGTCATCAGGCTGAACAGATCGCTGCCTTTGCACCGGACCTGGTTGTCCATACTGCAGCCATCCCGGCTGATAACGTGGAATTGCTGGCAGCAAAAGCCCAGGGGATCCAGACGATTGACCGGGCAGCTTTCCTCGGCTGGCTCAACCGGACCTTTGCCCAGGTCATCAATATCGCCGGCACCCACGGCAAGACAACGACAACGGCCATGTGTGCCCTGCTGCTGATCGAAGCCGGCCAGGATCCGACCGTTCATCTGGGGGCTGAACTGGCCCAGTTCAGGACGACCGTCCGCCTGGGCCAGCCCGGCCATCTGATGGTCTCGGAGGCCTGCGAATACCAGAACAGCTTCCTGCAGTTCTATTCCACCACTGCGGCTATTCTCAATATCGACTTTGACCATGTCGACTGTTTTGCCGATCTTGATGCTGTCATTGATGTTTTTGCCACTTTTGCCGACCAGCTGCCGGCAGGTGGCCGCCTGGTTATCCCGGCATTTGATGCCAATGTCAAGGCCATGGTCACCCGCCTGGCCAGTCGACGGACGGCATCAGGAGACAAGATGCCCGAGCTGATCTGGTTTGGTGGCGAGACTGACCAGGCATCCGCTGGTCGGGCCCCGGAATGGCAATATCGCAATCTGTGCTTTGCCGACGGCCTGCCCCGCTTTGATGTCTATCACCAGGATCAGTTTTACTGCCACCTGGACCTGAAGATCCCGGGCCAGCACAACGTGGTCAACGCCCTGGCCGCCATCGCCAGCGCACACCTCAGTGGCAGCACGCCTGAAGCGGCCGCTTCAGTCCTCAATGCTTTCCAGGGCGCCGAAGGCCGCTTCACCGAGACTGGCTATTACCGCGGGGCCCGCGTCGTCGCCGACTACGCCCACCACCCGGCTGCCGCCCGGGCTACGCTGGCTGCTGCCGCCCATATTCCGCACGGTCATACCTGGGTTGTCTTCCAGCCGCTGACCTATAGCCGGACCCGCATCCTTTTTGATGATTTCGTCAGCGCCCTCAAAGACTGCGAGTGGGTCATTTTCGCCGAGATCTTCAGTGACCGGGAAGTCAACCGCGGGGATATCAGCTCCCGCCAGCTGGCTGACCGCATCAATGAACTGGGTGGCCATGCCGAATTTGCGGAAAGCTTCGCCCAGATCAAGGCACGCCTCGATGAAAAAGTGAACCCAGGTGATCTTATCCTGGTGCTGGGTCCCGAGGATATCCGCTCCCTGGCCGATCAGCTGACCGGACGGACCCACCACGTCTGACAATCAGCCTGACAGTCTGACCGACCCGTTTGCAATACGCCTTCACGCGGCCGTTCACGCTAAATTCAAGACAGCCTCCCGCTACTGACTGTTGCGGGAGGCTGTCTTTCTGGTAATCGGGATCCGGATCGGCCGGTTCCGGCAAGCTGATTCCAGCTTGACAGGTTCGGCCTGGCCAGACTGAACTGGCCGCATTCCAGGCTGGCCGAATCCGGGTCAGGCGGCTGCGGGGGCAGCCGGCCACTCTTCAACCGGCAACTGGAGCGCCAGGGTTGTTACTGCGGGGCGTCAGTTGCCGCGGTCGCATCCGATACGGCCGGCGTGGCCGGGGCAGCGGCTGTCTCCGGCAGGGCGGCCGGGGCAGCGGTTGTCTCCGGCAGGGCGGCCGGCTGGTTGAAAGACAGGTAAAGCTGCTCGAATTCGGGACCTTCGATCTTTTCTTTTTCCAGCAGCATGCTGGCCAGGGCATTGAGCAAGGCCATCTTGTCACGCAGGATCTGGCGTACAGCAGTATAGGCGCTGTCGATGATCGACTTGACTTCCTCATCGATAATGCTGGCCAGTTTCTCACTGTAGTTCTGGACGTGGCCATAGTCCTTGCCGAGGAACACCTCGCCCTCGCTGCCAAAGACCAGGTTGCCCAGTTTCTCGCTCATGCCGTACTTGGTGATCATATCACGGGCAATGGCATTGCAGCTCTGCAGGTCAGAAGACGCGCCGGTGCTGATCTCCGAGAAAATCAGCTCCTCGGCTGCCCGGCCACCGAGAGAGATCATGATCTCGGCGACAAGCTGGGTGCGCGTGGCGTAATAGGTATCCTCATGCGGCTTATGGGCCGTATAGCCGCCAGCCCCGCCAGCCGGGATGATCGAAACGCGCTCGACCTTGTCGGTCTCCGACACGGTGCGGAGCACAATTGCATGACCGGCCTCGTGATAGGCAGTCAGGCGCCGTTCCTTCTCGCTGATGATCCGGCTCTTCTTCTCCGGGCCGATCATGACCTTGAACACGGCTTCGGAAATATCGGAATAGACAATCATCTTGGCACCGCGGCGGGCCGCCAGCAGAGCAGCCTCATTCAGGAGATTGGCCAGGTCGGCGCCGGTGAAACCGGGCGTGATCTTGGCGATCTCCCGCAGGTCTATACTGGGATCGAGCGGCTTGTTGCGGGCATGGACCTTGAGGATTTCCTCCCGGCCCTTGATGTCGGGGCGCATGACGGTGATGCGGCGGTCGAAGCGGCCAGGCCGCAGCAGGGCCGGATCAAGGATGTCCGGGCGGTTGGTGGCTGCCATGATGATCACGCCTTCATTGGGCCCGAAGCCGTCCATTTCCACCAGCAGCTGGTTCAGGGTCTGTTCGCGTTCATCGTGACCACCGCCGAGACCGGCACCGCGATGACGGCCGACAGCGTCGATTTCATCAATGAATATAATACACGGCGAGTTCTTCTTGGCCTGCTCGAACAGGTCGCGCACGCGGGAAGCGCCCACGCCGACGAACATCTCGACGAAGTCCGAGCCGCTGATCGAGAAGAACGGAACCCCGGCCTCACCGGCCACGGCCTTGGCCAGCAGGGTCTTGCCGGTACCCGGCGAGCCGACCAGCAGGATACCGCGGGGAATCTTGGCGCCGATTTCCGAATATTTCTTGGGATTTTTCAGGAAATCGACGACTTCCTTGAGCTCTTCCTTCTCTTCATCGGCGCCGGCCACATCCTGGAAGGTGATCTTGTTCTTCGACGGGTCATTCAGCTTGGCCCGGCTGCGGCCGAAGCTCATCGCATTCTTGCCATCGCCGGCCTGCCGGCTGTAGCTGAAGTAAATGAAAGCGCCCATTCCGGCCAGCATGACCAGGATCAGGATGAAATTGGCCCAGGCTGCCAGGTCTGTCGGCTCATTATAGTCAAATTTGCTGATCTTGCCGTCTTCCTGGGCCTTGAGCAGCACATCCAGGAAGCTCGACATCCACATCGGCGAGATTTTCTTGCTGTAACTGACCAGGGCTGTACTGCCGGTTTTCTTTTCGGTAATTTCAATGGTGTAACCATTCACCATGACCTCGGTGACATTGCCGCTGTCAATGCGGGTAATCAGCTCGGACAAGGTGATGGGCTGCTGCTGATTCATACGGGACATGAATATCGACACGGCGATAATAATGACCAGCATGATCAGGTAAAAAGACATGCCACTCATGGCTTTTTTGGGTTTCATCGGTCTCCTCCTTGATTGTCGTCACCCAGAATAGCCACATCCGGGAGATTACGATATTTTCCGTCATAGTCGAGACCATAGCCGACAATGAATTCGTCCGGGACCTGCAGGCCGATATATTCAACTGAAAGCTCGACCTTGCGGCGCTCGGGCTTGTCAAACGCGGTGCAGAGGGCGATGCTGGCCGGATTGCGTGTGCCGAGCAGTTCGCGCAGATGCTTGAGCGTCAGGCCCGTGTCGACAATATCCTCGACGACGATAATGTGCTTGTTGCTGATGTCGGAATCCAGGTCCTTGGTGATCCGCACGACCCCGGAAGTCCGGGTGCCGCTGCCATAACTGGATACTGACATGAAATCGATGCGCACCGGCACCGAAATATGGCGGGCCAGGTCGGCCATGAATACAAATGCCCCTTTAAGAACACCAATCAGGATGATCTCGCGTCCGGCATAATCCTGCGATATCTGCTCACCCAGCCGCCGGCACATGGCCTGGATCTCGGCTGCGGTGATCAGCGTCCCCTTAATGTATTTTCCCATTGCTGCTGAAAGCCTCCTCTGATACTGTATCATGATATTATAACAGTCCATGACCGGAAAATTGTGTATCTGCCGTAACTTTCCATTAATAAATTGTAGCATCACATCCAATATTATGCCAGATCAGGTCCGATGCAGCCATGGGCTTACCGTTCCGACCGGATGCCGGATCAGTCCCGGGTCGATGCTGTCACCTTCCCGCTGCCCGGATCATTGACCCGGCCAGTTCCGGCCCTGTCTCTGGTCACGGACTCCGCCTGGTGACCAAACAGGATCAAGTCGCCGCTGCGCCAGGCCCGGAGGCGGCCGGGCAGGTCAACAGCAGCCCGAGGGGGCGCCTGAGAGGTCAACAAGGCCTGCAAAAGAAGCAGATGACGTTTCTCGAGATCCTGCCCCGAGCCGGCGGCCTGGCGCCAGGCCTGGCGCAGCAGCCGCATCTGCATGGCAGGATGTTCGGCAGCCAGGGCCGATCGGCGCAACCGGATCGGCAGCGCCGGCAGCGCCGGCAACGCCGCGCCAGGCTGAACCAGGATGCGACGCCAGGCCTGCGCTGTAATAGTCTCCAGGTAGTCAAGGTCCTCACGGACGTTATCCGCCAGGCGGCAGAGAGAAGGCACCGGATCAAAGCCGAGCGCAGACCGCCAGGCCGGCAAAACCTGCAAACGAAGCCGATTGCGCAGGGCAATGGGCTGGCCATTGGTCTCGTCTTCGGCCCATGGAATCTGCCTGGCGGCCAGCCAGTCCAGGATAGCCTGGCGGCGCACCCCCAGCAGGGGGCGTATATAGGCGCCTTGCCGCGGCTGCATGCCTGCCAGGCCGTCAAGGCCGCAGCCTCGGCCAAGATGCAGCAACAGCGACTCGGCCTGGTCGTCCTGATGATGGGCCAGGGCAATGCGCACCTCGCCCGCTTCCATTCCTGAATCTCCATAATCGGTTACGGGTGCCGGCCGGGCAGCCAATTCGGCAAAATAAGCCTGACGGGCCTGGCGTCCGGTGTCTTCGAGTCCTTGCCGGCGCGCAGCGGCCAGGCGGGCAATATCCTGGCGACATGAATAAAACGGAATCGACCACTGGGCGCAGCAGGCCGCAACCAGGGCTTCATCGCGGTCAGCCGTCTGGCGCAGGCCATGATGCAAATGGGCAGCCCACAGTTCAAAGCCGGATCTTTGCTGGCGCAGGCGCTCCAGTACAGCCAGCAGGGCCATCGAATCCGGGCCGCCGGAAACCCCGACAATGATCCGGCCCTGTACCGGAATCAGGGAAAACTGATCAATGAAGGCAACAACCTGGTCCCAGAACGGATCGGATGCAGCGGATTCGGCCGCGACCTGGCGGCGATGCACCCGGCAATGCCGGGACGCAGATCGCACACCGCCGGCCTGGGTTCGGGGCCGACAATCCGGGTGCCGGGCGCAGCCGTCCGTGCCCACCCCGGCCTCGCCCGGTTGATCAGCCAGGACAGCAGGCGTCTTTGCGGCCGGGCCCGGTTGATCGCCCGGCGTGACAGTCATCTGATCGTCCTGCATAGTCAGGCGGGCGGCGGTTCTTGAGGAGTCCGCCCATCATCCTGATCAAAGAACATCGTATAACGTGGCCACCAGCCCAGGCGGACACTGCAGGTCTGGCCCTGGCGATTCTTGGCGATGATGACCTCGGCGTCCTCGACCTCCATCTGCATATGATTCTGGTCATAATAATTCTGCCGGAACAAGAACATGACAATATCCGCGTCCTGTTCAATGGCACCCGAGTCGCGCAGGTCCGACAGCAGGGGTTTCTTGTCCGAGCGGGCTTCACAGGCCCGGCTCAGCTGGGACAGGGCGATGACCGGCACGCCCAGCTCACGGGCCATGATTTTCAACGAGCGCGAAATCTCGGAAATTTCCTGCTGGCGGCTTTCAACCCGGGACTGGCCGCCGCTCATCAGCTGCAGATAGTCGATCACGACCAGGCCCAGCTTGTTTTCCAGCTTGAGCTGGCGGCATTTGGAGATCATCTCCATCACGCTGGTACCGGACCGGTCATCAATCGAAATGGGTGCACTGTATAAAGGCGGCAGGGCCCGGGCGATGCGGTCCCAGTCTTCATTCTGCAGTTCACCGGTACTCAGTGACCTGGCCTGGACCAGGGACTGGACACTGAGCATGCGATTGGCGATTTCCTCCTTGGACATTTCCAGGCTGAAAATAGCCGCCGGAACATTATAGAGCGTTGCCGCTTTCTGGGCGATATTCAGGGCAAAGGCTGATTTGCCCATGGCCGGACGGGCTGCGACAATGATCAGGCTGCCAGGCCGCAAGCCGCCCAGTGAACGGTCCAGGGTATGGAATCCCGTCATGATATGGCGCTCCCGCGGCTTGCCTTTCGCCAGGGCAGCCAGCTCATTGACCGTGCGGCTGATAACGTCCTTGAGACTTTCAAAGCCCACGACATCACGATTCTCGCGGATTTCGAAAATCCGCTTGGCAGCAACATCGAGCAAGGTGTCGGCTTCATTGCCTTCATCAAAGCAAAGACCGGTGATATCGTCCATTGTCGTAATCAGGCGGCGCAAAATTGACTTTTGCCGCACCAGGTCGGCGTAGTGACCGGCATTGGCCATGACAGGAATCGTATCCGGCAAAGCACTGATGTAGGTCAGGCCGCCGGCCTTGTCCAGGTGGCCCTGGCTCTCGAGCAGGTCACTGACCGTGATAATGTCAACTGGCCGGCTGGCCAGATAGAGCTCACAAATTGCATCGTAAATAAGCCGGTGATCGGGCCGGTAAAAGTCGCTGGTCTTGAGCAGCGCGGTGATTTCGGCCAGGGCCCGGTCGCCGGACATGGCACTGCCCAGGACCGACTGCTCAGCCTGAATATTGTGCGGCATCACCCGGCCGGCGGGCCGGATCGATTGCGGATTGTCCGAAGACAGTGGCTGCGCCATGCGTCAGTCTCCTTTAATGAATATCAGTCATCTTTCCTGTCAGATTCACGCAGGCACTTCTGCGTGATCACTCAGTACGCTCGTCCACGGCCGCGCATCAGCGGCTATATGTATGTGATCAATCTCCAATCCCGTCATGGCCGCGCGGCTATATCTGCGGCCATTTTCTTCGCGGCCCGCCGCAAAGCCAGTTCTGTCAGCGACATGCTGGCATTGGTAACCAGCACGTTGCCAGGGGTCAGGAAATAGTCTGTCAGCAGGTCAATGGTCGCCGCGATAACCAGTCCTTCCAGCGGGATCCCCAGCTGATTGAACAGAACCGTGTACATAAATGTCACGACCCCGGGGGTAGAAGGAATAGTGGGCAATAACACCCCGCACAGAACAATGACGATCAGGATTTCGGCCAGCCCGAATGGCACCTGGTAATAATGGCTGATGAACAAAGTTGTCAGGACATTTCCGATCAGGCTGTACGGCCGGCACAACTGCGCGCCAATCGGTATGGAAAACTTGACAAGAAAACTGCGGATCCCCTGTTTATGGATAGCAACGCGATCATGATGGATAAAAGTTGCGCTGGAACTGGCGGTTGTCAGGGCCGGCAGCAGCACCGGGACCATCAGTCGCAGATAGGGCAGCGGACGCTGGCCCGAGAAGGCCAGCACCAGGAGCATCAAGGCGGTCATCAGCAGGACAAATACCAGGATGAACAGGAAAAGACCGGTTGCCTGCAGCAGGGAACGTCCTTCACCTGCCAGGGTCAGGCTGATGGCACTGACAAAGATCAGGCCCGGCATCCATGAACAGATCGCATTGAGCAATTTCATCAATATCGAATCGGCTTCTGCAACCAGTACAGTCAGGGTTGGCATACGTTCTTTGAGAATCAGGACAACAATACCGGACAGACTGGCCATGAAAATGATCTGCAGGGTGTGACCTTCCATGAACGGGCGAACCAGGTTGGCTGGAATAGCCCCGAGGATCATCGTCGACATTAGCCTGAACAGGTCACGGCCTGAACTGCCGCCCCCGCTTGTCAGGCCGTCGACAGGGAAATAAATCCAGGCAGCCAGCAAGGTCAGAATGACAGCAGCCAATGTAAACTTGGCAAACCAGCCGAACAATGTGCCAAAAACCTGCCTGATCCGGGCCAGGCTTTGCATATTGAGAATTCCGGCAATGATTGAAATGAAGAGCAGCGGGCCGACAATGCTGTTGAGCAGCCCCATGTAAGCCGATGTCAGGGGGGCGAACAAACCAGCCGGCAAGGCCGCTGCCTGATCGGGAGCCAGGTACAGGCCCAGCAGGCCGCAGCTGATACCGCCTGTCAGCGCCAGCACGATCGCCAGCATTGGATTGAATGGCTTCTGGGTTACGGTGAAGGTCAGCTGATTAGTCGCGTTTTCATACGTATATTGCACCGATGACAGGCCGATCAGGATATTCTGGCTAATCAGGTCTATTTCTGGCTTGTCTATTGGCTCTTCCGGGGACCAGGCCATGGGATTGGCCTGGTTCCCGGAATAACGCAATACCAGCGTGATTGTCCTGAACCGTTTGCGAATGATGACCTGGACCAGGGCATCCGGCTGCGCTTGCCGGATCCAGTAGACCGTTGTTTCCTCAGCAAAAAGCCGGGCACGAATCAGATCGCGGCGGACACATCGGGCCTTCGTCAGCTGAGCATCGATAAACTCGGCTAAAGGCTGTAAACTGGCAAGATTGAGCGGAAAGTCGCGCCTGGTTTCCATCAGCCACCTCGTTCAGGATTCCAGCTATCGGGATTCCTATCAGGAGCCCGCGGCGCCGGTCACAGCACCAGACCGGGGACTCGCGGCACGGCACCGGTCACGGCCCGGCACCAGGCTGCATGTCACGGTACAGGTTCTGGCAAGCGACTGGTCAGCCCTGGGCGACGATGAGCAGGCCGATTTTCACACTGACATCATGATGCAGGCGGATTTCCGCCTCAAAGCTGCCCAGCGATTTGATCGCCGTGGGGATGGTAATACCGCGCTTATCAACCTTGAAACCACTGCGTGCCAGCATGTCGGCGACATCCATCGCCGTGACGGCCCCGTAAAGGCGTCCAGCTTCACCGCACTTCATCGGCATGGTAAAAACCTTGCCATGTAACTGCGAGGCCAATTCACGCGCCTGGGCCAGCTCACGTTCAAGGCGGGCTGCTTCGGCATTTTTGCGATTCTTGACCGAATTGAGATTGGCCGGTGTTGCTTCCAGGGCCAGATTCTGTTTAAACAGGAAATTGCGGGCATAACCGTCCTGGACTTCCTTGATGTCATCGGTCTTGCCCAGACCCTTGACGTCCTTCAATAAAATGACTTTCATGGCAGGTCTCCTTGTATTGCTTGTTCCTGATATCTGTTCGGCGGTCTGGATATTTGCATCGGAATCGCCTTATATTTTATCACAGGATGGATCAGAAAATGATGATTGAAAAAAGAGAGTGCTCTGATGGTCAGGGCACTCTCCGGGGGTCCGCTTCTATAAACAGGCGAATCAATTATTCGCCAGCGTATGGCAGCAGGGCGACATGTCTGGATCGCTTGATGGCGATCGTCAGCTCACGCTGGTGCTCAGCACAATTGCCGGTCATCCGCTTGGGCAGGATCTTGCCGCGCTCCGAGATGAACTTGCGCAGACGTCCGACATCTTTATAATCAATATGCGCGACTTTATCAGCACAGAAGGCGCAGACTTTACGTCTGGACCGTCTCGGCCGCATGCCGCGGGACTCTTTATCACCGCTATCGCGGCCACCACGTCTCATTTCAGCCATGGATGGTTGCTCCTTTCCGAAAAATCAAATCAGGCTCAGATTAAAGATCGAAAGGCAGTGAGGTGTCATCGTCAGGAGCCGGGAAGAAACCATCGGCTGCTGAGGCAGCCATGGCAGGTGCCGCCGCGGGGGCGTGAGTGTCATAGCCCGCACCGGAATCCTCGCGCTTGCTGTCAACAAACGAAATCTCATCGGCAACCACCTCGGTGGCTGTGCGCTTATTGCCATCCTTGTCGGTATAACTGCGGGTCTGAATGCTGCCGACAACAAGCATCCGCGAACCTTTGCGGAAATACTTGGCACAGAACTCAGCCTGCTGCCGCCAGGCCACGACCGGAATGAAATCGGCCTGCTTCTCGCCGCTGGCTGTCTTATACCGGCGGTCAATCGCCAGGGTGAAGGTGCAGACTGGCACCTGGCCGGTCGTTGTCCGCATTTCGGGATCACGGGTCAGGCGACCCATGAGGATTGCTTTGTTCATACGCTCACTTACCTTTCTGACAAGTTACTCGTCAGTACGGATGACCAGATATCTCAGGACGCCGTCTGTGATCTTGAGCACACGCTCAAGCTCCTTCGGAAAATCTGCTTCCGCACTGAAATTCATCAGGAAGTAATGTCCTTCTTTCTGATCGTTAATCTCGTACACAAGACGTTTGCGACCCCAGACCTCCATCTGTTCGAGCGTTGCTGACGCTTCAACCAGAGCCTTGATCTTCTCGGTGGTTGCGTTGATCGCATCTTCACCGATGACCGGGTTAAGGATTACCATTGTTTCATACTTTCTAGCCACTGTTTCACCTCCTCCTGGACTAACGGCCCTGCCTCTGGACAGGGCGAGGATATTCAATCAAGAACGCTATGCCAGAACGCACAGCAAAAGAAACTATAGCACGACAGGGCATGGCCGTCAAGCCTGATGTTCACCTTAATGGACTTGCGGGGAGGCTGGCGGAATGGACTGATGGAATAGCGAAGCGGGCTGGCGGATGGGCTGGCGGAATGGACTGGCGGAATGGACTGGCCTCGAAGCTAGAACCAGCATAACGCGCAAGCGTCATTCTGTCTGTATGAAATTCCGGAAATTTTCCAGATTTTCGCCATTTTTTCTGACACCCCGATATGCCCTATTCAATAGCAGCCTGGCTGGCCAGGATCTTGTCAATCAGCCGGGCCAGGATCGCCGCAGTCTGATCATAGGCGGCCTGGCCGGCACCAAAGGGATCTGGTATCTCTGTATGCGGCTCGCCAGCCAGCTCACCGACCGTCAGGATGTCGTGCGCACGACCCGGCAAGTATTCACGCAGATAATCACGCTGCTGCCGGTTCATGGTCAGGACCAGGTCGGCTGCCGCCAGCATGGCCGGATACAGGCGCCTGGCCCGGTGGCCGCTGATATCAATGCCATAATGCTGGCGCAGAGCCTCGATCGCCTGATCGGTGGCCGGCTGGTCCGGCGAGGCAGCGAGGCCGGCCGATGACGCATGCCAGGCCGGATCCGTCCGCCGGGCGTTGTACAGGCCTTCAGCCATTGGGCTGCGGCAGGTGTTGCCAGTACAGATAAAGATCACGTTCATCCTGTTCAGGTTCCTTTCCCTCCACGGGCGCAAGGCCGGTCTATTATCCAGGCTGCAGCGGCCATCCATTCCTTCATGCCAGCAACAGACCATGGACCCCGGCCATTCATCGTTCCCATCACCAGCCCCGATCCACCGGGTAACGTCCGCAACAGGCATTTGATTTTGGCAATTATTCCTGTCTTGCGGCGGTGCCGCTGCCCTGGTTTCCGGGTACAACCTCGCCACCGCCGGCGGCTTTATGCAGGCGGTTCATGTAGGCTGTTCCGCCGCCACGATCCGGCAGGCCCTCGGCCAGGATCAGGGCGACATCCAGCGCATCAAAGCTGCGCAAGGCATCAAACAGGTGGCGGGCTGCCGCAACCGGATCTGGCAACCCGGCATACGCCAGCAGACAGACGGCATCCGCTGGCAGCAGCGTGGCAATATGCCGCAGCTCGGCAATAGGCTGGCCCGGTGAAATTTCATAAAAGCGGAGCGGTTCCAGGGTCGTCCCCTGCAGCATGGGATTGGCCGGTTCGGCGACCACCTCCCGCTGCAGCGGACCGGCCGGCTCAGATACCGGGTCCTGGCCCGGCAGCGGCTGCAGCAGCTGTCCGCATCCATACAGGCCGATGCGCCGGCCAGCGGTCGTGAGGTCCCGGGCCTTGGCCAGCATGCCGGCCATTGTCCGGGCCCGTTCCGCCAGCGAATGGCCCGTGATGATCCGCAGTTCAGCCCGGGGTGCATAATGACGGTATTTCATGCCCGGAGAGCGTGGTTTGTCCGGGTGTACTGCGTGAACCGGCTGCCGGGTGCCAATGCCGGTCACATCACCGGCAACCGACCGGATCTGCTCGGCTGTAATCGCCCCGGGGCGCAGGATTTCCGGCACCGGTCCGGTCAGGTCTACAACTGTTGACTCCAGGCCGTATTCACAATCACCGGCATCAATGATATAGGGTATGGCTCCATCCAGATCCTCGATCACGTGCCAGCCCCGCGTTGGACTGGGCCGGCCCGAACGATTGGCTGACGGTGCGGCGACAGGCACGCCGGCCAGCTCAATCAGCCGCCGGGCGACCGGATGAGCCGGGATGCGGACCGCGATTGTCTGCAGGCCGGCGGTGACAACGGCCGGCACCGCGTCAGCCTTGGGCAAAATCAGGGTCAGCGGACCAGGCGCAAAGGCCGCCAGCAAGGCCTCGGCGAGGGGTGGGCAACTGGCCGTCAGAGGCCGCAGATCAGCCGGCCGGGCGACGTGCACAATCAGGGGATTGTCAGCCGGGCGGCCCTTGACGGCGAAAATGGCAGCGATTGCGGCTGGATCAAGCGCATCGCCACCCAGACCATAGACAGTCTCGGTCGGGAAGGCCACAAGCTGGCCGGCGGCCAGGGCAGCGGCAGCCGGCTGCAGGTACGCATCCAGGCGCTCCGCCGGCCATGAAGGATCCACGTGAATGACCTGCGTCTGCATCAGTCCGGATCCTCCGAACCCTGGCCCAGGCTGTCGGTACGCGCGGCCGTCTGCAAGGCCCGGATAATGTCGTCAATCTGCCCGGCCAGGATAGATTCCAGCTGGTAAAGCGTCAGGCCGATCCGGTGATCGGTGACCCGGCCCTGATGATAGTTATATGTGCGGATACGTTCACTGCGATCACCTGTCCCGACCTGGATCTTGCGCTCCGAGGCAATCGCCCCACTCTGCCGGTTCTGTTCGATTTCCAGCAGGCGCGCCTTCAGGACAGCCATCGCCTGGTCTTTATTCTTGTACTGCGATCGCTGATCCTGGCAAGTAACGACCAGGCCGGTCGGCCGGTGCGTAATCCGGATCGCCGAATCCGTCCGGTTGACATGCTGGCCACCGGCGCCCGAGGCCCGGAAAGTGTCAATCTGCAAGTCGTTGGGATTGATGTTGACTTCCACATCATCAGCCTCGGGCAAAACAGCTACTGTTACCGTTGACGTGTGGATACGGCCACCGGATTCGGTCACCGGAACGCGCTGGACCCGATGGACACCGCTTTCAAACTTGAGCTGGCTGAAGGCACCCTGGCCTACAATCATGAAAACAATTTCCTTGAAACCACCCAGCTCGGTCCCATTGCAGTCAATCAGTTCAGTCCGCCAGCCCTGGCGGTCGGCATAGGCACTGTACATGCGATACAGAACGGCCGCAAACAGCGCGGCCTCCTCACCGCCGGCGCCAGCCCGGATCTCGACGATGACATTGCGCTGATCATTGGGGTCACGCGGCCGTATCTGCTCCTGCAGGCTTGCAGTCAGCCGGACCTGGGTATCTTCCAGATCGGACAGCTCCTCGCGGATCAGCTCGCGAAAGTCCCGGTCGTCAGTCTGGCAAAGCAGCGACCGGTGCTCCTCGATAGCCTGGCGCACCGCGCACAGGGCGCGATAATCCTCAACCAGGGGCGCCAGCCCGGCATGCTCCTGAACCAGCTTGCGGTAGCGTGCCTGGTCAGCCAGGACCGCCGGATCGGCCAGCAGCAAATTCAGTTCTTCATAGCGGTCAGCAACCGCCGTCAATTGCTCTAACATATCTGATAAATCCTTGTCTAATTTAGCTTGTGTTTTTTTACAGGCAATTTATTATACTATATCCAAATTCATAATAGCAGATAGCAGATCCCGGCCCCGATCCGTACCGGGATGGCGCTGCGGCAGGATCCGCAGCCCGATCCGTACCTGGCCGATGATGGGGGTGGCGGGGCCCCGGCATCCGGCCCGGCTGACGGCTGTGCGCAAGCAAGGCGGTTGCAGGTATTGATCTTGAAATTTCTGCCGGCCGCTTTCTGTAATGACTGGTATATCTATCTGCCATTCGCTATAATGAATTTGGATTTTTCGCTCTTATCCGGGTATTTGCAGTTATTCAGACACGCAATTCCAATTTCGAAAGGGGAAAAACACATGCTGAAGACTCATGAAGTAGAACACATGACTTGTGTGGCCAAGGGACCCAACCATGGCTCGGCACCGATTCCTGAAGAAGGCCGCTGGGTACAGTCCCGGGAGATCCGGGACATTTCGGGCTTCACCCATGGTGTCGGCTGGTGCGCGCCGCAGCAGGGAGCCTGCAAGCTCTCGCTGAACATCAAGGAAGGTATCATCCAGGAAGCACTGGTGGAGACGATCGGCTGCTCGGGCATGACCCATTCTGCTGCCATGGCCGCGGAAATTCTGCCAGGCAAGACAGTGCTCGAAGCCCTCAATACCGACCTGGTCTGTGACGCTATCAATACGGCGATGCGTGAGCTTTTCCTGCAAATTGCCTATGGCCGCTCCCAGTCGGCCTTCTCCGAAGACGGCTTGCCGATTGGCGCCGGCCTGGAAGACCTCGGCAAGGGCCTGCGCAGCATGGTCGGCACCATGTACAGCACCCTGGAAAAAGGTCCGCGCTACCTCGAACTCACGGAAGGCTATGTCACCAAAATGGCTCTCGACGAAAATAACGAAGTCATTGGCTACCAGTTCCTGAAGGTCGGCCCGATGCTCGACCTGATCAAGAAAGGCGTCGATGCCAATGAAGCTTATAAAAAGAGCCTCGGCTCCTATGGCCGTTTCGCTGAAGCCACCAAGACCATCGACCCCCGTCATGAATAACGATAGCCTCGTGAAAGGAGCAACCATCCATGGCACTATTTGAAAGCTACGACCGGAGAATTTCGCAAATCAACGCCACCCTGGCGCAATATGGTATCGCCTCCATCGATGAAGCCAAAGCGATCTGCGAGGCCAAGGGCCTTGATCCCTACAAAATCTGCAAGGATATCCAGCCAATCGCCTTTGAGAATGCCGCCTGGGCTTATGTCGTCGGCGCCGCTATCGCCATCAAGAAGGGCTGCACCAAGGCCGCTGAAGCAGCTGAAGCCATCGGTATCGGCCTGCAGTGCTTCTGTATTCCCGGTTCAGTCGCCGATGACCGCAAAGTCGGTATCGGCCATGGCAATCTCGCCGCCATGCTGCTGCGCGAACAGACCAAATGCTTCGCATTCCTGGCCGGCCATGAATCCTTCGCCGCCGCAGAAGGCGCCATCGGTATCGCCAAGTCAGCCAACAAGGTCCGCACCGAGCCCCTGCAGGTTATCCTTAACGGCCTGGGCAAGGACGCCGCCCAGATCATCTCCCGCATCAACGGCTTCACCTATGTGCAGACCCAGTTCGACTATGCCACCAGCAAGCTGAACATTGTCCGCGAAATCGCCTATTCCCAGGGCGACCGGGCCAAGGTCCGCTGCTACGGCGCTGATGAAGTCCGCGAAGGCGTGGCCATCATGCACCATGAGGGCGTTGATGTCTCCATCACTGGCAACTCCACCAATCCGACCCGCTTCCAGCACCCGGTTGCCGGCACCTACAAAAAAGAGTGCACCGAGATCGGCAAGAAATATTTCTCGGTCGCTTCCGGTGGCGGCACCGGCCGTACCCTGCATCCGGACAATATGGCGGCCGGCCCTGCTTCCTACGGCATGACCGACACAATGGGCCGCATGCATTCCGATGCCCAGTTCGCCGGCTCCTCCTCTGTGCCGGCCCACGTTGAAATGATGGGCTTCCTCGGCATGGGCAACAACCCGATGGTTGGCGCCACTGTTTCGGTCGCCGTGGCCATCGAGCAGGCTGGCTGACAAGCCGGACTGGACCGGGACGAAGCGGCTGTTCCCTTGATCCCTTGATCCATCGATCCCTTGATCCATCGATCCATCGATCCATCGACCGGCTGGTCCCCGTTAATCCTGTCGAAATCAATAAAAGCCCCCGATGTCTTACTCTGATCCAGGCAACGTATCTGGTTTATGCACACCGGATACTTAGCGGGTACGATCAGGATAAGACGCGGGGGCTTTGCTAAACGGATGGGTCGCCGGTCATCAGGGCGGCGGATCAGTCCGGTTCAGAATCTTGTTGCATCGGTGGGCCGCGGCCTGGGTCGCCGGTCTCACCCGGGCCAAGTCAATCCGGTTCGGTCAGCATCGAAAGCATTTTTTCGGCCAGAAGGATACGGACGCGAGCTTCAACAGCCCATTCCAGGGCCAGGACACGCAAGGCTGCCTGCTGTTGCTCCGGCGCAGGCGGCAGCTGGCTGATCCGCGCCTGCAAAGCAGCGACCTGAGCTTGAACGGTCTGTTGCTGCATGGAAAGAAATCCGGCAAAAAGCGGGGCAATATTCTGGGTGTTCTGTGACGTTGCCAATAACGTCTTGAGATCAGCCATGGACAGAACCTGCTTGAGGGAACCGATCATCGTCAGTAAAGCCAGATGGGTCGGCGCATATTTCTTGCCATCAGTCCGGGGTAACAGCTCAGCCTTGATATAGTTGTTGATCATGGCCGCGGTCAGCAGGTGCCCTTCACCGCTGGCCTGATACAAGCCTAGCTGACGATTGATCCAGGTCTGGACCTGATCCATATACAGGCCAATATCCGGCAGCTTGTCCCAGTCTGTCACCGGGTAGTCAGTCAAGGTTGCCAGCCACGCACGCAACACGTCCGCCGGCGCGGCAGCTTCTGCCGCGATCCGGGTTGAATCGGCGTGGTCCGCGTTGTTTACAGCCGGATCCTGTCGCTCAACAGGCGATCTTTTATCAGCACGATGCCGGCTCATTGTTTTTTCTCCTCGCCGCTGGCGATCGATTTGACGGCCTTCTCGAGCTGGCGGCGCGGCATGCTGACCAGATGACCGCACTTCAGACAGGCCAGACCGATGTCAGCACCGATCCGGCGAACCTCCCAGCGCTCACTGCCACAGGGATGCTTTTTCTTCAAGGTGAGAACCTCCCCGACCTGAAACTGATAGAGATGATAACGACCTGGCATAGCGGTCCTCCTTGCTGAAGCGAGCTACATCAGCCAGCCACCGGCTACACGCGGCTGGCCGCCATAATCGCACCGGGCCTGCCGATATTGCCAGCCGGAATCGGCCAGCAGTCCGGCAACGGCTGCACCCTGATCGTAGCCATGTTCAAAAAGCAGCAAACCGGGCCTGTGCAGATAGTCACCGGCCTGCCGGGTCAGCCGGCGATAGAAGTCCAGCCCGTCCGGACCGCCATCCAGGGCCTGATGGGGTTCATGTTCACGAACTTCTGGCATCAGCCCGGTGATCACTGCCGGGCGGATATAAGGCGGATTGGCCACGATCAGGTCAAAACCGCCCGGTGGAACCATATGAGACGGCGGCCACAGGTCGCCTTGGATCAGCCGGATTGAGGCCAGGGCGTGACGCCCGGCATTGCGCCGGGCATAGGCCAGCGCCTGGCTATCTATATCGATCAGGGTCAATTCAACCGGCTGGCCCGCGGCCTGCAGTTCCAGTGCCAGGCTGATTCCCACACAACCACTGCCGGTACAGGTGTCCAGGATTCTCAATCCCCGGCGCGGATTATCGCCGGCATCTGTACGGACAGACGGGATTGCTGCATGGCCGGCGCTGGCTATCGCCGCCAGTGCTGTTTCCACCAGGATTTCTGTATCGGCCCGCGGGATCAGGACACCCGGCCCGACGTAAAAAAGGTGTTTGTAGAAGCCTGCTTCGCCCACTATATAAGCCATCGGTTCATGCCTGGCCCGCCGCTGGCCCGCCTGGCGGATTTCACCGGCCAGGCTGTCAGAAAGTTCCAGGTCCGGTCGGCTGTAAATGCGATCCAGGGACCATTGACAATAATGCATCAGCAGCCAGGCCGCTTCCCGGCGTGGCTGCTCCAGGCCGCCTGCTGCCAGCATCTGGCCCAGTTCCTGATGCAGGACACCCACGCTTACCATAGGTCAGGTGCTGTCATTACCATTTATCGCTGTCAGTTTTCTCGGGGAGAACCGCTTCCATGGCGGTAATCGCCACTTCGAGCATCTTGTCGGTCGGTTCGGCGGTCGTCAGGCGCTGCAGCCACAGGCCCGGCGCCGAGACAATCCGGGTCAGCAAATTATCATGGCGGCCCGTGACCCGGATGATTTCGTAGGCAATCCCGGCGACGACCGGGACCAGGGCGAAACGGACCAGCAGATTGATCAGGGGATTCCACCAGCCGATCAGCGAAAAAACAATAATGCTGACGAGGATGACAATAAACATGAAGGCCGTACCACAGCGCGGATGAAAACGGCTGAACGTCCGGACATTCTCAACGGTCAGGGGCATCCGGGCCTCATAACAGGCAATGGTCTTGTGCTCGGCTCCATGGTACATCCAGACGCGCTGGATCTCCTGCATCCGCGAGGAGAGGGCCAGGTAGGCGACAAAGATGCTGATGCGGATTGCCCCTTCGATCAGGTTGAGGACAATCGTCGAACTGCGTCCGGAACCTGCCCCCAGGCCGGTCAGATAACGGACCAGGCTGGTCAGCAGGTTGGGCAGCAGAATAAACAGGACAATGCTGAAAAGGATGCCGGCTATTGCCGACAGATACAGCATCAGCCCGCTGTGTGTTTCCATGAAATGTTCGACCCGGTCCTTGAGTCGCGAAGATGCTGGCCGGGCTGGCGGTTGGTGGCTCGCGGCTTTTGCTGCATTGTCCTGTCCGGCCGGGGCTGCCGGGGAACTCCCGGTTTCAGCCTGGCTGGCAGGAGCCGCGTCGCCGCCGGCATCGGCAGCCGGGGCACTTTCGCTGCCAGTTCCATTTGCCTGGCTGGCCTCTTCTTCTTCGACGAATTCAGCTGAACGCAGCAGGGCTTTCGTGCCGCTGACCAGCTGGCTGAACATGCGAATCGAGCCGCGGATAAAAGGAATATTGGCCAGGCCGGTAAACCGGGTCATCGGCAGATATTCAACCAGAATGGTCCCATCGGATTTGCGGACAGCCATGGCTTTTTTCTCCGGACCAATCATCATCAGTCCTTCAATCAGCGCCTGGCCGCCGATCGTTGTCTTTTTCTGGCAGGCCGGTGCTGTACCGGCATCGCTATTTGTTGTTTTTTTCATGGGTCAACCTCGGTATAAAACAAAAAGGAGGCCCGTATCCACCAGCCTCCCCTTGGTCGCAGTTTATTTCTGTCCCTGCTCCATGCGCTTCTTGAACTTGTCAACGCGTCCGCCGGTATCAATGAGCTTCTGACGGCCGGTATAGAACGGATGGCACTTCGAACAAATGTCGACGTTCAGGTTCTTCTTGACCGAGCCGGTCTCGAACGTCTCACCGCAAGCACACTTGACGACAGATTTGCCATACTTGGGATGAATGCCTTCTTTCATTCCTGATCACCTCTTACATGGATGCAGCGCGGGTCGTTGCCAGCTGACGTTGACACGTATGCTGCACCAGATTATACATTGCTGGTAAAGTCTATCTGATTCCGGTTCACTTGTCAATCATGGATTTGGCGGGCCTGGCCGGAATAAACTGGCACTGTGCAGGATTGACAGGAACCATGGACGACGACCGGGCATCAGGCTTCAGGCATCGCGACCGGGGCCAGAACCAGGACCAGCGATCAGGCGTCGGATATTTTGTCAGCTATCGCCCTGCTTAATCGGCGTCATCCAGGCCGGTCCCGCCGCGCGGGCGGAAGAAATTGCCGTAACCGGAGCTGGAATAACCACCGGAACTGCCGCCAGAACTGTTGCCGTAATTCCCTGAGCCATTGCCTGAGCTGCCGGGGCGCACGCCGCGCATTGCTTCAAAGACATTTTTGTCATTAAATGAAACATTAATCGAGGATATGAATTGCTGATTGTTGACTGTCTTGAGCAGCAGGTTGATGATCGTTTCGGTGACCGCTGCCGTATCCAGCTGGCTGAAAGCTTTGCGGATCGTCCAGACCGCGTCAAGCTCTTTGCCCGACAGCAGCAGTTCTTCCCGGCGCGTCCCGGAACGATTGATGTCAATGGCCGGGAAAATCCGTTTTTCCGACAGCTTGCGGTCCAGATAGACTTCCATGTTGCCGGTGCCCTTGAATTCCTCAAAGATCACCTCATCCATCCGTGAACCGGTTTCTATCAGGGACGTGGCGATGATCGTCAGGCTGCCGCCATGCTCGATATTGCGGGCGGCGCCAAAAAAGCGCTTGGGGCCATACAGGGCACCCGGGTCAAGGCCACCCGAGAGCGTGCGCCCGGTTGGATTGATCGTCAGGTTGTATGCCCGGGCCAGGCGGGTCATGCTGTCGAGCAAAATAACGACGTCTTGCTTGAGCTCCACGAGACGCATCGCCCGTTCCAGGACCAGCTCCGTGACTTTCACGTGATTTTCCGGCGTCTTGTCAAAAGTTGAATAAACGACTTCCCCATTAATGGAGCGCTGCATGTCGGTGACTTCTTCCGGCCGTTCGTCAATCAGCAGCACGATCAGCTTGACTTCGGGATTGTTCTGGCTGATCGCATTGGCAATTTTCTGCAGCAGGATGGTCTTGCCAGCTTTGGGCGGCGACACAATCATGCCGCGCTGGCCCTTGCCGATCGGCGCAACCAGATCGATAATCCGCGTCGACAGTTCATTGCGCACGGTTTCCAGGACGTAGCGCTGATCGGGATAGATGGGCGTCAGGCGGTCAAAATGCGGCCGGCGGATCATTTTCTCCGGTGGCAGGCCATTGACGTCCTTGATATAAATCAGAGCCTGGAATCGGTCGGTTTCCCGCTGCAATCTGGCAGGCCCGGTGATCCAGTCACCCTGACGGAGATTGAAACGGCGGATATACTGCGGCGGTACGTAAATGTCCTTGTTGCTTTGCAGATAATTATCCTTGCGCAGGAATCCGTAGCCATCCGGCATGATCTCCAGGACACCTGCCATCAGTTCACCGGCTTCCAGCATGGCGCGGCGGTGGCGCACCGCCTCGAGCTCCAACCGGTTCTCACCATCACCGGTCAGATCGGTCGCCAGCGCCGGGCCTGCTGTCACGGCCGAGGCCGCCGAGGCCGATGCCGATGAAGCTTCCTTGATCTCATCCGGGCTGAGGCGCGGGATGATCTCGTAGACATGGCGCCCCTCAACCCGGCCGGCATTGGTTTTATAATTTGCCGGGGCGGACCTGGCTTCAGGCCGCGCCTCCACCTTCTGGTCGGCCCGATGCTCTGCCCGCTGGTCCTGTTTCGACTCGGATTTTGGCTCGGGCCTTTGCTCCGGTTTAGAATCGGTTCGCGGGCCCGGCCTGGTCTCGGATTTCTGATCAGCCCTGGTCTCACCGGCTGGTCCAGCCTTGGGCTCAATCTTGCGGGCCACGTCTGGCTCGGACCTGGTCCGCGAACCGATCGGGCGGCCGCGAACCGGCCGCTCGAAGTGATGAGCCGGCCTGGCATGTGTTTCCCCGGCAGCGGCCGGTTCACTGGTGGCGGCAGCCTGGCTGATTGCATCATCGGCCTGACTGGCCGGCCCCGTTTCATGACCCTGCCAGGTAACCTGTCCAGCATCGGATTGGCCGGCGGCACGGGGCATTGAATCAGCTGGCATATTTTCCGGGCCCGCCGCTGCCTGATCATTGACCTCGCCGACCTCGCCAGCTGCTTGATCAAATGGCGGATTGGCTGGTGATAGATGCGATGCGCCACCGGCGGCACCATCAGGACCGGCGGCTGCCGGCAGGCTTTCAATCCCGCTCATGTCTGCAGGGGCGATATTGGCAACGGCCTCGTCGGCTGCACGATAATCCAGATTCGGGGCTTGAGGATGATCTGCGCTTTCGGACAACAGCGGCCAGGTGGCAGCCGGCAGTTCGTGGCCAGTGTCTGAAGTCCTCTCAGGAGGCAGCATGGTGGCGGCAGTATCCACGGTATCGGACGGGGCCAAAACCGCTGCCGGGCGGCCTGGCTCGGCCGGAAGGCCGGACCAGTCAGCAGCAGCCGGCAAAGCAGGCTTGGCTGCTGGACGGCCGGCAGTGCGCCGCCGGGTTCCTGATGCAGCCGGGGCGGTCTTGCCATCGTCACGAGTGACATCTGTTGTTTGCCGGCCTTTGCGGGTCGTGCCTGCACCGCGCACGGAATTGCGCAATTTGCCCAGCGTTTTGCTGGCCTGGCGAACTGCGTCAGCTTCTGCGTCCGCGTTCTTGTTATCTTGCAGCAAGCCAGCCAGCTGGTCGATGGCCAGCTGGCTATCGACCTTGCCTTCATGGTCCAATTTACGTTTCCGGCGACCCGGTGCAGCCGCAATTTCAACCGGCGACGCACTGACCTCGGCATGATCCGGTTGCGTTCCTGCAGTTGCTCGCCTGGTGCGCCGGCCCGGACTACGCCCGCTGCCTGTTTCCAAAACGGTAATTGTACTGTCTGCAGGGGCTATCGCCGCACTGCTGCTTGTTGTCTGGCGTCTGGCAGCCGGCTGGCCCCTGCCCGGGTGCTTGCCGGGAGCCAGTACCGTTTCATCCGCTGCAGTCCGGGCAGTCTTGCCGCGGCCAGGTCTGGCAGCCGGACCCGAAGCTGTTTGAGCAGTGGTTTCGGCCGCCATCCGGTCGGCCGCTTCAGCATCACGGCGTTCCAGCAAAGCCAGCAGATCTGCGTGGTCCATCGCTTGAGCTGTCTCTTCTGATAGGATACCGCCTTTGTCAGCGAGATAAACCAGATATTCTTTACTTTTACCGGTAAATTTAGACATGGGCATGAACGCTCCTCAAGGATCAGCCAGAGTGGCAGCATCAGTTCGGTTGCTAATTGAGCAGGATTGATTGAGGATGATTGATTGAGACATGCAATTGTTTTTTGAGCACAGGCACAGTTGCTTCAACACGCGAAATCGCACCTTGCACAAACCAGTCAGTTGGACAACCTGAATGTCAACTGGTTCGCCAGGCCTGCCTGATCGGTTTATCTGGCCGGCCACCCGGTGCAAAGGAGAATAAATTAATATCCGGGGGTTGGGCTGGGCAGAACCACCTGGTCTGATGATTACGCGCCAATCACGAGTGTTGCGCAGGAAAATGTTCAGGCAAGCTGACAATTTACCTGGCGGGGATAATCGGGAAAGCTTGCGGGCCTGGCCAGGCACGAAGGCCGGGAAGGTCACCTGATGCGGGCCTGGCTGGCCTGGACAGGCAGCGTCTCGTCACACGCACGATACGCCATGTCGCAGAATACGACATGGATGGCTTATCCTGACTGCTGAACAAGCAGCAGGACAAGCTGAAAAAACCGCGAATCATCAGGCCGGGGCTCAATGACTGTAAACAGACGACCGGCGAACCAATCATCATCGGATCATGAAGAAATAACCGGATTGCCGGCTGGTCCTGGCTGGCAGCCGGCACGACACGCCAGCCAGCCGGATTTCCAGACACCAATACCAGACGCCAATAATTGCATTGATTTTGATTATAGGTCGATGGCGCGCCAATCGTCAAGCAAAAATTGGCAAAGGATGCCTGTATGAATGCTCAGAAGGCTCAATGAAACCAACAAAAGCCCGACTGCCGGGCTGGCAGTCAGGCCTTGCAGGCCGTTTGAACAGGCTGGTATATCCTGTGATCAGGAGTCGCTGAGCGCGGCGAATTTATCCATCATGTCGAGAGCCCGGCCTGTACCGATCGCCACGCAGGAAATCGCGTCGTCGGCAACCATGACGTCGATACCGACCTTGGCGGCCAGCATGCGGTCGAGGCCATACAGCAAGGCGCCGCCACCGGTCATGACGATGCCGCGCTGGCTGATATCGGCCATCAGTTCCGGCGGGGTCCGCTCCAGTACGGAATGGACCGCTTCGAAAATCTGGGCTACCGGTTCCTCAAGGGCTTCGAGCATTTCGGTGGAAGTGATGGTGACAGTAGCCGGCAGGCCGGTGATCAGGTTACGGCCACGGACCTCCATCGTCAGTTCCTCTTCACGTGGATAGGCGCAGCCGATATTGATCTTGAGTTCTTCGGCGGTCCGTTCACCGATCAGGATATTATGCTTGCGGCGCACATGCTTGACGATTGCCTCGTCGAAGCGGTCGCCGGCGACTTTCAGGGAGAAGTCAACAACCGGCTGGCACAAGGAAATAACCGCGATATCGCTGGTACCGCCGCCGATGTCGACGATCATGCTGCCGCAGGCCTTGGTGATATCAATGCCGGCACCGATTGCGGCGGCAATCGGTTCGCGGATCAGGAACACATCCTTGGCCCCGGCGTGCTTGGTGGCATCCTCAACCGCTTTCTGCTCAACCGGCGTGATCACGCTGGGCACGCAGACAACGATTGTCGGCTTGAAATACTTGGCCCGCAGGCCCTTGCAAACGCGGCCGATGAAGGCCTTGAGCATGACTTCCGTGACTTTGAAGTCAGAGATGACGCCGTCGCGCAGGGGCCGGATCGCGTCAACAATACCGGGGGTCCGGCCAAGCATCAGGCTGGCGCTTTCACCGACAGCAAGCACCTTGCCGGTTTTGGAGTTGATCGCGACAACCGACGGTTCGCGCAGGACAACGCCTTTGCCCTTGACATAGATCAGCACATTGGCTGTGCCAAGGTCAATACCAATATTCATACCGAGTCCCATGTGATGATACCTCTTTCATTCATAAACAGACGTTTATTTATTAACAGACAGTCTGCAAACCCGGGCCGGTCGCAGACCGGACATAATCCTGACATGCAAAAAGCCAGATCGGCAATGATCCGTGCGGCCTGATTAAGCCGCCTGATTGCGTGCGGCTGGTTTCACGCGACCGGTCCATTTTGTTCCGGTTTTGAAAACGCCGCCGTATTCTGTGCGGTTTGTTTACTCCGCCATACAATGATACAATATGTTGCACGGATAATCAATTCTGGGCTTGACAAAACAATATTTTTCGATTGAAAGGCGGTTCAGCATGCTGAAATTGCTCGCTTGTTTGTTCATGTTGCTGGATCATATCGGATATTATTACGCTGATCTGCTGCCAGGCACCCTCGTTGTCCTCTTGCGGACGGTCGGTCGCCTGGCCTTTCCAATCTTTGCCTGGTCAGTAGCCCGCGGTTACATGCTGACCCGCAATGCCTATATCTATTTTGTGCGGATGTCCGGATTTGCCTTATTTGCGGAGGTAGTCATCCGCTGGAGCAATCACCTCGTCAATCCACGCAGCGACTGGCTGCGGCCGGACTGGACCAATGTCCTGATTACCTTCAGCCTGGCGATCGTCCTGCTGGCCGGCTACCGCCTGGTCCGGGACTCCTATCTCGACATGGTGGCCAGCCTGCGGCCGATCCCGGCAGCCCCCAATACCCTGCCCGTGCCGCCCCGCTTTGATGTGCGGATCAATATCGGCGGCATCTGCCTCGATCCGCGGATTGGCCTGCCGCTGGGCCTTGTCGCCATGGCTGGCGCTCTTTTTGCGGCTGAATGGCTGAGAACCGATTATGGCTGGTATGGCCTGATGACAGTGCTGGGCTTTTATGTGGCCATGCATCGCGTTCCGGAAGCCGAGTGGGAAGTCCGATCCTTTCTCTACCTCAGCCTGATCAATGCTTCCTTCCTGATTTACCGGCTGGCTGTTGAACGAACTCCTGCCTACTGGGCAATCCTGCAGGTCGTCTCCATCCTGGCCATCCCGGTCTGCATGCGTTTCCGGACAGCCAAAAAGCCGCCGCTGTGGCTGAAGTACGCCTTTTATCTCTTCTATCCGCTGCATATCCTTGTCCTGTGCCTGCTGCGCCGCTGGTTTTTTTCGTGAAATCTTCCCCGGGGCCTGGCTGGAATTTGTATGCAGGTATGCCGTTATGCCTGCATTTTGAAAAAGTGACCGTGGGCCTGTCTGCCGACATGATGACTGCGGGTGAAAATTTGGTGCCAGGGCCTGTATTTCATCGGGTTTATTAGTGAAAAGCGCCGGACTTTTTGCTAAAATGGTCTGATTGCACCGTAATTCTCATGGTACCCGCGGCGCCAATCGCATGGTGACGATTAAACCATACGCGATTTTCGTCACCCCCTGTCATTCCAGGACAGCGCCTGTCAATGACCTTACCGCTGTGATTTCAAGATAGAGAGGATTCCTACATGGCTTATTCAGTCGAAATTGACCGCAAATGGCAGCAATACTGGGAAGAGACGCGCCAGCATCACTTCAACCCGGCCCACCTGGACCGCAAATTGTATGTACTTGAGATGTTCTCCTATCCGTCGGGCGCCAATCTGCACGTCGGGCACTGGTACAATTACTCGCTGTCAGATTCGTGGGCCCGCATGAAAAAGATGCAGGGCTACGAGATCTTCCAGCCGATGGGCTTTGACGCCTTCGGCCTGCCGGCTGAAAATTATGCCATCAAGACCGGCATTCACCCCCAGGACAGCACCCTGAACAATATTAAGACCATGGAAAAGCAGCTGCGCGAAATGGGCGGCATGTTCGACTGGGATGCCGAGCTGGCGACCTGTGAACCCGAGTATTACCGCTGGAATCAGTGGCTTTTCCTGCAGCTCTATAAAAATGGCCTGGCCTATCGCAAGAATGCCCCCGTTAACTGGTGCCCGAGCTGCAATACCGTGCTGGCCAATGAGCAGGTCGATGAGGGCCACTGCGAGCGCTGCAATACCGAGGTGACCCGCAAGAACCTGACCCAGTGGTTTTTCAAGATCACAGCCTATGCCCAGGAACTGCTCGACTGCCTGCCTGGACTGGACTGGCCGGAGAAAACCAAGAAAATCCAGACCAACTGGATCGGGCGCTCCGAGGGGGCCGAGCTGGTTTTCGGCGCCGAGAAGGACGGCCAGCCGGTACTCGACAGCGAGGGCCAGCCGGTCAGCCTGACGGTATTTACCACGCGGGCCGATACCGTGATGGGCGTGACCTATGTCGTCGTCGCCCCGGAGAGCGAGCTGTGCGCGGCGCTGACGACTGACGAATGCCGGGCTGCCGTGGATCAGTATCGCGATGATACCCGCAAGGTCTCCGACATTGACCGCATGTCGACAGTACGGGAAAAGACCGGTGTCTTCACCGGTTCGTATGCCATCCACCCGATCACCGCGGCCCGCGTACCGATCTGGGCTGCTGATTACGTCATCGCCGGTTATGGTACTGGCGTGGTCATGGCTGTTCCCGCCCATGATGAGCGCGACTACGAGTTTGCACGTAAATTCAACCTGCCGATCCCGCGGGTCATTGCTTCGGCAGATGGTTCGCCGGATGAATTGCCATTCACGGCCAAGGGGGTCCTGGTCAATAGCGGTGATTTCACCGGCCTTTCCTCCCAGGCTGCAGTGACTGCCATTATCGACCGGCTCAGCCCGACCAGCCAGGGCAGCCTGAAGGTCAATTACCGCCTGCGTGACTGGCTGGTCTCGCGTCAGCGCTACTGGGGCACACCGATCCCGATGGTCCATTGCCCGGCTTGCGGTGTTGTACCGGTGCCTGAAGACCAGCTGCCGGTCCGCCTGCCCTACGATGTCGAATTCCGGCCCGACGGCGAGTCGCCGCTGAAAAAGTCCCGGTCGTTCATCCAGACCACTTGTCCGGTCTGCGGCGGCCCGGCCGAACGCGACTCTGACACGCTCGATACCTTCGTCTGCTCGTCCTGGTACCAGTTCCGCTATGTCGACAACCACAACGACCAGCAGGCCTTTGACCGCACCAGGGTCAACCAGATGTGTCCGGTTGACAAATACATCGGCGGCGCCGAGCATGCGGCCATGCACCTGCTCTATGCCCGTTTCGTCACCAAGGCCCTGCGCGACATGGGCTGCCTCGACTTCGACGAACCTTTCCTGTCCCTGGTCCATCAGGGCACGATCCTTGGCGCCGATGGCCAGAAAATGTCGAAATCGCGCGGCAATACGATCTCCCCTGATGTTTACATTGAAAAGCATGGCTCGGACGTCTTCCGCATGTATCTGGGCTTTGGCTTTGCCTATACCGATGGCGGCCCATGGAATGATGATGGCGTCAAGGCCATTGTCAAATTCATCAGCCGTGTCGAACGCCTGGCCGATGAGGCTGCCACCTGGCCGGCCGCCGTGGCGGCCACCGCTCCCGGTGTCGCCGCCACGATGACAGTGCCCGATGCCGAGGCCCGTGACCTGCAATACGCCCGCCACTACGCGATTCGCGGCGTAACCAGCGATGCCGAGAAGTTCCAGTTCAATACTTCAATCTCGCGCATGATGGAGCTGCTCAATGCGATCAACAAATACCAGAGCCAGCAGCAGGCCAAAGGTCTGGCCGGTGATACGGCCCTGCTGCGGGCAGTCTGCGAAGACCTGCTGCGCCTGATGGCGCCCTTTGCGCCACATTTCTGCGAAGAAGCCTGGCAGAAGCTGGGGCATGGGCAGTCCATTTTCCATGAATCCTGGCCGGTTTTCGATCCACAGGCCCTGATTCGCGACCTGGTCGAGATTGCAGTCCAGGTCAATGGCACGGTTAAATTCCGTCTCGATATCGCCAGCGACGCCAGTCCGGCTGATGTCGAAGCCCAGGTCATGGCTGACAGCCGCACGGCTGCCCTGCTCAGCGGCAAGACACTGGTCAAATTCATCTACGTCAAAGGCCGCCTGGCCAATCTCGTCGTCCGCCAAAGTTGATGTCAGGCCCGGCCGGGTTTCGCGCATGGCCTGGACTAGCTTGACGGGCACGTTATCGTGCTTCTGCTTGTCAGGCCCGGGTTTCGCGGTTGCAACTTATTCATTATGATTAAATTCGCTGCAGGAGGATTCAGAACCGCTATGGAGAAACGCCGCTGGTTTAGCCGTTCGGACGGTACGTATCTCAAGGACATTGACCCTTTTATGCGCTTTTTCCCATTTATCATGAAAAAGCGCAACGAGTCGGCCGTCTATTTCAAGCAACAGATTGATATGACCGAACTCAAGGCTTTCATGAACCAGCATAACCGCGCTGTCGCCGCTTCAGGCGAAGGCATCAAGATCACCATTTTCCATTTTGTCCTCGCCGCCCTGGTCCGGATCGTGGCCGAACGTCCGCAGGTGAATCGCTTCGTCATCGGCCGGCGTGTCTACCAGCGACACGAGCTGTCGGTCGCCTTTGTCATGAAACGTGAATTCAAGGATGACGCCAAGGAAGAGATCATCATCATGAAGTTCAAGCCGGAGGATGATCTTTATGCGATATCCCAAAAGATCCAGGACGAGGTCCACCGCATCCGCAATGAGGCGAAAAAGGACGAGGTCAAACGCAGTGGCATCGTCAACTGGTTCAATGTCCTGATGAGCCTGCCCCGCCCCATTCTCGACGGGGCGGTCAGCTTCCTGGCCTGGCTTGATTACCACGGCTGGCTGCCGCGCTTCATCCTCGACATCGATCCGATGCATTGCAGCTTCTGGATCTCCAACCTGGGCAGCCTCGGTGTCGACGCGCCGTTCCATCACCTGTACGAATGGGGTACGACGTCCTTCTTCGTGACTACGGGGGCAACCGAACGCGTTCCGGCCCTGCTCGACGATGGCACCATCGGCCATCGTGAAATCATGAACATCGCTGTCACCTTTGACGAGCGCATCGCCGACGGCTACTACTACGCCCGCTCCTTCCAGCGTTACAAGATCCTGCTCGAACATCCGCGCGAGCTGCTCAAGCCGTTCAAGCCCAGGGAACCGAAGCCGACAACCTGAGCGAGCCTGAAGCCCTTGCGGCCTGTCGCGTTCTCGGGAATGAATCTGGTGCATGATCCGATTTTACCCCCGGCGCCCGATATACCCGATCTAGCCGATTTAGCTGATTTAGCTGATTTACTTGATCTGCCCGATCTACTCGATGTACGCGCAACCTTTCACTTGACAAGAGCCTGACCCTTGCCTAAAATAACACATGCAGTGATGAACCCGGAAACACAGTGAATCCACTCGGATACATCCACCACCCGTTTCCACCAGGACAGTCAGTGCATGTCATACGCCTGTGTAGCTCAGCCGGTAGAGCAGCTGATTTGTAATCAGCAGGTCGGGGGTTCGAATCCGTCCACAGGCTCCATATCCAAACCCGCAAAGGCCTGCAAACAGGGCCTTTTTCTTTTTTATCCGTTGAATATTGTCATATGGGGTCAGCCAAACGCCCGTCTTGTGGGCTATTTGTGGGCTACGGCTTCCGAAACGGGGTTATAACCGTATTGAACCTCTGGTTTTCACCGGATGCTTTCTGGTCGGCCTTTGCTTCCTTGCGCTCGACTGGCCTGGAAAGAATATCGTCCAATGCTGCGGCTGCAGCCTCATTGGCTGACTGGATGGCATGGCTGTAAATGTTCATGGTTGTGCTGGTCTGGGCATGGCCAAAAGGTTTTTTACTATATTGCTTATTATAGCGGGAATTTTATGATCAATTAAGCGGATTGATATAATATAATTTAGCGGTTATAATCATTATATAATAGCGGATTTTGTGTTGTAATGACAACGAGAGGAGGTGATAATCTTTTGGAGTATAGAAAACGATTTGCAGATAAAATATTGGCGGAACGCCTTAAAAGTGCTGGTGCAATTCTTATTGAGGGTACAAAAGGATGTGGCAAAACACAAACAGCGCTGCAAATCGCAGGCAGCGCTGTGCGCTTTGATATCGACGAGCAAGTACGCATACGCATGGAAATTGATCCGAAGAGCGTACTGATCGGCTCAGTTCCTCGCTTGCTTGATGAGTGGCAGGAATATCCCAAGATATGGGATTATGTGCGTCGTGAAGTTGATGATCGCGGACAAAAGGGGCAGTTTATCCTAACCGGGTCTGCGACACCGGACGATCATGCTAAGCGACATTCTGGCGCAGGGAGATTCTCCTTGATGAGGATGCGCCCCCTGTCATTGTACGAGAGGGGCTGGTCTACCGGTGAGGTTAGTTTGTCTGATTTACTGAGAGGCGACACCCCAACATCAGAAAGCGTTGCATTTGATCTTGGAGAACTTGCTGAAAAAATCACGCTGGGCGGATGGCCCGGACTGATTGGGGCAGGCGCCTCCGAGGGGCTGTGCTTTGTCAGTGACTATATCTCCTTGATTGCCGAAGTTGATTTATCAAAGGTATCTGAAAAACGCCGTGACCCATACAAGGTCATGCGGTTGCTCCAATCAATTGCTCGAAATATCTCCACCGAGGTTACCCTTACCACACTGGCTAAAGATACTGGTGGCAGTGACGGTGCATTGGATGACGAAACGGTTGCAGATTATCTCTATGCATTAGAGCGATTGATGACGGTGGAAAAATTGCCAGCCTGGAATACACATATTCGCAGTTCAGATATGCTTCGCAAATCTCCGAAGCGGCACTTTACAGATCCCTCTCTGGCAGTAGGGGCCCTGGGCTTATCGATCGACAAACTGACGGCTGACTTGAACTATTTCGGATTGTTGTTCGAGTCACTTGTGATTCGGGATTTGAAAATCTATGCGGAAGCTAACGACGGCAAAGTGTACCATTATCGCGACTCAAGAGGGTTGAAGATGGACACCATCATAGAATATGCAGATGGCACTTGGGGTGCGTTCGAAATTAAGCTTGGATTCGGTGCGGCTGACGTCGCTGCAGAAAACCTCAAGAAATTCGCCAATAAAATCGACACAAAAAAAGTGAAGGCACCAGCATCATTAACCGTGATAACAGGAAATGGATTTGCGTACCGCAGACAGGATGGTGTGAACGTAGTTCCGATATCCGTACTGACGATATAAGCCATGGCCAAACTGCCAGTCGCCCATTTGCATGAAGAGAAAATCTCGCAAACCAGGAACTATGCTGGGGGTGTCCGTTATGAATGAAGCGTTTTCGTTCCGAATCGTATTCTGGATTCATCTGGCCTTTATCATGATTTTTAATCGGATTATTCCGGCATTGCGAGCCAAAAAATCTGGCGTCAAATTGACTCCAGACCGCGAGGCTATTAAAAATGAAGGGAAAGGCTTGTTTGCGATCAGGGTGATTGCTGGCATTTTGCTGGCCGCGGTCATTGTTCTTTATTCATTTTTCCCCGTATACGAAGCCTGGTTTCAATGGCCTGTACCCAGTGGATTGAGATGGACGGGTGTGATCATCGCGTCCCTTTGCCTGGTGCTCTGGACCTATGCACAGTCCGTCCTGGACAAGAACTGGTCAGCGAACCTGAAAATTCAAAAAGCGCATATTTTGGTCACGAACGGCCCCTATCGCGTGATGCGGCATCCGATTTACACCGCCATGATATTCTGGTCCGTGGGGCTGGCGCTGTATACAGCCAGTTGGTTATTTGTGGCCTTTGCAGTCGTGGAAATCGTCTGGACGCCGCCAAGAATTTCCAAAGAAGAAAAAATGTTGATTGGCCATTTCGGCCGCGAGTATCTCGACTACATGAAAACAACCGGAAAATATTTCCCCAAATTGAAGCAGCGCTGACTGACTTGTAGATACCATCCAAGACTGACAGCCATCATCACCAGGTACATATCCAAACCTGTGATGCTTGATATCACGAGGTTTGTTTGCAAAAGCGCTTGATTTTGCCACAATCTTAATGAATCTAAAGTTGATTTGTCTGCCGTTTGTCTACCGGCAAAACTTAGCCGGGTTCGCCTGGTCCAGTACCCGGATCCGCGGTACCGGGTTCAGCCAGAAGCTGTAGGTTGATGTTCTTTAGCAAGGGAAATCTCCGTTTTTAAGTCCTGGGTGGACTGTTTCCAGCCATTGTCCCGGCCGTTGGGATCAATGCCGATCCGGCCTCGTGCGGCTTTTTCGACATGTAAAAAGCACCCTCCCCCCTCGCGAGTGCTTCTTCATTTGATGAACATGAATACAAAAGAAATTTCAGATTATTATCTTCTACCTTTCGGTCTGGATTGTTTATATAATAAACTCTACTGGATCATTTATCGACTGATGTACGAACTCGCAGAGAAATCAGGAGTCAATCCGTTCGACTGTTGCCATCTCTACCAGGAATGCTCGGACGCCACGCGCTGTATATCACCATTAAAAGAATTGCGATATGACTGTACTTACCGGAAAAACCTGAACAAGGGTCTGATCTTTTTCGGATCAAACCGGAATATTGATTGAGGTATCAGCATGAGATATCTGGCAATTGACTTTGAAACAGCCAATTCTGAGCGCTCCAGCATTTGTGCATTCGGCTATGCACTTTTTGAGGACGGTCGTGTCGTCATGGCCGGCGCGGAGCTTTGCAAGCCCGAACCCAATTACTATGATTTCTGGAATATCGAGGTTCACGGTATCACCCCGGCCATGACCGCCCATCTCAGCGGCTTTGAGACCCTTTTCCCCAGGATCGATCAGTTGAAGCCTGATTTTCTGGTCGCGCATAACGCGGCTTTTGACATCAGCTGTATCCGCAAATGGTGCGACCTGACGGGTCGCAATTATCCGCAGTACCCTTATATCTGTACCTGCCAGATCAGTCGAAGGCTTTATCCGACCATGAGCCACTCACTCGATCAGATTTGTCGAATGCACCAGATTCAGCTCAATCATCATGAAGCAGGTTCGGATGCCCTGGCTTGCGGGCTCATCTTGCAGCGAGCCTTTGCCGAGACTGGAACTCGAACGATTGACGAGCTCTGCGCCTTTCTGAGGATCCGTATGGGTCGTCTTTTCGCAGATAGCTATGATTCTTGCAGTGGCCCCGGGCATCGTGGCAACTATCCGAATGTGAAGAAAATCTCGGAAATAACGGCCGAGCTCGACCCGGACGTCACGGAAGAATCACCCCTTTACGGTTCCTGTATTTGCTTCACCGGGGAGCTTGTTCTTGGCAAACGGGTATACATAGCCCGGCGAGCGGCAGCCCGCGGGGCTATCCCACAGGACACGGTCACAGCCAGAACGGACTATCTTGTGGTCGGAACAAGCGAATATCTTGATTTTGAGCGCGGCCGCAAGACCGCAAAGCTACAAAAGGCAGAAGCCTTGCAAGCAAAAGGGAAACCGATCGAGATCATCGGTGAAGATGAATTCCTTGATCTTTTGCGGCGATAGAATGTAAAGCGCAGCTGGCCATTATGTTCAGAAGCGCAACTGGCGATATTGGCCTGGCGTCATGTCCAGATGCTGGCGAAAGCAGCGGATGAAGTGGGTCGCGCTATTGAAACCGCACTGATCGGCGATGTTGTCGAGCGAGAGCCGTGACTGCTTGAGCATCTGCATGGCTTGCTTGAGCCGGGTATTGGTCAGGTATTCATGCGGCGTACAGGCGGTATGCTTTTTGAATATTCTTGCAAAATGGAACGGGCTCAAATTGACACTGGCGGCAATCTGCTCCAGGGTGATATTTTCCCGCGCATGGCTTTCGATGAAGGCAATGGCTGCGCGCACGACCGGATCGGCATAACGATAAGGTTCATGCCGCGTTGACAGCAGTTCGGCAAAAATCTGGTGGACCAGGCTCGATACGCGATGTTCATCGACAGTATCTTCGGCCATCATCTGCAGGATCGGGTCGATCATCGGCCCGATAACCGCCGGGTCAGCCCCTTCAATGATGGCACCTTTACTGGCATAGAGCAGGTCGGCATAAGCCTGGCTGGCGTTGCCGGTAAAGTGAAACCATTTAAACTGGCCGGGATGACTCATCCCGTAGGTCTGGGGATATTTGCAGTCAAGCACGACGACCTGGCCGGGCCCAGCCTGCAGCTGCTGGCTCCGGTAATCCACATCGAGCTGACCCTCGGTAACCAGGAAAATAATGTAGGACTCCAGATAGTCCCGCTGGACCTGGTACGGCGCATCACAGTGATAGGCGCCGCCAATATGAGAGTAAAAAAGATGCCGGCGGGCAAATTCTGTCGGCATGTGCAGATAGACCTGTGAGCCCGGCAGGACACCCGGTTCCGAAACGTTCATCGGCTATGACCTCTTCCCTGTATTATTGTTGAAAATTGTTGATAATCGTTGACAGCCGGATCCAGCAGATTCGGAGTCATCCGGGAACTGGAACAGATATCTGAACAATAGCAAGATATGTTGATAGATCGGCAATTATATGATATGACAACCACCAGTGACTATTATATCATAAAAACACAAAGGCAAGATCAGTCGATCGAATCATTGATCAGCAATAATCAACCGATATGGATGGCCGGGAATGATAAACGATTGATTCCGGCGATCACGGATTTTGACAGCTCGTTTTGCATGCATCGCTTTTGACGATATCAACAAAAACGAATGGCGAGAGACGGAAACAGGTTTGGCGGGTATGGATCAGACAGCAATCCATGCCCCAGCAGGTCGGCCGCAAAATCAGGCCACCAGGGATAAGGAGAAAACACATGCAGGAAATTCGAATTGGCTTAGTTGGCGCTGGCTGGATGGGTAAGGATCACTCGGTTTCAATAGCCAATGCCCTGATGCTTTTTGGCCCGGAAATGGGCAAACCGATCTATGAAATGGTTGCCGATGTTAACGAGGAAAACGCGAAGCAGGCCTGTACCAAACTTGGCTACAAACGCTGGACGACCGACTGGACCGAACTGGTCAAGGATCCTGATGTAGACCTGGTCGACATCTGCACACCGAATCACCTGCATTATATCGTGGCCAGGGCAGCGCTTGAGAACAACAAGCACATTTTCTGTGAAAAGCCGCTGAGCATCTCCAGCAGCGAATCACAGGAGCTGGCTGAATTGGCCGCCCGGCGCCAGGTCGTCAATTATGTCGGCTTCAACAACCTGCTCAATCCGGCGACCGCCTACATCCGCAGCCTGATCCAGTCCGGCAAGCTTGGCCAGCTGGTTCGTTTCACCGGCACATATGACCAGGATATGCTGCTGGATCCGCAGCTACCCATCACCTGGCGCCACATCAACAAGTTTTCCGGCAGCGGCGCCCTCGGCGACCTGGGCTCCCACCTGTTCAGTATTTCGCAGGCTCTGATGGGTGATATCACCGCTGTCAACGCTGTTTCACGCACCATTATCAAGGAGCGGCCGAAAACAGCCGGCTCAACGGAGATGGTCCAGGTCGAGAATGACGACGTGATCCAGATCCTGGCCGAATATGCCAATGGTGCCATTGGTACCCTCGGGACCAGCCGCATCGCGACCGGCCGCAAGAACTTCCTGCAGTTCGAGATCCAGGGCACCCTCGGCTCCGTCCACTACAACCTGGAGAAAATGATGGAAGTCAACGTTTATTTTAAATCGGATGATCCGGCCGACCGCGGCTATCGTACGGTTCTGCTCAATCCCCATCATGGTGGTTACAAGCATTTCTTCGGCGCCGGCGGTATTGCCATCAGCTTCAATGACATGAAAGTGCTGGAATTCCAGGAGCTGTTTGCCGCCGTCCTCAAGGGCGAACCTTATCTGAGCGACTTTGAATTTGGCTACCACGTCGACCGCACCATCGCAGCCTGCATCGAGTCAGCCCGGTCTGGCCAGTGGGTCACAATCGCTGAATAAGCAAAAGAAAGGTTGAATATACAGATATGGCAATTAAAATTGGTACCTGTCCCGACTCCTGGGGCATCTGGTTCCCGCAAGATGACAAGCAGGTCAACTGGCAGACCTGTCTGGATGAAATGGCCAATGCCGGCTACAAGGCGCTGGAACTTGGCCCCTGGGGATACCTCCCGACCGAGGCTGCAGCCTTGCGCCAGGCCCTGGCCGCCCGTGAGCTGCAGCTGGTCTCGACCACAATCATGAGCGATCTCTCCTCGCGGGAGAATATCGATAACGTGATCATCCCGACGCTTGACCAGATGGCGGCCCTGTTGCAGTCCTTCCCCGAGACCAGGGTCGTGATCCTGATGGACAATACCTACTCCGATCTCTGGACCGGCGCACTGACCAGCCCGAAGCAGCTCGATGAGGCAGCCTGGCAGGTCCTGACCGATGGAGTGCGCCGCATTCGTGACCGGGCCCGCGACCGCTATGGCCTGACCGTCTACTTTCATCCCCATGGCGAGACCCATGTTGAAACCGAGGCCCAGATCGAACGCCTGCTGGCTGAAGTGGACATTGATCTCTGCCTCGACACCGGCCATCATGCCTATGCGGGCGGTGACCCGGTCGGATTCCTGCGGCGCCACGCTGACCGTGTCAAATACCTGCACATCAAGGACTGCAACCTGGCCATCCGGGCCGAGAAGGATCGTGAAAACCTGAGTTTTGCCGCGGCGATCGAACGGGGCATCATGGTCGAGGCCGGTCGTGGCGGTATCGATTTCCCGGCGATTCGTGATAGCCTGAAAGCAAACCAGTTCGATGGCTGGGCGATTGTCGAGCAGGACATGTACCCGGCCCCGGCGGACAAGCCGCTGCCAGTTGCCCGGAGAACCCTCGCCTATCTGCAGAGCATCGGCTTTGCCGATTAACCAGGCTGATTTCGGAGAGAAGGCCCTGGATGCAAGCATCCACAACCAATCGGTGGACAAGCGGAGGACAAGATGATGAAAAAGATTCGTTTCGGTGTTGTCGGCATTGGCGGCATGGGGCGGCAGCATATTGCCAACCTGCAGCAGAGAATTCCCGGGGCAGAAGTCATTGCCGTTTGTGCCCGGCATGAGGACAAGGTCAGGCAGGTCCAGGCGGAATTCCAGATCCCGTTCGGATATACCAGTTATGACGACATGCTGCAAAATCCGGATATTGACGCGATCGTTATCGCAACGGGCGCTGATGCCCACAAGGAACAGTGCGTCAAGGCCTGCCAGGCGCAAAAGCACATCTTCTGCGAGAAGCCGCTGGCCAAGACGATCGAGGATTGCCTGGCTGTCGAGGCAGCCGTGGCTGCCAACAAGGACAAGAAATTCACCGTTGGTTTCATGCGGCGCTTTGATCCGTCCTATGCCGAGGCCAAAGCCAGGATCAAAGCCGGCCAGATCGGCCGGCCGATTCTCTTCAAAGGTGTCAGCCTTGATCCGGCTTCCGTTCTGGACAGTCACCTCGACGGCGTCAAGCGCGACATTTATGTACCGTGGTTTATCGAAATGGGCAGCCATGATACCGACCTGGCCCGCTGGTTCCTCGAAGGCGAGCCGCAGGAAGTCTTCGCGACGGGCGGTGCCTATGTCTGTACCGAGCTTGCCGACTACGATGACTATGACAACGGCTTCTCCCTGACCAGGTTTGATAACCAGGCGACAGCTTACATCCAGGTCGGCCGGACCCATACCTGCAGCCATGTCGAGTCCGAGATTGTTGGCACCAGGGGTACTTTGCGGGTCAACAGCCTGCCCAGAAAGAACTATGTCACCCAGTTTACGGATGACGGCATTCTCGAAGCCTGCCAGGAAAGTTTCCTGGCCCGCTGGGGCGATGCCTTCTACGGGGAAATGGCTGATTTCGTTGACTGTGTCCAGACTGGCCGGGATCCGGAGACGACGGCCCAGGATGGGACGAAAAGCCTTGAATTCTGCCTGAAGCTGCACGAGGCCTATCTGCAGCAGCGTAATTCGTAATATCCTATCTGCATCAGCACAATTCGTAATATCCAGACAAAATATCTGATCGGGCATGCCATGATCAGGCTGGGCCATTGGGCGCCTGGCCTGGTCAGGCAACGCCGATGTCGTGGCTTATCCCCATGACGTCAGGCTTGCTATGCCATTTCTATCGTCATTAAGACGGGTTAAAGGAGTTTTCTCGATGAATCTTTCAATGGATGCTGTTGTTTTCACTCAGCCTGGGCAATATGAAATCACCCAACGTCCCATTCCGGCAATTTCTGCTCCAAACGAAGTCCTGGTCAAAATCCTCGCTGCCAGTATCTGCGGTACGGATGTCCACATTTTATCCAACCCACCAGGGGTTATCGCCAATCCGGGTATTATTCTCGGCCATGAATGCGTCGGCGAGATCGTTGAAGTCGGCGAGCGGGTCAAAGCCTTCCAGGCCGGTGACCGCGTGGTAGCCGACAACAACCTGCCCTGCGGAATTTGCCCGGCCTGCCTGGGCGGCAATTCGAATCTGTGTCAGAACATGGCCTCGATGGGCGTTCATATTGACGGTGTTTTTGCCCAGTATGCGGTTTTCCCGGAACAGGCGCTGGTCAAGGTCAGCGCCGGGCTGCCGCTGGCCAAGGCCATTTTTGCCGAGCCCTTGAATTGTGTCATGGGCGCGATGAAAAAGCTGAAGGTCATGCCCGGCGACACGGTACTTATCCTGGGCGGCGGTCCGATCGGCCTGTACTTTGCGGGCCTGATGCGCGCCTCGGGAGCCGGGAAGATCCTGGTATCGGAAATATCTGAATTCCGCAAGGAATTTGCCCGCAAACAGGGGGCAACACGGATCATTTCACCCGACAAGGAAGACCTGAAGGCAGCCGTGCTGGCCGAGACCCGGGGTGTGGGTGCGGATATTGTCATCGATGCGGTAGGTGTACTCATCAATGATGCCATCGCCACGGTCAAGAATGGCGGCTCAATCCTGCTCTTTGGCATGAACGCCAAGGCCAGGCAGGAGATCTCGCAAAACAGCATCACGGCCCGCGGTATCACGATCTATGGTAACTTCATCGGCTTGAACACCCTGGTCAACGTCGTCAACTCCCTCGAGAACAATGTCGTTGATTTCGAGAACCTGGTGACGCATCAGATGCCACTGCGTGATTTCCCGATTGGCCTGGAAGCCATGCGCAAAGGCCAGGCCATGGAGGTCATTCTCTATCCGTTTGCCTGATAACCGCCCGGTTGGCCGTCTACCTGACAGTCGCCAGGCTGGCCTGCTTGATGCAGGCTGGCCAGGTCATTGGAGCAGTTCGTATTTATAGCTACGAAAACGATCGCCATTTCATGATATTGTTTCATGGTATTGTATAGATCAGCGATTAATATCAGGAGGTTTGACAATGGCGTTATTGAAAAACATTGAACACGAAAAAATACTGCAGCTCAAGGATCTGGTCGCAGCAGCACCCGGCCAGGTTGTCAGCAAAACATTGGTCCAGAACAAGGCTGTCAGCGTCACCCTGTTTGCCTTTGCCCAGGGCGAAGAAATCAGTTCCCACAAATCAGAGGGTGATGCCCTGGTTACAGTTTTTGAAGGTACGGGCCGTTTTACGGTCAATGGTCAGGATTATCTGCTGCAGCCCGGGGAAAGCATGGTCATGCCGGCTGGCCTGCCTCATGCCATTTCCGCCGAAACAGACTTCAAATGGATGCTGACCGTCGTTTTCTGACATTTCCCCCACACTCATTCTGCTGGCGCCTGGCGATGATATTTGCCGGGCGTCAGCCATTTGATCAGGATCCGCTGCAGCGCTTCAGGCGTGACCGGCTTGCCCAGGAAGTCATTCATGCCGGCTGCGAGGTAATTCTGGCGGTCTTCTTCAAAAACAACGGCTGTCAGGGCAATAATCGGCACAGTATGCCGATCCGGCAGCTTGCGGATTTCACGTGTAGCCTGTACACCATCCATCACGGGCATCTGAATATCGCATAGAATCAAGTCATACGGATGCTGGCGGACCATCTCAACGGCAATCAGGCCATTCTCGGCCACGGCTATCTGCATCCCGTCGGCCTCAAGCAGCAGACGTGTCACTTCCTGGTTGATCGGATTATCCTCAACAAGCAAGATATGGGCTCCGAACCGCCGGTGCATTTCACGCTGGTAATAGTTGCGCACCTGGGCGCTTGCGTCAGGCCGGGTTGCCTGGATGCTGATAAAGGGGATTTCAAACCAGAACGTGCTGCCTCGTCCCAGTTCACTTTCAACGCCGATCCGGCCACCCATCAGCTCGACCAGCCGGCTGCTGATGGCAAGGCCCAGGCCGGTTCCACCATAAAGGCGCGTGATGGAACTGTCGGCCTGTTCAAAATTGCGGAACAGATGCTGGATCTGGGCAGCTGTCAAGCCAATGCCGGTGTCAGCGATTTCAAAGCGGATCATGACCTCGTCTTCGTACTCAGCCCCCACCGGCATCATTGCCCCGGGCTCCCAGGCAGCAGGGTTCAGGGCTGCCGGTGTGCTTGCCGGCGCAAGGGTCCGGGCCGGGGCAGCCGCTGGTTTCGTCCGGCCAGAAGTCAATGGCAATCCGGTCTTCGCGTTCCTGGCTACAACGAAGGCGCGAATGGTTATCTGGCCTGTTTCGGTGAATTTGATGGCATTGCCAAGCAGATTGAGGATGATCTGACCGAGGCGGACGCTATCACCGCGTACCAGTTCCGGCAGGTCCCGCAAATCATCGACGACAGCCAGTTTGCGGAAATCGGCACTTTCCGCCAGAATGGCTTGAATATCCCGGATGACCTTGGCCGGACTGAAATCATGCTGGTCGAGGCTGATTTTATTGGCTTCGATCTTGGAAATATCCAGCACATCGTTGATGATCTGCAACAAATGCCGGGCAGCCGTTGACATTTTATCGATGGCATCCAGCTGGCTCGCGGTCAGGGGATCTTGCGTCAGCAAATGCGCGTAGCCAATGATGGCATTCATCGGGGTCCGGATTTCATGGCTCATGTTGGAGAGGAAATTGCTCTTGGCCTGGTTGGCAATTTCTGCTTCAGCGCGGGCCGCTTCCGCGACCACCCTGGCGTTTTCCAGCTCAGCCGTGCGGGAGGCGACCATGGCCTCCAGATGCAGCCGGTAGCCCTCGAGTTCCCTTTCCTTGATCATTTTTTCCGTTATATCACGGGCTGTGGCGTAGAAGATCTTGCCATATGGATGGGCTTTCCATTCAAAATAGCGATAATGACCGTCCACCGCCCGATAGCGATTGACGAAATTGACCACCGGCCGCTGCTCGCTCAAGTCATGCAGCATATCCAGGGTAGCAGCCAGGTCTTCGGGGTGGACGAAGGCATAGAATGGATTGTGCTTGAGCTCCATCAGTGAATAGCCCAGGACATCCGACCAGGCCTGATTCAGGCGCAGGATGGTCGCGTCCCCGTCAATCACGCACATCAGGTCCGGGTTGACGGCAAAGAACCGCTCGATGACCTGGCTTTCCTTGAGCCGCTTCTTGCTCTCGGCCAGGGCCTCCTCGGCCTGCTTGCGGCGCGTGATATCGAAATGCGTACCGAACATGATCGACGGCTTGCCATCAGCTGTCCAGCGGATGACCTTGCCCCGGTCAATGATCCAGACCCAGTGTCCGTCTTTGTGGCGGATCCTGGATTCGAAATCGTATTGATCCGTTTCCCCGCGGAAATGTTTGTCCAGCGCCGCTGTTGAGGCTTTCAGATCATCAGGATGGGCCATCCTGGACCAGGTATCAATGCTGACTGGCTGCAGTTCGTCCAAAGTATAGCCGATCATCTGCGCCCATCGTTCATTGAAAACAACCTCACCGGTCTGGACATTCCATTCCCATGTGCCGATATTGCTGCTTTCGATGACATCATGGAGCCGCTGCTTTTCCCGCATCAGCTGCGAGGTCATGGCCTTGAGCTCAGTGATATCATGCATGATCATCAGTACGCAGGTCTGGCCCCGGTAATCGATGGGCCGCGAGGAAAAAAGGCCGGTCAATATCCTGCCCGACCGGCAGCGCACATTCAATTCAATGTTCTTCAGGAATCCCTGGGCGACGTAATCTGCCTGGAACTGGCGGTAAGCCGTTTCGTCGACTACGATGTCCAGATCGGCAATGCTCTGGCCCAGCACCGCCTCGCGCGTATAGCCGAACAATTCACAAAATGCCGGATTGACCTCAATATAGAAACCCTTGCAGGTAATAGAAATCGGGGCCGGGCTGGTCGTGAAAATGGCCTCAAAGCCGGACATGACTGTTTTATCCTCGGCCAGCGCATATTCAGTGGTGACATCAATAAAAATACACGCAAAATAATCCCGGCTGACCGGAAACAAATCAATCCGCAGCCATTTGGAAATCTGGCTGTAGTATATATCAACCCGGGTCGGCTGGCCGGTATCAGCGATCTCCCTGAATGCCGTCATCCATAGATTGGCATTGACCCCATCGCTCCCCTGAAAAAACGCCGAGAACCGCTGGCCCGGCAGCGTGGCTGCCGGCAAGCCGGTCATTTTTTCGTAGGCCTGGTTCACCGCCATGAATTCATAGTCAGACGGCAAGCCATCCGGACTGTATAGAATATGGTTATAGGATGCAGCAAATGGCAGCTGCCAGAAAAAGTCGGCCCATTGCTGGTGATTAAAGGGATTATTCATCATTCTCCACCCGTCATGACCACCGGTCCATTCAGGTATTCAATCACTTCATGATCAGTCAGCGGCCGGGCCAGGAGATAACCCTGAATATAATCGGCACAGAGCTGGTCAGCGAGGCTCTGATGACGCAGATTTTCAACACCCTCGATGACTACCTTGATATCGCTGTCAGAAAAGGCCCGGGCTAGCGCCGCGATCACATGGAAGGACTTGTCCATGTTCTGGGCCCGGTACAGGAGGCTTTTATCCAGTTTGATATATTTGATTGGCAGATCAATCATGGTGGCGATATTGGAATAGCCGATGCCAAAATCATCCAGATAGAACAGTATGCCATGCCGAAAGAGTTCATCCATGATTTTCCGGATCGTATCATAACGCTCGGTGAACAGGCTTTCGGTGATCTCAATATGAATCCGCTTCGGATCAACCTGATTCTGCCGGATGATCGCCAGAACCCGCTCGACGAGATCCTCCTGCATCATTTGCAGAACCGAGAAATTAACCGAAATGGCATCAAATTCGGTCCGGGCCAGCTCAAGCTGGCGCACCAGCTGGCAGGCCTTGTCGAGCACCTTGTAACCAAGCTCGACAATCAGGCCCGTTTTCTCTGCGATGGGGATAAACTCGGCCGGTGAAATCATGCCAAGCTCAGGATGATTCAGCCTGATCAGGGCCTCCGCCGAGACAAAGCGTTTGTCGCGGATTGAGTAGATCGGCTGATAATGAACCTGAATTCGATCCTGGGCGACAGCCTCTTTGAGGATTTCCACAATCTGGTTCCGGCGGCGGATTTTGGCAACAGTCGTCTCGTTGGCGAAAATCACCTTGCTCTTGCCATTGGCCTTGGAATGGGTTATGCAATGCTCGAGGAGGCTGATGGTGTCCTCGACGGTCTTGGCCTGTTCAGGAATCCTGGCAACGGCTATGCTGGTGGTGAGCTTGCACGTTGCCGGTTCATTGCCCCAGGGTTCGCTGAACCGGCTCTTGATGAAACGGGCCACCTGACGGTCAATCGTCAGCCTTGAACCGGCTTTATCGACGGGGCCATCCCACCGGGCTCCCGCCTTACCTTGCTGCCGGGCTCCGGTTTTGCCATCCGGCCGGTATTCGGTCTGGCCACCCGGTCCGCTTCTGGCACTGGTCCGGCTTTTTTCCGGAATGATGATAGCGAATTCATCACCGCCGTAACGGAAGATCTGCTGCAACGGGATATTCTGCTTTAGGAAGGCGCTGATTTCGTGCAGGATCTGGTCGCCATAAGGCTGGCCAAACTGATTGTTGACGACCTTGAAATCATCGAGACTGATCAGCAGGATGTCCATATGCTGGCGTCGCTTCAGGCCCAGCTCCAGTGATTGGGAGAAAGCCTTGCGATTGGGCAGATCGGTCAGGTCATCCGTCACGATGCGTTTGTTCTGCAGATAAAGGTAGACAATCAGCAGCGCTGAAGTCGATGCGGTGCCGATCAGGACCAGGGACGGCAAGTACTGCTGGATAAAAACGAGGAGCGTCGCCAGCATCGGAAAAATAAGGAATACCAGCTGGCTGTTGCGCCGGATTTCCTGACGATTGCGCAAGATGATGACATACATGGCCAGAATGTAGAGATAGACTGTCGAATAGACAATCAGCAAGCCCTGGCCGGCCTGGTAGACGTACGGAGGATCGAGTCTATAGATCAGCCGGGTGAGCGGATTGGTCAGGACCAGCAAGCTGTAGATCAGGAAGGGCAGGGTGGTCAGTCGGAGGACCAGACGGGTCCGGGAACTGTCAGCCTGCAGATGCGTGATGATGTACATCAGAAATAATACCGTTATCAAAGGTGTCAGCAGGTAAAATAAAATCACGATACCATGGAGCACAATCTCAGGAAACTGTGCCATGTGGGTCAGGGCATAAAAGGAGGAAATGGAGACCGCGATCGACAGGACTACTGTATAGAGACAGAGGCGAAAAATCTTGTTGGACAAGGTTGGCACCATGTTGCGATCATAAGAATAAATCAGGACAATCAGCGAAAACAGCAAGGATGCATATTCCAGCGAGTAGTTTCCCACCATGTTGTCATACCCTTCCCTTCACTGTATTGGCTGAACGCCTGGTTCGCCTGGACAAGCAGCCGGATCCCGGATTGGTCAAACTTGATATTACCATGAATCTTCAGGCCCTCGCAAGAACAGACAACAAGCTGGTCTCAGGACTGGCAGGGTATCTGCCGTGTTCTATAATCGTCCAGTCCCGCTTGCTGTCCCGACAGGCTGCCCGGCCAGGAACTTGGCAGCCAGGGTCGCCTCGGCATGGAGATAAACCAGCCGTTCCAGCCGCTGTTGCAAAGAAAAGTCACAGCCGCCACCGATCGTACTGTCATCAATGACTGCTATATCGGCCAGCCAGCCGGACTCGAAACTGCCAGCCAGCCCAAAGCTTTGCCGGAACACCTGGCCGCCACCGCGAGTGCCGAGATAGAAGGCTTCACTGACTGTCAGCGGACGGGTCGCGGCATCAACATACAGCTGATACATTTTGGCGACGGCGATGGCATCGACCATGGCCGCGAAAATGGACAGGCTGTGGCCACCGGCTATATCGGTACCCAGGCCAACGGCGACACCGGCTGCTATCAGGCGGCGGACCGGGGCCAGGCCGCTGAGGACGTTGATATTGGACGTTGGACAATGGGCAATCGTTACCTGTCGCCTGGCCAGCAGGTCGATTTCACTGTCTTCCGGATAGACGCAATGAGCCATGATACAAGGCTCATGCTGGCCCAGCAACCCAAACTGGTCATAAGCCCGGGCATAGGATTGGCTCTGGGGCAGCAGTTCCCGGACCCAGGCGATTTCCCCGCGGTTCTCGCTCAGGTGGGAGGTAACCGGTACATGCCGGGACTCGGAGAGCGTGCCCAGCTGATGCAGCAGACCGTCACTGCAGGAGGGGATGAAGCGCGGGGTGATAACCGGGCGCAATTGCGGAAAGCGGTCGCTGTACTGGCTGACAAAGGTCCGGGCGGCAGCAATGGCCTGGGCCGGCTCCTGGCAAAGGGCAGGCGGCGCATGGCGGTCCATGCTGATCTGACCGATCCAGCCACCCAGCCCGCAACGGTTCATTTCGGCAAACAGAATGCCGGTTGTCGGGAACACGGTGCCCCAGACAATCGCCCGGGTTGTTGCTGTGCTTGCCAGATCCTGGGCAAATTCCCGGTAGAGCCCCACCGCGTCGGCTGACCTGGCAAATCTCGACTCGGCGGGGAAGGCGTAGGTATCGAGCCAGGGCAGCAATTCCATATCCATGCCCAGGCCCCGATATCCATATTGGGCCGCATGAACATGCAGGTCAATCAGTCCGGGGATGACGAGGCAATCGCCATAATCAAGGACAGTGGCCGCGGCAAATTCATCCGGCAACGCCGCAGCCAGTCCGGCGATTTTATCGCCTTCGATCAGCAGATAATGGTCCGGCTTGACGATCAGGCTACGCTGCTCATCCGTGTAAACCAGGTTGCCTTTTATGGCCAGTCGGTTCATACAGATTCCTCCCATCTGCTTGGACAAAACGCACGGCCCGGACTGCTGCCACCGGACTGCTCTTTCGTGGTCAATTTGCATGAAAGTGATGTTTTACCAACTCTGGCTATGTTATGATTTTATCATATGACGACCTTGAACTGCAGTCTCAGGACACGCCTGCCCGCTTTGTTTATCAATGTCAGGCCGCTCATTGCCAGGTCCGGCCACACACTCGCAAATATCGGGACGTGGCTGTCCCTTTGTTTATACAGGAGGTATCCGGCCATGAATTATCGGACAAATCCACGCAACGGCGATCAGCTGTCGATCCTGGGTTACGGCTGCATGCGCTTTCCCCGCAAGGGCAAGGCCATTGACCTGGAGCGGACCCGCCAGCAGGTGTTAAGGGCCATCGAACAGGGTGTCAATTACTTCGATACGGCCTACGTATACAATCAAAGCGAGCAGATCCTCGGTCAGATCCTGGCCGGGGGCACGCGCAGCCGGGTCAGGATCGCTACCAAGCTGCCGCATTTCCTGGTCAAAAAGCAATCTGACTTTGACCGGATTTTCCAGACGCAGCTCAAGCGGCTGCAGACCGATTATATAGATTATTACCTGATCCACATGCTGTCTGATTTCAGCAGCTGGGAACGGCTTGTCAATCTGGGTGTGACGGATTGGATCGCAGCCTGCAAGGCTTCCGGCCAGATCCGCAATATCGGCTTCTCCTATCATGGCGGACCGGCCGAGTTCATCCATATCCTGGATGGCTATGACTGGGATTTCACCCAGATTCAATACAATTATCTCGATGAGAATAGCCAGGCTGGCAAGTCCGGGCTGCTCCATGCTGCCAGCAAGGGACTGCCGGTGATTATCATGGAGCCGCTGCGGGGTGGCAAAATCATCAATGAACTGCCACGGGCCGTGCAGCGGATCTGGGAATCGGCGACACCGCGGCGCAGCGTTGCCGAGTGGGCGCTGCGCTGGGTCTGGAACCATCCGGAGGCGACGGTCGTGCTGTCCGGCATGAATACCGAAGAACAGATCGAGGAAAATATCCGGATCGCCTCGACAGCCCAGGCCAATGAAATGTCCGCAGCCGAGCTGGACCTGTTTGTCCAGGCCCGGACCATCCTGAGCCAGCAACAGAAGATCGGCTGCACAGCGTGCGGTTATTGCCTGCCCTGTCCGGCCGGGGTAGCCATTCCGACCTGTTTCAGCTATTACAACGAGCAGTTCATGAAACGTTCAGCCCTGACCCGGTTCAAATACCTGATGAATACCGGCGCAGCCTCTTCGCGGCCCGGCAATGCTTCACACTGTGTCAGCTGCCGCAAGTGCGAACAGCATTGTCCGCAGCAGATCGTCATCAGCGAGCGGATGAAAGACGTCGCCCGGACGATGGAGCCCTTCTGGTTTAAACCGGCTGTAACTGTCATTCGCAAGTTTATGGGCTGATAACCGGAAACATTGGCGAGTCAGGGCAGCCACCTGGGGCGACCCGGCATCTCAATGGGCGCTGTCCGGACTGCCGCCCGGTTGGCCCGGCCTGGTCAGCACGATAACCTTATTCCCACTTATTCCCACAGTGAATCGAGCAGCCGCCTGATGCGCGCCGAACGGGCGGCAGTGGCTTCTTCATTGACGGAATAGCGCCCGTCCTCTTCATCGATAACGGTCCCGGCTCTGGCTTGTGCGGGGAGCAGGTGGCGCGCAATGTCCAGCATTTCGGTGCTGCCAACGCGCTCACAGACAGCAAATTCACCTTCAAATCGATCAATGATCAACTGCATACAAATACCTCCTGCCAGAACAATCGCATCGGTACCACGCTGTACGATAGCGAATCTGCTGCATGCAAAGGTCTTCTGCGAGAAAAATCACATCGAACCCGCACCGTGTGCGGGCGAATCTGCTGCATGCATGGACCGCCTGTGCGAAGCGATCTCAAGAACCGGGCAGCCCGGCCCTGGGCTGCTTATTAAAGCGGACGCGACTGCCATCCGAGGTGGCGATGATCGTACCCGCCAGATCAGTGCGATAGATATCAATATTTGCATCCTGCAGCGCATCCAGCGTCTGGGCGGCCGGATGGCCGTAGCTGTTATCGGCACCGACCGAAATAACAACGCTGTCCGGATCAACAGCCTTGAGGAATTGGCTGGAAGTCGAGGAATGACTGCCGTGATGACCGGCTTTCAGGACATCAGATTGCAAGTCATAACCAGCTGCCAGCATTTCCTTCTCGGCCAGCATCTCGGCATCGCCGACAAACAGGAAGGCCGTCTGGCCGAATGTCACCCGGATCACGACTGAATAATTGTTCAGATCCTCATAATCAGTACCGTTCGGGCCAAGAATCTGAAAAGAGGCCTTGCCAAGTGTGTATTTCGATCCAGCAACCGGCCTGGTCAGTTTCAGTCCCTTATCCTGCACCGCCTGCAAGACATTTTCGAACGTCTGCGTATTGTTCTGGACCGGAGCCAGGATAACCTTGCCGATTGCAACACTTGCGATAATATCAGCCAGGCCGCCAATGTGATCGCTGTGGGGATGGGTGCCAATTACGTAGTCGAGCTTGCTGATGCCCTGCGTCTGCAGATAATCAATGATCAGATCCGCATCCGACGCGTTACCGGCATCGATCAGCATCGCGGATTTATTCTGGACAATCAATATACTGTCGCCCTGGCCGACGTCAATGTAATGGACCACGAGCCGGCCGGACACGGGTGTCGTTGTATCGCCCGGATCGGCGGCAATCCCCTGGGCCGAATTGGAGGACGACGGTCGCGCCGCAGAACCGGACGGATCAAGGACATCGGATATTTCCAGAAAATCCTGGCAAGCAGTCAGATTCAGTACGATCAGGCCCGCAAGCAGCAGCAGGGAGACAAGGCGTCGCCATTGTTGGAATGTCATAAGGGTTATCCTTTCAAATCAGATCAAATAAAAGCATGATAGGGCCGGAACGTCAATCCAGTCATATGACCAGCCGCTATGTGGCCAGACATGGCAGGGCCTGAAGTTGCGGTCCATCTGTCTCCTATTATACATCAGTGGCTTATATTTGGCAGCAGCCGGGACCGATTTAGCGCCATCAGTCCGCTAACCGGCAACCCACGGCTCGAAATTCGCCATCAGTCCGCTGACTGGCAATCCACATAATGCCGCTGCAATCTCCAAAAAATCCAAAATAAATCCAAAATAAATCCAAAATAAATGCTTGTTCGCCAATCAGAGAAGCAATATGATTATTTTAGTAAAATATTTATATTTTACTAAAAGGACGTGATGATTCTGGTTAAACTCAGCGATGTAGCCCGGCTGGCCAAAGAAGCGCTGGCCAGGCCACACCGGCCGACAGCCTTTGTTGTCGCCAGTGATCCGCTGAGCATGGGTGTTCTCCAAGCCCTGCGCGAAGCGGGCCTGACAGTGCCCCGCGACATATCGCTGGTCAGTTTTGATGACATCGAAATGGCAGCTTTCACCAATCCCCCGCTATCAACAGTGAAAATAAATGCAGAGGAACTCGGCCGCCAGGCGGTCAAAGTCCTGCTGAACCGCTTGCAGGGGCGGACCATCCCTATCCACGTCATTGTTCCGTCGCGCCTGATCGTGCGGCAGAGTATTCAGGCCCCCGGACCCTTCCCTTTTAGCCCGTTTCATCAAAATAGCAAGGAGAATTGACCATGAGCGATCCCAAATCCTCTTCAGCCAGCAGCAGTGCTGTCCAGGCCGCCCAGGCCGGCTCACCCGCCCTGACATGCATCTCTTTTGACGCCCCGCAACAGCTTTTCCATTTGCAGGGCAAGGACTTCAGTTATCTGATCCAGATTTGCCGGGACGGATACCTGACACATCTGTACTGGGGCCAGAAAATCAGGGCTTACCACGGTGCCAGGGATGTGCGTTACTTTGACCGCGCCTTTTCAGCCAATCCGGACGCTGCGGACCGGACTTTTTCCCTCGATACGCTGCCCCAGGAATACCCCGCTTATGGCAATACCGATTTCCGGGCGCCGGCGATCCAGCTCGCCTGGCCGGATGGCTCCCGCATTACCGATTTCCGTTATCAGGGCCATACGATAACGACCGGCAAGCCAGCCCTGGCAGGGCTGCCGGCTACCTATGTTGAATCAGCCGATGAAGCCGAGACCCTCGCTATCACCCTGGCGGATACGCTCTATCCGGTAACGGTCGTCCTGACGTACACCGTCTTCAAGAATACCAATGTCCTGGTCCGCTCGGCCCGCATCGAAAGCCAGTTTGCCGGTGCCGTCACCATCCTGAAAGCGGCCAGCGCCAATGTCGATTTCCGTGACGATGCTTTCCGGTTGCTGCATTTGTCAGGAACCTGGGGTCGTGAACGCGATGTCATCGAAAAGGACCTGGCGTTCGGGATTTATCAGATTGAGAGTCGGCGCGGCGCGAGCAGCCATCAGCATAATCCTTTCCTGGCCCTGCTGCGCAAGGATGCCACCGAGACCAGCGGCGAGGCATATGGCCTGAACCTGGTCTATTCGGGCAATTTCCTGGGCCAGATTGAGGTCGATGGCTTCCATAATACGCGGGTCAACATCGGTCTCAATCCTTTCGATTTCTCCTGGCAGCTGGATAATGGCGAAAGCTTCCAGGCACCGGAGGTAGTGATGGTCTATTCGCCCCGCGGTCTCGGCGAGCTGTCCCGCACTTATCACCGCCTGTATCGCGACCGGCTGTGCCGCGGTGTGCATCGCCATCAGGAACGACCAATCCTGATCAATAACTGGGAAGCGACCTATTTTGATTTTGATGCTGAGAAGATTGTCAGCATCGCCCGACAGGCCAGTGAGCTGGGCATCGAAATGATGGTACTCGACGATGGCTGGTTCGGTCACCGCGATGATGACTGCAGCTCGCTGGGCGACTGGACGACTGACCGGCGCAAACTGCCGCAAGGCCTCGACGGGCTGGCCAGCCAGATCAATCAGCTGGGTATGCAGTTCGGGCTGTGGATGGAGCCGGAAATGGTCTCCCCGGACAGTGACCTTTACCGCCAGCACCCGGACTGGTGTCTGCATGTTCCCGGCCGCAATCGCTCCGAGTCACGCAACCAGCTGGTCCTGGACTACTCACGGGCCGATGTGCGCGCTTACATTATTGAGGCCATTTCAGCCGTTCTCAGTCTGGGTTCCATCCGCTATGTGAAATGGGATATGAACCGCCACATGACCGAGGTCGGTTCGGCGCTGCTGGAGCCGGCACGCCAGAAGGAAGTGTCACATCGCTATATGCTCGGTCTGTATGCGGTGATGGAGACCCTGGTCAGCCGCTTCCCGTCTATTCTCTTTGAAAGCTGCTCGGGCGGCGGCGGCCGTTTTGATCCAGGCATGCTTTACTACATGCCGCAGACCTGGACCAGTGATGATACGGATGCCATTGAACGGCTGAAAATCCAGTATGGCACCAGCATGGCTTATCCGCCGGTGGCGATGGGCTCACATGTTTCCATGGTGCCCAATCATCAGGTGCACCGGATCACGGACCTGAAAATCCGGGGTGATGTGGCCATGGCCGGCAATTTCGGTTACGAGCTGGACTTGACCACGCTCACGGCTGACGATCAGGCACAGATGGCCGGGCAGGTCCAATTCTATAAATCGATCCGGCCCATCATCCAGTTTGGTGATTTCTACCGCCTGCGCAATCCGTTCAAGGACGCCGACGCGGCCTGGATGTTTGTGTCGGCCGATGCCGAGCAGGCCGTTGTCTTCTACTACAAGCGGCTGGGTTATGCCCAGGAACCGGCGCAAAACCTGTCCCTGCAGGGGCTTGACTGCACAGCTGATTATCGGACGGCCGACGGCAAGATCTACGGTGGCGACGAACTGATGCATGTAGGACTGCCATTGCCAGCGCTGCCGGGTGACTTCAAGAGCTATGTCGAGGTGCTCAGACGGATCTGACTGACGACAATTGAGGCTCGGGCCGGCGCCGAGCGGTCGCTGGTTGGCCGGCACAACTGGCAGATTCTGCTGGCTGCTGATTGTAGCATGGAAAAAGCAAGATGATTGCTGTTTATTTGGATGCTGTGATAAAATAGAAATCAGAATACCACGCACAAGGAGGATAGTCTGATGGATATCAAAGCAAAAATTGATGAGATCATCGCCAAAGCCAAGAACGACCCGAATTTTGCTGACGCCTTCAAGAAGGATCCGGTCAAGGCCGTGGAGTCGGTCATCGGTGTTGATTTGCCCGATGATGTCGTCACAAAAGTAACCGATGGAGCCAAGGCTGCGCTCACTGGCGACAAGGTCAACGATTTGCTCGGTGGTTTCAAGAAAATGTTCTGAGCCAGGCCAGGTCGCGGCAGATAGCCGGTCACTTGACACCACGGTCATTCAGAAGAAAACCGCACCCGGTTCAGCTCCAGTCAGCTGGTGACAGCTTTCGCGAGTGATACCGGGTGCTTTTATTTGTAATTTGCATGGCGGTTTAATTGACATCAAGGATCTGCCGGCTGATTGCCACCGTTCTTGTCAAACGCGCTCGCAGGTCCCCAGCGTCTGGTCGATCAGCACCGCCAGAATCTGCGGATCCTGTATCCCTTCCAGATAAAGATCGCCCAGTCCCCTGATGAGGATCTTGAGCATGTACTCCGGGTAGTCAATCCGGATCAGGCCTTGCGCAGCCCTCTGATCTAACAGCAGGCCGGCCTGCTCCAGGGCTGTTGCGGACAGGCGGTCCCGAATCAGGCGCAACAGGCCGGGATCAGTCCGGGGATTAACCAGCAAGGCCGGGTGGTGATGAATGGCCGACAGGTAAACGTCAAGAAAGGCCGACAGCTTGTGGTGGAAATCCAGGTCATCAGCTTCGATTATCTGCCGCAACGCAGCCTCAACCCCGCTGACAATATGTGAAATAACCGCTGTCACGAGTTCATCCTTGGAAGAAAAATAATAATAGACCAGGCTCTTGGCTACCCCCATCTGGCTGGCGATATCGGCCATTGCCGTCTTGCCAATGCCGCGGCTGGCAAACATCCGGCATGCCGTATCGACGATCTCCTGCCGGCGCACATCCGGCTCCTTGCTGATTCGCAGCCGGACGGATCCCGGTCCGGTACCCGGCACCGCCATCAGGCCGGGCGCCGTCTGGTCGTGCCGGGTGCCTGGCCTGCTCAGGCCGGGCTTTGCAAGGGGATCCGGATCGGACCCGGAAGATGCTTTGCTCATGGTCTACCTCAGTGATGAAAAGCCGCAGTCGCTGCCGGGCTGGACACGGCCAGCTGGCTGTTATTCCACGGATTTAAGGGATTCAACCATCTTGATGTGGCGCAGTTTGTGGAACATGAAATAATTGACCAGCGTGGAGAAAACAAAGGTCAGGACGATGGACAGGCCATAGCTGAGCAGGCTGATATTCTTGCCAAACATCATCGAGTCAATTTCCATCGTACTCATGACAAAGCGATGCAGGATTGAACCAAGCAGCAGGCCCAGCAGGATGCCGCCTGCTGTGAGCAGCAGATTTTCCCGATACACATAGGCCGACACTTCACGGTCGCGGAAGCCGAGAACCTTGATCGTGGCGATCTCGCGGATCCGCTCCGTGATATTGATATTGGTCAGGTTATAAAGCACCACAAAAGCCAGGGCGCCAGCTGAGATAATCAGCAGCAGGACAACATAATTGAGGCTCTTGATGGTATCACTGAAATCATTGGCCAGGCCGCGGGTGAAGATGGTGGTCAGCACGCCATCGTGGCTCATGAAAGCTTCCTTCATGGCTTTTTCATCAACAGTCGCCGGATCGGACAGATTAAAGGCCAGCACATTGTAGACCGGGGTCCGATAGGTGATGGTATCAAAATAGGCCGGCGACAGGTAAATAAAGTGCTGCAGATAATTCTCGGCGATACCGGCCACGCGCAGCTCATAGGTGCGATTCTCGACATCGCGGTAGCTGAAGGTGTCCCCCATCCGCAGTGAAAGCAGGGCAGCCAGCTTCTCCGAGACAATCGCCCCGTCTGCGGGCAAGTCGATCGCCGTCTGGGTCAGGCGGTCATGCAAGTCATAAAAGGCCGGGAACAGGCCAGTGTCTTGCGGAATCGTCAGGTTGGCTTCGTAACTGCGGGCCACTCCGGTCCGCAGCACGGTTACCGTCTCGGAGGAAATCGGCAGGCTGCTGGTGATCGCAGGCTGGCCGGCCAGCATATCCTGCAAGTCTGCTGCCGACAGAATCTTGTCAGTATCGAGAATGACCTGGCCATCATAGATGAATATCGCCGCAAACTGGCGGTCCATGATCGCGTTGATCGAGTCCCGCAATCCGAATCCGGTCACCAGCAACCCGGTGCAGCCGGCAATGCCGATCACCGTCATCAGCAGGCGTTTCTTATAGCGGAACAGGTTGCGGGCCGTGACCTTGTGGGAAAAGGACAGATTCCGCCAGAGGGGCCGGATCCGCTCGAGGAAAATGCGTTTGCCAGGCCGCGGGGCCTTGGGCAGCATCAGGACAGCCGGAGTAGCCCGCAATTCCTGCAAAGTGGCAGCCAGGGCGGCACTGACGGTCGTCACAACAGCCAGGCCGAGCGATATCAGGGCATAGTCAAGATGGAACGGCATCAGGCGCACGGGGATGCTGTACATCAGGCCATAAGTTGACATGATGACACCAGGGAAAAGCTTGAACCCGGAAATCAGGCCGACCGTCGTACCAATCACGCTGGCTGCCAGGGCATAAGCCAGGTATTTGGCAGCAATCAAACCGCTGCCGTAACCGAGGGCCTTGAGGGTCCCGACCTGTAACCGTTCCTCCTCAACCATGCGCGTCATGGTCGTCAGGCAGACCAGGGCCGCCACCAGGAAAAAGAACAGCGGGAAAACCTTGGCCACGGCGCCAATGCGATCGGCATCATCCCCATAACCGGAATAGCCGGGATTATCATCGCGATTCCAGACAAACCATTCTTGCGGCAGCTCCACCAGCTGCCGTTCCGCATCACGGATCTGGGCCTCGGCATCGGCGATCTCGGCCAGGGCCGTGTATTTCTGGTCGGCAAATTCGATCTTGCCCTGGGCCAGGTCTATCCTGGCCTGGGTGATTTCGGCCCAGCCGTCTGCCATTTTCTGCTGGAATTCCCGTTCGGCTTTGGCCAGGTCTTTTTCACCCTGATCGAGCTGCGCCTGGCTGGCATCCAGGCGTGCTTTCGCCTGGTCGAGCTTGGCCTTGTTGCGATCAAGCTGCTGTCTGGCCTTGGCCAGTTCCTGCTGGCCGGCCTGATATTCAGCCAGGCCTTGCTCATACTGCTGGCGACTGGCGGCCAGCTGCGCCACGCCGGCCTCATACTGGGCCAGCCCGGCTTCATATTGCTGGCGACCCCCATCGAGGGTCGCCTGGTAACTGGCAATGGCGGTGTCGAGGCTGGCCTTGAGCTGGACCACCAGATCCGGTGTGCCATAGGGCAGGTTGGTCCTGATTTGCGCGGCCAGATCCGGGGCCACCTGATCAATCGAGGCAATGATCTGGTTATATTCGGTTTCACTGAGCTCGGTGCCATCAGCCGGCAAGCTCTGGCGGATCGCTTGCAGGGCAGCAATCTGCTGCGCCAGGCCATCAAGCTGGTTCTTAGTCTGATCCAGCTGGGCTTTACTGGCGGCCAGGCTCTTTTCGCCGGCTGCCAGCTCGGTCGCGGCGGCGTCAAGCTGGGCCTTGGCCTTGGCGGCCTTGGCCGCACCGGCCTGGTAATCCTCATACCCGGCTTGCCACAATTTCAGGCCATCCTCATATTGACGCCGGGCTGTGCGCAACTGGGTCTGGCCATCGGCCAGATCCTTGCGTTTTTCGGCAAACAGCTTGCTATATTTGGCTGACTGGCTGGTCAGTTCAGCCTCGCCGTCAGCAATTTTCTGTTCGGCATCCACCAGCTGCTGCTCGGCATCAGCCAGCTCCTTTTCAGCTTTGGCCTTATTGGTCGCCAGCTCTGATTTCCCCTCGTTGATATCATCGCGCATTTTGGCGGTCTCAGCGGTAATCGAGGCCACGCCGATCTGATCCAGGGCGGTTTCCAGTGTCTGCATGGCCTGGCTGTATTCGGCCGAGTAGGCCAGCAGCTGACCGGATGCGGTCGCCCGGACGTAAAGATCGGAGTATCGCTCACGGGCAAAATCGGCAGCATTGATATAGGCATACCAGGCGATCGCACCGTCACCGATGTTGGTCTGGCCGCGCTCGATGCTGATATAGGTGGGTGAGCGCACAATCCCGACTACGGTAAAATATTTTGTCCGCAGGGTATCGGCCAGGTCCTCATCGGCTGGTACGGCCACGCTGACCTGGCTGCCGATCTGGATATCGGCCGGCACGTTGCTGCCACTTTCAATGGCTATTTCGCCCGGATTGACTGGCAAACGGCCGCTGAGCAGGCTCGGGCGGCTGATATCGCCGGCATCGCCCGATCCGGTGGCGGATGACGCAGCCTGAAAACTGTAGAGCCTGACAATACTGGTCGTACCGGCTGGTGAATCCAGGAAAAGATCCCTGGTGTAGCCAGGCTCAACACGGGCCACATCAGGCAGGCTCCGGACCCTGGCAATATCGTCAGCCTGGAAACCCAGCGGCGAAAAGACCCGGAAATCGGCCAGGTTCTGTGTCTGGTAATATCGGTCAGCCGATAAAATCATATCCGGCTCGGTTGCATTGATGCCTGCAAAAAAACCGACACCCAGGGCAATCATGGCCAGAATGGAGAGAAAGCGGGCGCGGGTCTTGAACAGGGTCCGCCAGAAATCCCGGTTCAGGGCTTGTTTTTTAGCCATATGCAGAACCTCGCTTGAAAGAGCGACACCGGTGGATGAACATGGGCAACCGCCAGCCTGGCAGCGCCAGTCATTCAACAGAAATGACGCAGACCGATAACCGGTTGCATCCGGTAGCCGGTCCGCGATCGGCCAGCCTCACCACTCCAGTAATTCGACAGGCACTGGCTGCGGATTCATGATGAAACTGGACACCTGACCGTTTTTCATGCGAATGACTTTGTCGGCCATCGCGGTCAGGGCCCCGTTATGGGTAATAACGATGACAGTCATGCCGGTTCGGCGGCATGTATCCTGCAAGAGCTTGAGAATTGATTTGCTGGTCTGATAATCAAGCGCACCGGTTGGTTCATCACAGAGCAGCAGCTTGGGATTCTTGGCCAGCGCCCGGGCGATGGCCACCCGTTGCTGCTCGCCACCGGACAGCTGGGCCGGGAAATGATCGGAGCGTTCGCTCAGGCCGACCATGGCCAGCACCTCGTCAACATCATGCGGATTGTCACAAATCATCGAGGCCAGTTCAACATTTTCGCGGGCAGTCAGATTCTGCACCAGATTATAAAATTGAAATACGAAACCAATTTCGTGACGCCGATACTCGGTCAGTAACCGGGCATCATAAGCGCTGATATCCTCGCCGTCGATACGGATGGTCCCGCTATCCAGCGAATCCATACCTCCCAGGATATTCAGCACAGTTGACTTGCCAGCGCCGGAGGCACCGACCACCACGGCAAAATCACCCTTTTCGATGGCGAAGCTGACACCGTCAACAGCCGTGATGGTAACCTCGCCCATCTGGTAATGTTTACGGATATTTTCCAGTTCAATATAACCCATCCTGCTCACCTGATCCTGGCCATGTCCGCGGCCGCCTGGTCCGGTCAGACAGCGATTGACCGAAAGTCAGTCGGCCCTACTTTCAATATACGCCTGAAAACCGCGGAGTTTATGAAGCCATTATAGATTATTTATGAATGTTTTATTGTGCCAGATGCCTTGATTGGCTTTTCCCGACCAGCCGGCCTGAAGACGGCCTGATCTTAACATAAATGCAACGAAACAGACAGCAGATGGAGGCGTATAATAAATTTGTGTCCATCAATCAGCAAAGGAGCCCGGGAATATGCCACAAATCCAGCTCAGTCATGGTCAATTACTCGATGAAAATGGCCGCCTTTTTGAAAAGGGCTATGCCACCTCGCTGCTGCGCCAGTATGATCGCCAGCGGATCAAGTCCGGCCGGCTGCGCATCAAGGAGTGGGACTATTATCTGGTCTATAACGGCGAATTCGGGGTCGCGCTGACGATCGACGATAACTCATATATGGGGATGACCAGTGCGTCATTTCTGGATTTTCAGAACCGGCGTGAACACACCGCCAGCCAGATCAGCCTGCTGCCCCTGGGCCGGACCGCGCTGCCGGCGACGTCTGCCGCCGGCGATGTCAAGGTCAGGTCGGCCCGCTGTGAGATGTCCTTTGAGCACTGGCGGACCCGGCGGCGGCTGACCTGTCACATGGCCCGCTTTGATGGGGCCGAGTCCCTGGACGTCCAGATCGAATTATTTGACGAACCGGACAAAAGCATGGTAATCGCCACGCCTTTTCCCGCAGATCCAAAAGCCTTTTATTATAATCAGAAAATAATCGGCATGCGGGCCGAGGGCTCCGTCACCTACCGGGGCCACAATTACCTTTTCAAGCCGGATCGGTCTTTCGGCCTGCTCGACTGGGGCCGTGGCGTCTGGACTTATGATAATACCTGGTACTGGGGGGCGGCCCAGGGGCTGGTTGATGGCAAGGTCTTCGGCTTTAATATTGGCTGCGGCTTCGGCGACACCAGTGCCGCCAGCGAGAATATGCTGTTCTATGGCGGGCAGGCGCATAAGATCGAGACCGTCCACTTTGATATTCCGGTTCTGGCCAGCGGCAGGGATGACTACCTCTCCCCCTGGGTCTTTACCTCATCGGACCAGCGGCTGGAAATGACCTTTACCCCGATCCTCGACCGGGCGGCCCTGACCTCGCTGGGCATTATCATGAGCGACCAGCACCAGGTCTTCGGCTACTATAACGGCCAGGCCATCCTCGACGACGGCCAGGTGATCACCCTGCGGCAGTTCCTCGGCTTCGCCGAAAAAGTGCATAACAAATGGTAGGCCGCCAAGTGTGCCTGGTTCCGGATCTGCTGCTTTTTTCTCAGGTGCCTGGTTCCGGACCTGCTGCTATTTATTTTTCCTTTTATCTCAATCAGACACGGCCGGGTCGGGCTCTTCGGCTTGCCGTTTAGCCAGCAGGCGATTATTCACCGCTTGTTTGATCAGGACATAGAGGACCGAGCACAAGGGAATAAAGATCAGCATGCCGGCTACGCCAAACAGGCCACCGCCAATGGTTACTGCTGCCAGGACCCAGATCGCCGGCAGGCCGATCGAGCTGCCGACGACCCGCGGATAGATCAGGTTGTTCTCGAGCTGCTGGATGACCAGGAACATGATCAGGAACCACAATGACTGGACGGGGTCAACCATCAGGATCAGGAACATGCCGATAATGAGACCGATAAATGCACCAACCATCGGGATCAGTGCCGTGAAAGCGATCAGGATGGATATCAGCCCGGCATATGGGAAGCCAAAGACCAGCATCGCCGTGAGAAACAGCAGCCCGAGGATGACGGCCTCAAAAAACTGGCCAGCCAGGAAGCGGGTGAAGGTATCATTGGTCAGGCTGGCAAGGGCCGTTATTTTACCTGGCCAGGGAGCTGGCAGATAGGCCTGGAACAAGCGCTGGAACTGGTCAGCCAGCTTTTCTTTTTGCAGCAGGATATAGATAGCGAAAATAAAAGCCAGGACAAAAGTGAAAATCCCGCCAAAGACCGATGCCGCGAAAGTAAAGGTCGAACTAAACAGCGAGCCGGCGCTGGTCTGTAAATAATTGACCCCGGCGGTAATCAGCTTCTGCCAGTCGATTTCATAACCGGACAAAATTTCCGCCAGCTGCGGGAAGGCGGCGGCCTTGGCCTGCAGCCAGCTCTGGATGGAGGCCAGATAAACAGGCAGATTGGTCGTCAATGTCGTCAGGCTTTCAACCAGTTGCGGGATAACGATGATCAGGACTGCCAGGACCAGGCCCGTCAGCAGCAGGATGGCCAGCAGCAGGCTGGTCGGCCGGCGCAATATCTGCAGCCACTGAATCGGCTGGCCCAGGCCCGGCCGCCAGCGGGGCGGCCGCCGCAAAACGGTGGATCCGGAGACGCCTGAATCAGCCGATGGACTGGGCTGCTGACTGGATTGCGCGGGTCCGGCCGGTTTTCCGGCACGATCATCGGCCAGCTTATTGGCATGACCAACAGCTGGTGTCCGTTGCGCTTGCCGCTTGCCAAATATCAGCCGCTCAATACCGCGCATCGGCACATTGATAATAAAAGCGATCGCCAGGCCCAGCAGCAGCGGGGCCATCAGGCCCAGCAGGGTCCTGAAGACAGCAACCAGCAGCTGATAATGCTGCAGGGTCCAGTAAAGACCTACGCCAAACGCGACGAGGCCCAGCAGCCGGCGTTGTCCGGGATTATGCCATTTCTTTTGATCCATTCGCGTATACCTGCATCTTTATCTAGATTGCGATCGGGCAATGAATTCGAAGGGCACCCGCCTGCCGGCGGATGCCCCCTGATGGTGCGATTGACGGATTTGCCGGTGCAGTCTCCGGTTGCCAGGCCGGGGCAGTTCCCTGCTGTGCCAGTCTGGCTGCCCCGGCCGGATCCGGTTAGTATGATCCGGGTCGCTTTTTATTTGTATTCTTTCTTGATCTTCTTCAGATAGGCCGGCAAGGAAGCCTGGTCAATGACCTTGCCATCGATAGCCATATAGATGCCCGAAACCGGATGGTTGCTCTTCAGGCGAATCGTCTTGACATCGACGAAGGAGTCCATGCCCTGGTGCTTGACCGTGCTGTACAGATCATGATAAGCCTCTCTGGAGCCATTGGCCAGGCAGATGTCGCACTGGCAGACCGTAATCTCATGCGTGACAAAGGCCGAGTTGGCTTTTTTACGGATATTGCCGCAGACGCCATCGCCGCCAAGCACATTGTAATGGGTGTGCAGCAGCTTGTGGGCCAGGGGTGAATTAGGCTCACCATAGAAGTCGTCATACAGGCGCAGGATGTCCGGATTCTCCTGGGACTTGCGGTAGGTGGAAGTCTTGTCAATGTCAATCAGGACCTTCTGGCGTTTATCCAGGGCGTCGACTTTTTCCGGGATCGGATGACCGGCACCACAGATGCAGCCACCCGGGCAGGCCATGACTTCAATCAGGTCATAACCGACATCAACACCCTTGAGGATCTGCTGGACGATCGGCTCGGCATTGTGCAGGCCGCTGATAACCGCCACCCGGACTTCTGCGCCTTTGGCCTTGACCGTTGATTCCTTGACACCTTCGAAACCGCGGATCTCTTCAAAATCGAGGTGTTCGGTCAGGGGCTCTCCGGTCAGCTTTTCGACGGCCATGCGCAGCGCGGCCTCAGCCACGCCACCGGAAGCGCCGAACAGGATACCGGCGCCGGAAACCTGCTTGTAAGGCTCATCGAACTCAGCCGGAACCAGCTCGGAGCGGTCAATGCGCGCCAGGGCGACCATTTCCAGCAGTTCGGTCGTGGTCAGGACCGCATCGGCATCGCGATTCTTGTCCACCGCGAACTCCGGCCGGGCGGCTTCGAATTTCTTGGCCAGGCACGGGACCACCGACACAACAAACAAGTCCTTGCGGTTGATGCCGGCAATCTTTTCGCCGTAGTGGTTTTTGACTGTTGCGGCCATCATCTGCTGCGGCGACTTGGCGGTTGACAGGTGGGGAATCAGTTCCGGATAGCGGCGTTCGACGAAATTGACCCAGCCGGGGCAGCAGGAGGTGAATTGCGGCATCACACCCTTGCTGGCGACGCGGTTGAGGAACTCGGTGGTCTCTTCGACAATGGTCAGGTCAGCCGCGAAGGTGAAGTCAAAAACCTTGTCGAAGCCCAGGCGCTTGAGGATACCCGCCGTGAAAGGTGCCGCTTCCTGGAACGGGATGCCGTAATGCTGGGAAATAACGCTGCGGACGGCCGGCGCCACGAAGGCGACGACAGTTTTCTTGGGATTGTTGATCGCCCGGAAGACGCGGCCGCGTTCACGCCGGTAATCCAGCGCGCCGCACGGACAGGCATTGACGCACTGGCCGCAGCTGACACAGTCGGTGTCACGCAGCGGCAGGCCGCTCTTGGTGCCGACCAGCTGGCGGCCCTGCTTCATATAGAAGGCCAGGATATCCGGTCCTTCAATCTCGGCGCAGGCGGCGATGCAGCGGCCGCAGGAGATGCACTTGTTGTGGTCGCGCATGATGAACGGGTGATCATCGACAATCGGGATGAACGGCCGCTCATGGACCGGCTTCTGGAACTCGATATTATGGGCGGTCGCTTCCTTGCGCAGATCGCAGGAATAGCGTTCCGTGCAGCCGCACTTCAGGCAGCGGCGGGCTTCCAGGCGGGCTACTTCAGGATCCAGGCCGAGCTCGACTTCCTTGAAATTGTTGACGCGCGCTTCCCTGGATATCGCCGGCATGATCGCCCGCCGGAACTTGGGCCGCTCTTCGAATTCCCAGCGGGGCAGGTCTTCCATCGAGCCGCGGCTGCAGCTGTAATCGACATTGGTTTCCTTGACATAGCCGATGGACAGGTAGCTGTGCATGGCATCTGCGGCCCGGCGGCCGGCACCGACCGCCTGGATCACCGTGGCCGGCCCGGTCACGCAGTCACCGCCGGCAAAGATGTTGTCTTCGGAGGTCTGGGAGGTCTTGCCATTGATCTCGATATCGCCCCATTTGTTGAGCTTGACCGGCAAGTCATTATAAAGGAACTGGGTATTGGTGCTCTGGCCGATGGCGCCGATAATCGTATCGGCCGGCAGCTGGGTCTCGCTGCCTTCGATCGGCACCGGGCGACGGCGGCCCGAACGGTCCGGTTCGCCCAGCTGCATGCGGATGCATTCGAGCTGCTTGCGGCCGTCGGCCCCGAGGGCAATCCTGGTCGGCGCCATCAGGAAGACCATTTCAACGCCTTCATGGAGCGCTTCTTCAACCTCATAGGACTCGGCCGGCATTTCTTCCTGCGTCCGGCGATAGACCAGGCGGACGGAGCGGGCACCGCTGCGCAGGGCTGTGCGGGCACAGTCGATAGCCGTATTGCCGCCACCGACCACAATCACATCGCCCAGGTCTATCTTGTCGCCACGGGTGACCTGCTCAAGATAGTTGATACCCAGCTTGACACCGGGCAGGTTCTCGCCTTCAATCGACATCGGCGTCGCACGCCAGGAACCGATTGCCAGGTAAACCGCATCGAAATCCTTGTGCAGGTCTTCCAGATGGAGATGGGTACCGAGCGCCTTGCCGGTCATGATCTTGACGCCGAGCTGGCGCATGATGTTGATTTCCTGGTCAAGGGTCGCTTTGGGCAGGCGGTATTCCGGAATGCCATAACGCATCATGCCGCCGGCGTGGGGCTGGCGTTCAAAGACTGTGACGTCATGGCCATTGATGGCACTGTAGTAGGCGGCAGACAGGCCGGACGGCCCGGCGCCGACGATCGCGATACGCTTGCCGGTCGAAGGATTGCGGGTGGGCAGCCAGGGCTTCTCCTGGGCCATATCCCAGTCAGCGGCAAAGCGCTTGACATAATTGATGGCAACCGGGGCATCGACCAGGCTGCGGCGGCACTGGGCTTCACACGGATGCGGGCAGACGCGGCCACAGACGACGGGGAACGGATTACGGTCCTTGATGACACGCAGCGCTTCCTTGATATTGCCGTTGCCGACCTGGCGCAGGTAGGACTGGATATCGATATTGGCCGGACAGGTCTGCACGCACGGCGCAATACAGTCGGCATTATGGTCGGACAGCAGCTGCTCAAGCCGGATCTTGCGGTAATTCTCCAGGCGGGGCGTATTGGTGTGGATGATCATGCCTTCCTTGATCGGCGTCTGGCAGGATTTGACATCCCGCTCGCCCTTTCCGCCCAGCTCTACGACGCAGAGGCCGCAGTTGCCGTTGGAACGATCGAGACGGATATCATAACAGAGATGAGGAATATGGACATTTTCCTGCAATAAAGACTGCAGAATCGTCAGGTTGTCGTACACTTCCATTTCCCGGCCATTGATGGTTACCTTGATTCGCTTGTGATTCGATAATGTTTTCATGTTACCCCTCACATTCCTTAAGCTAAATGTACAAAACAACACCAGCTATTCAGGTCTTTTGCACAGATACAATCATTTTCATTATAATTTATTTCCCTGATAAAGCAACGATGAAATTCACGAAAACGCTTGCAATCATCCACTCATCCAACCATATTTTAACTAAATTACTGCCATATCAGGCTCAATCAGGCCGTTAAAATACACGATTACGATCATGACATGCTCATTTTGTCTGTGCATCGTTGCCTGGTCCAGTCGCCTGATCCAGATTATCGCGAACCCAGTCTTGAAGCCGATCCAGAATTGGCAGCAGTGAATAACCTTTTTCAGCCAGTGAATACTCAACTTTCGGTGGAATCTGGTGATATTCGCGACGGTGAACCAGACCAAGGGCCTCAAGTTCTTTAAGCTCCTGGCTAAGCATCTTGTGGGTAATCCCGGCAATGCTTTTCTTCAGCTCACCATAGCGGATGACACCGGCCCCGGCCAGATGCCAGATAATCACGAGCTTCCATTTCCCGCCTATTATCTTCACAACTGACTGAATCGGGCAGACAGGCGCTTCGTCTACACCCGGCCCGGCGGGTCTGGAACTGGCCGGCAGCATCTGGCCCGCACGGGTACTGCTATCGTCCGGCCCGGCGGGTCTGGAACTGACTGTTGCCCGGTCTGACCTGGATTGGCCGGTTGCTGCTGGCTCGCCGACGGTGGGGTTGGTCAAGTCAGCCGTAACGGATGCTGGTCTGGCAAGTGGCCTTATCATAACGCTCTCCAATCAATGATTCTCAAATCTCTAAAGCTATTCTCATAAATTGACGATTCTGTAACATAAGTGCTGCTTTCCTTTAACATAGTATTGCACTTTCAGGTATGTACTGGTTTTTTATGAAATATGCCATTATTATATTAAACATATCATATTTAAACTGCCGCTGCATACAGTCACACCATTCAGAATAATTTCCCCGGGAGGATTCCTGTCATGACCAATGATTTTTATCGGGCTTTAAAACAACGGCGTTCTGTTTACGCCATCAGCAATGAATCACCCATTTCGGATGAACGGATTATCCAGATTGTCGAGTATACCGTCATGCATACGCCGTCAGCCTTCAACTCACAGAACAGCCGGGTGGTTGTCTTGCTGGGTGACAAGCATGACCGCTTCTGGCAGATCACAAAGGACGCGCTGCGAGCCGTCGTACCGGCCGACCAGTTTGCCAGCACCAATGCCAAAATTGATTCTTTCTCAGCTGGCTATGGCACTATTCTCTATTTTGAGGACATGGCCCCTGTGCGGTCCTTGCAGTCGCAATTCCCGCTGTATGCGGACAATTTCCCGGTATGGTCGCTGCAAGCCAATGGCATGCTCCAGCACAGCATCTGGGCCGCATTGTCTCTGGAGGGTCTCGGCGCCTCGTTGCAGCACTATACGGAACTGATCGAAGACGCCGTCAAAGCCGAATGGCAGCTTCCAGCTGACTGGAAGCTGGACGCTCAAATGCCCTTTGGCAAGCCCGTTGCCGATCCGCAGGAGAAATCTTTCCTGCCGGTCTCCGAACGGGTGCTGGTCCTGGCCTGATCGGCAGGCAGTGCTGGCCCCGCCCCGATCGGCCAACAATACCGGCCCTGGCAATACTGAATCGGTTCATTGACGAGGCATGGATTGCCTGGATGGCATCAGAATGTTCTGGATCTATACGGACCGCTGTATCAAAACAGCGGTCTTTTTCGATGCAAACAGAACAGAACTAGTCTTTTATTCATGCAATTTTGATTGACAGCTTGAAAAATCGACCGCAAAATAAGGCGAGGGAAAATACCACAAGCAAAACCGCGGGCCAGGCCACAGGCCAGGCCAGGCCACAGGCCAGGCCGTGGGTCATACCGCATAAATCGTGATGACATTGAAAAAGGTGATTGAATCCATGATAAAACGCAAGCCCCAGGGACAAGCCAGCGCCGGCTCCGGCCGCGCGGCGCCAGTCTCATTCCGATATCAGACACTCAGCGTGATGCTCATTGTACCTCTTCTCGTCCTGCTGATGGCCCAGACTGTACAGACCGGCGGCCTCGATCAGGCTTTCAGCTGGCTGCTGCATCATCCGCTGCCGGCTCTCCTGAATTATCTGCTGGGTATTGGCCTGTATGGCATCCTGCTCGCCCTGACCAATCGTTTCTTCATCAGCTATGCGATGCTGATGTTTGTCAGCTATGTCATGGCTACGGTCGATCATATCAAATGGTCAATGGCCCTGACCCATTTTGTATTTTCCGATCTTTTTAAAAGCAGTGACGCCTCCCGTTTTGCCGAACTGATAGTCCATTATGCCCGGCTGCCTGTTTTCCTGCCAATCGCCCTGCTGCTGGGTCTCGGCTTATTCGTCTTCTGGCGCCTGAAATGGCGGCCGAGGCTGCGCTGGCCGGCCCGGCTTATCCTGCTGGTGGTCTCGCTGCTTGCGACTGGCAGCTTTGTTTTCTACAATAGTTGGGGGAACAGTCCGGTCAGCCGCCAGATACTGCACCTGCCGGCATTTTCCAGCCAGGACTTCGACGGTAATGTACGAACCCACGGCTTGCTGCTGGCGTTTTTTGGCCACATCCCGATTTCGCTGGCTGACCAGCCCCGGCCAGCTGATTATTCACCGGAAAGTGTGGCCGCGGCCGATGATGTGCTGCAGCGTCTAAACGCCGGCACGGCCCAGATCCAGGCAGCGGTTGGCAGTCCGTCATCGCCGGCAGACCAGCCAGACAGAGCCGGCCAGCAATCCGGAGCCGGCCAGGCAGCTATCAACGGTGGCCAGGCAGCCAGTGAAAAGCCGACCATCATAGTCCTGGCTGTTGAGGCGCTGTGGGATATCACCCGCGTGAAAGGCGTCAGTTTTGCACAGGATCCATTTGGACCGTTTCGCGCTGATTACGCGGGTGAAATGGTGTCCAGCTGCTTTGGCGGCCTGACCGCCAACACGGAATTTGAATTTCTGACGGGCAATTCCATGCACTTCATGTATGATTCAGCCTGTCCCTATCTGAGTATCGACCGGCCGGTACCATCCCTGGCCAGCTATTTGCATCAGGCCGGTTATCAGGCCACGGCTTATCACAGTTACGGTGGCGCCTTTTACCGGCGGACGACCGTTGTGCCTGACCTGGGTTTTGACCGTTTTATCAGCCTGGAAGACATGGCGAATCCGCGGATCAAGGGCTGGTATATGGCCGACGAGGATCTGGCCCCGCGTGTCATCAGCCAGCTTGAACAAAACAGCGGCCCGCAGCTGCTTTATGTGCTGACCATGCAAAATCACGGTCCTTATGCCACTGACCGCTATCAGCCGCAAGATTATGACCCGGCCTTGCAGATTACCTATGATGAAAGCCTTGGCCTGAACTCAGCCGACAGGACAGCAGTCGCCAGCTATACACAGGGAGTGATCGATGCCGGACATATGTATCAGGCTTTGAAGGATTACTGTGCGACGCTTGACCGGCCGGTCATCATCCTGACCTTTGGCGATCATTTACCTTCGATCGGTGAAAACTCCGGGACGGATATTCTCATTCATTCCGGACTGGCCGCCGATGTCATGGATCAGGCCATGTATCAGCTGCCGCTGATGTACTGGCGCAATCCGGCAGCCCAGACCAGCCTGGAAACTGCCAGCCAGCTGCGGTTTAAAGAGCCGGTTACCTTCAATGGGTTGAAACCGGCGCTGTTGCGCAGTGCCGGTCTGCCGCTCAGTCCATACGACCAGTTTGTGGAAAATGTGCAGCGGATCTTCCCGGTCCTGACAGCGAGGCACAGCAGCACGCCGAACCCTGCAGCCGTGCAGGCGCTGGCCAGCCTGCAAATGACCCCGGAACAGGTGCTGGCAGCCTATGAAACACTCCAGTATGACCAGCTGTGGGGGCAGCAATACCTGCCGCCGGCCCGGTATGCGGTTGTCCCCGATTAAGCCGGCCAGATCCGGGTTTCCGATTCAATCAGATTTATATGACGTGCCGGCTGGCTGCGCAGGCATGACGCGCGGACTAGTCCGGGTGCGCCGATTGGCTGCGCAAACGGCACGCATATATGGGGTGCGCTGAATAGCCGCGCGGACTCGTTGGCACGGTTCAGATGTGGATCCGGGCGCCTTCGTCCCTGGCCATGTGCTTGAGCTCGTTGACCTTGTCGATATCACCCAGCACAATCAGAGAATCCCCGCATTCCAGCAGTTCCTCCGCACTGGGATTGAAAACCATGGCTGATGACTTGAATTTCTTGATCGCCAGGACCAGCAGGCCGGTTTCCTGGGGAATGTGGGCATCTTTCAGCTTCCTGTTCACCAGGGGCGAGTCACTGTTCAGGATCACTTCTTCCAGGTTCAGGATATCGTCACCGGCATATGTGACGATATCAAGGAAGGAGAAAATCGAGGGCCGCAGGACCATCGCCGCCATGCGCCGGCCGCCAATTTCGTTCGGTGAGATAGTCCGGTCGGCACCGGCCATGGTCAGTTTCTCGCGGGCGTGGACTTCAATGGCCCGGGAAATAATGTAGAGATCCTTGTTCAGATACCGGGCAGTCAGGACGGTAAAGACGTTTTCGGTATCGGAGGGCAGGGCGCTGATCAGCCCCTCGGCACGCCGGATCCCGGCCTGCTCGAGCAAGGATTCATGGGTCGGGTCCCCGAAAATCGCCAGGATGCCCCGTTCATGCAGCTCACGGACTTTTTCTTCACGGAAATCGATGACAACAAACGGCACCCCGCCGGCATGCAGCTGGGCGATGACATTCTGGCCAGTTTCCCCGGCGCCACAGACAATATAATGTTTTTCCAGGGCAGCGATCTTGTTGTTCATTTTTCTCTCCCGCCAGGCCTGGCGTAATTTCCCCTCGGTCAGAAAAGTCACCAGGCTGGTAAATGTGTAGCCGACAAAGGCCAGCCCGCCGAGGATCATGAAAATTGAAAACAGCTTGGCGGCAGTGTTCATGGTCGTCACTTCACGATATCCGACCGTGGAGACCGTGATAACTGTCATGTACAAAGCATCAATCAGGTTCAGATGCAGTAAATAGATGTATCCAACTACACCAATCAGGAGCAGCAGGATGAACAGCAGGATGCCAGTCAGCAAGCCGGAATGTTGCAGGACGGTGCGATGCCTGGCCTGCATCTGCGGCCCGGCCTTCGAACTGGCGCGCGCCGTATCCATCGCGGCTGATTCGTCCTGCCAGGGGCTGGCCGGCGACGGCCGGCTGCCGGTCTGTTGGTGCGGGCTGGACGGTTGCCAGGAGCTGGTTGGCTGCTTCTGATTGCCGGTCTGTCGTTGGCTGCTCTTTACAGGCATGATGCGCGCCGCCTTTCAGTACGAGAAAAAAACGCGGCCAGCCGGGAGGCTGGCACGCGCCAGTTCGTTGAGGGCACCAGCAGCCAAAAACGTGCTGGCGGAGATGGACATATTACAGATCGACCGACGGCAGATTACGGACTTCAAAATAGCTGTTGAGCTCAAAAATCAGGTTGTCGCAATTGATCCCATGAACCATGCAAGCTTCCTCGATTGTTTCACCGGAAGCCATGACACAGCCCAGGCAGTGCAGTCCATTCTTGAAAAAAATCGGTACCGTGCCCTGATCCAGGCTCAGGACATCGGAAATAATCATATCTTTCGTAATAACCATGAATAATTCCTCCAGATTGGCCAAAAATAAACTGGCCGTGCATTTCATCTGGTATTTTACACCATTTCTGCTACAGGCACAACATCATTTGCGCGCTTGTTTCATGGACCTGCCAGTGCTGCGGGCCGCTCTCGTAGAGATTGCCGCCCAGGCTGTCAATCAGGACCACAACCGGGAAATCTTCCACCCACAAACGGCGAATCGCTTCTGCACCGAGCTCCGGATAAGCGACAATCTCCGCAGCCTTGATCCGCTGCGCCAGCAGGGCCCCGGCTCCGCCGGTCGCCCCCAGGTATACAGCCCCATGCTGGCGCATCGCAGCAATGACGGCTGGCTGGCGGGCGCCTTTGCCGATCATGACCCGCAGGCCAAGCGCAATCAGGCGCGGTGCATAGGCATCCATGCGGCCGCTCGTTGTGGGACCGGCCGAACCGACCGCCTGACCGGGCCGCCCTGGACAAGGTCCGACATAATAGATGGTCTGGCCTTGCAGGGGAATTGGCAGCGGCAGGCCCCGGTCGAGGGCTTCAATCAGTCGTTTGTGTGCTGCGTCCCTGGCGGTATACAAAGGGCCAGTCAGTGACAGCAAATCGCCAGCCTGCAGCTTGTGAATCTGTTCCGGACTTAAAGGCAAAGTCAGCGCGACTCTGTTCGTGGGGTTTGTCTGATTCATGAGATCGGATACCTCCGGATGGACGGGCTTTATAAGACGGCGGTAGCATGGCGGGTGGCATGGCAGCTCATGTTGACTGCTACCGGCAGGCCGGCAATATGGGTCGGGTAAGCTGAGATGTGAATGGCGAGGGCGGTTGTCCGGCCACCAAGACCGGCCGGGCCAATACCCAGGTTGTTGATGGCAATCAGCAATTCCTGTTCAAGGCTGGCCAGGTGCGGTTGCGGATTCGGACTGCCGACCGGACGCAGTAAAGCCTGTTTGGCAAGCAGGGTTGCTTTCTCCAGGGAACCGCCGAGGCCAACACCGATAATAATCGGCGGACAGGGATTGGGGCCAGCGGCCTGAACTGTATCAAGGATAAACTGCCGGACGCCGGCCAGTCCGGCTGATGGACTGAACATGCGCACGGCACTCATGTTTTCACTGCCGAAGCCTTTGGGGGCAACCGTAATCTCCAGCTGATCCCCTTCAACCAGGTCATAATGAATGATCGCCGGTGTGTTGTCGCCGGTATTTTCGCGCATCAGGGGATCACGGACGACCGAAGCGCGCAAGTAGCCTTCTGTGTAGCCTTGAGCCACACCGGCCTGGATAGCCCCGGCCAGGCTGCCGCCAATCAGGTGAACATCCTGGCCAATCGTAACAAAAATGATAGCCATCCCGGTATCCTGGCAGATGGCCAGCCGCTGTTCGCGGGCCAGGGCAGCATTTTCCAGCAGCTCATCCAGGATCGCCTGTCCGGTCGGTGAGGGCTCGAGCTGGCGGGCTGCAGCCAGGGCCTGGGCAATATCCGGACTTAATTCAATATTGGCAGTCTGACAAAGTTCGGCAACTGCCCGGGTTACTTGAGCAACGTGAATTTCCCGCAAGGGCTACCTCTTTCCGGCCGTCTGGGCCCCGAAGCATCTACAATCAGAATAGCTGCGCTTATTATACAACGGGATTGCATCTTTTGGCGAGATAGTGCCACCTGCGAAACCTGTCCGGTCATTTACGGCCGGTTGATCAAAAAGAGTTCTCCGCCGGCCGTTCAACGGCCTGACCTGCGCTGGTAATTGCCATCAGGAGTCAATGCCCCGGACAGCGTCGCGAACAGGATTTGATGATATAGTATTGACACTACTTTCAGATTCGGTTCATAATAAGCCATGAGAAAATACACCTCAAGGAGGATCTGCCGATGAACAAGATGGATCTGGTTGATGCTGTTGCCAAAGCGACCAAACTGAGCAAAAAAGACAGCGAGGGTGCCCTGGCTGCTGTGCTGGATACCATTACTGATGCCCTGGCCCGTGATGAAAAGGTCGTACTGGTCGGTTTTGGTACGTTCGAGGTACGCAAGCGGGCCGCCCGTAAAGGCCGCAATCCCAGCACCAAGGAAGAGATTAAGATTCCGGCATCCAAGGCGCCTGTTTTCCGGGCCGGCAAAGGCCTGAAGGACAAGGTCGACAGCTGAGCCTGATCCCGGTGTCATCGGTCAGGCATCATCGAGCCGGGACCATCGGCCGCAACCTGTTGCCCTGATAAGGTCGGTCTAGCGCTGCCACTCAGGCTCCGTCGCTCGGATGCCATCCATCAGCCAGTTCCCTGGCCAGGTCCAGTCCAGCGATTTTGGTTTTGCAGATAGCCCTCTGTATCGCATTCCGCGATGGCAGAGGGTTTTGCTTTGTTGTTCCAGGCATCAATGAGGGCCAGGACATCATCACTGAACCGGCATATGGCGGCTGTATTGGTCAGATACTGACTCTGGTCTGTGCGCTGGCTTAGGGCGTAACGAATATCGCGCTCAATTTGTTGAATGCTGACTTTAAAATATTCGGCGGCTGCCGGATATAATGTTTTGCTGACAGGGCGCAATTGTGAATCGTTGCCGGCAGCCAGCTGCAGGATATAGCGCAGATAGCGGCAGCCCTTCAGCTGGGCGGGAATCTGGTACTGGCTGAGTACCTGGTCAATCGCCAGCTGGCGCAGAGGCTGGAGGTCATCACCATCGAGGACCCGGTCCCGCAATATCCGCTGAGTCGTTTCCAGAATGCGTCGTGCTGCCAGTGGCGGCCCACGCCGGCCATCGATGACGTAATTAACCCGGCCGGCCGTATCCATCAGGCCAAAGTAACCCTGACGGTGCAGCAGTTTGCTGACCTGGTATAAGAGGTCATGGTCAGAAGCCACAACGTAAAAACCGGATCGATCGCCGGCGAGGGCCGGGGCCGGGCTGTCGGGGCCCGGCCCCGTGCGCTTGTCTGATGTGGCCGGTCGCCGCACTGTCTGTGATGCGGTGGCCGAACGCTTCCCATTGCGATTTTCACTGTTGTAATGATATGTCTTGCTGGAATCGGCAGCCCCGGTTTTACCATCCTGATACCTGGCGGCTGACAGCCTGGCCTGGACGGCCGCCGGCTCCGATGAGCCGGTCCCGCTGTCTGGCGGCTCCGATGCAGTCGATTTGTCTGATTGTCTGGAATGATGAATAGCTGGTTGGATCTGGTCCATGCTGGTTCCCCCTGAACGGTTTTCATGGCCTGATTGGGTTGTCCAACTATTTTGCCAGATTCAACAAGGCAAGTTAATCTGCAATTCCAGAAAAAAACACGGAAACAGATTTATTCTTGCTAAACATAAATCCGGGAAAGTCATTCCTGGAGGGTATCGATAAAACGGACCAGGGCTTCTACGGCTTCGATCTCATCCGGACCGTCAGCCATGATCATGATCAGGCCACCCGGCCGGACATCAGCTGCCATGACATCCAGGATGCTGCGGGCAGAAAAAAATGAGCCTGAGGCCCGCAGGGTAATGGTACTCTGAAAGCGGCGGGCCTGGGCACAGAACATGCTGGCCAGGCGGGCATGCAATCCAGCCGGATTCCTCACCTGGACGGTCCAAGCTGTCACGGTGCCTGTACCCCCTGCATGGACGTGGGAGCCGGCCCCGAAGCCGTATCCGGTGATTCAACAACAGGCTGCATTTCAACAATGTAACGACTGTGCGGTGTGAAAGATATGCGGTAAGCCTGATTGGTCTGGGGCTTGAACTGCCACTGATTGAAGAAATATCGCCGTTGGCCAACGCTCAGGCTGTTCCAGTGAATCTGGTTCTTCTGCAGCACAATTTCTTCAATGTCATAGGTTCCGGCCAGCAAGTTGACCGTGTCAAGCAGACGTGGCACTGTCAGGCCGGTGGTCAGCAGAATAAAAATAGCTGTGAGCAGCACAGGGGTCAGATATCCAAGAGGCAGCCGGTTCTTGCGCTCCCAGTTGACTTGCAGGCTGCGAATCAGCAGTTTGAATAGAACAATTGACAACAGACCGCTGAGCGTCAGCGTTATAAAATAAAAAACCATGGTTTATTCTCCATCATGGCTCATTCGCCAGGCCAGATTCGCCCGAAATGGTGAATCTGGTTTGCGGTTATGCCTCATTATAGCATATTTTAACGCGCTGCTAAGTTGCTGACGGCCGATCGTAGGTCAATTTTCCATTCAGGCGAGTATAATCGCATCATTCTATCCTTGGACATTTTCACGGCTTCAGGTTGCCTGTTTCTGCTCATTTCAGACAACCTGAACGAAGCGATTTTGACAAAACGTCAAATTCGCGTCAAGTCCCTCGACCGCAAGGCGGGAATCAGGTAAAATAGTCATGACTTGCAGATAGTTTTGGCCGGATTGAACCAGGTTCATCGTTGTCATAAAACCGGGTCGACCGAGCGCAAGTCGGGGAGGCATTTTATGTCGTCAAAGGTTGAAATCGTTAAGGAATTTACTGATATTATTAATGCCTGTGAAGGCAAGGTATTGTTTCTGACTGAACAAGGTGACCGGCTGGTCGCTGACAGCATGCTCTCAGCCCTGGTTGGTTTTGCAACAATCCTTTCGGTAGCTGAAGCAATCAATATAACTTTCCAATGTGAAATACCAGCGGATTACCAGAAGATCCAGGCTTTCATGGAGGCTCATAAGCTGGGACCTTTCCGTGAAAAACAGCAGCCTTCGGCCGGGCAGGTTCCGGTGGCCTGACAGCAAGGGGGGCAGTGAAGCGCCAGTTATTGATTCCAGCAGGACCTTTCGTGCGACCTGGCTGAACGGTCAGCAACACGGCAGCAATGGGCAACAATTAATTGAAATATCCGGGCATTTTAGACGATCCCGGACATGGACAGTGCGCACTGTCCATGTCCGGTTTTTTTATTCAGCCGGTTTACCCGTCGCTGGCTGCCGTATGCAGTCTGACAAGCAACTTGACAAGCTGTCAAAAGACGCTACAATGTTAACCGAAGCTAACTCATGACCTGGGGGATATCGTGTATTCCGTTCAGGTGTCCGATTGGAAAGGGAAATTCGCATGTCCGATGAAAAAAAAGTCCGACGTCTGGATCAGCTGCGGCCCGATGAAGCGGCGGTCGTTGTATCGATCAGCGGTTCCGGCCAGTTCCGCCAACGCCTGACCGCAATGGGGGTAACACCCGGAGCCTGGCTGATGGTCCGCAAGTTTGCACCGCTCGGCGATCCGATTGAGATCCGGATCCGCAATTATAGTCTGTCAATCCGCAAACAGGACGCACGCAGCATTCTGGTCGCGCCCATCGAAGCCGGATCCGTTTCTGAATGAGGTATTTCCATGAACATCCATATTGCATTGGCCGGCAATCCCAACAGCGGCAAGACGACTTTGTTCAACCGGCTGACGGGGACCAGGCAGACGACAGGCAACTGGCCGGGCGTAACAGTCGAAAAAAAGGTTGGCGTGATTCGCCATGGATCCGACCGGATTACCGTCGTTGACCTGCCGGGCATCTATTCCCTGGCCCCTTTTTCGCTCGAGGAAATTGTCACCCGCAATTACATACTCGAAGACCAGCCGGACGTGCTGGTCAATATTATTGATGCTACCAACCTCGAACGCAATCTGTACTTCACACTGCAGCTCAAGAAACTGGGACGGCCCATGCTGGTGGCACTGAACATGATGGATGAGGTCATCCGTCATGGCGACCAGCTGGATGTGGCCCGGCTGTCCGGGTTGCTTGAGCTGCCAGTTTTACCCATTTCGGCTAAAAAGAACGAGGGGATCGAATCGTTGCTGGCGCATGTCATCGCTCTGGCGATCCAGGCCGGTCACCAGAAAGGGCAGCACCACCATATCCTGTCAGAATCTCCCCGGCAGGCTGAGGATGATCATCGTCCTGAACAGCCAGCTACCATGGCCGACCTGCCGTCGGATTATGTCCCGGAAAGTGACGAGGAAACCCAGGCCATGTTCCTGGAAGCGGCGGCTATTCATGCGGCTGTGCTGGTACACAGTCATCCGCCCGAAGCGCTCACCCCATCGGACCGCATCGACCGGGTACTGACTCACCGGATCTGGGCTTTGCCGATCTTCCTGCTGATCATGTTCATCGTGTTCCAGATCACCTTTCACGAAAATCTGGGTGGCCGCCTGACCACCTGGCTCGATTTCTTTTTCACGGACTGGCTCAGTGGCCTGGTCAGCCAGTGGTTAATCGCGGCCAGGGCGCCAGAATGGATCTATTCTCTTCTGGTTGAGGGCATCATCGCCGGTGTCGGCGGCATACTGACATTCCTGCCCCAGATTACCTTGCTGTTTTTATTCCTGAGCTTGCTGGAGGATACCGGCTATATGGCGCGGGCAGCCTTTATTGTCGACCGGATTTTCCAGAAAATGGGATTGTCCGGCCGCAGCTTCATACCCATGCTGATGGGTTTTGGCTGCACAGTGCCTGCAATCATGGCTGCGCGCGGGCTGGAAAATGAACGGGACCGGCGCCTGACGATCATGATCACGCCATTCATGTCCTGCGGGGCCCGCATGCCAATCTATGCCTTTTTCACGGCAATCTTCTTTACAGCCAACAAGGGCCTGGTTACTTTTTCCATGTATCTGCTGGGCATCCTGATTGCCTTTCTTTCGGCTCTGCTGCTGGGCAAGACCGTGCTGCGCGGGCAGGACTCGACATTTCTGCTGGAGCTGCCGCCCTACCGGCTGCCCGATGCCAAGTCGCTTTGGCTGCATATCTGGGACAAAGTCCGCGATTTCTGCGTACGGGCCGGGACATTGATCTTTACCATGACCGTTATCATCTGGTTCTTCCAGCATTTCAGCCTGGCCCTGCAACCGGTCAGCGACAGTGCCCGCAGCATCTTCGGCCAGCTGGGCAATCTGCTGGCACCCCTGCTGCAGCCCCTGGGCTTTGGTTCCTGGCAGGCCAGTGTAGCCCTGCTGACCGGCCTGATTGCCAAGGAAACAGTTGTAGCATCACTGAATATCCTCTACACGCCGGCTCAGCTGCTGTCCGCCTTCACCCCTTTGTCAGCCTATGCCTTCATGACCTTTACCCTGCTTTACACGCCCTGTGTAGCAGCCCTGGGAGCCATGCACCGCGAATTGCGCAGCTGGCGCTGGACAATATTGACGATGGCTTATCAGATAGCGGTCGCTTATGGATTTGCCTGGCTTGTCTGGCAGGGAGGCCGCCTGCTTGGCCTCAGCTGACAATTTATCTATAATGGAGAGAAAATGGATATGTCCCGTTGGATTGAATGGACCCCGTGGCTGGCTGTCAGCCTGGTCCTTGGTATTTTCGCCTGGCATGTCGGCCTGATGATCCGGAACTGGCTGAAGTCCGGCCATTCAGGCCGCCGGCAAACAGGCTGTTCATGTGCATCGCAAACTGGTTGCGGACCAGCCGGTCCAGCTGGCAATCAGGCCTCGCCCCATGATTGCCAGCCCGGGGCAAGCTCCCGGCAAGGTGCAGGCGCAGACAAGGCAAAGGAATGGCCGGCTGCTGCCCATTCGACCGGGTATTCGCGATCTTCCGGCTGCGCCAGCTGCCCGGGTTGTCCGTCCTATTATCGATGCCAGCCAGCGGCCCGCCCGAAACCAGGCCAGCCCGGCCGGCATCGTGATGATTAAACGTGAAAGTGACGATTAAGCGTGTATGACCAGACATCTGTCAGCTTCTGCGGAAGATTATCTTGAAACAATCCTGGAAATTGGCGGTACCGGCCAGGCGGTCCGCTCCGTCGACATTGCCGGACATCTGCATGTATCGAAAGCCAGCGTCAACAAGGCCATGAACCTGCTGCGGGATGCCGGCCTGATTGATCACGCTCATTATGGCCAGATCCAGCTGACCGCGACAGGCCGGCAACAGGCTGAGGCGGTCTTGCGCCGCCATATGATGCTGAAGCGCTTTCTGGTCGAGGTTCTGGGCATTGCGGAGGCTACAGCCGAACGGGACGCCTGCCGGATGGAGCATGCCATCAGCGAGGAAACCCGGGTCAAATGGCTGACCTACCTGGAAAAGGTTCTTTAAGCCGGGCCCAGCCAGGGCACCAGATCACCGATGCCATCAATAATATATGCCGGATCCAGGCCGCTGGTCCTGATTTCGGCCAGCGTCGCCTCGCCGGACAGCACGGCAATGCCCATGATGCCGCTGTTGCCAGCCAGGGCCAGGTCCGTATAGATCCTGTCACCGACCATGGCCAGTTCATTGCGCTGCCAGGGGCGGCTGGCCAGGACCATCTCAACCATTGCTGTTTCGGGCTTGCCAATGATCCGCAAGGGTGGCCGTTCCGTACAGGCTTGCAGACAAGCGATCAGGGCTCCGCAGTCAGGCATGACCCGGCCATTGGCCAGGGGACAGACCCGATCCGGATTGGCCGCAACCCAGGGAATGCCCTGCCGGATATAGTCACAGGCGATATCCAGTTTCTGGTAGGTCAAGGTGGTATCAAATCCGACGACAACGAAATCGATCGGCTGTTCTCGTTCGCTAACCAGTTCAAGGCCGGCTGCCAGCAGTTCAGCTTCAAAATCTGGCGTTCCGACCGCATAAAGGCGCAAGGGCTGGCCGGTGGGTCTGCTTTGTCGCAGATACAGAATCAGGGCATCCGTGGACGTCAGCATCCGCGTCCGGTCGACCGGAAACCCCAGCCGCTGCATGCGCTGCACATAATAATCGGCCCGATGCGACGAATTATTGGTCAGGAAAATAAAATCCTGGCCACCGGCTGCCAGGGCAGCAAAAAAAGCGGCTGCCCCTGGCAAAGCTTCTTCGCCGAGTGAAACGGTGCCGTCCATATCCAGCAGATAGCAGCGTATTGCCTGCAAATCCTGCGGGGCACGCCTGGTATAAAACATAGGTCTCTCCTTTTTTTCATTACGAAATCTCCGTCGCTGGCTGGCTCTCGCCGGACTGCAGGTAGGGTTGCAGCCAGTAAGCCAGCTGTGGATGGATTTCCTCAAGATGATATCGGACGCGGACGGCCGGTTTGTTGATCGTCATGAAGCGGCACAGATCGATCGGTGTTCCGAACAGGACCAGGTCGGCCGGTGTCGCGTTGATCGTCTGTTCCAGATCCGCGATCTGGCTGCCGCTATAGCCCATGGCTGGCACCAGGTGTGAGATCTGCGGCCATTGTCTGTAAGTATCGGCGATGCTGCCAACAGCATATGGCCGGGGATCAGCCAGTTCACGGGCTTCCAGCCGGCGGGCCGCGATCACGCCGGCCCCGTAGGTCATCTGGCCATGGGTCAGGGTCGGCCCGTCCTCGACAACCAGTACCTTCCGGCCAATGATCCGTTCTGGCGAATCGACCGTGATCCGGGAATTGGCCAGGATTACAGCCGCCCGGGGATTATAGGCAGCCAGGGTCGCCTGGACTGCCTCGACCTTCGCCGGCTCAGCCGAGTCAACTTTATTGACGATGATCACGTCGGCCATCCGCAGATTGGTCTCGCCCGGATGGTAGTGGATTTCATCACCTGCCCGGTGGGGATCAACGACAACGATATGCAGGTCCGGCCGATAAAATGGAAAGTCATTATTCCCGCCATCCCAGAGAATGATATCAGCCTCAGTTTGCGCCTGGCGCAGAATCGCCTCATAATCAATGCCGGCATAGACAATCAGGCCGGCCTCCAGATGGGGCTCGTATTCTTCACGTTCTTCGATCGTACAAGGGTGGCGTTCCAGGTCGGCCAGGGTAGCGAACCGCTGGATGCGCTGGGTGGCAAGGTCGCCATAAGGCATCGGGTGGCGGACCACGACTACCCGCTTGCCGGCAGCCTGCAGCATTTGTCCGACATAACGGGTTGTCTGGCTCTTACCGCTGCCGGTGCGCACGGCTGTTACAGCTATGACCGGACAGCGCGCCCGCAACAGGGTCCGGCGCGGTCCAAGCAGGCAAAAGTCAGCCCCACAAGCCAGAACCAGCGAGGCGATGTGCATCACATCGTCATGCGAAACATCACTGTAAGCAAAAACAACCTGGTCGGCAGCCAGCTCCCGGATCAGGCGCGGCAATTCGGTTTCGCTGTAGATCGGTATGCCCTGCGGATAAGCCGGACCGGCCAGTTCGGCCGGATAGACGCGGTTGGCAATGCCTGGAATCTGGGTAGCTGTAAAAGCAACCACCCGGCTGGCCGGATTATCCCGATAGCAGACGTTGAAATTATGAAAGTCACGGCCAGCGGCCCCCATGATGATGACGCGATCCATGGCCCATCCCCCCTGACGGCGATCAATCGCCCGGCTTGTTATTCAGCCAGCAAAGCCAGCAGCTGCGTTTCATCAATGACCGGAACGCCCAGCCCCCGGGCCCTGGCCAGTTTACTGCCGGCTTCTTCACCGGCGACGACATAGGTGGTCTTGCGGGAAACACTGCTGGAAACCTTGCCGCCGGCCGCTTCAATCCGGCGCGTGGCTTCATCACGGCCCAGGTTCGGCAGCGTACCAGTGAGCACAAAAGTCTGGCCGGCCAGGGGTCTGGCAACCGGGCCGGCTGGCCGGGTGCCCTGCAGATTCAGGCCAGCCGCAGCCAGCCGGGCAATGAGCTGCCGGGTCTGGGGCTGGGCAAAAAAGTCGGCTACGGCCTGGGCACTGACGCTGCCAAAATCAGGCAGGCTCATCAATTCCAGAGGCGATGCCTGCATCAGGGTATCCATGTCGGCATATTGCTCAGCGAGAACCCTGGCGGCCTGACGGCCAATATTGCGAATACCCAGGCCAGTCAGCAGCCGGTCCAGCGGATTGCTGCGCGAGGCCTCGATCGCCTCGAGCAGCTTGCTGATTGTTTTTTCGCGAGTGGCAAAAGCCGGATGGGCCAGCAGCTCAGCCTTGCGGGCCGGCAGGTCATACAGATCAGCAAGGCCTTGCAGAAAGCCGGCCTGCATCAGCGTCTCGACCATGGCCGGACCCAGGCCGTCAATGTTCATGGCATCCTTAGAGGCAAAATAGAGCAGGTGGCGGGCCAGCTGCGCCGGACAGTCCGTGCCGGTGCAACGCAAGTCAGCCCCGTCGGCTTCGCGCTCAGCCGGCGCCCCGCAGACCGGGCAATGCGTCGGCAGCTGATAGTGTGGCAGGGAACCGGTGCGCAGATCATGGCGCGCGGCCAGCACCGCCGGTATGATGTCGCCAGATTTCTGGACCAGGATGATATCGCCGACACGGACATCGAGCTGGCTGATGTAGTCCTGATTGTGCAGCGTTGCCCGGCTGACCGTTGTACCGGCCAGCTGGACCGGCGCGAAGATCGCCATGGGAGTCAGGCGGCCGGTGCGCCCGACCTGCACGACAATATCGAGCAGACGCGTTTCCTTCTGTTCGGGCGGGTATTTATAGGCGATCGCCCAGCGCGGCACCTTGCTGGTACTGCCCAGTTGCTCGCGTGCCGCCAGGCTGTCAACCTTGACGACAGCACCATCAATGCCATAGGGCATCGCAAAGCGTCGGGCGCCGATGGTCTCGATCACGGCCCAGACCTCGGCGGACTGCTGGCAAAGCTGCCAGTCCGGACTGACCGGGAAGCCCAGGCCAGCCAGCCAGGCCAGGGTCCCGGCATGACTGGTCAGGCTGATGCCGTCAGCCAGCTGCAGATTGAAAATAAAGATAGCCAGTTCCCGTTCGCGAACCACGGCCGGATCAAGCTGGCGCAGCGTTCCAGCTGCGCAATTGCGTGGGTTGGCAAAAATCTTGCCGCCGGTTTCCTCCTGGCGGGCATTGACTTTTTCAAAGGATGCCAGCGGCATATATACTTCACCGCGGACCTCCAGGTCCGGGATGGCCTGCGGCAAGACCTGGGGCAGGCCAGCGATCATCCGCAGATTGGCTGTCACATCCTCCCCGGTCTCGCCGTCACCGCGGGTCAGTCCCTGGACCAGCCGGCCATGCTGATATCGCAGCGTCACCGACAGGCCATCGATCTTGCGTTCAACAACCAGTCCGGTATCCGGGACCGCCTGCCGGATCCGTTCTACAAAGTCATCGACATCCTGCTTGCTGAAGACGTCCTGCAGGCTGAGCATCGGTACGCGGTGCGGGACAGCCGGCAACGTCTTGCGTATATGGCCGCCGACCCGCTGGCTGGGCGAATCAGCCGCGGCCAGCTCCGGCCAGGCTGCTTCCAGCAGGCGCAGGCGCTGCATCAGCTGGTCATAGGCAGTATCGGTTATTTCCGGCGCATCCTCATCATAATAGCGCCTGTTGTGATAGTCGATTTCCGCCCGCAACTCCCGGATCTGGCGGGCAACCTCATCGGTGTTCTGATTCATGCGCGATATGCCTTTCCTTTCGCCTGACTTGTCTTTGTCTCATCCGGCTGGCCACTGCAGCCTGATAAATTCTCAGCCTTTCTGTCGTCCGGCTGTCAAAAAAACAAGCGGGATAACCGCCAGCAGGCTGATCCCGATTACCCAGGCTACCAGTGGCAGATGCCAGAAATCCTGCAGGCTGGCAATCAGCGAGGTTTTGGGGAAAACAAAAATCGGCGCCAGGGCATCCGGGGCCAGTTTAAGCCAGGCGACAGCCTGAGCCAGCAGGCTGTCATAAAGCAGCCAGACAGCGAGGCCACAGACGAAAAAGTCAGTCAGCCAGAGACTCGGTGATTTGCTGCGGATCAGTAAAAACAGCAAGGCCAGTGCCAGGCCGATAGTCAGCGGTAGCGAAACATCGTATAATTGGTTATTGCGAATGCAGATCACCAGGTGATAGCACACCTCCGCCAGGGCAAAAATGCCAGCCAGATAAATGGTCTGCCGGCCCCGGCCAAGAACCAGTGAAACAGCCAGCAGCACAGTCATCCACAGATACACCAGCAAGGTCTGCGTTCCGGCAGAAAAAGGCGTCAGACCGGCCATGAACCGGCCCCAGTCACGCAGCATTTCGGCAAAATAGCGAAAAGGGGCCGCCAGCAACGTCCCCCAGGACAGCAGTAAAATCAGCGTAACCAGCCAGGCTCGGGTTTGACTTTTCAAGATATCGCCTCCTTGCAAACAGTACAGACAGGATACAATCGGGTCAGACAGGAAACGGACGTCCCTGACAGGACACAAGATGATCGGGCCGGATACAAAGCGTACCACATGGGGCTTGAACAGGTCCAGGCAGCACAAGAATGAGTCGGCATCAGGAAAGCAGGCCTGTTGGCCGATGAATTGGCCTTATTCTACCCCATTACTCATGATATTGACAACCGGCGCCAGACCGCCGCCGGTCCATGTCACCCGGTCAGGACGCCCCGACTCGGGCTAGAAGAATCGACCCGGACGAGGCAGCGTTGACTGCCTGGTGGCTATTGCTGGCCACAAATAGCCAGGCCAGGAGATTTTAGATTGTGATCAGTCATGTTGAAACCAGTCTTGAAGGAATCAAACTCGCAATGGCTTGTCCGGCCGGATCCATGCTGGCCGGGACTGATTATGTGTCTGCTTCCATTCATTCTGTTGGTCCCGCAATCGGTCTGGGCCTGGCCGGACTGGCCTTGCTCGTCCTGCTCTGGGCCTTGCTGGAGCCTTATCTGCTTCGTATTCGCCTGACCCACATGGGCGGCGGCCCGGCTGATGACAGCAGTCTGCAAGTCATCCTGATCAGTGACCTGCATACGGAGTGGCTGCGGATTTCACCGGCCCGCCTGGGCGCCGCGCTGGCCAGGGCCATGGCCAGCCACCCCGCCGACGTGATTGTTTTCGCCGGTGACGTGACCCACTCGCTGCAACAGCTGACGCGCAGCCGGGCCTGGCTCCGGGCTATCCACGCGGCGGCCAGGTCCCACGGTATTCCCCTGCTGGCCGTACCGGGCAATCATGATCGGCCTGAAACCCTGGCACTGCTGCGTGAGGAAGGATTTACGGTCCTGCAGAACAATATCGCCTGGGTCTACAGCCAGCAAGGCCACCCCTGGGCTTTCGCGGGTCTTGAGGACCTGCGCAAGGGGGCACCGGATCTGGCCGGTACGCTGGACAGAGCGGCGAAAGACAAGCGCCGGCCACTGGTACCAGCCTCCCGCCGGGTTGTTGTCGCGCATAATCCGGACAGCCTGCTTACTCAGACGGCCAGCCAGGCCGCCTTTTTGCTGGCCGGCCATTTTCATGGCGGCCAGATCTGGATGCCCTTTCACCTGGAGTTTTTCCTGCTGCGCCGTGAGCAAATCGGCCGGCTCGGCTATCATCGCGGTTACTTTATCTGGCACCAGATTCATTGTTACATCACCCAGGGCCTGGGTTGTGTCTTGTTTCCCCTGCGACTCTTCTCCAGGCCCGAGATCGCGGTCCTGACGCTGCACGCCCCGGACCTTGCAAAACAATCCCGGACAACTGCCTGACCGGCCGGCCCCGGCCGGCATTTCGACCCGTATATGGCATATCCGGGCATAAAAATCCGGGCAAGGTTTGTAGCCTTGCCCGGACGATTAAAGATTTAATGAAACGCGGCGCATTACGGCTTGACTGTAATCGGAGCCGGCTGTACCTTCCAGATCTCCGAGGCATATTCGCCGATGGTCCGGTCCGAGCTGAAGCGGCCGCTGCGGGTAATGTTGACCCAGCATTTGCGCGCCCAGAGCAGGCGGTCCTGATACACAACGTTGGTATAATTGCGAGCCTGGCGATAGTCTTCAAAATCACCGAGCACATAATAAGGATCGGCCGGCTGCCAGTTGGAGCCGTAAAGCAGGCTGTTATAGAGATCCTGGAACATGCCGGTGTTGCCATCCTGGAAGGTCCCGTTGACCAGGGCATCCAGGCAGCGCCGCAAGCCGGGGATATGGTTGTACTGCCACTGCGGGTTGTAATAGCTGCGGGTAGCCGCATAATCTTCGACCTTGCAGCCGAAAATGAAACAGTTTTCATCTTCGACAATCTGGGCGATTTCCACGTTGGCGCCGTCGCAGGTACCCAGGGTCAGGGCGCCGTTCATCATGAACTTCATGTTGCCGGTTCCGGATGCCTCCATGCCGACCGTCGAGATCTGCTCGGAAATGTCAGAGGCCGGGAAAAGCAGTTCAGCTCGTGAAACGCTGTAATTGCGTACAAAAACGACGCGGATCTTGTGATTGACCTCCGGGTCGTTATTGACCAGGCGGGCAATTTCGTTAATCAGCTTGATGACAGCCTTGGCCCGGAAATAACCGGGAGCGGCCTTGGCGGCAAAGATAAACGTGCGGGCCGGGATGTCCAGGCCGGGATTCTCCTTGAGGGTATAGAAGAGATCCAGGATCGAGAAAGCATTGAGCAGCTGGCGCTTATACTCATGCAGCCGCTTGATCTGCACATCGAAAATCGAGCTCGGATCGACTTCGATCCCTTCGGTCTTGAGAATGAAATCGGCCAGCTTCTGCTTGTTTTTCTGCTTGATCTGCATCAGGCGTTCCATAACCGCATCATCAGTCTTGAAATGCTCCAGATCTGCCAGCTGTTCCAGATTGGTAACCCAGTCTTCATTGCCGGACAGATCAGTCAGGAGCGCGGCCAGGTCCGGATTGCACATCCGCAGCCAGCGGCGCGGTGTGACACCGTTTGTCTTGTTGCTGAATTTGTGCGGCCAGAGCATGTAGAATTCGCGCAAGGTTTCGGTCTTGAGAATGGAAGTATGCAGGGCGGCGACGCCATTGATCGAGAAAGCACCAAACACGGCCAGCCAGGCCATGCGGATCTTGCCATCACCAATCGGGGCCAGGTAATCGACCCGGTCAGCCGGCAGGCCTCGGCCAAACGCCTCGGCGCGGAACGTGTCATTGATCCGGTAAATGATGTCCAGGATCCAGGGGAACAGGAACTGGAAGATACCAATGTCCCATTTCTCGAGGGCTTCAGCCATGATGGTATGGTTGGTATAGGCAAAAGTCTGGCGGGTAACAGCCCAGGCATCGTCCCAGCTCATCTTGTGCTCATGCATCAGCAGGCGCATCAGTTCCGGAATGGCGATAACCGGGTGGGTATCATTGAGCTGGATGCTGTTCCACTCGGCAAAACGGCTCAAGTCATCACCGTGGACCTTGCGGTACTGGCGGATGATCGTCTGCAGGGAGGCCGAGACGAAGAAGTACTGCTGGCGCACCCGCAGGACTTTACCATCGTAGGAAGTGTCATTGGGATAAAGCACGCGGAAAATGTCATTGACCCGGTTGCGCGAGATGACCGCATCGTCAAAGCGTTGCGAATTGAAAAGATTGAAGTCAAACTCCTGGGCCGGCTCAGCCCGCCACAACCGGAGGGTATTGATATTGTCGGTGCCAAAGCCGGTGATCGGCATGTCATAAGGCACGGCATAAACATCCATATCCTGGTAATGAATCAGGACCTTGTCCTCATCGCGCCGGACGATGAAAGGATAGCCCTTTTCCATCCAGACGTCGGGGAATTCCTTCTGGAAGCCGTTGTCAATTTCCTGGCGGAACAGGCCATAGCGGTACAGGATACCATAGCCGGTAACCGGCAGGTCCCGGGTCGCACAAGAGTCTAGAAAGCAGGCCGCCAGGCGGCCCAGGCCACCATTGCCCAGGCCGGGATCCGTTTCCTGTTCTTCCAGGTCGGCCAGGTTGATACCAAATTCCGCGACTGCTTCCTTGACCGCATCGTACAGGTCCAGATTGACCAGGTTATTCAGCAGGGAGCGGCCTTCCAGGAATTCGGCTGAGAAATAATGGGCCTGGCGTCTGTTCGCATAATTGTCTGTCGACGCCTCCCAGCGCCCGGCCAGCATTTCAACCAGCGTACGGGACAAGGCATTCCAGAATTCAAAGGCGGTTGCCTTGGCGGGGCTGTGCGCCGATTCGGCTTTCAGATGTATGATAATCTTGTCTTTAATTTCTTGAGCCAGCGACATGAATGGATCCTCCGATCGTCAATTAACAGATGCTGTCCTGGTTAATTATCTGCATGCTTAAGATGAATTTCATTATATGTTTGGATCAATCGCAGCGAGGGGCACCTCAATTCAAAAGATGCTAGTCAATTATACACGAATGATCAATGCTAGTCAATTATTATCATCTATTAAAGAAAATAATGGGTGATCATACGATATTCATAACCATATTTGTTGCATTCTGACGAATTTTCCTGTTGACAGCCTGACAGGCGGCAATCGGGGGCCTTGTATAACCAGGGCCTATAAAAAGTTATATCATACGGTTGATATAATCATCAACGGCCTGCAAAGTTCTGATGTCTGATAAATTCTGTTATATTTCTGCAATTCAGGAATTTTGGCAGATCGGCGTGACAAATCAGGCTGACCGTCTTCTTCCGGACCTCTGCTGGATTGTCGGGGCGAGGTCTTTGGTATAAAATTGAGCCAAAGTTGAGCCTTCACGCAGAGAAAGGGGTAGGCCAGCCAGGCGGTGCACGCAAAGCCTGAGAGCTGGCCTGACAAATCATGAATAGCATCCTGCCAGTTGCCTGGATTGTAGCCGGCATGCTGGGTCTGGCTTGCGGGACCGGGCTATGGTGGTTTTATCGCCGCATGCCGGTCAGCTGGCTGTTAGATTATGGTGAAACGCAAGTCAGTGAACGCCTCGAACAATCCCGGCGTCTGCCCTGGCTGCCCGATGGCCTGATCCTGGCATCTGGCGGTGGTTTGTGCTTTGTGCTGGCCTGGCTGGAAGCCGGCTGGTCATATCGGCTGCCCCTGGCCCTGCTGGCCTGTCTGCCTTTATTGCTCGTCATGGTGGCTGACCAGAAGACGCGCATTATTCCGGACCAGTTCATTGTGGCCTTGCTGACCCTGGCTGGCCTGGCCTTGCTGGCTGACTGGGCTGCGGGTCAGCCATTCTGGCGCGGCCTGCTGCTGCGATTGCTAGCCGGAGCCGGTGGCGGCGGCCTGCTGCTGCTGATAGCCTGGCTGGGCGCGCATTGGCTGCGCCGGGAGGCGATGGGTATGGGCGATGTCAAGCTGATGGCCGCCTGCGGGCTGCTGGTCAGCTGGCCGGACGTACTCAAGCTGCTTTTCCTCTCATTTACAACAGCAGCGTTATTTGCCATTCCCCAGCTCGTCCGGCAACGTTTGGCGATCCATCAGCCCGGCCCGGCCCCTTCGTCCGGACCGGATAGCCGGCAGATGGATGAACAAAAGGGCCGGCCGGCAAACCGGCCGGCGGATGACACGGACGACGATAGTTTCACCCCCGATGCCATGGCTTTCGGGCCCTTTATTGCCCTGGCGACACTGCTGATTCTGTTACTGGACTCCCGCATCCAGATGATCTGGCGCTGGTATCAGGGGCTGCTCTCATGAAACAGCGGGAATCAGCGGTTAAACATCGAATCCGCCTGCTGGCTGGCATTCCGGGATTGCCTGAGGCGCCAGAACAGGAATTTCCTGCGGTCGCCGGAACGCTCCTGCTGATCCACACCCTGCTGGTCCTGGCACTCCAGCTGCTGGCCAGCCTCTGGCCGGCCCTGGCCGACTGGCTGAGACAGGATGATCTGATCGCGATCATTCTGCATGCAGTCCTGATGCAGGGCGGCCTGATTCTGGTGCCGACCCTGTTTGTGATCTTTTATTACGAATTGCCGGATATCGGCCTGATCGGCGAACGGATCCGGCCAGGCAGCCTGATCCTGGCGGCAATGGTTGGTGTCCCGGCCGCTGTTGTTTTTTCCGGCCTGAACAATCTGCTGATCTATATGCTGGCCAGCGCTGGCTTGCCCCTGCCAGCCGCCACATCACCAACCGGCAGATATGCCAGCCAGCTCACCGACAGCAGCTGGCACGTGGTTGTGCTGGTCATCCTGACCAGTGTCCTGGTACCCGCGGTGGTTGAGGAACTGATGTTCCGGGGTGTCATCCAGATTGGCCTGACCAACCGGGTCAGCAGCATGGCAGCGCTGATCTGGCAGGCAGTGGCTTTCGCTCTTTTTCACAGTGATCCGCTGTTCATCCTGCCGCCCCTGCTTGCAGGTTTGCTGCTGGGCTACCTGCGTCTGCGCAGTGAGAGCTTATGGCCGCCGATTGTGGCCCATGCCTCCCTCAATGCAACCCTCCTGGCCCTGACACCGATCTTGCCACGCCTGACAGCCCGTTATCTGAAGATGGCCAGCCAGACGACCCGTTCGATTTTATTTGCTTCCCTGATCGCCACACTGGTAGCGGCGGTAGCCCTGATTCCGCTGCTGTTTCTGATTGCCAATCTGCGGCCGGCAGGCCACACCGGGGAACAGGGTCGTGCCTGGTTCAGCCGGGACTGGAAATTCGCGTTGGCAATGGGGATACTTGTTGTTACAATGATTGTAGTCTATTTGCAATCCGCTTTCTGACCGGACACCTGTTCAATATCAAACTGGCGATGAGACCCGGGTCAGGCCACCGGAAAAGCCAGGCAGGTGGAACCTTGCCCATGTCAGCTGGCCGGACAAACGGACAGTCGCTGATCCAGGCCTCTGCAGTGAGCGAATAATTATCAGACACTCCAGGGTAGCCGGTGAGACACACGGACAGGCGCAGATCAATGCCGGGAGGGCGAAAACATGCCGGATTTCAATCGGATGATCAAGGACAAGGCAACAATCCTGGCTATTGTCAAATATCTCTTGCTGATCCTGGTTATCGGTATCACCATCTATGCCGGATTCCAGGTCTTCCGCGTACTTTTACCTTTCGTGATCGGCCTGATTCTGGCCCGTACATCGATTTTCCTGTCGACCGTCACCCATAATGCCATCCATCGCCTGCGCCACAGCAAGGAGGCTCCGGAGAAAGCGGACCTGATTGTACCGCCCAGCAGCGAGGCCATGGCTGAGCTTGGCCTGACAGAAAAAGGTGAATATCCTGAAGGACTGGAAGTGGAGGACGCCATAGCGGCTGGTCATGAGAAGTCAAAATCAGCTTTGTTCCGCAAGGGAACACGCCTGGCTGTTTTTTACTATACGTTGCTGGTCATCAGTTTTATTGCCCTGTTTTTGGGTGTCATTGTTATCAGTGCCAACCAGTTGCGCTCACTGATCAATTTTATGCCTGGCCTGGTGGGCGACAGCAGCCTGGCACAGCGGCTGGTCGACAGCCTGGACGGGCTGCTGAGCCGGCTGGGCATTGTCCTGTCAGACCAGATCCTGGTCATGATCCGGTCAGGCCTGACCAATCTGCTTACCCGGCTGGTTGAAGCCATTCCCGGCGCGGCTTCCGCGGTCCTGAACGGGCTGGCCAAGTTTCTCGGCAATCTGCCCGCGGTGCTGCTGATCATCATCGTGACGATCATGTCCGGCTATTACTTCATTGCCGACAGCCGCAGTCTGTACCTGTTCCTGCGCCGCAATCTGCGCAGCAAATCCTTTCTGGAAAAGTCGGTCCGCCTGGTCAATATCCTGTCAGCGACTCTCTTCCGCATCATCGGCGGCTATGCCCTGCTGCTGGTCATTACATTCATCCTGGTCCTGATCGGCCTGATGATCGTCAAGATGCCCTACGCCGTTATCGTGGCCCTGATTGCCGCCATCGTCGACTTCCTGCCGGTCCTCGGCCTGAGTGCGACCCTGATCCCGATCAGTATCTATATGCTGATCAACGGCAATCTCTGGGGTGGAATTGGCGTCCTGATCCTGCTGGGTGCGATAACAGTGATCCGGCGGATCATTGAGCCACCCATTGTCGGCACAGCCATGAGCCTGCATCCCATGGCCACCCTGTTTTCCATGATCGCCGGGATCGCGGTCTATGGCTTGAGCGGCGTCCTGATCGGGCCCCTGATCCTGGTCATCGCCAAAGAAATATTCGTCCAGTTCGGGTTTGATAGCAAATTGCGCAAACTCGTCGGTGATTTGCTCAATCGCGTCAGCAACTGAATGCGAGACTCATCCCAGGGTGCCGCCAGGCCCTGGCGGCGTGGCAGCGATGCCGCCATGACCCTTATGATACGTGGCTGCAACCTGTCAGGCCTGGCGGCGCGGCTGGTCCTTGTCGCCAAGCCGGCGCAGGAAGCTGCCCGGCTGGACCGGATGAGGCACTGGCAGGAAATAATACATCCGTGGGTGCGGCGTCGCCTGAATGGGCCGGCGATCCAGGTCAAGCAGGCCGGCTGCCAGCAGATCGGTATGGCGACCGTCCGGCTGCACGAGCTCGAGCTTTTCACCAGCCAGAATACGATTGCGCTGTTCGACCAGGGCCAGGCCACTATCGGGCAGGAAAGACAGGACCAGGCCGACGACAGCCGCTTCCCTGACCTGGGCTTCTGTCAGGCAGATTTTAGCAGACTGCTGTGGCGATTGGAAATAAAATCCGGTATCAAAAGGCCGATGGACTGTTTTCCGCAGATCCGCCAGCCAGGCCGGGTCACAACGGTAATGATCGGGATCGGCGTAAAAGGCATCGAGGGCTTCACGGTAAGCTTTAACAACAGTAGCTACATAAAAGGCGCTCTTGACCCGGCCTTCAATTTTCAGGCTGTTCAGGCCGGCTGCCGCCAGTTCCGGCAAGTATTCAATCAGGCATAAATCGTGGGAATTGAACAGATAGCTGCCCCGGCTGTCCTGCTCCAGGCGCAATGGCTGATCCGGGCGCTTAACCTCATGCAGTTCCAGCGCAGCCAGGCCTGATGAGGCGTCATCGGCCATGACAGGCTGGACGACATCAGATGAACCCGTTTGCCTGGCTTCGGACGCACCGGGCCGGTTGACTGCCGAAGCGCCGGGCTCGATGATCTGGTAGGACCAGCGGCAGGGCTGGGCGCACTGTCCCTGGTTGGCGCCCCGGCCGGTCAACACGTTGGACAGCAGGCAGCGACCGGAATAGGCCATGCACATGGCACCGTGCACGAAGCCTTCCAGCTCAAGATCGGCCGGAATCTCACGGCGAATAGCCGATATCTCGGACAGGGAAAGCTCACGGGCCAGGACAATCCGGCGGACTCCCTGATCGTACCAGAACTGGCAGCTGGCGGCATTGGTTACATTGGCCTGCGTGCTGATGTGGACCGGCAGATCAGGGGCTTCCTGTCGGGCCAGCATGAAGACGCCCGGATCGGCAATGATCAGGGCGTCGGGAGCCAGGCCGGCCAGTTCACGCAAGGCCGGTCGCAATCCGGCCAGGTCAGCCGGGTGAGCTATCATGTTCAGGGTCACATAGACTTTGACGCCTTGCCCCCGGGCCAGGGCCAGCGCTTCGCGCAGCTGAGCCAGGCTGAAATTGCCAGCCTGGGCGCGCAGGCTGAAGGCCTGCAGCCCCAGATAGACAGCATCAGCCCCATATTGGATAGCCATCGCCAGCTTGGCCATGTCGCCGGCCGGGGCCAGCAATTCCAGATAAGGAGCCCGGCCGGGGTCGGCCGGGTTATTTCTTGTACTTGGCGATATTGGCATTGTGCTGGGCCAGGGTCCTGGCAAACGCATTGGTACCGTCGCCTTTGGCTACGAAGTAATAGTAGGCATGCTTCTGCGGCCAGAGTGCCGCTTTCAGGGCCAGTTCGCCCGGGGTGCAGATCGGTCCGGGTGGCAGCCCCTTGTATTTATAGTCATTGTACGGACTGTCAAACTTATTGATATCGGCATTGGACAGCCAGAGTTTCGGATCCTCGCCGGCCTCACTGCGGAGGTAATTGATCGGGGCGTCGGAACCCAGCAGCATATTGGCCTTCAGGCGATTGTGGAAAACGCCTGATACCGTCTGCATTTCCTCGTTGACTGCACACTCTTCCTGGATAATCGAGGCCAGGGTGATGGCTTCATCGAGCGTCATGCCAATGGCATCGGCCCGTTCATAGTATTTATCGATCAGCTTGGCCTCGGCATTGTCAAGGAATGTCCGGATGATGGCTTCCTCATCCGTATTCATGTCAAACTCATAGGTGTCCGGATACAGATAGCCCTGGAGCAGCCAGTCGCGGCCTTCTTTCTTCTCGATCTGGGTCACGCATTTGTACTCCAGGAAAAGCTGCGGGTTGGAGACCATGCTGTCGAGCAGTTTTTCATCAAAATTGACGCCGGCATCCTTGAGCTTCTGCTTGACTTCACGATAGGTCAGCCCCTCGGGAAAAGTCACGCGCACCGCGTTCGGTTTCTGGGTCAGGATATACATGATCTCATCATAGCTCATGGACTTGGTGACAAAGTGTGTACCGGACAGATACGAGCCGTCAAAACCATTGAACTTGGAAAGAACGGTAAAGACCAGTGTATTGCTGATGATTTTCTTGTCCTTGAGCAGCTCGGCGATATCCTTGGTATCAGCGGCGCGGGGAATGTAAATCTCGATGGCGCCGGGGGTCTTTTCATCCACTTTTTTGCTCTGGTCCGTTGCATTGGGTCCATAGAGGGCGTCCAGCCGGTCGAAGCGGGAATTCTGGGACAGCACATAGGACAGGCCGAAGTAAAAGCCTGTAGCAGCCACCGATATCAGCAAAAATACGATGACTACAATCAGCAAGGTCCGTTTGACTCTTCTGGCTACCATGTCAATTCCTCCTGGCTCGGCTGCAGGCGCTTGTATGATCCAGACTGCAGATCAGGCTGTACGCTTATCTGTGCTGGTCCTGTTTCAGGTCTCGTTGCGGCGCGAGCGCAACTTGGCCCGCATTTCCGAATCGAGCACCCGCTTGCGCAACCGGATGGTCCTGGGCGTGATCTCGATCAGCTCGTCATCCGCGACAAATTCCAGGAACTGTTCCAGGCTCATCTGGACCGGCGGAACAAGGCGCAGGGCGTCGTCAGAGCCGGAAGCCCGCATGTTGGTGACGTGCTTCTTCTTGCAGACATTGACGACAATATCTTCACTCTTGGGATTGCTGCCAACGACCATGCCCTCATAGACGGGCGTACCGGCGCCGATAAAGAGATTACCGCGTTCCTGGGCATTGTACAGGCCATAACCCACGGCATCACCGTTTTCCCAGGCTACGAGCACGCCGTGCGGCCGGGTCTCGATTTCGCCTTTCCATGGCTCAAAGCCACTGATGACGCTGTTCATTATACCATTGCCTTTGGTGTCGGTCAAAAACTCCGAGCGATAGCCGATCAGGCCGCGCGAGGGGATCCGGAATTCCATGCGGGTATAACCTTTTTCCGGTGGTTGCATGTTGACCAGCTCAGAGCGGCGGCGACCCAGCTTTTCGATGACAACACCGACAAAATCCTCGGGCACGTCGATGATGACCAGTTCCACCGGCTCCATCTGCACACCGTCCTGCTCCTTGACGATGACCTTGGGCTTGGAAACCTGAAACTCATAGCCCTCGCGGCGCATAGTCTCGATCAGGATCGAGAGATGCAGCTCACCGCGCCCCTTGACCACAAACGATTCGGTCGTGTCAGTTTCTTCGAGGCGCATCGAGACGTTGGTCTCCATCTCCCGGAACAGGCGCTCACGCAGATGACGGGATGTGACATACTTACCCTCGCGGCCGGCAAACGGGCTGTCATTAACGCTGAAGGTCATGGCAATGGTTGGTTCATCAATATCGATAAAGGGCAGCGGTTCGGCAAAACCAAGCGCGCAGACCGTATCGCCGATGTTGATCTCCGGAATACCGGCGACACAGACAATCTCGCCGATTTCCGCGCTGGCGATCTCGCTGCGGCGCAGGCCTTCAAAACGGAACAGCTTGACGACCCGGGCATTTTGCAGCGACCGGTCATCATAGCTGCAGACGGTTACTGTCTGATTCTGGCTGATCCGGCCACGCTCAATGCGGCCGATGGCGATCCGGCCGATATAGTTGTCATAGTCAATATTGGAAACCAGCAGCTGCAGCGGCTCTTCCGGTTCGCCGACCGGGCAGGGAATCTGATCGCAGATTGCCTTGAACAGCGGCCTGAAGTCAGCCTGGGACAGGGCCTCCCCGGCGATATCCTGCAGATCGGTACAGGCATAGCCGCCGCGGGCCGAGGCATAGATGATCGGAAAATCAAGCTGCTCATCATCGGCGCCCAGCTCGATGAAGAGTTCAAGAACCATATCGACGACTTCCAGCGGGCGGGCATCAGGGCGGTCGATCTTGTTAATGACCACAATCGGCTTGAGCTTCATGGCCAGGGCCTTGCGCAGCACGAACCGCGTCTGGGGCATTGGCCCATCATAGGCATCAACAACCAGTAAAACACCATCAACCATTTTCAGGACCCGTTCGACCTCACCACCAAAATCGGCGTGGCCGGGGGTGTCGACGATATTGATCCGGATATCTTCATAGCTGATCGCGGTGTTCTTGGCCAGAATCGTGATGCCCCGCTCCCGCTCCAGGGCGTTGGAGTCCATGACCTGGCTGACGACCTGTTCATTTTCGCGGAACACACCACTTTGCTTGAGCATGACATCGACCAGGGTTGTTTTCCCGTGGTCGACGTGAGCGATGATGGCAATATTGCGTAATTGACTGATAGCGGTTGACACAATGATGATCTTCCCTTCTCTTGCTGCCTGGGCAATCCTGATGGTTCAGTCCGCCGGCGTGCTCAATCTTCCTTGTTTTTGTCGCGTAGCATGATCCAGAGCGGCGTTCCCACAAAGCCGAAGTTCTTGCGGAATTGATTTTCCAGATACCGTTCATATGAAAAGTGCATCAGCTTGTGATCATTGACAAACAGTACAAACTGCGGCGGCCGGACCCCGACCTGGGTTCCGTAAAAAATCTTGAGGTGGCGGCCCTTGTCCTGCGGGGTCGGCACCATGGCGACGGCTTCCGCCAGCAGGTCATTGAGCATGCCGGTAGTCAGGCGCAGACTGGCCTGGTCATAAACTTTGTTGATCAGCTCGAAGAGCTTGTTGACCCGCTGGCCGGTTTTTGCCGAAATGAACAGGACCGGCGCATACTGCATGAAGCTGAACTGTTCGCGGACGTTGCGTTCGAAGGCCTCCAGGGTCCCGGTTTCCTTGGGAACCAGATCCCACTTGTTGATGACCAGGATCGAGGCCTTGCCGGCATTGTGGGCATAGCCGGCGACCTTGGTGTCCTGCTCGGTGACCCCTTCCGTTGCATCGATCATGATCAGGCAGACATCCGAGCGTTCGATAGCCGCCAGGGAACGGACCATGCTGTACTTCTCAACATCAGCGTCAATGCGGCTTTTCTTGCGCAAGCCGGCCGTATCAATCACCCGGTAGTGGCCAAATTCATTAACCAGCTCCGAGTCAATCGCGTCACGGGTCGTCCCAGGCTGATCCGAGACGATCGTCCGCTCCTCGCCCAGCAGCCGGTTGACCAGGGATGACTTGCCGGCATTGGGCTTGCCGATTACCGCCACACCGATGGTTGAAAGATCCTGTCCGGACTCGGATTCCGCCGGGAAATAGGCGAAAACCGCATCCAGCAACTCACCAAGACCCAGTCGATGGACGGACGAAATCGCAAAGATCTCGCCCAGGCCCAGATTGTAGAATTCATAAGCATCAGCCGGCATTTCACCGATCTGGTCGGATTTATTGACGGCAACCACCACCGGTTTGCGTGACTTGCGCAGCATTTCGGCAATATCGGCATCGTCGGCGGTCAGGCCGGTTTTCAGGTCAACCAGGAAAATGATCACGTCGGCCATCTCGATGGCCAGCTCCGCCTGGCTCCGCATTGAGCGCAGGATCTGGTCATCGGCTTTGGGTTCGATACCACCCGTGTCAATAATGGAAAAAAGCCGGCCGCGCCACTCCGCCTGGGCATAGATGCGATCACGGGTGATACCCGGGGCGTCATCGACAATGGCAATGCGTTCACCGGCCAGGTAATTAAAAAAGGTCGATTTGCCAACGTTGGGCCGGCCAACAATGGCTACAGTCGGTTTACTCATGCGTGGTATCTCCTCAGCAGGGGGTGGCAGCAAGCCAGGCAGTCATCTTACATCCACCAGCCAGCAATCAAGGTGGAACAGAGGTTGCCGAGAATGCGGTCAGGAACGCGGTGTACGATCGGTCTGCGGCAGATTCTGCTGCAGGGTTGCGGGCAGGGTCTCCGGGAGTCTCTGGCGTAAATTCTCTGGCAAGTGCGCGGGCAGCGTCTGCAACCAGGCCAGTATGCCGGCCAGTCCTTCCGCAGAAGCCCGGGTCACCACGACCACCGCTCCCAGTTCATTGGCCAAATCCTGAACAGTCCAGTCATCCAGTAATACCGGCTCTTCAGCCTTGAGCAGGCAATCCGGCAAAAGCACCTGGACCTGTCCACCGGCCAGCTGCTCCACAGGCCATTGCCCCAGGACAGGACGCAGCTGCGTCACAATATCCTGGCCAGTCAGCAGACCAGTGACCGTTACAGTTGTCCCAAAAAACACGTTGTCAATGGTGATGGGCTCGACGGAAAACGACAGTGGAGCAGCCAGGCGGCCGACCGACTCTTGCACCAGCGGTGCCGCCAGGCGACCGGTCACAATCAGCACATGACCGGGTCGAACAGGACTTGCGGGCTGATCACTGGACGCTTCGTCCGGTGTGATGACGGGACCCTTGATCGACCGGCCGGCGGCTGGCACGGCGGCCGGTTCTGCAACTGACGCTGCTGCTTGCGGCACGGCGCACCAGACAGGTGTCAGCACAGGAACATCAATCGCCCCCACTGTGATCTGCTCGATTGTATTGGCAAACAGGGCAGCCATGCCAACCCCATTTTCCAGTTGTGGATAGTCTTCGTAATCATCAGACGGCGGGATGGGCCGGTCCGCCCGATAGTAGAACTCATCACCGGCATAAACCAGCCGGCTGCCGAAGGTCTCCAGGCAGCGAGCCTGCCAGGCCGCTACAGTATCGACCACGGAAGCAGCCTGATCCCGGGTAAAAACCGCAAGGGCAGTCAGCTGATTGGCTTCGCGAAAGCGCGTAACCCCGACCGGGACCATGGCGATACTCTGCACAGCCGGACCCAGCGCAACCAGGTCCTGCAGCGTCTTTTCCAGGGCCAGGCCGTCATTCCAGCCCGGGCAAAGAACCAGCTGGCAGTTCAGGCGAATGCCTGCTGCCGCGATCTTGCGCAGCCGCCCGAGAATATTGCCAGCCTTGCGATTGCCCATCATACGCCGGCGCAGTTGCGGATCAGTGGTATGGACCGAGATATTCATCGGCGAAAAGCGGTAAGCGATCAGCCGGTCCAGCTCTTTTTCACTGATATTGGTCAGGGTCACATAATTGCCATTGAGAAAAGACATGCGCAGATCGTCGTCCTTGAAGTAGAGCGTCTGGCGCAAGCCCGGCGGCAGCTGATCGATAAAGCAGAAAACGCAGCGATTATGACAGCGCGTGCAGGCATCGAGCATCGGATTGGTAAATTCCAGGCCGAGATCCTCGTCCTCGTCCTTTTCCAGTTCATATTCGACGACCGAGCCGTCGGCCTGCCGCACAGTCAGCAGCAATTCCGCCGCCAGCTGGCGCAGCCGATAGTCGAAAACATCGCGAACGGGCTGATTGTCAATAGCCAGCAACCGGTCACCCGGGCTGATACCCAGCTCCTCGGCGATGCTGCCGGATACACAGCCGGCGATCAGCTGTCCTTGCGGATCAGGCATGCGTTGTTCCTTTCCTTGACATAGAAAAAGCAGCGAGACAGTAACCCCGTTCCCGCTGCGTCAGCGATCCATTGCCGATCGGAGAAATTGCCAGAATCAAGCCGACTTATTCACCGACTTTGACAACTTCTTTGCCATCGTAGAAACCGCAGGCTTTGCAGACCTTGTGCGACAGTTTCTTCGCGTGGCACTGCGGGCATTCAACCAGGCCCGGCACGCTCAATTTCCAGTTGGATCTTGCCCGGCCAGTCCTGGCCTTGGACCATTTCCGTTTGGGGTTTGCCATTCCAATACACCTCCATCATGTCCGCAGGCAGCTCGCGCGCCGGCCTACAGCAATTTTTTTAATAAATCGAATGGGGAAACCTGACCGTCTGCACCATCCGCACAATCGCAGGGGCCCTCATTCAGGTTCTTGCCGCATGTGGGACACAGACCCGGACAATCCTCCCGGCAAAGCAGCCGCTGGGGCAAAGCCAGCAGCAGATTGTCACGCAAGGCCTGGCCAATGTCAATGACATGACCGGCATAGCGGTAACACTCCAGGTCCGGATTCCGGACGGCATCCGGCTGTTCAGGCTCGAAACGCTCGGCAATCGTTGTCTCAACCGCTATCGAGGCTGGCGCCAGACAGCGGGCACAAACCGACGTGTATCGGCTCTGCAGCGTACCAGTCAGGCTGTACACGTTACGACCACTATTCTGCAGCTGGCCACGGAAGTCAAGCGGCTGGTCGAATCCTTCGTCCTGGAACGTGAGTGCCAGGTCAGCCGGACTGATCTGCGCTTCGATCGTCAGGAAGGCCCCGACGCTTCGTGAGATCGTATTGATATCAATCAGCATCGTTTACCTCCAGACACGCGAATAGTATTATCACCCAAAATGACATTTCTGTCAACTGGAAACAAGCTAAAAATCTGCTGGAATTCCTGCGTGTTTTATCGCGATTCCCGAAGCATTCAGGAAGATGCTCAACTCAGCAGCCGGCGGGGTTGCCCACCAGGCGCGTACCGCAGCCCGGCCCTTTAATGGTCCTGACGCGGCTTGCGCAACCTGATTTCCATATCCAGCCGCGTATTCGTCGGCTCCTGCTGATTAAAATCGATGGAGTAACCAAGGTGGATTGAACCGCCTGTTGCGTCGAGCTCAGCCCTGACCTGATTGGTTGAAATCCCGATATCCAGATCACCATAGGGTGTCTCCATGCGGGTTATATGACGCGCTCCGGGCACAAAAATCATCTTCATGCCATGCGAACCGTTCCGTTGCAGTATAATCTCACCGGTATCAGCGATCCGGACTGTTGTCTCTGTACCAGCCATGCCTGAGGCCTCGCTTTCCTCATAGACGACATACCAGGCCTGATCCTGGTAAAAGAGATTGCCTTCAGTCGTCAGGCGAACAGCCTGAGGCGTCTCGTCGCCACTCCATTGCTGGCCGTTAATTGTAATGATGGCATTGGGGATCATGGTATTCTCCTGACATCCGGAACCCGTTCGATGCACATGTGGCAGATCTCCGCGCAGGCCCGATCATGATTTTCTCCTGTCAGCCGGAACCAGCCCGGGCACGTCTGGTCCCGGCCAATCAACTTCATTCTGTATCTCATCCGGTCAATAACGCTCAATATTGATGCAGCCGGCCGTCTGGACGGGCTGGTCAAGAAAACTGCTGCCCAGTTCCTGGAACTGCTCCGGACTGTCGCTTGTAAAATAGGTATGCCGGGCGGGCTGGCCGCTTTGATTGAGCAGGCCACGTTCGGCTAGGACCGCCTGGACCCGGGCCGCAACTTTGCTGCCAGCATTGATCAGGGCAACTTCGGGACCCATGACCTGGGCAATCACCGGCATTAATAAAGGATAGTGCGTACAGCCAAGGACCAGGGTATCGATACCTGCATCTTTCAGCGGCTGCAAATACTCCCTGGCGATGCTCAAGGCGATTTCGTTGTCCCACCAGCCTTCCTCGGCCAGGCCTACAAACAATGGGCAGGCTTGCTGGATAATGACGGTTTCCTCCTCGGCGACGGGCGGATCTGCCAGCTCCATCCGGTCAGCAACCACCCGGGCCGTGGCAGCCTGGAGAGCCCGGACATAGACGCCGCTGTTGACCGTGCCTTTTGTACCGATAATGCCGACCCGCATGTTGCGGGTAGCCTGGGCGGCAGCTTCGGCGCCGGGCGTGACAACTTCGACAACCGGCAGGTCGACCTGGTCACAGACTGCCTGATAGGCATGCGCACTGGCTGTATTGCAGGCTATAACCACCATCTTGATGCCCTGCTCAAGCAGGAAGCGGGTATTCTGGCGGGAGAAACGGATGATGGTCGCCGGCGACTTGTTGCCATAAGGCGTGCGGCCGGTATCGCCAAAATAGACTGTATGCTCATTGGGCAGCAACTGCATGATGGCATGCAGGACTGTCAGGCCGCCGAGACCCGAGTCGAACACGCCAATCGCCAGCCCGGCCGGATCCGGGCCGCTGGCGGCCGTGGGATCGGACCCCTGTTCGCCGGGGAGCTTTGCAACGGTCAGGGGCGGTCCCGCCAGCTGGTCGCCGGCTGTGGCAGGCCCTGATCCGGCCAGGCAACCGGACGCGGTGATAGCAGCGGCAGGTACTGATTCGGTCAGGCAGCCTGACCGAATGATGGTGGATAATGGCGAAACACTCATATCAATTCCTGTCTGGCCTTGGCCTGTTTTTCACTGACAGCCAGCTGACAGAGCTTTTTCACCAGTTTGTCAATCGGCAGTCCGGAAGCCGCAAAGGCCTGGGGGAAGATGCTGATCGGCGTAAATCCGGGCAAGGTGTTGATTTCATTGATATACAGCTTGCCGGTATCACGGGTCAGGAAAAAGTCGACGCGGGACAGGCCGCTGCAGCCCAGGGCCTTGTAGGCCTTGAGGGCCAGGCGGCGTACCCGGCTGGCCATGGCCGGATCAAGGCTGGCCGGCACAATCACTTTTGCCCCGTCAGCATTGAAATACTTGGCTTCATAGTCGTAGTAAGCGACATCGGCACTCGTTGCGACCTCGCCGATGACCGCGGCCCGTGGTCGTTCATTGCCCATGACAGCGACTTCGATCTCGCGGGCCTTGAGAAATTCTTCAACCAGAACAACCCGGTCATAGGCGCTGACCTGGGCCAGCGCTTCCTGAAGGCCGTTCAGGTCGTCAGCCCGGCTGGTTCCGACCGAAGAGCCGCCGTTATTGGGCTTGAGAAAGCAGGGGAAGCCTATTTTAGCGGCGATCTTGCGGGCAATCGCCTCCGGACGGCGGCGAATATCCTCACGCGCCACGGCCAGGTACTTGCACTGGGGAATGCGGGCCGCGCCAAAAATCTTCTTGGCATGCCATTTGTCCATGCCGGCTGCCGAGGCGAGCACCCCGCAGCCAACATATGGAATCCCGGTGAGCTCCAGCAGCCCCTGCAGGGTTCCGTCTTCACAGTTGATGCCATGGACCGCTGGAAAAATGCAATCCGGTTCAGCCCCATGCAGGCTGCTGATGAAAGCCCGGGGCGAACGGATCACCGGACCGGTCAGCCGGCCAGCTGCCGTCGCCCGCGCCTTCACTTCCCAGCTGCCATCGAGAATGGCTTCGTCCGGACCGTGCCAGGCCAGCCAGTCCCCGTTACGGCTGATACCAACCGGCAGGACCTGCAGACCGGCTTGGCGCAGGCCGCCAATAATATTGAAAGCTGAGCGCAGTGATACAATATGCTCAGTCGAAACGCCGCCAAAAAGAACCATGATTTTGCGCAGTGCCATTATTATACTTTTCCTTCCTGAATCCCTGGTCGTGGATCAGCCAGGTCTTTCCTGGCCTGCCTGAAGCTGTGGTCATGAATCAGCCAGACAGACTGCTTCGGGGATCTGCCGTCCTGAACCGTCCAAAAAGTGCAAAAACAAGCGCAGATCAGCCCGTTTATCGATTCAGTTTATAACAGGGCGAAACGATGGTCAAGACAAGTACTTTTCTTGCTGCTTGACAAATCCCGAATGGCTGGTAATGATGGCATTATCAAGTTATCATTTTAGCCGCCAGGTGGGGTGGAAAGGAGCATGCATGCAATCATTTCAAGCGCCGGCCGGAGCCGGTCAGCACCTGCTCCGGGTGATCCGGCAGCATTATCCGCAGTTGAGCAGTGGCCAGCTGTATAAAGCGCTGCGCCAGAAAGATATTCGCGTCAATGGTCGCCGGGTTCATGATGACCTGATTCTCCAGGGTGGGGAAAAGATCCAGATCTACCTGCCTGATGCTTGTTTTGCGCTTCAGGATCAGGGCCGAAACGAAGCTGGTCTTGCGGCCGGACCGGCTGACGACAGCGCAGGCCGGACCATAGAATGGACCATAGGAAGAGAATCGGCCAGAATGGCTGAAAACCGGCTTCAGCCAACGCCATTCCGGATTATTTTCGCGGATTCGCGGCTGCTCATTCTTGACAAAGCACCTGGCCTGGCCGTTCATGGCGGCGGCGATGCCATAGCCGGTGAACCGACGCTGATCGAGCTGGTTCGCCGCCAATGGCAGGACGACCAGATCGAATTATGCCACCGTCTCGACCGCAACACAGGCGGCCTGATTATCCTGGCCCGTCAGCCGGCTATCCGGACGGCTGTCATGAAGCTGATGGAAAACGGCCAGTTACTGAAACGCTATCGCTGTCTCGTGCGCGGCGTCCCATCGGCAGGTCACCCCATAACGGCCGCGGACGGCCAGCATTTCTGGCAGGTCGAAGCCTGGCTGGAGAAGGTCAGCCACAAGAGCGAGGTATATATCCATGCTGATGAACACCCCGGCGATCTGCCGGTCATTACGCGTTATCAGGTGCTGCGGGTATTCTCCGGATATGGCCCCGATAATGAGCCAGTCAGTGAACTGAAAGTTGAGCTGGTGACGGGACGCACCCATCAGATCCGGGCCCATCTGGCATTTCTTGGTCATCCGTTGCTCGGCGATGGGAAATACGGCCGCAATCAATATAATCGCCATTTCCGTGGTCCGGGCGGGCCGCTGCGCAGCCAGCAGCTGTTTGCCTGTGAGCTGGTTTTTCTCAAAAAAATCCAGGGCCCGCTGGCCGATCTGGCCGGGCGGACCCTGAAAGTTGAACCTGCGTATGCAATTGACCTGCCGGTCTGATCACCGGCCTGGTTACTGATCCGATTATGCCAATTACTCAGTAGGCTTTGCCCCAGACGACCAGCTGGTCGGCCGGCTTGCCGCAGCAGATGCAGGTCTGGCCGTTGGTCTGATGCTCAAACGGCAGGCAGCGTGACGAGGCCCCGGTTTGTTCCTTGATTTTCAGCTCGCAGGCCAGGTCGCCACACCACATGGCCCGGACAAAACCGGGTTTCTCACTGATCAGGCGGGCAAAGGTCTCCCAGTCTGCTGCATCGTAAATCCGGCTTTCCAGGCTCTGCAGGGCTTTTTGATACAGGCCGTCATGGATGGCATCCAGCAGCCCGGCCACGGTCTGAGCCAGGTTATCCAGGCTGAGAACTGTCTTCTCGCCGGTATCCCGGCGCACGGCAACACACTGATTGTTCTCAAGGTCGCGTGGCCCGATTTCCAGGCGCAGCGGCACGCCCTTCATTTCGTATTCGCTAAACTTCCAGCCCGGCTGCTTGTCTGATTCGTCGAGCCGGACCCGGAACTGGCCGGCCAGCGAAGCCTTGACCTGCCGGACTCTCTCGAGGACACCGGGCTTATGGGCGGCGATTGGCACCATGATAACCTGGATCGGGGCAATGCGCGGCGGCAGCACCAGCCCGTTGTCATCACCATGGACCATGATGATCGCGCCAATCGAGCGGGTCGACAGGCCCCACGAAGTCTGGTGCACATACTGCAGCTTGTTATTCTTGTCGGTGTACTGGATATTGAACGCCTTGGCGAAGCCATCACCGAAATAATGGCTGGTCGCCGATTGCAGGGCCTTGCCATCATGCATCATGGCCTCGACTGTATAAGTCGCCTCGGCGCCGGCAAATTTCTCCTTGTCAGTCTTCTGGCCGCGCACCACGGGAATAGCCAGGAAATCGCGATAGAAACGGGCATAGACGTCCAGCATCCGCAGTGTTTCCTCAATTGCTTCCTGGGCTGTCGCATGAGCCGTGTGCCCTTCCTGCCAGTAAAATTCCGTTGAGCGCAGGAACGGCCGGGTGGTCTTCTCCCAGCGTACGACCGAGACCCACTGGTTGTAAAGCTTGGGCAGGTCCCGCCATGACTGGATGATGTGGGCATAATGATCGCAGAACAAGGTCTCCGAGGTCGGACGGATGCAAAGACGCTCAGCCAGCGGTTCACTGCCGCCGTGGGTGACCCAGGCGACCTCCGGGGCGAAGCCTTCGACATGATCTTTTTCCTTCTGCAGCAGGCTTTCAGGAATGAACATCGGCATCGCGACATTCTCATGCCCGGTATCCTTGAACATCTGGTCGAGATTTTTCTGGATATTCTCCCAGATCGCAAAACCATATGGCCGCAGGATCATGCAACCCTTGACGGCTGAATAGTCGATCAGTTCCGCTTTCAATACGACATCGGTATACCACTGGGTAAAATCCTGGTCCATCGAGGTGATGGCTTCCACAAGTTTTTCTTTACTGGCCATGCTTTTCGTCTCCTTCTTTTCTGGTGCCAGTATAACCACCGGCGCAAATCTTTGTCAATCTCAGTGCACAAGACAATATTCCTGAAAAAAAACCGGTTCCGGCCTTGATAGCCGGAACCGGTCAGCAGTCTCTGGACCTTGAACGTTTGTCCCGTGCGGTTCAGATCGAGAAGCCGCAGATCCGGGCGGTTTCGCGGGCAATGGCCAGTTCTTCATTAGTCGGCACGACCAGCACCTTGACGCGGGACTCGTCGGTCGAAACGAAAGCTTCCTTGCCGCGGACCGCCGCGTTGCGGTACGGGTCAATCTGGCAACCCATATAACTGAGGCCCTCACAGGCGCCCAGGCGGATGTCGGCGGTGTTTTCACCGATACCGGCCGTGAAGACGACCGCGTCGACGCCACCCATCGCGGCGGCATACATGCCGATGAACTTGCGGCACTGGTACTTGAAAATGTCAAGGGCCAGGGCAGCACGCTTGACACCCTCGCCGGCGGCGGCATACAGGTCGCGGAAGTCGCTGCTGACACCGGAGATGCCCATGACGCCGGACTTCTTGTTCATCAGATCTTCAATACCCTTGGTATCGAGCTTTTCCTTTTCCATCAGGAAAGTCACGATTGCCGGATCGATATCGCCGCTGCGGGTGCCCATGCAGATACCGGAGAGCGGGGTCAGGCCCATCGAGGTATCGATACACTTGCCGTGCTGGATCGCGGCAATCGAGGAGCCATTGCCGAGGTGGCAGGTGATGATGTTGATCGTGTCAAAGGGGGTCTTGAGTATCTCGGCGGCGCGGCGGGCCACATAGCCGTGTGACGTGCCATGGAAGCCGTATTTGCGGACGCCGTGTTTCTCATACATCGAGTAAGGCAGGGCATACATGAAAGCCTTCGGCGGCATGGTCTGGTGGAAAGCCGTATCGAAAACAGCCACCTGCGGCACGCCGGGCATGGCGTCTTCACAGGCCTCGATGCCGGTCATGTTCGGCGGATTATGCAGCGGGGCCAGGTCAAAGCAGCTGCGGATGGCGCGCTTGACTTCCGGGGTTATCAGGGCTGAAACGGCAAATTTCTCACCGCCATGGACCACGCGATGGCCGACCGCGTCGATCTCATCCATGCCCTTGATAATGCCATTTTCCTCGGATGTCAGGACCGCGAGCACCGACTGGACAGCCACCTTGTGATTGGGCAGGGCCATCGGCAAGGTCACGGCATCGCAGCCCTTGGTGGTATGCTTGATAAAGGCATTGTCGAGGCCGATGCGTTCGGCGCCGCCCTTGGCCAGGACTTCACCGATACTGGCATCAAGCAGCTGGTATTTAAGGGAAGAACTGCCGGCATTGATAACAAGTACGTTCATCTTACTCAGCCCTCCTGAGCCTGGACAGCGGTAATGGCTACGGTACCGACGATATCATCGGCATAACAGCCGCGGGACAGATCATTGACCGGCTTGGCAATGCCCTGGGTGACCGGGCCATAAGCCTCGGCCTTGGCCAGGCGCTGGACCAGCTTGTAGCCGATATTGCCGGCATCAAGATCCGGGAAAATCAGGCAGTTGGCCTTGCCGGCGACACTGCTGTTCGGAGCCTTGCTCTTGCCGATTGATGGTACAATCGCCGCGTCCACCTGCAGTTCGCCGTCAAGCATCAGCTGCGGTGCCTTGGCCTTGGCGATATTGGTCGCGTCGACCACCTTTTTGGTCAGGGCACTGTTGGCACTGCCATATGACGAATAGGAAAGCATCGCCACGACCGGCTCAAGGCCGGTCAGGCTCCTGAAGGAAGTCGCCGAGGTTATGGCGATGTCGGCCAGGTCATCGGCGTCCGGATTCTCGAAGAGGCCGCAGTCAGAGAACAGGAAGGTGCCGTTGGCGCCATATTCACAGTCCGGCACGACCATGATGAAGAAAGAGGATACTTTCTTGATGCCCGGGGCTGTTTTCAGGATCTGCAGGGCGGGACGCAGGGTATTGGCCGTGCTGTTGATCGCGCCGGCAACCATGCCGTCGGCTTCGTTCAGCTTGACCATCATGACGCCGAAAAACAGCGGATCATTCATCTTGGCGCGGGCCTGCTCGGGTGTTACGCCCTTGGCTTTGCGCATCTCATAATAGGCATTGGCAAAAATTTCTGTTTTCTCGCTGACAGCCGGATCAATGAAGGTGGCCCGGGAGATATCCCATTGGGGTGAAACGGCTGAAATTTTTGCCTGATCACCAATCATGACGATGTTGGCAAAGTCCTTTTCCAGAATTTTGGCGCAAGCCTCGATGGTCCGTGGCTCGTAGGATTCCGGCAAAACAATGGTTTTCTTGTCGCTGCGGGCTTTTTCGATAATCTGGTCAATGAATCCCATAGACTGTTCCTTCTTTCCTGTTTTCTGATCAACTTTCCTATTTTCTGATCAACGCAAATTACTGTCACCATGCTGGCAGAACGCCGGGCAGGCAGGCAACCGGACGAGCCGTGACCCGGCGGCAGTGCCGTCCGGTGAATCAGCATCCCGGCGGTTGCGCCATCCGGCGGATCAGCGATCCGGTGGATTGTGGCTGTCTGGCGGATCATGGTCCCAGCAGGATACAGGGCCGGGCCGATCAGCATCCCGGCCGATATCTCCCCTGGGCAAGTGACAGGAAAATGGCTGTTGAATCGTTCGATTTATCAATATTCAGTATAACGAAAAGAACCGGCGGCATCAACCGCTTTTACCGGGGATACCGCCTATCTTTCCCTATTGAATCCTGGTACGTGGCCCAAACTGGCCAGCCGGGGTCGTATTGGAGCCGCTCATCCGGCGTGTACAGGCAAACCTTTTATCCATTATTCGAAGGCTAGCAGGGCCCACAGGTTATCACGAGCATAAACCCGTATCAGGCCGGCCTCATCCTCACGAAAGACCAGGCCTCGCACGGAGCTGGTCTGGCTGGTTGCCAGATGCCAGGCCAGGCGTTCCACGGCTTTGGTGTATAAAATCTCGTCACCTGTGATTCGGGCCAGGCGGGCTACCATCGCATAGGCTGGCAAACACTCGACGGTGCTGGTCGCCTGTCCTTGCGCCAGATGATAGCTTTCATACAGGGCCCGGTCATTGAACAGTCGCTCCTTGAGCCAGGTCAGGCTGCGCGGCTCGGCCTGGCCGACCTCGGCCAGATGCAGCATGACTGTAACGGCGGCCTCGGTATGAACGACCGGCTGATCCCCGGCAAACATCAGGTAGCCTTCCTGTTCCGGCAGCCAGCCCAGGGCATACAGAGGCAGGTCCTCACCCAGGTAAGCCGCCTTGACCAGACTCAGGCTTTGTTCGTAGATGGCCTGCCAGCGCGTATCCAGGCTGGCCAGCGAACGCATGGTCAGCAAGTCAAGGGAATCCAGGCGCAGCAGTGATTCGGAACGGCCCGATGCGGCCGGTGTCGGTGTGAGCTTGCCGGTTGGCTTGGGCGTGGGGGTAGCAGCCGGATCCAGGCTGGGTGCTGTTGTGGGGATCACGGTCCGGCTATCAGCCGTCAGGCCATTGGCCCAGAGGGCCAGCAGCCGGTCGGAGAGCTGGCGTTCAGCATGATCCAGCGACCGTGAAGGCCAGCGGCCGTAGGCCAGGCCCAGAACCCGCAGGGTCTGCAGCGACTGTGGCCATGATCCGGCTGTTGATGGATCAATGGCTACCAGCGAACCGTCGGCCTGAACAGAGCGGGATGGCCACACCAGACCGTCGGCAGCCACAAATGTTGACTGAAAACTTTTCCACCAGTCCTGGAAATCCCGCTGCTGATTCTGCTCAATCATCCAGGCCGCATTGTACAGCTGATCGGCAGCCTGCAGGTCTTCAGCCTGCACAGCGGCGACGCCGGTCTCGCGGTCGGCCTGCTGATACCAGGCGCGCAGGCCGGACGGACTGCCCAGGCGGGACAGCAGGCTGAATTGCAGGTCTTCGCGTATCTTTTCATCAGCCACCAGCTTCGGCAATGACGCCGCTGCAGCGCCGGGATCGCTAAAGGAACGGACCGGGGCAGCCGGGCTCAGATAGCCGCTTTGCCAGGCTATCACCAGGGCCAGGCCGGCCAGGGCCAGCAGAACGCTGATCAGCAGCAGCTGCTTGAGTTGACGGGACATGCGGAACACCTCCATCAGCCTGGCTGTAACAATAAGCCAGCCGGACTCATTTTCCATTTATCATCACGGCAACCGGCAACAGCTGGCCAGGCCAGGATCGGTTACCCATCAGAGAGCAGCCGGTTTGACTGCATCATAGCAGAAAATGTGTCGCCCTGCTATAATAGGCCCATTCCTCTCAACCCGTGAATATGGCCAGGAAGGTTGCAAAAGCAATGAAAACAGTCGGGATCATTACTGAGTATAATCCCTTTCACAACGGCCACGCCTGGCAGATTCAGGCAGTCCGCGAACAATTCGGGGCAGATTGTGCCATCATTGCCGTCATGAGCGGCTGTTTTACCCAGAGAGGTGAGCCGGCTGTCATGGACAAATGGGCCCGGACCCGGGCCGCCCTGGCTTGCGGGGTCAACCTGGTGCTGGAGCTGCCATTTGCGTACGCCACGGCCAGCGCCGAGCGTTTTGCCGCTGGTGGCGTGCAAGTACTGGCGGCAACAGGCGTCACGAAGACCCTGGTTTTTGGCAGTGAATGCGGCGACCTGGACTTGCTGATGCGGCTGGCTGATGTGCTGGAGACCGAGCCGGCAGACTTTCGCCGCGCGCTGCAGACGCATCTTGACGCCGGGCTTTCATTTGCCGCTGCCCGTCAGCAGGCCCTGGCGGCGGTTCTGGCCAATCCTGATGAGGCGGCCATCCTGCGCCATGCCAATAATATCCTGGCCGTGGAATACCTGAAGGCCATCCGGCGGTTGCCGGCCCATCAGCGACTGCAGCCGGTCACCATCATGCGCCGCGGCCAGCATTACCTGGATCCCGAGCTTCGCTCGCCCCTGGCCAGTGCCACGGCAATCCGTCGCGCGGTCAGTCGCCATCGGCACAACCTGGCCGGCCTGCTGCACGAACTGGCGCCGGCCATGCCCGCCGCGTCACTGGCAGTCCTGATGGAGGAGATTGCCGCCCAGCGGGCACCCCTGCTGACAGAGGATCTGGCACCCAGTATCATCAGCCTGTTGCGCACCCGTCCGCCCGGGCAGCTGGAGCAGATCTCGGGGATGCAGGAGGGACTGGCCCGGCGGCTGGTGGCAGCGGCCCGCCGGCCTTTTACCGGCAGCAAGGAGTCTGACGATCTTCTGGCTGGCCATTCCAGGGCAGATCAACCAGCGCCTGGGGATACGGCAACCGTTGATCTGCCGGCTGGTCATGCGGCTGAAACGACGGCTGATTTAATGGCTGATGCGACAATGGATGACTCAACGGATGTTGCGGCCACTCCAACTGCTCATGAAGCAGCATATGGTGCCGCTGCAGGCCCGACAGGCTCCCGCTCGCACAAGACGCAGCCGTCCGGACGCCTGGCCACGCTTGTCCATGCCGCCAGCAGCCGGCGTTTCCCCCAGACACGCGTCCAGCGAGCCCTGCTGGCCCTGCTGGCCAACGTCAGCACGGCCGATCTGGCCTTGTTTGACGCGACCGGTGGTCCAGCTTATATCCGGGTTCTTGGATTTGACAAGCAAGGCCGGTACCTGTTGCGGCTGATGCGCCGCAAGGCCAGTCTGCCCATCATAACCAGGGGCTCTGACTTCCTCGAACACGGTGGCTCTGCCGCTTTACAGCGGCAGGCCCAGCTGGACCTGGCCGCAACAGACCTGTGGATGCTGCACACTGGCGGTGATTGTGGCCAGGATTTTGACAGGCCGGTCGTGATCCGTTAAAATACACAAACGATTACCCGGAACCGTGCCCAGGTTATACGGTTCTATGCTCATAAGCGATCGCCCTATTGGCAGGTCATTCTGCTCATGCCCATGCGTTATCGCCTCATATGCGGAAAACAGCGGGCCCGGCCCTGTTTGGAGACAGTCCGGGATCAGGATTTAAAGAAAGGCAGTGAAAGCTCGTGTCCGACACCCAAACTGATATCAAGAATGTATATGATGTACTGCAAGAACGCGGTTATCTGGCTCAGGTCACCCATGAGCCGGAGGTCCGCGAGCTTCTGGCCAGGCCTGGTGTCACCTTCTATATCGGCTTTGATCCGACAGCGGACAGTCTGCATGTCGGTCATTTTGTCCAGATGATGGTGATGGCCCATATGCAGCGGGCTGGTCATCGGCCGATCGCCCTGATTGGCGGCGGCACAGCGATGATTGGCGATCCGTCCGGGCGCAGCGACCTGCGCCAGCTGCTGACGGTGCAGACGATTGCCCATAATGGCAGCCGCTTCCGTGACCAGATGAAAATCCTGATCGATTTTACGCCGGGCCAGGCCTTGATGGTCAATAATGCCGACTGGCTGCTGGCCCTGAATTATGTCGAGTTTCTCCGTGATATCGGCCCGCATTTTTCGGTCAACCGGATGCTGACAGCCGACTGTTACCGCCAGCGTATGGAGCAGGGCCTGACCTTCCTCGAATTCAACTATATGCTGATGCAGGCCTATGACTTCCTGATGCTCAGCCGGCAATATGATTGCCAGATGCAGCTTGGTGGCGATGACCAGTGGTCAAATATCCTGGCAGGCGTAGAACTGATCCGGCGCAAGGACCAGCGGCCAGCCTTTGGCATGACCTTCCGCCTGCTGACCACCAGTGCCGGCATCAAGATGGGCAAGACAGCCCGCGGTGCTGTCTGGCTTGATCCGCTCAAGACGCCGCCCTATGATTTCTACCAGTATTGGCGCAATGTCGATGATGCAGATGTCATCAATTGTCTCAAACTGCTGACCTTCCTGCCCATGGCGGAAATCGAAGCCTATAGCCGGCTGACGGATGCCGCGATCAATGAGGCCAAGAAACGGCTGGCTTATGAGGTGACAGCCATCGTGCACGGGACAGCCGTTGCCGACCAGGCCCGCCAGCAAGCCGAGGACCTGTTCGAAAAGGGTGGCCGTTCGGACCAGATGACGACTACCGTCCTGCCAGCAGCAGCCATTGCCGGTGGACTGACCCTGATTGATGTTCTCCTCCAGGCCCGTCTGATCCCTTCCAAGGCCGAGGGAAGGCGGCTGATGATCCAGGGCGGGATTTACCTGGATGACCAGCCGGTCACCGACCCGGCCCGCCTTCTGACAAAAAGCGATCTGGCCAGTGGTGAGGCGATCCTGCGCAAGGGCAAGAAGGTTTATCATCGCCTGGTTCTGGAGAATTGAGTGGCTGGCCGGTTCTCCGGGGCCGGCCTGAATCGGGGTCGTAAATAACCTGATGCACAACGGAGCCCTTCCCGGGGCCGATGTTAATCCATTCGGCAAAACCTCTGTATCGTACACCAGAGCCGGTCCCCGGGGCCGGCTCTGTCTGGCTGATTCGTGATCTGCGAACGGAACAATCTGGCGTATGCCGGTGCAGGCAACCGATTGACGATGTCGATGCATACAACAGATTGTCCATGAAAAAAGCTACCCGTCCATTCCAGGCGGATAGCTTATTTTTGATCCGGGGTCATTGACTGCAGATTACTGGGCCTTGTTCAACAGCCTGGCCAGACGGGACTTCTTGCGGGCAACAGTATTTTTGTGCAGGTAGCCCTTGGCAGCAGCCTTGTCCAGCTTAGCCTGGGTCTGTCTGACCAGATCGCCAGCGCCCTCCACAGAAGAAGCCAGGGCAGCATTGGTCCGCTTGACCGCTGTGCGGATCTCGCTTTTCTTGATCTTGTTGACAGCTGTTTTCCGGGCGGTGACGGAGACCCGCTTGATGGCTGACTTGATATTCGGCATGTATTTTCACCTCCTGTGCAGGCGTATAGTACGCAGTTATTTTTCGCACTGATGTATTCTATCACTTCAAGACTGCAGTTGCAAGCATATTCTGAGCATTTGTCAACAGATCGGCCATATCATTCTGAGTTTGATCATGGTATGATTAAGTCAGACTAAAATTGTCAATTCAGGAGGTATCTCATTCATGCCAGAAAATCCCACCCGTCATTCCAGCCGGCCGGCAACCCGTCGCCAGTCCGGTTCTGTTTCCTATAGTGCAAACGAATCCGGCAGCAACGCGACCGGATCATCCGGGGAAACACCGGCCAATTATCCAGATTCCGGGCGCGAGGCGAACCGGGCGAAAGCGGTGCCCGCTTCAGCCGGCCAGCCTGGCGAGGTGCGTCAAGGCAGCCGCCAGGCTGACAGTACCAGCGGCACCCGGAAAACTAAAAAATCCACCGCCGCGGTTCCCCCCCAGGCAGCCAGCAGGCGCATCACCCGCAAACCCGCCGCGACTGCCAGCCAGGCCACAGGCCAGTCTGCTGCCGGCGATCAGGCCGGTACCGGCGGACGAACGGCAGGCAGCTTGTCGCGCCGCAAGGAGAATCCGGCAAGTCCCGGCGGTCCGGCGAAGGCACGACGGGAAGCAGGCAGCCGGCAGACCGCCAGGGACGGCCAGGAAACCGCCGGCAGACCGCCTCGCGCCAGCACCGGCGCCGGGGCGAGGCCGCGGAATGATTCCGGCCGTACTTCGCGCAGTTCTCAACCGCCGGCACGCGGCGGTGACCGGCAGCGGGACTATCAGGCGCCCGCCAGCCGTTCAGCCAGCCCGGAACAGCTATCGGCAGTCCAGTCGCCGCAGCGCGGACGGCAGCCGGCAGCCGGACGGCAAACCCCGGCCGGCGAGGCCCGCCTGCGCGTCATTCCCCTGGGTGGCATGCGCGAAATCGGCAAGAACATGACCGTTTATGAATACGGAGATGATCTGATCATTGTCGATTGCGGCATCGCATTTCCCGACGAGGATATGCCCGGCATTGATGTTGTCATTCCGGATTTCTCCTATATCCAGCAGAATCTGCACAAATTGCGGGCTGTTTTCCTGACTCATGGCCATGAGGATCATATTGGTGCGCTGCCCTGGTTCTGCAAGGAGTTCCAGACGCCCGTTTATGGCAACCGGCTGTCCATTGAACTGGTGCGTGGCAAACTGGACGACCGGGGAACCGGGGCTGCCAACGTCAGCCTGATCCCGGTCCGGGACGGTGACGTAGTCACTGTGGGCGCCTTTTCCGTCGAGTTTATCCATGTCAACCACAGTATTGCCGATGCCAATGCCCTGGCGATCCGTACCCCGGCCGGTATTATCTATCATTCAGGCGATTTCAAGGTCGACCACACACCGATCAACGGCGGGCCGATGGATCTGGCCCGTATCGGGGCGATCGGTGACGAAGGTGTCCTGCTGATGGTCTGCGAAAGCACCAATATCGAACGCAAGGGCTATACGCCTTCCGAGAGCAAGGTTGGTGAAACATTTGCCGAGCTTTTTGGCAAAGCCAGCGGCCGGATCTTCGTCACGACATTCTCTTCCAATGTTTCACGCGTCCAGCAGGTTTTCACGGCTGCCGAGCAATACGGCCGCAAGGTCGCGCTGATCGGACGCAGCATGCTCAATGTATTTAATGCTGCCAATGCCCTGGGGTATATCGCCATGCAGCCGGATACCCTGATCGATGTCAACCAGATAGACCGGTATGATGCCGACCGGCTGGTGCTGATCACGACCGGCAGCCAGGGCGAACCCATGTCGGCGCTGACCCGGATGGCCTTTTCCGAACACCGTTCCGTGGAGATTGTGCCCGGAGACACGGTTATTCTGTCTTCAAGCGCCATTCCTGGCAATGAGAAGTCGGTTTACCGGGTCATCAATGAGCTGTACAAGCGCGGCGCCCGCGTCATTTATGAGTCTTTGTCGGAAATCCATGTGTCCGGCCACGCCTATCAGGAAGAGCTCAAGCTGCTGCACAACCTGGTCCGGCCCCGCTACTTCATCCCGGCGCATGGCGAGTATCGCCACCTCTACCGGCATGCCGAGCTGGCCCGGCAGCTGGGTACAGACTGGGAGAATATATTCCTGCTCAATAATGGTGACATCTTTGAATACGCGGTGCATGATGACGAGGCCCGGATCAGCGGATTCACCGCCGCTTCCGGCGTGCTGATCGACGGCACCAGTGTCGGCGATATCGACAACCTGGTCCTGCGTGAACGGCGCCTGCTGGCTGACGATGGTGTTGTCACGCTGTTTATCGGTATCAGCCGGCAGACGGGCGAGCTGCTCGGCCAGCCTGATATCCAGGCCCGGGGGTTCATTTATGAAAGTGAAAGTGAGCGGGTCATCCAGGAGTGCCAGAAAAAGATCCAGTCCTTTGCCCGTAAGACGACCCAGGCCAACAAGCCGCTGGCGGCTGTCATCCGGAGCGGCCAGCTGCACGACCAGCTTCGTGATTTGCTATTTGAACGGACCCGGCGCCGTCCGGTCATCCTGATCTCAGTTCTGGAGATCTAGTCGGGACAGAGTGACCTGACTTGCCCGCAAGCCGACCCGGCGCCGTCCGGGATATCGCCCTTGCCATACTATACTGTTAAGGCCAGCTGGCTTCAGGGATGAAGCAGCTGGCCTTTTTGTCTTTCACATGGATGAGTCGGCCGGCTTTTGCTGGGCCAGCTTGCCGCGGGATTCGCGATATTGACCGGGCGTGACACCGGCCATCCGCTTAAAAACCTTGGAAAAATAACTCTGGGTATCAAAGCCGGACCGGGTTGCCACGTCCGCCAGGCCGATATCCTCGTTGATCAGCAATTTCCTGGCGGCCTCGACGCGGACCTGGTTGACATAAACGTTAAAATTCAGGTTCATTTCTTCTTTGAAAATGCGGCTGAAATAAGCCGGACTGAGAAAAACCAGGGCCGCCGTTTCTTCCAGGGTGATTTTTTTCATGTAGTTCTTGCGCACAAAATGGACCGTCCGATAGATGACGTCGGTGTGCTTGATATGACTGAGACAGAAAACATGGTCGGTAAAGCGGGCCAGGATACCTGACAGCCAGTAAGCGATTTCATCGATACTGCGAAATGAGCTGATTTTATTCAGGTAGGTGTCATTCAAGCCAAATATCTGCTCTGGGTCAGCACCGCCCCGGATTGCAGCCCGGGATAGCAGGACAACCAGCTCCACAACGCGAGCCTGCATGATCTGCGGATTGCCGCTGCTGGAAAAGAAAACGTGGCCCAGGATTTCATTGAGAATTTGCTGCGAGCCGGCTTTGTCACCATTTTCAATGCGGGCCAGCAATTGCTGCTCTTTCTCGATCGGATAAGCCAGGACAGAGTCGTTGGCATATGAATAGGTTTTGAGAAAATGGATCTGTTCCCACAATTGGGACTTGAAAGCACCGGCCCTGTAGTCTGCTTCAAGTACGGTAAAGGATTCATCAGACAATGAACCGGCTACCCGGTAGAGCATTTCACTCAAGCTGTGAACCTGGCTGGTACTGCGCCGGATAACCTTTTGCATCTGGCGGCCGAGGTCCACAATAAAATCGGGATGGATGCCATTCTTGCGCGCTGTTTCTTCGAGCAGCAGGTCTTCCGGATCCACCATGTTAACCGGACCGCCCAAGAGGGCCCCGACAACCCGTCCCTGATATAAAATCGGCGAAATCCAGTGGGTCAGGCCAAGGGGACAGAAAAAAATATGCCGGCCGCCCAACCGTTCAGCCTGGTAGCAGCCTAACAAATGCGCGTTTTCACAAACCTGACAGCTTGGGCCGGCAGTCTCAGGTAAGTGCGCAGATGCAGGCTCTGCTACAAGTGCGGCTCCGGTCGCGTTCGCGGTCCTGGATGCAGAATACGAAGCGGCGCCTGCCTGGTCAGCACCCGGCATGACGCTGGCCGCCAGGTCACAGACGGCCAATGAAGCGGCGTCTGCCGGAAAGCGGCAGATCGTCTCGCCCAGGGCATCAATAACACGACAGGGAACCGCACAGGCCACGCTGTAGGCCTCGGCAGCCTGCGCGGCCAGCGGCAAATGGAGCTGACGGAGCGGTTCGTGAATGAGAATATCCATGATTAGTTACCTGTCGGTGTAATAGACAAGGGGGTATCAGCGAGGTTATCAACTGAAAATGCAACCGGGCGCAGGCGCGGCGGCCGGGCAAAATAAACCACTTAGCTGCCCCGGCGGACCTCGATGATGTCCTTGATCGCCTTGATCCGTCCCGTTACCCGGTCGAACTGGGCCTGGCTGTTGACCTCGATGGTCATGATCAGCGTCGCCGTTACATCCTTCATGGCGGTCAGCTTGCCGGAGAGGATCGAGACTTTCTCTTCGGCAATGGCATCCGAGACATCAGCCAGCAGGCGGCGGCGGTCGTGAGCCAGGATCTTCAGCTCAACCTGATAGGTTGAATTGGTATCTTCCTTGGACCAGGCAACGTCAATCAGGCGCGAAGCCTTCTCGGCATCGTTTCCGGATGTGCCGGACGCTGCCAGCAAGTGGCGGATATTGCTGCAATCAGTCCGATGGACCGCCACGCCTTTACCGCGGGTCACAAAGCCGATAATCGGATCACCGGGCACCGGGCTGCAGCAGCGGGAAAGCCGGACCAGGCAATTATCGATCCCTTTGACAACGACGCCCTGATCAAAGCGGGCCGGCGGCCGGGCCTTGGCGGAGCGGGACAGGGTCTGAGTGGCCTCATCACCACCCAGCAGCGTGGCTTGCGGGCTGTAAACAACCTGTCCGCTGGGTGACAGGCGATAGCCCAGCTGCAGGCGTTCTACTTCCGGCAGGCTGCGGATATATTCATCGCGCAGGCGGGGCACGATCTTGCCAGCTGACAGGCCACCATAACCGATCGCGGCATACATATCGTCAAGGGTTGCCAGCGTATATCGGCGGTACAGCGGCTCAAAAAATTCCGGTTTTAGCAGCATGCCCGGAGTAAAGCCGGTTTTCTTGATTTCGCGTTCAATAATCTCCTTGCCGCGAATCACATTCTCTTCCCGCATTTCCTTTTTGAACCACTGGCTGATCTTGTTGCGGGCTGATGTGCTCTTGACGATCTTGAGCCAGTCACGGCTAGGGCCATGGACTTTCTCGGAGGTCAGGATCTCAACGATGTCACCATTTTTCAGCTCATAGGTCAGGGGAACGATGCGGCCATTGACCTTGGCGCCATACATCCGGTTGCCGATACCGCTGTGAATATTGTAAGCAAAATCAATCGGCACAGAGCCGGCTGGCAGTGAACGGACTTCACCCTTGGGCGTAAAGACAAAGACCTCATCGGCGACCAGGCCGTTTCTCAGCTGTTCCATGAATTCGCCGGCATCGCGCATGTCTTTTTGCCATTCCAGCAGCTGGCGCAGCCAGGTCAGCTTGCCTTCGAATTTTTCACTGCCGGCATCCGCGGTGGCATTTTCCTTGTAGCGCCAGTGAGCGGCGATACCATATTCAGCCGTCCGGTGCATGGCCAGGGTCCGGATCTGGACTTCAAAAGGGATACCCTTGGGCCCGATCACCGTGGTATGCAAGGACTGGTACATATTGGGCTTGGGCATGGCAATGTAGTCTTTAAAACGGCCCGGCATCGGCTTGTACAGTTCATGGACCAGGCCAAGCACCGCGTAGCAGTCGGCAACCGTATCAACAATGATCCGGGCCGCAAACAGGTCAAAGATCTGGTCAAGCTCCTTGTCCTGGGTCTTCATCTTGCGATAAATGCTGTAGAAATGCTTGGGCCGGCCCTCAATCTCGGCTTTGATCCCCATCTCGCGGATCTTGTTCTGGATCTGGACGACAACCTCCTCGAGATAGCTTTCCCGCTCAGAACGTTTCTGCGAAATGGCCCCGACGAGTTCGTAGTAGGCATCGCGGTCTATATAACGAAGGCAAAGATCTTCGAGTTCCCACTTGATTTTGTAAATACCGAGGCGATGAGCCAGCGGAGCATAGATATCCAGCGTTTCCCGGGCCTTTTCCAGTTGTTTTTCCGGGTTCATGTGTTTCATCGTCCGCATATTGTGCAGGCGGTCAGCCAGCTTGATCAGCACGACGCGGATATCCTTGGCCATGGCCAGGAACATCTTGCGGAAATTCTCGGCCTGGATTTCTTCCTTGGAAGAATAGGGGATGCGGCTTAACTTGGTCACGCCATCAACGAGGCTGGCCACATCCTCGCCGAACAGAGCCGCCAGTTCTTCGTATGATTTGCCGGTATCTTCAATGGTGTCATGGAGCAGGGCCGCAATCAGGGTATCACAGTCAACTTCGAGCTCGGTCAGGATTTCGGCTGTCGCCAGCGGGTGTATGATATAGGGTTCGCCGGTGGCCCGGCGCTGGCTCTCATGAGCGTCCCGCGCATAATTGAAGGCTGCCACGATCCGGTCGCCGTCAGTCTTGCCTGAATAGGCCTCATAGCGGGAGACAACACGCCGCAAAGCCTGCTCTGTTTCCAGATCAATCGCCTTAACCGAATCATGATTCATGGTGTTACTCCTCCACGGGCTGATGTCCGGTGAAACGGTCTGCTTGACGGACGGGCTGCCAGTCAGGCTGGTTGCAGCCGGGTCCGATTGGAATTGGATCTGACGACAGCTGGATTGGATGGCAGCCGGATTGCTTTCGACTGCTGGACTCGAAGGCGCCATGAAGCGCCGACCCGGGACTGCAGATGACGGGATTGACTGGATGGCTGGCCCTGGTCGGCTGCCGCTGTGCAAGCCAGGCGCTATGAGGCGCCGCCCTGGGCCTGCAGATGACGGTAGGTCGGGGCTTCTTCCAGCCGGACCCGGCGATCGGTAGGCTGCAAGGCCAGGCGGATCCGGTCCTTGCCCAGCA
>CAYVHB010000001.1:91027-193248 GCA_964450865.1 uncultured Oscillospiraceae bacterium | reverse complement strand
GACAGGTCTGGCAATGTGCGTAATGGAAAAAGGGTGGTTATGACACCCGAACCAATAATGAGTGTTAAGAAGAATTTCAGACAAGCGCTTGATGAAATCGTGGGCGGCAGCTCGAACGCAGCCGGACCGGTAGAGCCATCACGATCCAGTGTACGGACCAGTGATGTGCGGCCCGCCTATCATGGCGGTGATCCGGACGGGTCCGGGTTGGCTGATAACGGCCGATCCGGATCCAGCTATGCGGACCGGCTCCCGGTGCAGCCTGCGGTTGCTGCGAACGGACTGAATATGCCGGCTGGTGTTTCAGCAGCGTCTGTTCCAGCCGCCGCAGCGGCTGTTCCCGTGGCCCCGGCAGCCCCGGCGGCCGATCCGCGCAAGGAAATGACCCTGATCACCGCCGGTACCGTTTTATATGGTAACCTGGCCACGCAGTCAAATCTTGATATCCAGGGAATGATTCGTGGCGATGTGAACTGTGAAGGCAACATCAAGATCACAGGGCGCATTGAAGGCAATATCAGCTGTGATAACATCGAGATGCAAAATGCCCAGGTCATTGGCCGGATTAATGCCCGCCAGCTGGTCATCATGCGCGGCAACAGCGTGCTTATTGGTGATATCAACAGTGATCAGATGGATATTGACGGCAAGATCAAGGGCAATCTTAGTGCCGGTAACACGATCCTGCTGCATCAGAACGCGTATTTGCTGGGTGACTTGAGTACCCGCCGGGTTCAGTTTGAGTTCGGTGCGATCGTTCAGGGCATTATGAATGTCGGCGCTGAAGACGCGGATGCGTCAGTTTTTCAGGCGGTCAGCCAGATCAGGGATTGATTCATGAATAGCAGCACGATCCGGGATCAGGCCCAGTCCGATGAGCCTGGGCAGCAGCAGCTGGAGATGCTTGAGAATCCGGCTGCTTTGCGCGCATCCAGGGCGGCTGAGCAGTCTATGCAATTGGCGAGCCAGGCCGGCCAGGCCCAGGTTACGGTTACGGATGCGACTTCAGTGACCCAGGCGGGCCAGGCAGTCCAGGCGGGGCCGGCTGAGACAAGCTCAGGGAAGCCTGCCTATTTTGGCAGTGTGGCGTTTTTTCGCCGGATTATCCTGATCAGCATCCTGTATGTTTTGCCAGCAACGCTCCTGGCCCTGATCATCGTAACCATCCTGTTTATCAGCACTTCCATTCGTCAGACGCGTCAGATCAATGAACTGACGCAGCGACTGGCGGAACTGACTGAAAGTGTTGAAGTTGAATCGATTGCCCCCTATGCCCATAGTATTACCCCTTCTATGGCTGAGGAAAATATATTCTGGTCCTTGCTGGCCAGTTCGCTGCCTGATCATGCATCCGGAGCCGGGAACCAGCCTGGATCAACCGGATCGATGCCGGGCCCTTCAGCCAGCCATGAGCCGAAGACCACGACCACCCTGCCAGACCATGATAGCGATCTTGCATCGGACCCAGCCAGCCGCCCGGTCACCCCGGGCTTTCATCCCATGAGGCCAACCCTTTCCCTGTTGCCGACGCCGGCTGCCACGACCGAACCCGGATTGATACCGACGACTGCCCCGGCCAGTCCTGTTATCCAGACTGCTGAACCGACGGCTGCCCCGGACTTATCGCCGGCACCAGCGCCGCAAATCGAGCCGGAAAAGGTTGCTTACCTGACCTTTGATGACGGGCCGTCCTTACGCACCCTGGAGATTCTTGATATTCTCGAGCGGTATCACATCAAGGCGACATTCTTTGTCACCAATACCGGCATGAGGAAATATCCGGATATCGTGCGCCAGACAGCAGCGGCCGGTCATGTCCTGGGTATGCATTCCGCGACCCATCAATACACCAGAATCTATAAAAACAAGCAATCCTTCCTGAAAGACCTGGAACTCAACCGCCAGATGATCTTTGACCTGACCGGTCTGTCCCCGACGATCATGCGTTTTCCGGGTGGCAGCTTTAATGATTACAATCGCTCACTGGCTCCGACTCTGACTGCGACTGTCAAAGAAATGGGCTATGTGTATTTTGACTGGAACAGCATAACCGGGGATGCCATGTCCCGCTCCGTGTCAGTCAAGCAGATTATCAGGAATGTCATGCAGACTGCCAGTTCCCGCCGGCGCCTGTTCGTGCTCTGCCACGATGCCAGCGGCAAATATACGACTGTCGAGGCTCTGCCAGCCTTGATCAGACAATTGCAGGACAAAGGCTTTACCTTGTTGCCGCTGACTGACCAGGTGCGGCCGGTCGTTTTCGGCTGATCTATTTAAAGCGATAAAACGGCTGAACAAAGACCAAGGCACAAACCGGGACATTGGCCGGGACAGTCACCGGACCCATGACCGGAACGGTGACCAGAGCATCGGCCCGGTGCACGGACCGGGCTGAAACAAACGTTGGCCGGGCTGGCTGGCAAGACATCTTCCGGCTGATATATAATGGCTGAATAGCCGGAAAAGGCTGTTGGCCTTGTTTTTTTGTCTATTTTTTACAAATAACCCCTTGCATGTACATCCCAGTCAAGGCAATATAGAGACAAAGCTTTTCGATGCTGTACATTGCAATTCGAAAAGTTCTGAAAATGGTCATTTAGCCATTCTGAAGACTTCATTAATAAAGCTGACAGGATGGCGGCCAGGATGACTGTGCTTGTATCCGCCAGGATGACTGTGCAGACAGCGGTCATGATGGCTATCCGGCTGGCCGCACTGAAACTGGTTAAGCCGGGCAGGGGAGATCTATCATGAGACGAATTGACCTGCGGTTGGGAAATCGCAAATTCTCAGGCCGGGGGGTAACGGTTGCCCTGTTGCTGCCTACAGTCCTGATTCTTGTTGTGATCACTTTTTTTATGGGTTCATCGATTTTTCTGACACCTGTTCCCGGCGGCGGGCAATCCAGTCTGCAGCCGCCGCCTGTGTCGGACCGAGATGACGAGATGGATCCGGATGGTACTTCCGGTTCAGGCTGGCAGACTGTTAAGCCTGGATCCGGTGCCGGCGCTGAGGGAGACGGTCAGGTAAATGACCAGTTCCGGGAAAATCCTGGTGCTGGTGGCATAGATGGTCAGACGACGACTGACGATGCAGCAGTTGATCAGTCCGGGCAGCATGGCGGTCCCCCGGCATCGACAGCTGCTGGTAATCAATCGGTATCAGATCCGGATGCCGCCCATTCCGGGACATCGTCTGGAGATCCTTTGCCCGGCCAGGTGGAACCTGTGACCCCGCAAGCGCCTGTTTCTGCGGATAACCCGGGGGATGAACCGGACATCAGGCCCGGTGGAAATCCTGGTGAAGCGGGGCAGCAGACGACTGATACAGATCCAACCCGGGTACCGACCATCAAGCCGACACCGAAGCCCGCACCCAGGGCCAAGCCAGGCTACGTGGTTTATCTGACATTTGACGATGGCCCTTCCGAGCGCACGGTGGAGATCAGGGCTATCCTGGCGCGATATGGGATCAAGGCGACGTTCTTTGTCAATAACAAGACATCGGACCGCAGCAAGCAGATCTTGCGCCAGACAGTCAGCCAGGGCCATGCCGTCGGCATGCATACTGCTACGCATAATTACCGGGTCATCTATGCCTCGACTGCTGCTTTTATGAGTGATCTTGATGCCAATTATCGCTACATTTATAAAACAACTGGCCTGAAACCGCGTCTGGTGCGCTTCCCGGGCGGCAGTATCAATGACTTTAACCGCAGTACCCATGCTGCCATCACAAGGGCTGTCCAGGCTCGCGGCTACGTCTACTTCGACTGGAACTGCTCATCCGGCGACTCATCGTCAACCGTTCCGTCAGCCCGGAAGATCGTGCGCAATGTCATCAATTCGGCCGGCAGCCGGAAAAAGCTGGTCATTTTGATGCATGATGCCGCTGGCAAACGGACAACGGTTGAAGCCTTGCCCATGGTCATTGAAGCACTCCAGGCCAAGGGTTACAGCTTCGCCAAGCTGACGCCGAATGTCACTCCCGTCCATTTTGGTGGCTAAGCGAAAACGATAAAACATAAAAGAAAAAAGAGAAGAGGCTAGCCGGTCATCCCGGTTAACCTCTTTTATTCTGGCTCTTACTTATCGTGCTGCTGTTGTATGTCTGGCGGATGGTGCATCAGGCTGGCATGTTTCTGGCGGATGGTGCATCAGGCCGTCGGGCTCAGGGCAATCCGGCTTGTCATGGCGAGGGTCTGGCGGCGCTGGCGACGGAGCACCAGGGCTGTGATGCCGGCCATCAGCATGATTGCGAGACCGACATAAAGCAGGGTGTAATTGTGACCGGTCAGGCGGAGCATGGTCCGATCGGAAATGATGAAGACCAGCCGGTTGTTCTTGTAGGCGCGCAGGGTGTTCGAGCCATTGTACTTCACTTTAAGTCCGAGTTCCTGGCCGGACAGGGTCAGCATCTCCAGGATGACCGACTTCTGGTCACCGTTGAGATTCTTGAAACGGACGACACTGCCGGCTGCTTCATCAGCCGTGCGAATGTATGAAACAAGATTGTCGGCCTGCTTATCCGTAATCCGGGCAAAACGGAGATAGCTTTCGACGTAGGCAAAGTACAGGCGCGGAGCCGCTGTTTTCCTCAGTTCGGCCATCACCCGTCTGTAAGGTGCGGCAGGTGCGGCTGCGGAGACGGCTGTGCCGACAAAAATAACCATCAGGGCGGCAATCATGATCAGGGCAATCAATTTTTTCATACTATCCTCCTCTTGCTGTGTATGCGTCATATACTTTGTTTTATTTTATAAACATATTATATATTCCAATTTTGAAAGTAGCAAGGCGTTTTTTCAGCCCCGGTGGTGCAGGATGCTTTTGCGGCGTGGTGGCGGGTTGCGTTCGGGGAGTGTCCGGGCGGGCATTTTCCACCACAGGTATAGCAGGCCGGCACTGGTTATGATGAATGCAAAGGCTCCCACGATCAGCAGGAACTGGTTGGCCTCGGTCAGCATGCGGTCTACGGCGAATTTCAGGTATCCTGACTCCAGAGCCAGGCGGCTGGTCAGGCCATAAGCCTGCAGGACGATGGCCGGGACCATGATGAGGCTGGCAGCCAGCCATAACGATGTCAGCGTATAGATGAGCCAGCGTTGCCAGTGATGCCAGTGGAGGGCGATTAACAGGAGGAGGGCGGTTGACAGGCTGACCAGGGCCCAGTTTGCGCTGGCCTGGATCTCATAGAGCCAGCGGATGACCTGGGTGAAGATGGGCTGGCCGGTAACCAGCGAGAGATCGACCAGGTTGGCATGCTGTTGCACAATCAGGGCAGAATCGGCGGCGACCTGGGGCAGGAGAGCCAGCTGCTCCGGACTGACGGTCGTGCCCTGCCGGGCGGCGTACTGGCCGATAAATGTCTGCAGCGCCGGCATGAAGGCCTCGGCCGGGTAAGTGGTCGGTTCGTATGCGGCCTGCCCGGTCAGGAAGGCCTGGACCCGGTCCAGATGCTGGTTGATCATGAGATAGATCCTGGCATCGTCCAGGCCTGCGTAAAGGACTGTTTCGGGGATATGGGTAAACGAACTCTGGGCCAGCATATCGGTCTCGATCGCTTTTCGGACGAGGGGCAGATATTCGGCTGCAGCGGTGGCCTGGACATAGAAGCTTTTGCTGAAGAGTGTTTCCCGCAGGAAAATGGCGCCGGCAAAGTACAGGCTGCTGCCCAGGATAATCAGGCAAAGCAGAAATGAAAGCAGTCCGGCGAAAAATTGCCCGATGGCTTGCGGAATAGTGCGGCCATTTTTCATAAGTTCACCCGTTTGTCAACCAGTGTGCAGATCACGATGAATCGCTTGGGGGCATTACCAATGAAGTCGAAAGGATAGCAGGTGTAGAGCGTCAGTTGCTCGTTGGCCGTCTCCCCGGCGATGGCGGTGTTTGAATCATCGACAATCCGGATCTCCCTGACCTGGTAGACGAAGCGGCCGTAGGTTGTATCAAAATAGACTTTGTCACCGGTCTCTACATGCTGCAGATTATTAAAGTAGGTATCACTGTGTCCGCCCATGAGAATGTTGCCAGACTGGCCGGGAAAGAATGAGCTGGTGAAGTGGCCGGCGCCCTTGCGCAGCTGGGCATCCTCGTCTCCCTGGTAGGCCCGGACCTTGAGATTGGCCCCGGGAATCTGGATGATGCCAAATGGATCGCCAACATAGTAAAACGGTACGATCAGCTCGCCGTTTTCGTTGAGTTCAGCCTTTTCCTGCGGGATCTGTGCCGGGACAGCCGGCTCTGTTGAGACGGATACCGACTGCTGGCCACCGCTGCCGCTGGTTGCGTTGCTGCCATTATTACCGCTGCTGCTGTTGCCGTTGGCCTGGGTCTGTGCCGGTGAAGGCTCCGGCCCGGCTGGTGTCGGGTCCGGGTCAGTGGCGAGCGGTTCCTCGTCCCAGTTGCTGGCCGGGTCGGACCCTGTCCAGTTGGCCTCGGTGTCCCGGTTGATCAGGAACAGCGAGAGCGGCGAGCTTTGCTCGATGTATTGGGCCAGGCTGATGGCGGCAATCGTCAGGCCGAGCAGAAAAATCAGGTAGGGCAGCACCCCGACCAGCATGTGGCGGATCATTTTGCCGCGCTTGTGCCTGGCCTGCCAGGACCGGGAGTGACGCTTGCGCCGCCGGTGGGCGTGGTGGAAATCGGTTTCGCCGGCCAGATCAGCAGGACCAGCATCAGCAGGACCAGCATCAGCAGGTCTAGCATCAGCAGAATCGGCAGGATCAGCATGAGCAGGATTGGCATCAGCGGTCCTGGACCGGCTGCTCCGGTTGCCCCGGTTGCGTTCAGGCGGGTATTGATCGGCCAGGGCTGGCCTGGCTGCATGCGTGGGATTACTGTCTGTCATGAATACACTCCGAATCAGCATGGACCTTCTATAAAACAGCTTAACGTGCTTTTAATGGTTATTGAATGATCATTTGTCAGGAACAAGAGCAAAAAGTACTTGCTGATATCAGGATATTCAGTGTATACAATAGTCAGCATGTTGATTATAACCGGAAGCGGGACACGTTGCAAGCCGGATGGGCAAATTACGAAGGTGTTGCCGGTCGGGTGCCAGGCATCATTCTCATGAAAGGGCAATGCCAGATGATGCAGAAACGGCGCCAGGCACCCTTTCAGGGCCGGACACCGTTCTCGTGATCGGGTGTTTGCCGGTTGCGATCAGGGGTAGAGGAATTTGCGCAGGAGAGTCTGGTTATCCGGAAGGTCAATGGCGATGACGCTGCGGCCTTCCTCTGTTGAGTAGTTCCAGGTCCTGTCAAAAGGGATGCGGGCGGTACTGATTTTACTGTCGCCGCTTTCCAGGACTTGCAGGGAGATATCGATCATGGTCTGGAGCTTGATATTGGTCTGGACATTATTCAGGGAATAGTCAATGAAGCTGAGGATGGTTGTCGGGTTTTTAGTCGATTTGACCTTTTCCAGGATAGCCATGAATGTTTCGCGCTGCCGGCGGGTCCGGTCAAAGTCACCCTGGCCCACATGGCGATTGCGGACATGCTGCAAAGCCTGGCGACCGTTGAGCCGCGTCAGGCCGGCTATGACCGGCAATTTATTCTTCGTCAATTTGCTGTTGATGTATTGGATCTCGCTGGCAGTCAGATTGACAGATACGCCGCCAATTTTGTCAACTTCCTTGATGAACTGCTGGAAATTGATGATCACATAATTCTGGATGTCCAGTTTGAACAGCTCATTGATGGTATTGATGGTCAGGCCGACGCCGCCATAGGCAAAGGCAGCATTCAGGCGATTCCAGCCATGTCCGGGGATATGGACCCAGGTATCGCGCATCAGCGAGGTCAGCTTGATCGAATGATCAGTCTTGTCGTAACTGACCAGGATCATCGAGTCAGAACGTTCGCCGACTTCATTGGCGCGCTGGTCGGAGCCAAGGACGAGGATATTCAGGATATTGGGATCGATCGGGGTCTTCTTGTAAATGGGTACGGCCAGCGCCGATCCGACATCGATCCGATCATCCTCGGTTTCTTCGGGCAGCGTGCTATCCGGGTCAGCGGCAGCATCCGAAGTTGTGGTCGGGGCGGTTGTGGGAACGGGTACTGTCAGCGCCGTTGTTGTGGCCAGCGCAGTCGTCTCGATGGCTGTTGAAGCGATGGTACTGGGTTCATCGACAATGTCAACGCGATTGCGATAGATATTGGCTACTTTGATGCCAAAATAGAGGACAAAACCAACGATCAGGGTGGCAAGGAATAAGGTGACGTATCTGAGGATGGGCCGGGTTTTACGCTTGTCAAGGCGGGAGGAGGTACTGACATTGGACACCGTGGAGCCGGTAGTGGCAGAACTGGCCTTAGTGGAACTGGCTGCTTCAGGGCTAGTTGCTTCAGGACTGGCTGCTGAAGCGCTGGCCGTAACCTGATCTGGTACGAGCGATTTTTTTTCATGTTTCATCGACTTCTTTTCCATCTGATCTTCACCCATTTATTAAAATTTTGTCGTATTGAACGGGTCGAATCAATGACATCAGACTTTTCGCTCAATTATAGCACTGATTAACGATTTATTTCTGAAAACCAGGTGAATTTTTTAGCGATTTTTTGTGCCCATTTTGAAAGAATAAGCCCGGCAGTCTTGCCACGCTGCTGTCTCTTTGAGGATCTTTTTAATGTCCTGTCGTCAGCAGCTGGATCGCCCGTCAGCGGTTGGACCGTCATCAGCGGCTTCTTTTCAGGTGGCTTCATCCCTTGATGTCAATCGTTAAAGTTCTGTCGGCATTCGCGCGTGATTACTGCATTTTAATCTAAAAAACAGTCAATATTGTGAAATTTCATTCGAAATTCATTCTGTTAAAGCCGGTATGTTATAATGAAAACGTAGATGATGAATGTAAACATAAACATAGATGATGGGTAGGGGAGGCGGATGACCGTGGCTGATCTGATCAGTGACTTCGTAGAACGGTTATTGCGGCTGGATCTGGAACCGGTGCCGCGCTATCGTTTGTTGCGTGATGTCTGCAGTTTACCATCATGTGACCACGATCTGCAGAAAGCCCGCGATTCGCTTTGGTCTTCCCGGCCGGTACTGGATCTGCTCGGCCAGCAGCAGGCCGACGGCTCCTGGGGACGTTTTTACTCGCGCAACAAGCTGGTCAAGAATGCCGGACGGACGACGGAGACGGCGATTATCCGGGCCCTGGCTCTCGGCCTGGAGCGCGACCACCCGGCCATGCAGCATACCGTAAACTATCTGGCATCCCTGTTGCGCTGTGAGCGTCCCTGGCCGGATCAGATTGACGATTTTGGCGATATGAAAGTTGCGCACCACCTGATTGCAGCCGCCCGGCTGAGATCACTTGATCCTGATAACGCGGCCGCCCTGCAGGTGGCCCGGCAATGGACGGCGATCATCATGGGTTCTTTCGACAGAGGTGAATTCGCCGAGGACCGGATCGAAGAAGTCAGTGAGGCTGTACTGGGAGAAGCACTGCCAACCAATTGTTATCTGTGTTTTTCCGTTTATTCCCTGTTGCTGCTGCGAGACCAGCTGCCCTGGGCTATCGAGCGCAGCTGGGTTGCGCATCTGATGCAGCGCTCACGCGGTATCGCCTATCTCAATAATCATGCGCTGCATTACTTGCCCCTGGCGTTCCCCTCGCAGGAGGGCATGCGTTATTTGTCGGTGCTCGATCATCTGGGCTGGTATACAACGGCGGCCGAGCTGCTCGAGGCTGGTGCTGACTGGCTTTGGGATCAGCAGGTCGACGGCTGGTGGGATTTCGGGCCGATTGCCCGCGATGGCCTGGAATTACCCTTGTCAAACAGCTGGCGGACCAATAGCAGCCGCCTGATCGATTGCACGGTTCGCGCCCTGGTCATTCTGGCCCGCTTACAGCGGACCTGCAGCATCCAGCCCTTGATCGGGCATGGGCTTTAGGGATTACAACAGCAATCGCGCATTTGTAAGGGCCGATATCGCGATCGCGGATTGGCCGCAAATCCGTCCGGCGGTGCGTACCGGCATCGGCCGATAGACGGGTATGCTGCTGTGCTCAGGTACCGAGATAGGCCCGCCGGACTTCTTCGTTGCCCAGCAGGTCGGCGGCTTTACCCTGGCTCACGACAAAGCCTGTTTCCAGCACGTAAGCGCGGTCGGCAATGCTCAGGGCCATCTGGGCGTTTTGTTCGACCAGCAGGACCGTGGTGCCGCTGTCGCGCACGTCGCGGATGATGCGGAAGATTTCCTGGACCAGCAGGGGCGACAAACCCATCGACGGTTCATCCATTAAAAGCAGTTTGGGCTTGGACATCAGGGCCCGGCCGATGGCCAGCATTTGCTGTTCACCGCCGCTCAGGGTGCCGGCCAGCTGTTTGCGCCGTTCCTGCAGGCGGGGGAAGCGCTTGAAGATCGCCTGGTAGTCCGCACCGAGATTTGCCGTATCCTTGCGGATATAAGCACCCATCTCCAGGTTTTCCTGGACGGTCAGCTGGGTGAAAATACGCCGCCGTTCGGGGACCTGGGCTAGTCCAAGCTCAACGATTCGGTGAGCTTCGATCGCGCGCAGATCCTGGCCGAGGAAGGTAATGGAGCCGGTTTTTGATTTGAGCAGGCCGGAAATGGTCTGCATGATCGTTGTCTTGCCAGCCCCGTTGGCGCCGATCAGGGTCACGATTTCACCCTGGTCAACATGGAATGATACGTCATGAATGGCGTGAATGGCATCGTAATATACGTTGATATTCTGAACCTGCAGCATTTACTCGCCTCCCAGGTAGGCCCCGATGACTTTGGGGTTGCGCTTGATTTCCTCAGGTGTGCCCGTCGCGATAATGACGCCATAATCCAGGACGACCAGGTGTTCGCACAAGCCCATGACCAGGCTCATGTCGTGTTCGATGAGCATGATCGAGATCTTGAAATGGTCGCGGATGAAGCGGATGGTGTTCATCAGCTCGTGCGTCTCGGTCGGATTCATCCCGGCGGCCGGTTCGTCAAGCAGCAGCAGCTTGGGGCGGGTTGCCAGGGCCCGGCAGATTTCCAGCTTGCGCTGCTGGCCGTAGGGCAGGCTGCCGGCCCGCGCCTCAGCGAGGTGCTCCATGTTGAAAATGCGCAGTAACGACAGTGCTTCTTCTTTCATCCGGGCTTCCTCACGCCAGTAGGAGGGCAGGCGGAAGATGCCGGCGAGGACAGAATAATGCGCATTGTTGTGGTAGCCGATGCGGATGTTGTCCAGCACGGAGATATCCTTGAACAAGCGGATATTCTGGAAGGTGCGGGCGATGCCGTGGCGGATGATTTCGTAAGATTTCTTGCCGACCAGGCTGGTGCCGGCCAGTTCAATGGAGCCGGCCGTCGGAGAATAGACATTGGTCAGCAGGTTGAATACGGTCGTCTTGCCGGCGCCGTTGGGCCCGATCAGGCCGATGATCTCCTGGTCGCGAATGGTCAGGTGGACATCATCGAGCGCTCGCAGACCGCCAAAGGTGATGCCAAGGTTCTTGATATTCAGCAGGGCCATGCCAGTTCTCCTTTCTCAGGCTACCGGCTCGCCGGGCTGTCCGGATGAGCCAGATGGCCGTTTGCGTTTGCCGGGCAGCAGCGAACGGAAGACCTTTTGCGACAGTTCATAACGCCCGAGCAGGCCGGAGGGCTTGAAGAGCATCATCAGGATCAGCAAAATGGCGTAAATCAGCATCCGGTACTGGGAAAAATCACGCAGCAGCTCGGGCAGGATGGTCAGCAGGGTGGCGGCCAGGATGGAACCGGTGATTGAACCCATGCCGCCGAGGACAACCATGACCATGATGTCGATCGAGTAATTGAAATTGAACTTGGTGGCGTCGAGCACCGACTGCCAGTGGGCGTAAAGGCCGCCGGCCACGCCGGCAAAGAAGGCGGCGATGGTGAAGCCGAGCAGCTTGTAATAGGTGGTGTTGATCCCTGAGGCTTCAGCGGCGATTTCATCCTCGCGGATGGAGATGATCGCCCGGCCATGGCGCGAGCGGATCAGGAGAAACATGGTGACGATGGTGATAACGGCTATGAAATAAGCGTAGGGGAAATTGGTCAGCACATCGATGCCGGTCAGGCCGCGCGCCCCGCCGGTGAATTTGACGTTGAGAATGATCACGCGGATGATTTCGCCAAAGCCGAGCGTGATAATCGCCAGGTAGTCGCCCTTGAGGCGCAGGGCCGGGATGCCGACCAGGATTCCGAAGAGGGCGGCGGTCAGGCCCCCCAGCAGGAGCGAAATCGGGAAAGCGATGTTGGTCGGCAGGCCGATATTCATGGTAATCAGGGCCGCGGTGTAAGCGCCGACTGACATGAAACCGGCATGGCCGAGGGTCAGCTGGCCGAGAAAGCCGGTGGCGAGGTTGAGACTGACCGTCAGGATGACGTTGATCAGGAGAGTGATCAGGATTCCCATATAGTAACGGCCGATGATGCCGGTTTGCTGCAAGGTCAGGATAACGCCGAAGATCACGAGGATGATCACCAGGTTGATCAGGTAAGAACGGATTATTTTACCCACAGTTGGTTCACGTCCTTTCTTCAGACTTTTTCGCGGATATTACGGCCGAAAAGGCCGCTGGGCTTGAAGAGCAGGACCAGGATCAGGATACCGAAAACAACGGCATCGGAGAACTTGGAGGAGATATAGCCTTTGGTCAGGCTTTCGGCAATGCCCAGCACCATCCCGCCGACCATGGCCCCGGGGATGACGCCGATACCACCGAGGACGGCGGCGATAAAGGCCTTGAGTCCGGGCATCGAGCCCATGAAGGGCTGGACTTGCGGATAGGCCAGGCAATAAAGAACCGCGGCAAAGGCAGCCAGCGCTGAACCAATGAAAAAGGTTACGGAGATCGTGGTGTTGACATTGATGCCCATCAGCAGCGCAGCTCCCGTATCCTCGGAAACGGCTCGCATCGCCTTGCCCATGCGGGTCTTATTGATGAAGAGGTAGAGTGCGACCATCAGGATGAGGGCCGCTACAATGCTGCCGATGGTCAGGGAGCTGATTTTCAGCCGGCCCAGGCTGAGGATTGGCGCATCCTTGAGCACGTTCGGGAAACGGCGCGGATTCTGGGTAAAGAGCAGCATGACCAGGTTCTGCAGGAGCAGGCTGATGCCGATCGCTGTTATCAGGGCCGAGATACGGGCCGACTTGCGCAGCGGTTTGTAGGCAAAACGCTCGATCAGGACGCCAAGTACGGCTGTAAATGCCATGGTAATCAGGACGGCCGCCCAGAGCGGCAGCTGGAAACTGGTCAGGCAGAACAATGCGACATAGGCGCCGACCATCATCAGGTCACCATGAGCGAAGTTGATCAGCTTGACAATTCCGTACACCATGGTGTATCCCAGGGCAATCAGGGCGTAGATTGATCCGGTTTGCAAGCCATTGATGAAATAGTTTAGAAATTTGATCATGAGATCGTCACTCCCTCTGGGCAAATGAATCTGGCCGGGGCAGGCGTGAGTGGGGGCGGAACGGCTGTCGATAACGGCAGACAGGTGGCGCGACGAAATCCGGCGCGCCACCTGCTGTTATCGGGATTGAATGCAATTAGGGAGCGATTTTTGAGAAGAAACTGTAAGCGCCATTCTTGATCTGGATAATCGTGACGCTCTTGGTCGGGTTGCGGTCGGCGTCGAACTTGACGTTGCCGGTCACACCGGTGTAGTCGGTTTCAGCCAGCGCCTTGACGATTGCGGCACTGTCAGTGGAACCGGCCTTCTTGATGGCTTCAGCGAGAATGTAGGCGGCGTCATAACCGAGCGCGGCCAGGGCATTGGCTTCTTCACCATAGGCAGACTTGTAGGCAGCCAGGAAGTTCTGGACCTTGGGATCGGAGTCCTGGGTGGAGTAATGGTTGCAGAAGTAGTAGCCTTCGATTTCGGTGGGTTCACCGACGGTCAGGATGCCGTCCCAGCCATCTGCGCCCATCAGCGGAATGGTCAGGCCAACGGTCTTGGCCTGGTTGGCAATCAGGGAAACGGTGTTGTAATAGTCCGGTACGAAGAGGGCTTCGGCGCCGGATTCGGCAATGGTGGTCAGCTGGGCTTTGAAGTCGGTGTCGCCCTTGCTGTAACCTTCGCTGGCTACCAGTTCGAGTCCCTTGCTGGCTGCTTCAGCCTTGAAAGCTTCCATCAGGCCGACTGAATAGTCGTCACCGGAATTGTAGATCACGGCGACTTTTTTAACCTTGAGGGTATCAGCGGCGAAAACTGCCATTATTTTGCCCTGGAAGGGGTCAATGTAGCAGGCACGGAAGATGTTGCTGCCCTGTTTGGTGACATCGAGGGCGGTGGCGGTGGGGGTCAGGAGCGGCATATTGGTCTTGGCGGCGAGCTGGGCTACGCTGATGGTCGGTTTGGATGTGACGTCACCGAGGATGGCGACGACCTTTTCCTGGTCGACGAGCTTGTTGTAGGCATTGATGGCTTCTGTGACATCGCCTTTTTCATCGAGGACGACGAAGTCGATCTGCTGGCCATTGATGCCGCCATTCTTGTTGATTTCACCAAAAGCGAGTTTGGCGCCATTGGAGGCTGCGATTCCGTAAACAGAGACGTCGCCGGTCATCGGGGCCAGACCGCCGATCTTGATGGAACCGCCGGCTGCTGTTGTGGCCTGGCTGGTGGCTCCGGCCGTTGTGGTTGCCGCCGTTGTGGTGCCGGTTGTGGTGGTGGTCGAGGTACAGGCGACCAGCGCCGGCAGCAGCAGGGCTGTGATAAGCACAAGGATCATTAATTTTTTGATTCTCATGGGTTGACTCTCCTTATTTGATATTTGTTTTTGCATCCGGACGGCCATGGGTGATGCACGCCGCCGCGTCAGGCCGGCAGGTTTCAGGCCGCAGGCTGCCATGGATCACACATCGGATTGAAAGATCAGGTGGTGAACCGGGCAGCTGGCGGACGTTGGTTTGCCGATTATGAAGGTGCATAAAACAACTGATATCATACGCTAGATTTGCCTGTATTGTCTAGTGTCATTGCTCTGGATTGACAAGAATCAAATGAATGTTACTTGAGTTACGGTTTCATTTTGGCGCGACCCAGGGCGACGCCACCGGGTAGCAGCGTCATGGGGAGATAGGGGATAGGGGATATGTGATGGGGTTTATATTGGATTTTCTGAGTCCTGGAAGTATTGGGCAGATTCGGGGTGGTGGATGGGGGTGGTTTGTGTTAAGATAATAGAACGATTGTTTGTGATGCTGGAGGTTTTATGGTTGTGCTCGGTGTTGATCCTGGCTATGCGATTACTGGTTTTGGGATTGTTGATTATCGCCAGAATCATTTCCGGGTGCTTGATTATGGCGTGATTTCGACGGCGGCCGGGCAGGCTTTTCCGATGCGTTTGCTGCGGATTGCCGAGGCGCTGGATTTGCTGATTGCAAAATGGCAGCCACAGGCAATGGCGGTTGAAGAGCTTTTTTTCAGTCGTAATACGACGACCGCGATTGGCACCGCCCAGGCTCGTGGTGTGGCGGTTTTAAGTGGAGCCCGGGCCGGTCTGCCGGTTTATGAGTATACGCCGATGCAGGTTAAGGTTGCGGTGACTGGCTATGGCAAGGCGCAGAAGCCGCAGATCCAGGAGATGGTGCGGATTTTGCTTGCTTTACCGGCACCGCCGCGTCCGGATGATGCGGCTGATGCCCTGGCGGTGGCTATTTGTCATGCCCATTCCGGTAATCGGGCGGTTGCCCTGGCTCGTGGTGGTTATCAGGGTGACAGTGAAGTGACGCAGAAGTGATTTTTGAAAGTATCTCACGGGGAAATTGCAGATTGCAGATGTTGGCGGGGGATTTGTGATTGTATGTATGCTTATATCCGGGGCAAGGTTATCAGCAAGTTGCCGGACAATTTGATTGTTGAGACGCATGGGGTTGGTTATCGCCTGCTGGCGGCTGCTTCGTTGCTGGATCGTTTTCCGTCACCTGGTGAGGAGACGGTTGTTTATACACATCTTTATGTGCGGGAAGATGTTTTTGCGTTGTACGGTTTTCCCGCGCAGGAGGATGTGGGTTTGTTTGAATTGCTGCTGACGGTTACGGGCATTGGCCCGAAGGTTGCGAGCAGTGTGGTTGGCTCGATTTCGCCCGGTCAGTTTGCCCTGGCTGTCATTACGGGCGATATCAAGTTGCTGACCAGTGTGCGTGGTATCGGCCGTAAGGGTGCGGAGCGGATGATTCTTGAGCTGAAGGACAAGCTGAAGGGTGTCGAGCTGGCATCGGGCCTGGAGTCCGGTGTGTCTGCCGATGTTGGCCGTGCCGGGACTGGCCGGCAGGCTGAAGCGATCAGCGCCCTGATGGTGCTGGGGTATAGCAGTCAGGAGGCCAGCCGGGCGGTTGGCGCGGTTGATGCGCCGGAGCGCAGCCTGGAGGAGCTGATTCGCCTGGCCTTGCGTCAGCTGGCGCGCTCGTGAATGCCGGATTGATGGGGGAGACAAGTTAGCATGCAGTTTACGGAGTTTGACGATCAGGAGCGCCTGATTGGCCGGGAGCGGCGCCTGGAGGACCGGGATGAGGCCACTTTGCGCCCGACCCGCTGGGGTGAGTATTTTGGCCAGGCCAAGGTCAAGGAGAATTTGCAGGTTTTTATTGAGGCTGCGCGCCAGCGTGGTGATGCGCTGGATCATGTCCTGCTTTATGGACCGCCAGGCCTGGGCAAGACGACGCTGGCCGGAATCATTGCCAATGAGCTGGGGGTCAATCTGCGGATTACGACGGGTCCGGCCATTGAAAAGCCTGGCGACCTGGCGGCGATCCTGACGAATCTGACTGAACGGGATGTCTTGTTTATTGATGAAATCCATCGCCTGAACCGGGCGGTGGAGGAGATTCTTTATCCGGCGATGGAGGATTATGCGCTGGATATCATGATTGGCAAGGGGCCCAGTGCCCGTTCGATCCGGCTTGATTTGCCGCGTTTTACCCTGATCGGGGCTACGACACGGGCCGGTCTGCTGACGGCACCGCTGCGCGACCGCTTCGGGATGATCAATCGGCTGGAGTTGTATAATCCGGATGAGATCGGGCTGATCTTGCAGCGCGATGCGGCTATTCTCAATATTGGCCTGGATGCGACGGGCAAGTCGGTCATTGCCTGTCGCTCGCGCGGGACGCCGCGTATTGCGATCCGGCTGCTGAAGCGGATGCGTGATTTTGCCCAGGTTCGGGGTACGGGTGTGATTGATGCCCAGATTGCCGAGTATGGCCTGGCTGCCCTGGAAATTGACGGGCGTGGCCTGGATGCGACAGATCAGCGCCTGATGCGCAATATGATTGAGATGTTCGGCGGGGGACCGGTCGGGCTGGATACGCTGGCGGCTTGTACAGGTGAGGATGCGGTGACGATTGAGGATGTTTATGAGCCTTATCTGATGCAGATTGGCTTTCTGGCCAAGACGCCGCGTGGCCGGGTCCTGACCCGGCTGGGCTGGGAGCATCTGGGGATGGCCTGTCCGCAGCATTATGAACGGAAGTTGAGTGGCCTGGGTTCGGCTTTGACGGGAGTTGCGGGGCTTGACGGTGAGGCCGCGGGGCGCGGCCGTTCGCTGGAGGAGGCGCAGTTGCGCCTGGATCTGGACTAAGTTGGATTGCCTGGCCCGGTTTGACGGGTATGCTTGGGGGGTTTTCGATGAGTGACCTGCTGGTTCATGCTTGCTGTGGACCGTGTGCGGAGTTTCCGGTTGAGCAGTTATTGACGGAGGGGTATCGTCCGCTGTTGTGGTTTTTCAATCCGAATATCCATCCGCGGGCTGAATGGCGGCGCCGTCTGCAGCAGTTGCTGTTGCTGGCTGAGAAATGGCAGCTGCCCTGCCTGGTTGAGCCTGATTTTGACCAGGCTGCCTGGCAGCATTATGATCCGGCCTTGTCTGGCGGCCGCAGCCGTTGCCGGATGTGCTATGAGACGCGCCTTGATGCAGCCGCGGTGAAAGCCAGGGCCCTGGGGTTTGCGGCGTTTACGACAACGCTGCTGGTCAGTCCTTATCAGGATCATGAGGCCTTGTGTTCGATTGGATCGGCCGCGGCCAGTCGTAATGGCCTGGCCTTCCTGGACCGCGATTTTCGGCCCGGTTTCCGGGCCGGTCAGCAGCAGGCCCGGGCGGATGGGCTTTATCGGCAGAAATATTGCGGATGTATCAATTCACTGCAGGAGTCTAGTTTTCGGGAGAAGATCCTGCCTGATCTGGCAATGCTGGCCAGGCCCGGGGATCCTGCGGTCGGGCCATGATTGTCTGATAACGTTCGTAAATAACATGACCTGGCCGCGAACCGGGTGGTTTGCGCACATGACTGACTGGACAGTAGTCGACGGCGACCTTTGGTGCCATCACACCGCCTGGCAGGCTGGCGCTGGTTGCCCTGGAGAACCAGGCGGCGATAGCGGCCGCCTCTTCGAGGGTTCGGACCGGAACTTCCTGCTTGCCGCAGCGGATGATGACATGGGTTCCGGGCATTTTCTGGACGTGCAGCCAGATGTCATCCTTCTGAGCTGTTTTTAACGTGAGCTGATCGTTTTGCAAATTGTTGCGGCCGGCCATGATGGTCAGGCCGTCACTGCTCTGATAGCGTCGGGGCGGCAGGGCAGCCGGTTGTGCACTGCCCTTTTGTTTGCCGGCCGCACCACCCCTGGCACTTTTACCGGCCAGGGCCTGTTTGGATCGCTTGCTGCGTTTGCCCGGCTTGCCTGGCAGGAAATCTGCCGGATGGCTGCGTGGATTGCCTGGGCTACCGGTTCCGGATCGGCCTGGACCGGCGGTGCCTCCTGAAAAACCAGTGCCGTCTGGTCTGCCCTGATTATCAGTGCCGCTGGAGTCGCCGAGGTTGCGGTAGCCGCGATTTCTGGCCGGGCGGCGTATGTCACCCTCGGCGCTGATCAGGCCGGCGCTGGCCAGTTCTTCCCGGACGGCCCGGATATCCTGCAGGTCTATGGCTTTTTCCAGCTCGCTTTGCACACTTTCCAGCCATTCGATTTCCTGCTGGTCTTCACGGGCCAGCCGGCTGCCGGTTTCATATTTGCTGCGGGCTTTCTGGTAAAGACGAAAGTAGCGCTGGGCATTCTGGGCTGGCGTCAGGTCCGGCTGGAGAGCAATGTCAACGGCCGGCATGGTATCAACAAAGTAATCGACTGTATGCAGCCTGGCCTGGCCGTCCGTGATCCGGTTTAACTGGCCGATGATCAGCTCGCCGAACCGCCGGTACTGCTCGCGATTTTCACCTTCCAGACGATCAGCCTGATGGATGAGCAACTTTTTACGGGCGTGTTCCAGCTCATTGGCGACGATTTTGCCCAGACTCTGTTTTTTTTGCTGCAAGGTATTCTGGCGGTTGCGTTCCAGGTAATACAGGTCCATGGCCTCGGACAGTGTATGGCTGGGGCGGCCATGAGCCAGGCTGGTCAGTGGCAGGCTGTGGAAGTCTACCGGGACTGCATCGGCTGTCTGGACGTAAAAGACAGTCGGAACGAAGCTTCGGGCTTCGATTGTGGACAAGATGGCGGTGAGGGCGAACTGGAGACGCTTGACCTGTGTTTTATCCAGCTGGGTGCTGCGCAGGCGCGGGTCAAGTCCAGCCTGATAACAGACCTCCTGACAGAGCTGTGGCGAAAAGCCTTGCATGGTTTCGAGCAGGGCTTTGGCTAGTGGCAGGTTCGGATTCAGGAAGTCAAGGGGCGCGGGTGTGCCAGGGTCGTTTCCTTCGAGTGCTTCCGGGGCTGGTTGCAGGCGGTCCAGGACTTCCCGGGGGGTCAGTTTGGACTGACTGGGCGGCAATACGTAGGGCCGGGCTGGCATGATTTCGCGGACCCGGCTGATGGATTCGTCAACATGGGCAATGGCGTCGTGGATGCGATTTTCCTGGTTGACAAAGATAATGTTGCTGTGACGACCCATGATTTCAACGATCAGGCGTTTTTCCAGGGTATCACCCAGTTCATTTTGTGTCTGGAAACGCAAAATAAAGATCCGCTCGTATCCTGGGATTTCCACGGACAGGAGCCGGGCGCCGATCAGGTATTTGCGCAGGAGCATGCAGAACATGGGTGGCTGGGCTGGATTGTCGCGTGTTTCGGTGGTCAGGTGCAAGCGTGGCGCTGCCGGATTAGCCGAGACAATCAGTCGCAGAGTCTCATGGCCGCGTCGCATGACAAACAGGATGTCGAAGCGGTCTGGCTGGTAGATGCGGTCGACACGGGAGTCGCAGAGCCGGGAGCTCAATTCATGGGCCAGGCACTTGGCCGAAATTCCATCCAGGGGCATGGCTGACCTCTTTTCGTTTTAGTGTTATCAGTGTACACTGATTTGAAAAAGATGCAAAGGGGCGGCGTTCTGGCGGCAAATCGCTTCAAACCGGCAAAACACCAGACAGTAGCGCATAGCTGTTCATGGATGATGTTAACCGGCCCGGCGAATACAAGAGTGGCCAGCGCAGTGGATCAATGAAACAGGAGACGGAAAAAATCCGGCAAGCCGGTGCAAGCAGGAAGCCGGCGGCCGGCTCAAATGCAAAATCAGGCGGTGGCCGTTCAGCCGCAACGGGCAGCCGGACGAAGGCTGGCAGCGGTCGGGACCAGCCGGCCCGTACAACCCCGAGCCGGACGGATAAGCGGGCTGGTCGCAAGGGTCAAACGGCCAATACCGGGAGAAAGCAGCCGGTTCAAGCAAAAACAGCCCGTTTCCCCGCCGGGGCGTGGCTGCTTGGACTGGTGAATCGGACTTTCTTTGGCCGGTTGATGCTGTTCCTGGTCATTCTGGGTGTGATAATCTGGCTGACCTGGCTGTTCAGCGCCGATCGTTATCAGGTCTTTTTCATGAGCATCAGCATTGAACTGCTGGTTGCGCTGGTGGTTGGCTGGTTAGTTGTAGTTTTCAAAAGGAATTAGCGACTTGTAACAGACAAGGGTACCTTGATCTGTGCGTGACTGCCGGGAACAAGTCGCTGGCCGCCTATGAAGGGCTGCCGGTTGCAGGCCTGACGCGTCGCGGCTGCCAATGAAAGGCTGCCGGTTGTACCCTGCTTGCTATCAGTTTTCTTTTTTTTCGCCGATTTTCTGGATCAGCCGGATGGCAAAAAAGAACAGGACAAGAACAAGGAAGACGCCGATCAGGCCGACTGCGGCGACAAACAATCCTTGAGTCATATTGGATGCGTTTTTCAGTTGTTCTATCATAATCCATGTCTCCTGTTACGAAATGATCGGACTAAACCAGGCGCGCCTGGCCGGATCGTTTCTGACTTTCAGGACAGCCTGCCAGGGTGGCTTCAGTTGCCAGGCTGGCCCTGGTTGTATGCTCAGGAACGGCCGGCCAGCATGGTGACCAGGGCGATGACCAGGCCGCCGGCGACGATGGAGCCGAGCTGGCCGGCGACATTGGCGCTGATGGCCTGCATCAAGATGAAATTGGTAGGATCCTCTTCTTTGGCCATTTTCTGCACAACGCGGGCTGACATCGGGAAGGCAGAGATGCCTGCCGCGCCGATCATCGGATTGACCTTGCGCCTGAGGAAGAGATTCAGGAATTTGGCAAAGAGCACCCCGCCGGCTGTATCGAAGATGAAGGCAAACAGGCCGAGCAACATGATGGCCGCGGTATCCCATTGCAGGAATTTATCAGCCAGCATGGTCGAGCCGATGGTCAGGCCGAGCAGGATCGTCACCAGGTTGGACAGTTCGTTCTGGGCGGCCTTGGACAGCTTTTCCAGCACGCCGCATTCGCGGATCAGGTTGCCGAACATCAGGGAACCGACCAGCGGCACGCTCATCGGCACGATAATGCCGGCAATTATGGTGATCACGATCGGGAAGACGATCTTGACCGGCTGGGCTACTTTGTCTTCGTGGTACTCCATGCGGATCATCCGCTCCTGGCGGGTCGTCAGAAGTTTGATAACCGGCGGCTGGATGATCGGCACGAGCGACATGTAGGAGTAGGCCGCAACCGAAATCGGACCCATGTATTCCCTGAGATTGAAGTGATTGGCAACATAGAGTGTCGTCGGACCGTCGGCGGCGCCGATGATACCGACAGCCGAGGCCAGGCGCATGGCGTCAGCCCCGGTTATGCCGAAGACTGGCAGAAGAACCAGGGTCAGCAGGAAGGTCGTGAAAATGCCGAACTGTGCGGCTGCTCCGAAAAAGATCATGTAAGGATTCTTCAGCAAGGGGGTGAAATCGATCATCGCGCCAACGGCGATGAAAATGAGGATCGGGAACAGTTCGGTGGCGATCCCGGCATTGAACAGGATCTTGAGAAATCCAGGTTCCAGTTCTGTGCCGATTACGGCGGACATGCCTTCGAGAACGGGTGGCAGGTTCGCGAGGATCGCGCCAAACCCGATCGGCAGCAGCAGGGCTGGTTCATAATCTTTGGCGATAGCCAGGTAAATCAGGATCCCGGCAATCGCAAACAGGGCCAGCGAGCGCAGCCCGGCAGTCGTTCCGAAGTAGAAAACGCCGTTGAATATTTCCTGAAACAGTTCAAGCATGAAGCGTTACCTTTTCCTTTCCAGCAGATGCAGACAAGATGGTAAACAGGCAGGGAACAGGCAGGGAATCGTGACGGACCGGGTGGCCGGGCTGCAGCATGACAGGACCGGACCGGGGGCATTTGCGGGCGGCCGGCCAGGCGGTGGGTCGGTCGGCTCTGTTGGAGTCAGGTCGGACAGTATGGATACTTGGCCAGCAGCCTGCGAATCTTTTCGGTGGGATTGACCAGGCTGGCGAGGGAGGCGTCGTGATTGATGCCGTCAATCAGCAGGGCGACGAATTTAGCCATATTGACATCCTGGAACCAGGGTGCAGCAAGCAGATCGGGGCGCCGATAGATGAGATTGGTGGCAAAAACCTTGGTAATGATGCCCTGTTCATAGGCCTCGTTGAATTGCTCGACGCCGTCGGTGAACAGGCCGAAGGTTGTCGCCACGAAAATGCGGTTGGCTTCACGTTTTTTCAGTTCGCGGGCGATATCAAGCACGGAATCCCCGGAAGAAATCATGTCATCGACGACGATGATATCCATGCCGCTCACTTTATCGCCGAGAAATTCATGGGCAATGATCGGATTGCGCCCGTTGATGATCCGGGTATAATCGCGCCGTTTGTAGAAGGTTCCGAGGGGTACGCCAAGCATGGATGCATAATACATGGCCCGCGATATGCCGCCTTCGTCAGGGCTGACGACCATCATGTTATCGCCGCAAATATTGAGATCGGGCGTGGTATTGATCAGGTATTTGATTATCTGGTAGGCCGAACGGATATTCTCAAAACCGCTGGTCGGGATGGCATTTGAAACACGGTCGTCGTGGGCGTCGAAGGTTATGATGTTTTTTACCCCGAGCCCGTACAGTTCCTCGAGCATATAGGCGCAGTCAAGCGATTCGCGGGTATTGCGCTTGTGCTGGCGGCTCTCATAGAGGAACGGCATGATGACATTGATGCGGCGGGCTTTGCCGCTGATGGCTAGGATGACCCGCTTGAGGTCCTGGTAATGGTCATCCGGGCTCATGTGATTGATCAGGCCGTGCATTTTGTAAGTGCAGGAATAGTTCATCACATCACTGATGATAAACAGATCGTGACCACGGACGGTATTGGCGATCACGGCCTTGCCCTCGCCAGATGAAAAGCGGTAATTATTGACCGTGATCCGGTAATCCTTGCGAATAAAACCCGGATTGACGTTTTCGACGCCTGGCAGACTTTCCAGGTACTCCGTGCGGCGGCGCGTCAGATAGTAATTGACGCTGTCTGTGAAATCAACGCTGCCAGCCAGCGGAATGATGCCAACCGGGCCGACCGGCGGCATGGTGTTTTTGCCATACTGATCATAGATATAGTAGTTCTTGTCGTCCAAATCCTTGGCAAGAGCCATGTATAAACCTGCCTTTCAAATGAATGCGGGTGCAGAATAAAAACAACAGCCCAGTTCCGGTCATGTGCCGGGTACGGGCTGGTCATGGCTGCCGCGCTGTTTGCGGCGGTAAAAGTCGAGCAGCTTGGATATCTTGACCGTCGGGGTCATCAGACGGGTCAGGGAAGCATCGTGATTGATGGCGTCGACCAGCATGGCGACAAACCGGGTCATGCTGACATCCACAAACCAGGGCGCCTTGCGCAAGGCTGGGCTGCGATAGATCAGGTCAGTGGCGAAAACCTTGTCGATGATGCCTGCGTCATGCGCTGCATTCATGGCATCGATCCCATTGGTGAACTGGGCAAAACTGGCAGCGCAGAAGACGCGCTTTGCACCGCGCGACTTGAGATCGCGGGCGGCGCGGATCATGGTCTTGCCGGTGACAATCATGTCATCAACCATCAAGATATCGAGACCGGTCACATCTTCGCCCAGGTATTCATGGCCAATCGTCTGGTAACGGCCGCCGACCGCATTCTGGTAATCCAGCAGCCGGTATACAATGCCCATTGGCACTTCCAGCATCGAAGCATAATAAATGGCTCGGCTGATAGAATTCTCATCCGGGCTGACGACCATGAAATGACGATCGTCGACGTTCAGGTCCGGGACGGTCTTGATCAGGGCCTTGATCAGCTGATAGGAAGTCGGCAGGTTCTCCAGGCCGCAGGCGGGAACTGAATTATCGACGCGGCTGTCATGGGCATCGAAGGTCAGCAGGTTGGAAATGCCCAGGGAGAACAGATGCTGGAGCATGTGGGCGCAGTCGAGCGATTCGCGGGTATTGCGCTGATCCTGGCGTCCCTCGTAGAGATAGGGCATGATGATATTGATCCGGCGGGCATTGCCGCTGTTGGCGAGGATGATCCGGACCAGGTCCTGGTAATGTTCGTCCGGACTAAGGGACACGGCCTGTCCGAAACGGCTGTAATAAGTATCGTAATTGAGCACATCGGTTATGATAAAGAGGTCGTGGCCCCGTACGGACTTTTCCAGGATCGCTTTTCCTTCGCCCGAAGAAAAACGGGGTGTCAACACGGGAATGCGATAGTCGATGCGCATGAAACCGGGGATCTGGGCCAGTTCAGGATGTTTGTAGATGTCGTTGGCTCGCCGGTTGCGCAGATAATAGTTGACAGAGTCGGCGAACTCCGGGTCAATATTGTGCATGATCAGGCCAACCGGACCGATCGGGGGCATTGGATTGTCACCATAGGGGTGATAAATGTAGTAGCTGGTATCGTCTGGCAGCCTCGGTACTGACACGAGAGCGATCCTCCGATCTTGTTTACAGAATAGGATGGGATCATTATAATCGATTTGACCCTGATTTGGAACTGAGCGAATTGTGCAAATTATGCCCGCTTGTTTGGATGATCTTTGGCTTAAGGATTGTATTCTTGTCTGCCTGATCCCTGGCTTAAGGATTATACTGAGATCAAATTCACATTGAAGTTCAAACTGAAGCTGATAACCGGTTGGCAAGTTTGCTATTCAAAAAGTGATTGATTAATAAGGACCCGCTTTAAAATCGGATTGTTGAGATAGTGAATCAATTTATTGAGACAGGAATCGCTTGCCACACACGATTATCGTCGAATCATGGGATAAGGACAGCTTACCATCCACGATTATAATCGAATCATGAGATAAGGACCGTTTAATATGCTTTATTTTCGCAAAATGGTATTCAAAGGGGTCGCGGCTGATCTGGCCCAGTGTCCCCGGGATGGCCATCCGGAGGTCGTCTTGTCAGGACGTTCTAATGTTGGAAAATCGTCTCTGATCAATGCCCTCGCTGACCAGCATAAGCTGGCCAGAGTCAGTAATACGCCAGGCAAGACGCGCCTGGTCGTTTATTTTGACCTCAATCAGCGTTTGTATCTGACGGATTTGCCAGGATATGGATTTGCCAGAGTATCTCACCAGGCCCGGGAGCGTTTTTCTTCGCTGGTTGATACCTATCTGACCAGCGATCGGCCCATTATCATGGTTTTGCATTTGCTGGATGTTCGCCATGATCCATCCGAGCTTGATCACCAGATGCTGGCCTGGCTGGCAGCCAGTTCTTTGCCATTTCGTGTCATCTTGACAAAATGTGATAAATTGTCACGCACCCAGCTGCAGAAACAGGTGGCTTTGCTTGCCAGGGCACTGGATGTGGATAATCCGGCATTGCTGCTGCCATTCTCGGCCCAGACCCGTCAGGGTGTTGCCGAACTCCGGGCCCTGATTGCCGGGCAAATCGGGGAAACAGCTGGAGATTGAGATGAATGCCGGACGGTACCTGGCCGAAGTCCCTTGAACAGTTACAACAGCGTGAAACAGCTGGAGACCGGGGTGAATACCGAATGGTGCCGCGGTAAAGAGGACTGTCATGCTGCAAGCTGCTGCTCAGGACGGATAATAGAAGTGTGTCTGGCTGTAGCCGGATTTTCTGGCGATTGTCTGATATGATATAAGAATATTGTCTGATATAGTTGAAGAAAAATAATTAAAAAATATTCTAAAATAACATAAATCAGATTTATATTTGAATATTATGTTGTTATTTTATTATATGCTGTCCTTTTTTTGTCGCAAAATGCAGAATTATGTCGAACGATCGTGACTGGTCATCACCCGCTCAACCTGCCAGAATAGATCAGGATCCTGTGGGGCTTGCCGTGGGATTTATCAACTGGAATCAGCGTAAAGACCGACCCATGATTACGATGATCCAGGCGACGGGGAGGCTTGGTCATGAAACGGGATCGACGGCGCCCCTGGGTTTTTCATCCTGATCAACATCCCTCCTTAAGCCCGGTCCGTGATCCCGGTAACAGGTCCGGACAACGGTCCCGGTTTTGTTTCTGCCTCTGGTCCTCACTCTGGTCCTGGCTTCGCTGCAGGTTGCGGTCCGGCCCTTGGTCCCGGCCAGTTGTCGTGGATAGCCGGCGACCGCTGCTCTGGCTGACCGGTGCGGGTCTGCTCGGCACTTTACTGGGCTATAGCCAGGACTGGCGCTGGTTACTGATGCCGGTTGGGCTGTTGTTGACCGGGATGTGTCTCTGGCGCCTGGCCTGGCGTCCAGCCTGGTTGCGCCTGGCAATAATCGCGGTCTTTATTCTGAGTGCATGCCGGATCTGGCTGATCGTCTGGCCAGGTGAGAGGCTGGCCCAGCTGCAGAATGGCCGCTTTTTTGAGATCGAAGGTCAGGTGCTGGCCCGGCTGTCAGGCAGTGCGAACCTGGTCACCGCGCTGGTACAGACATCCTCGGGAGCCCGGCTGGCTGTCAGCGGACCGGCCAGCCAATTACAGGCCGGCAGCATAATCCGTGCCCGGGGACGCGGGATTCTGCCCCAGTCCGCGCAGAATCCCGGTGGATTTTCGGAGCAACAGTGGCTTCATGGGCAGGGGGTTTATCTGAAAATGCGCGTCAGCAGTGCTGCATCAATGAGCGTGCTGAGGGCAGCGCCCAGCTGGTCACTCAGCCGCTGGTCCGAGGCAGCACGTGCTTACCTTTATCGTGCCGCCATCGAGCTGGTCGAGGCCCCGGAAGCCGCTTTGCTGTCCAGTCTTCTGTTTGGTGATAAAGGCCGGTTGTCCGATTTGCAGACCTATCAGTTCCGCAAGGCCGGGCTGATGCATCTCACGGCTGTCTCTGGTGCCAATGTTGCTTTTTGGCTGTCGCCTCTGATTTTCTGTCTGCGCCGCCTCAAAATCAAGCGCGCGATCCGGCAAAGCCTGCTGCTGCTGGCCTTGATTCTGTTCGGCTGTTTGACAGGCTGGCAACTCAGCGTCAGTCGGGCCATTGTGATGGCTGCGGTCGTCCAGGTTGGCCGTCTGCTGCATCGTCGGGCTGATCCATTGAATACCCTGGCCCTGTCTGCCTTGCTGATCATGATTTGGCAACCGCTGGCCTTAATCGGCACCAGCTTCTGGCTTTCCATGGCTGCAACGGGTGGCTTGCTGATCATCCCGGAGCCGCTGGGCGCCCGCTTGCGGCGACGCTGGCCCCACGCGCCAGAATGGCTGATTGAACTGGCGAGTCAGAACCTGGGTGTGCAGGGCGTTGTGCTGCCTTTGACCAGCTGGCTTGGCCGGGAGATTTCCCTGGTCGGCCTGCTGGCCAATGTGCCTGCTTTGCCGCTGACCGAATGGTTAACTTTATATGCCGCCCTGCTGTTGCCGCTGGTTCTGGCAGGGCAGTTGCTGGTCAGGGTGCCGTTATTTGCTGGTATCCATGTAGCCCTGACCGGCATCTGGGCCTTGCTCGGCCGCCCGCTGCAAGGAGCCCTGTTCTGGCTTGAGCAGCTGGCAATATGGTTTTCACGCTGGCAGATTGGCCGATGGCCGCTCATCTGGCTGAATCTGTTCCTGCTGGCTGGCCTTTTCCTGGCTGTCTGGCGGTTGTTGCGGCCGCCGGCCAATCGCAAGCTGCGTGTACACCTGACCCGCGGTTGCCTGGCCTTGCTTGGCCTGGGTGTTGGCCTGGCTGGCTGGCAGTTCATCCAGCCGCATCCGGACCAGGTATGGATACTGGCGGTCGGGCAGGGCGACGCAACCTTGCTGAAGACCCGCAGCGGTCAGACGATTCTGATTGATGGTGGCAAATCTGGTATGGGCTGGTCGGTTGTTCTGCCGGCCCTGGATGCCCTTGGCATCATGCGGATTGACCTGGCAATTGCCAGCCACGGCCATCAGGACCACGCAGGGGGTCTGGTGGAAGTGATGGCCGCCGGCCGGATCAGGCGACTGGCCTTGCCCATGGACGATTCGGATGACTACAGCCAGCAACTGCTGCATCTGGCGGCCCAGCAAGAACTCATTGTGCAACGTCTGCAAAAAGATGATACAATTTTGCTGAACTGCCTTGGCAAAACGGATGGTTCAATGACACAAACGAACGGATCATCACCAGACGCTTCAAACGCCGGGATGAACGGACTTGCCAGTCCGGCCGATAACCTGCCAGTCAAAACCGCTCCGGTCGTGACGGCAAATGCTGTGCATCCGGCCGCAGCTGGTCGGGAAAATGCCATCCATCCGGTTGCAGCTGGTCCGGCAGTTGATTCTTTAACTGTCATGGCCCCCGCCCCCGCGCTGACAGCTGACGATGCGAATGAGCAGGCCTTGCATTTCCGGCTGCAACTGCAGGGGATAACACTCCTGATGCTATCGGACATGACACCGGGAACCGAGCGGGCTTTACTGGCCGAAGGACTGATATCGCCGGCTGCGGTCCTGAAAGTTGCCCATCACGGTTCTGGCCAGACGACGCTATGGGATTTTCTACAGGTTGTGCAGCCGCGCCTGGCCCTGATCAGTGTCGGGCCAAACCAGTATGGCCACCCGGCTGCTGAGTTGCTGGACCGCCTGGTTCGCCTGGGCTGTCCGGTCTATCGTACAGATCGACAGGGGGCCCTGCTGGTGGAAGTGTTCAAGGGAAATCTCAGAATTGCAGAGGAATAACCAATATGGCTAAATCAAAGACAGACTCAGCCAGCCGGATTGGCTACAAGGAGATCAAAGCCGCTTTGCGGGCCGGGCAGAGCCAGGCTGTCTATGTCTTATATGGCGAGGAGACGTTCCTGATTGGCCGGTTGGTCGACAGCCTGGCCAGCCTGCTGATCAGCCCCGGCTGTGAAGGTCTTGATAAAGTGGTGCTTGATGCGGGCGGCCAGTCGAACCGTCTTGATTTGGGCAGGCTGCGGGCCGAGGTCATGACCTTGCCGTTCCTGTCACGTCACAAGCTGGTCATTGTCCGGCATAGCAATCTGTTTACCATGGGCAATCGCAAGCCGGCCGGCTTGAATGGGTCCGCGGGCAATCTGAATGAGCCGGAAACAGATGGCACTTCTGAATCCGGCGAAGAGACTGGCCAGGAACCAGACAATGCCGGTGACCAGAATGCCGGCAAGAACCGCCAGCAGGTCTTGCAGCAAATCATCAGCAATGTTCCAGACTCCACCTGCCTGGTTTTTGTCGAGGAAAAAGTTGATCGTCGCCTGCGCCAGCTGGTCAGCGCCGTTGAAAGCAAGGGGGTCCTGGCGGAGATCAGTCTTGAGCAGCCGCGCCTGTTGCGCCAGTGGGTTGAGGCTGAGTGCCGGCAGCGCCAGCTGACGATCGATGGCCTGGCGGCCGAGAGCCTCGTTGATCGCTGTGAGGCCAGCATGCAGCTGATCTGGCAGGAGCTGAACAAGCTGTTTCTATATCTTGCCTATACGCAGGGTCAGCATATTGATCCAGCCCTGATCGATCTGCTCTGCATTCCGGATTTGCGCGGCAGCATTTTTGATCTGACGGATGCCATTTCCAGTGGCCAGACCGGCAAGGCCCTCGAATTGCTGGACCGGCTGATCGGCCAGAAACAGCCGGTTCAATTGACGGCTTTTATGCTGGGCCGCCATTTTCGCCAGTTGATTTGCGCGCTTGAATGGGGCCGGGCGGATGTCATCGCCACCCAGTTGAAGGTTATGCCCTTTGTTGCCAGCCGCCTGATCCAGCAGGCCAGATACTTCAACATGAACCAGCTTGAAGCCATTCACAATCTATACTGTGAAACTGATCTGCTGGTCAAGACCGGCCAGATGCCGGAACGGCTGGCGCTCGAGCAATTATTGATCACAGCCTCCGAAACAGCCCGCCAGGCAACCCGGCGTCCCGATGCCGCGTACGCCCGCTGATGCAGCGCCGGGGGACAATGCGGACGTTGACGCCAGACAAGGCTATTATCTATAATGGTTGCGAATTGCCTGAGGAGGGACCCGCTATGAATAAAATTGCCATGAAAACACCGCTCGTCGAAATGGACGGCGACGAAATGACCAGAATTATCTGGCAACAGATCAAGGATATTGTCCTGACCCCCTTCATTGACCTGAAAACGGAATACTTTGATCTCGGTCTGGAATACCGTGACCAGACCAGCGACAAGGTGACGATTGAAGCCGCCCGGCGGACCCAGGAACTGGGGGTGGCTGTCAAATGTGCCACGATTACGCCCAATGCCCAGCGTGTTGAGGAATACAAGCTCAAGCAGATGTGGAAAAGCCCGAACGGTACAATCCGGGCGATCCTCGACGGCACCGTGTTCCGCGCGCCGATTCTGGTCGACTGTATCCAGCCATTTGTGGCCAGCTGGACCAAGCCGATAACCATTGCCCGTCATGCTTATGGTGACGTTTATCGTGACTCGGAAATGCTGATTGAAGGCCCCTGCAAGGCCGAACTGCTGGTCACCTTGCCGGATGGTTCGACCCGCCGGCAGCTGATTCATGATTTCAAGGGGCCGGGTATCCTGCTGGGCATGCACAATATTGATGACTCCATCTACAGCTTTGCGCGCGCATGCTTCAACTACGCGCTCGACCTCGGCCAGGATCTGTGGTTTGCCACCAAGGACACGATTTCCAAGACCTATGACCATCGTTTCAAGGATATTTTCGCCGAGGTTTATGAAGCCGAATATGCTGGCAAGTTCAGGGACCGCGGCATTGAATACTTCTATACCCTGATTGATGACGTCGTGGCCCGGGTCATGCGTTCGGAAGGCGGGTTCCTCTGGGCCTGCAAGAATTATGATGGCGATGTCATGTCTGACATGATCGCCTCGGCCTGCGGCAGTCTGGCCATGATGACCTCCGTCCTGGTATCACCGGATGGCAAATATGAATACGAGGCCGCTCATGGTACGGTGACCCGTCATTATTACCGCTTCCTCAAGGGGGAAAAAACGTCGACCAATCCGATGGCGACGCTGTTCGCCTGGACCGGTGCCCTGCGCAAGCGGGCCGAGCTGGATGATATTCCTGAACTGATTGCCTTTGCCGACCGGGTCGAGGCGATTTCACTGCAGATGATCGAGGAAGGTATTGTAACCGGTGATCTGCGGGCCCTGGTTGACCTCGAGCATGTCAGGGTTGTGGATACCGAGGGCTTCCTGCAGGAGATTGCCGATCGCCTGGCAATCACCTGACCGGCACAACTGGCGCAAAGGGGGGCCATACAAAAATGAGTTACTATTCCCAATGGGTGACACGCAGTGAAGATAAAAGCGATCCGAAAGCGAATGAAGCCTATCTGAAGCAGTATTATGACCTTGAAACAGCCTTTTATGACCAGCTGCTGGGCCAGGGCCGTTCCGCCATCAGGGGCCGGGCAGCGGATCTGGCTGCTGAATTCGGCCTGGCCGGTCAGATGGACCTGTTCCTGGCCATCCTGGATGGCCTGACACCCGGCCTTGAGTCGCCAGAAACATTCCGGGAGAGCATCGACCAGATTGATGATGACACGCAGCTGGATCTGGCGATTGACTTTGAGAAGCTCTACTGGCGCATGCATGAGGTTGGGGCCGACTGGCTTTATAACCTGGCCAGCTGGGACCGTTGCCTGAGCCAGGTGCGCCGCGACGGGCTGGCCAAGTCCTATCGGCAGTCGAGGACTGTCCGCCGTGAGAAAGTGGGCCGCAATGACCCCTGTCCGTGTGGCAGCGGCAAGAAGTACAAGGCTTGTTGCGGCAAGAACCAGGGAGGACTGACATGATTGCTACAATCTCGGTTCGGGCGCTATTTCGTAACCCGCAAACCTATGAACACCAGGCCATCACGGTAGCAGGCTGGATCCGGACGATTCGTGACCAGAAGCAATTTGGTTTTATCAGCCTCAACGATGGCACGTTTTTTTCGAATCTGCAAGTTGTGTTTGAACGCGATAGCCTTGACAACTATGATGAAATTGCCCATCTGGGCAATGGCTCGGCGATTCTGGTGACCGGACAGCTTGTCCTGACGCCCGGTGCCAAGCAGCCTTTTGAACTCAAGGCAACAGCGGTTACTGTTGAGGGCCGCTGTCCACCGGATTATCCGCTGCAGCCCAAGCGGCACAGCCCGGAATTCTTGCGCAGCATCGCCCATCTGCGGCCGCGGACCAACCTGCTGTCGGCCGTCTACCGGGTTCGCTCGGTTGCGGCTTTTGCGATCCACCGTTTTTTCATGGAACGCGAATTTGTCTACGTCCATACCCCGATCATTACCGGCAGCGATGCCGAAGGGGCCGGCCAGATGTTTGCGGTCACCACGCTCGATCTCAAGAATCCGCCGCGCCTGCCAGATGGCAGTATTGACTTCAGCCAGGATTTCTTCGGCCGGGCCACCAATCTGACGGTCAGCGGCCAGCTGTCCGGCGAGACCTTTGCCCTGGCGTTCAAGAATATCTATACCTTCGGCCCGACTTTCCGGGCTGAAAATTCCAATACAGTCAAGCACGCCGCCGAGTTCTGGATGATCGAACCAGAAATCGCCTTTGCCGATCTGCAGGATGATATGCAGCTGGCCGAGGCCATGATCAAGTTCATTATCCGGGCCGTCCTGGCGGAGTGCCCGGAAGAAATGACCTTTTTCAACAGCTTCGTTGATAAGGGACTGCTCGATCGCCTGCAGAATGTGATCGGTCATGACTTTGGGGTCGTGACTTACACCGAGGCCATTGACCTGCTCGGCCAGGTCAAGGACCGCTTTGAATACCCGGTCTCCTGGGGCTGCGATCTGCAGACTGAGCATGAGCGTTATCTGACCGAGGTCATTTTCCAGAAGCCGATTTTTGTGATCAATTATCCCAAGGACATCAAGGCTTTCTATATGAAACTGAATGATGACGGAAAAACGGTAGCGGCCATGGATTGTCTGGTACCAGGGGTTGGTGAGATTATCGGCGGCAGCCAGCGTGAAGACAGCCTGGAGAAATTGCAGCAGCGAATGGCTGAGCTGGATTTGCGCGAGGCAGACTACTGGTGGTATCTGGAATTGCGTAAATACGGTTCGGTCCGCCATGCCGGATTCGGGCTCGGTTTTGAGCGCCTGATCATGTACTTGACTGGCGTACCCAATATCCGTGACGTGATTCCCTATCCGCGGACGACTGGCAGTGCTGACTTCTGATCAGCCTGGCCAGCTGGTGCCTTCATTACCCCTGATTCTGGCTTCAGCATCACCACGGCGTCGTGAACTGCTCAGCCGCTTTCACGGTGAGGATGGATTCTCGATCCAGGTGCCGCGCCTGGATGAGGCCTTCCTGATCAATCAGCTGCAAGTAACGGCCGCAAAACAAGGCCAGCTGGCCGGCCTGCCTCATCAGGCCGCCCTGGCTTTGCCGGCCGCGAAGCTGGCCGCCCTGGCTGACCAGCAGCAATTGCCACCGGAATTTGCGGCAATTGCTGCCGATACCCTGGTCGTGCTTGATGATGAGCTGCTGGGTAAACCTGATTCAGCAGCGAAGGCTGCCCAGATGCTGCGGCAGTTATCCGGCCGGACGCATCAGGTGTTTACCGGCGTCGCCCTGCAGGTCCGGCTGGGTCAGGAAAACCGGATGTTCACGGCCGTGGAAATAACCGGTGTTCGCTTTGCCCTGCTGAGCGAGGCCCAGATTCAATGGTATATCCGGACCGGTGAACCATTCGATAAAGCCGGCGCTTATGGCATCCAGGGTTATGGCAGCGCCCTGGTCGAGGCCATTGATGGCTGCTATTACAATGTCATGGGATTGCCGATTCACCGGCTGCTGGCACTTTACGCCCAGGCCGCCCAGGCTTTTCCTTTGAATCATCTGGGTTCCCGTTTATTGCCCTGGTAATCGGCGTTCCTCTTTATTGAGAGGAGACGTCTATGCCCCGAGCCAGAAAATCATCCCGGTCTATTTGCCACGAGTCGCAAACCAGTTACCACGAGTCCCGGTCGATTTGCTATGAGTTCGTCCGACCGGGCCGGCATTTTCAGAAGCCCCGGTCTGCCAGCGCATCCGGCGCAACATCGGTCGGCGTACCCGGTGACAGGCAGTCCAGCGTATCCGCTGAGGCCGGCGCATCCGCTGATGAACAGTGTGGCAAGCATGTAACTGTGCACATCAGTGAACCCGACAGCGAACCTGAACACACGCCAGTTCAGTCAGCTGCAGGCAGTGACAGGCTGAATCTGACCATGAAAGCATTACCCATAGCCGACCAGCCTTATGAAAAGTGTATGCGCCTTGGCGCCACCCAGCTTTCCGATGCAGAATTGCTGGCCATCATCGTCCGCAGCGGCCGCCGGCATGAGACAGCCCTGGCGATGACCCAGCAGTTGCTGATTGCCGTCAGCGATGGTGATCAGCAACAAACAGGCCTGCGTCATCTTCATGATGCCAGTCTCGAAGAATTGTGCAGTCGACCGGGCATTGGCCAGGTGAAAGCCATTCAGATCAAGGCTGCGCTTGAGTTGGGCAGCCGTCTGGTCCTGGCTGGGCGCCAGCCGGAGAAACAACTGATCAGGACCCCGCCAGATGCAATAGCCTTGCTTGAAGGTGACATGCAATATCTGCCACGTGAAGAACTGCGCGCAATTTTCCTGGATATTCGCAACCGGGTCATCCGGATCAGCCGGATCGCTACCGGCAGCCTGTCTGCTTCCGTGGTCTATCCGCGCGATGTGTTCCGGGAAGCGGTCAAAGCCAATGCCGCGGCATTGATCCTGGCTCATAATCATCCCAGCGGGGACGGTTCACCCAGCCAGGAAGATATTGAAACAACCCGCCGCTTTATCGAGATGGGAGAAATGATGGGGGTCCGGGTAATGGATCATCTGGTTATCGCCAGTGGCGGCTCAGTCAGTCTCAAACAGCAAGGACTGATTTGATTTTTGGCAGCCAGGATCCTGGACCCGGTATCGGATGCCGGTCTGGTGCCCCTGAACGCCGGGCTGGCGGCTGACCGGTCCATTCAGAGTTGCCTGAACGCCTGACGCCGGTGATTTGCCTGCCTGATGGTTTTGAGTTATGATGAAGTGATCACGTACTAGGAGTGTTTGATTTTGCCTGAAGGAATGCGCAACCGGATTTTTACGATAGTTTTAACGACTCTGGCGTTATTGGCCCTGATTATGCTTTCATCTCTCCCGGGCAGTCCGCTTAGCCAGCTGACCAGCCCATTTTCACGTATTCTCGAGCCGGTCCAGCAGGGCGTACGGACCGTCGTCGATGGCGTCAGCGGTTTTTTTGAATCGCTGACGGATGGTATGCGGATCCGGGCCGAGAATCAGACTTTGCACCTGGAGAACGCCAGCCTGAAAAACCAGATCGCCCAGCTGGCCGAGGCCGGGCGTCAATATGAAGAATTAAAATCAGCCTTGCAGCTGAAGGATAATTACGATCGCTATGAAATAATCGGTGGACGGGTCATGACCCGTGAGATTGGTTCCTGGTTTGACGTCTTGCGGATTGATCTGGGCAGTCGTGACGGCCTGGTTGTGACCGAGACCGAATCCTACGCCGTGGTTGATGCCCAGTCCCAGCTGATCGGCCGGATTTTGTCAACTGATGTTTCATCGGCTAAAATATTGCCCGTTACGCATGAGGGCTTTGCTGTCAGTGGCAAGGTTAACGCTGTAAACGGGGCCCTGATGCGGGTTCACGGCGATCTCGACCTGAAGGCGCGCGGATTGTGTCTGGTTGATCAGATCCCGGTCAATGCCAGCTTGCACGTGGGCGACCAGCTGGTTACCAGTGGCCTGGGCGGACTCTTTCCGGCAGGAATTGTGATCGGCCGGATTATTGAAATCCGCGACAACCCGGTGCTCCTCTTGCGTCAGGCCGTGCTCCAGCCAGCTGCCGAGCTGCAGAACCTGTCGGTCCTGTTTGTCATGAAGGGTCGCTAAGCCATGAGACAGTGGGGCAATAAAACGCGCCGCATCCTGGTTTATCTGCTCTATGCCATCAGCCTGGCCATTTTGCAGACAATACTGCCGCCTGGACTTGCTTTCTGGGGCGCCCGCCCGGATTTGACCCTGATCCTGGCTGTGCTGACCGGTTATCTGTATGGACTGAAGGACGGGATCCTGGTCGGTTTGCTGGCTGGTTTCATGCGTGACATGCTGGCGGGGCGTTCCCTTGGCCTGGGGATGCTGTTGTGCATGTATGCCGCCATCTTGTCCTGGGGGATGTTCCGCGGCCATTTCCGCCGCAATGTATTTGTTGGCCTGGCCCAGACTGGTCTGATCACGATTTTATACCAGCTGATCATTGCCGTGCTGTCCTGGTTATTGCCCATGCTGCCGGACCAGATCCCTGGCTTCTGGCATGTTTTGCAGCTGTTTGCCCTGAACTTGCCGGCTCAGCTGCTCATCAATATCCTGGCCGCGATTCCGCTCCTTTTCTTGCTGAGATATGCGGGCCCCTACGACCGCAACAATAACCGGGACGACATGGAAGCGACCCTGACCGGGGACGGCAGCTGGTGATTGTACTGAAATGCTGCCGGTGACCGGCCTTCTGTTTCTGGAGACAAGATGATGAATGATCTGAAACCGAATGGTTATTTTACCTTTGACGAGCAGACTGGACGGCAATCCATCCAGCACGAGGTGAATCCTGGCTTCTTTTCCCGGATCCGGATTTACCTCAGCAGTCGTTATGCTGTACTCAGCCTGGTTTTCAGCCTGGTCGGCGCCCTCATTTTTTATAATACCGCCGTCCTGCAACTGAATTCACTGGCTTCAACCGGGATCAGCGAGACGACCGGCGTGTCGCGTCAGCAGACCATTCATGCCCTGCGTGGCGATATTGTCGATGCCAGCGGCATACCCCTGGCTTATTCACGCAGCATCCAGGTTCTATACCTGACATATGCCGGTCTTGACAATGATGAGCTGAACCGGATGCTGCTGGACCTGGCCCGTTTTCTTGATGCCAATGATGTGCGTTGGGAGAGCAAGCTGACATCGTATTTTGACCTGTCCCATGACAGCTGTGATCATGAAGAAGGAGCCGGGCTGGACTGCGGCGTACCGGTTTTCGTCAAGTCTCCGGACTCGATTGTCTACTGGCAGGCTGATACCAATCTGTTCAGCCTGAAAGCAGCTGTCGGTGGGGTTGTGCCAGGTTTTGACGACAAGCTGATCAAGACAGATCCGGCTGTGTTTTATGATTATCTGCTCTTTGAAAAGTTCAAGATTGAAGACCCCAACGCGAGAGCCCGCCAGTACAGCCAGGCTGATGCTTTCCGGATTATGAAAATGCGCTATATTATCCTTGAAAATTACTGGATGTTCCTGAACGGGACACCACTTGAAGTGGCCCGTGATGTCAAGGCTGAAGTCATCAACCAGATCATGGAACAGAATTACCGATTCCGGGGTGTGATCAGCGGCCTTGATTCGGAACGCGTCTACACCGATGAAGCACGGTCTTTCAGTCATGTGCTCGGCTATACAGGACGCATTACCTCCAGTCAGTATGATGCCATGAAGTCGCTGGGCTACACGGCTGATGCGATGGTGGGCCAGGCCGGTGTCGAGTCTACTGCAGAACGCTATCTGACAGGAAAGGACGGCATGAAGCCGTATAATATCTGGACTGTAGCCGGCGATGAAGGCACGTTTTTTTCCGAGGCTGTGGGCAAGGACCCTATTCCCGGTTATGATGTCCGCCTGACCATTGACGCCAATCTCCAGCAAGTAGCCGCCGATTCGCTGCAGTCGGTCATTGAAAAAATCCGCAGCAGCAAGGGCAATAAAAACAAAGGGGATGCTGACGCGGGGGCCGTGGTCATGCTCAACGTCAGGACCGGGGCCGTCCTGGCCATGGCCAGCTTCCCCGATTATGATCCGAATGACTTTATCCGCCAGGCCTATGACAAGGCGGCTGCCAAACGGGTTGAGGAATACCTGACCAATGGGGAAGACAAACCCATGATGAATCGGGCAATCATGGAAATTTATGCCCCCGGTTCGACTTTTAAAGCGGCGACATCCATTGCCGCGCTGCAAACCAATGCCATCACGCCAACCAGCAGCACCATCCGCTGTGTTGGCCGGGAGGTCATCGCCAACTGGCCATGGCGCTGCCTGGAAAAACCAAATGGCGGCCATGGCAACCTGACCCTGACGAGGGCCCTGGCAACCTCATGCAACATGTATTTTTACCATCTGGGGGTCATGACCGGTATTGATGCGATTGATAAATGGGCGGGCGTCCTTGGGCTCGGAGAATTAAGCGGGATTGACCTGCCCGGGGAAGCCAGGGGTTATCGGTCCAGCAAGACGACCAAGAAACTGCTGCGCAGCAATCCGGCTGACCAGATCTGGTATCCGGCTGATACTTGCCAGACAGCGATCGGTCAGTTTGACAACAGCGTCACGATCGTTCAGCTGGGTGTTTATGTCAGCGCCCTGGCGACTGGCAACCGGGTGAGCCCGCATGTGATTGATACAATAACGCGTTCCGATGGTGTCATCATCAAAGACAACAATGACCTGGTACCTGTTCCGCTTGGCATCAAGGCATCCTCGCTGGCCGCTGTGCGCAAGGGTATGATTGCGGTTGCCCATGATCCGGAGGGCACAGCCGTCAAGGCCTTCAAGGATTATCCGATCCAGGTTGCCGCAAAGACTGGTACAGCCGAAACCGGTTATGAGGATGTATCATCTTCGAACGGGCTTTTTATCTGCTATGCACCGGCCGATAATCCGGAGGTTGCCATTGCCCAGATCATTGAAAAAGGCGCCTGGGGATCGAACACGATCGACATTGCCAAGAACCTGCTGACTGCCTATTTTGGCCTGGATAAACCGCAGCCGGACCAGATCCAGGATGTTGGTATCCTGCCGTAAGTCCGGATGTCCGGCCGCCGCCGCCGCCTTTCGTCGGTTTGCGCGGCTGGCCCTGGCTGCGTTTATTTACCCTTGTTTCTTTTGGTTCAGATGTATAGAATAGACATATCATGACGACATCCTTCAGGGATGAAAAATATGGTTTTCCGTCTGGCGGGGGGTATATCCGTGAACATCGTGCTATTAGCTGACAATCGCAAAAATGAACTGCTGGTCAATTTCTGTATTGCTTATAGCCAGATTCTCGGTCGTCATAAAATGTACTCACTGATCAATACAGCCCGCCTGATCCGTGATGCATCCCGCCTTAACGTCGTTGGCCTGTCAACTGAGATTGCCAGCAGCCTGGATCAGCTGGCCTCGCGAGCCATGTATAATGAGATCGATGCCGTCGTTTATCTGCGTGATCCTCTGCTCGACGCCTATGATGCCCCCAATTCACTGCTGCGCGCCTGTGATACAAACAGCATTCCGGTTGCGACCAACATCGCCACTGCCGAATTACTGGTCCTGGCAGTCGACCGGGGCGACCTCGACTGGCGTGATCTCGTTCGCTGATTGCCTGGAATGCTGCCCCGCAGACTGTACAGGACTGCTGCGGCTGCAACAGCTGTGACCTGAATTGCGATACCTTCATGCTGGCAAGCTTGCTCAGCTGACTGATCAGCCCGAAGCTGCTTGCTGGCATCAAAGGCAGTATTGCATGAGCCAATCATGCCCGAATATAGAAAATATTGCAAGATTGAACATTTCGTCTTGCATTTTTATTGACAAATCTATTTCTTTAGTCATATCATAGGTGCGTGGGCAAGGCAGTCCGAACCTGATTTGAGGGGCTGCAGTATTGCGCCCATCGATCAATGACGATCGAACAGGTTTTTAGGAGGAATTCCCATGCAAATTCTCAAGTCTGTTTTTGACCAGGTCGTAGCCAGAAATCCCAACGAACCCGAATTCCATCAGGCAGTCCGGGAAGTGCTCGAGAGCCTCGAGCCCGTGGCCGAGAAGCACCCGGAATGGGTAGCGGCCGGTATCTTCAACCGGATCGTCGAACCGGAGCGTCAGGTCATTTTCCGGGTTACATGGGTCGACGACCAGGGCAAAGTACAGGTCAACCGTGGTATGCGTGTTCAGTTCAATAGCGCCATCGGCCCATACAAAGGCGGCCTGCGCCTGCATCCTTCGGTCAATCTCAGCGTCATCAAGTTCCTGGGCTTTGAGCAGATTCTGAAGAATTCCCTCACCGGCCTGCCGATCGGCGGCGGCAAGGGTGGTTCCGACTTCAATCCGCGCGGCAAGAGTGATATGGAAATCATGCGTTTCTGCCAGAGCTTCATGACTGAGCTGTGGCGCCACATCGGTCCGGACACTGACGTCCCGGCTGGTGATATCGGTACCGGCGGCCGTGAAATTGGTTACATGTATGGTCAGTACAAGCGCCTGGCTAATGATTTCACCGGCGTTCTCACCGGCAAGGGCCTGACCTGGGGTGGTTCACTGGCCCGCACCGAAGCGACTGGTTACGGACTGTGCTACTTCATGGAAGAAGCCCTCAATGCCAAGGGCCTGAGCTTCAAGGATTCCGTCGTATCGATTTCCGGTTCTGGCAACGTCGCGATCTTTGCGACGGAAAAGGTCAACCAGATGGGCGGCAAAGTTGTTACCCTGAGCGACTCTGACGGTTACATCTATGATCCTGAGGGCATTGATCTCGACGCCGTCAAGGAAATCAAGCTTGAAAAGCGCGGCCGTATCAAGGAATATCTCCAGTATCGTCCGAATGCCACCTATACCGAAGGTTGCAACGGCATCTGGTCTGTCCCTTGTGATATTGCCCTGCCGAGCGCCACACAGAACGAAATCGACGCCGAGTCGGCCGCGCTGCTGGTCAAGAATGGCTGCAAGGCCGTCGGTGAAGGCGCCAACATGCCTTCGACCCCGGAAGCCATCGAAGTCTATCTGCAGAACAAGGTCATCTATGGACCGGCCAAGGCCGCCAATGCGGGTGGTGTCGCCACCTCCGCCCTCGAAATGTGCCAGAACAGCATGCGCTACAGCTGGACCTTCGAAGAAGTTGATGCCAAACTCAAAGATATCATGATCAACATTTACAAGAATTCCGCCCGGGCTGCTGCCGAGTATGGTGATCCGGACAACCTGATGATGGGCGCCAACATCGCCGGTTTCGAAAAGGTTGCGACCGCCATGTATCAGCAGGGCATCGCCTACTAAATTCAGGCGATGCGTGCCCTCGTCCAGCGCGTCAGCCGGGCCAGTGTCACGGTAGAAGGGGAGATCCTGTCCGAAATCGGGCAGGGTCTCCTTGTTTTGCTGGGTGTGACTCATCAGGATACGCCGGCGATTGCCAGCCAGCTCGCGGGCAAGGTAGCCCGCCTGCGAATTTTTCGTGATGAGCAGGACAAAATGAACCGCTCGGTACAGGATATTGGCGGTTCAATCCTGGTTGTTTCGCAATTTACACTCTATGCCGATACCCGCCGCGGCAACCGGCCAGGTTTTGATCAGGCTGCGGCACCGGTGCTGGCCAATGAATTGTATGAGTATTTCTGCAATCAGCTGCGGGCTTGTGGCCTTCTGGTTGGCCAAGGCCGGTTTGGCGCTGATATGCAGGTCAGCCTGGTCAATGCCGGTCCGGTTACCCTGATGCTGGAAATCAACCCTGACAAGTCATAAGGGAAAGTTGTGCTGTCAAAAATCTGGAAACCGTGCAATAATAAAACGCAAAGCCGCACGGTCGCATCATCAAGGATAATCACACTGACATGCAAAAAGGATAAGTCACCATGAAAATTCTGACGCAAGGTCCGATCCAGATCCACCTGATTCCTGACGGTCCGATTCAGGCCAATACCTGGCTGATTGACGTCGGTCCGGTTACTTGCCTGATTGATCCGGTCTTGCGGCCCGGCCGCTGTCCCGCCGAGTTGGCGCCAGTTGCCTGGCTGCTGGCGACCCATGGGCATTTTGATCATATTGGCCGGGCCGATGAATGGCGCGATCTGACTGGAGCCCCTTTGCTGATTCATGAATCTGAGCAGGATGCCCTGACCGACGCGGAAGTGAATCTTTCCGTGCTCATCGGTCGCAGCCAGACCATGCGTCCGGCGCAGGCCCTGCTGGTTGACGGCTGGCAACAAATGCTGGCTGCTGATATTGAAATTGAGGCCCTGCACACACCTGGCCATACCGTTGGCAGCATGTGTTTTCTCCTGTCGCTGGCACACAAGCCGATTGCGCTTTTTACCGGCGATACATTGTTTGCCGGCGCGATTGGCCGGACCGACCTCGGCGGGGATGACCAGGCCATGCAGGCTTCGCTGCTGCGCCTGATCCGGCTGGCCAGCCGCACCGGTCCGCAAATCCCGGTTTTGCCCGGACATGGGCCGGCAACGACACTGGGTCGGGAAATCAGCAGCAATCCATGGCTGCAAGGATTAACCTGAGGCTGCCAGGGCCAAGACCGGCACCTGCAGGCGTTGATCTGACCCTGCCAGGGTACGGACCGGTAGCCGGAAGCGTTCTTTCTGATGAATCAGTGGCCCGGCCATGATCGCTGTTCATTGCCAGATTGCTGCTTTACAAAGTCTGGCTGACGGTGATATGATTACTCAATAATCCAACGCCATGATGGAGCGAGTAAGTTGCAAACGGCCAGCAGAGAGGGTGGGGTCACCGGGCTGCAAGCCCCCCCGGGTGCGCGGCAGCTGAAGTTCACTCCGGAGCGGCATACCTCAAGGCGACATGGTCGATTGCCGGTTAAATGGCTAATTATCTGACCGGCATCTGTCGGGCAGCATATGCCAGGCAGCATCGGCTGAGCGCTGGTAGGGTATGACGGCTGGCCTCGTTATCGGCCGGACAAGTGCTGCAGCCGTGGCTGCAGAATTCGGGTGGTACCGCGGAGTGTCTTCCGTCCCGTTCGGGATGGGAGATTTTTATTTTTTATGGAGGTGTATACATGTCTGACCTCAAACACGCTTTGACTCATTTGCAGGAAAAATTTGACCAGGTACTGGCCCAGGCCGGGGCCTCGGAGACGATCGAGAGCCTGCGTATCCGTTACCTGGGCAAAAAGGGAGAATTGACTGCCATCCTGCGCGGCATGGGCGCGCTGTCAGCCGAGGAACGGCCAGCTGCCGGCCAGCTTGCCAATCAGGTTCGCGAGCACATTGAAACCGGTCTCGCCCAGGCCCTGCAGCAATTGCGGGCCAGGGAGAAGCTGCATCGCCTGCAGCAGGAAACCCTTGATGTGACCATGCCCGGCCGGCTGCAGGTTGTTGGCTCCCGGCACCCGCTGACCAAGGCCATTGACGAAATTTGCGATGTTTTTCTCGGCCTTGGCTATTCAATTGCCGAAGGCCCGGAGGTTGAGCTGGACCTTTTCAACTTCGAAATGTTGCGGATTCCTTCCGGACATCCGGCTCGCGATACCCAGGATACATTCTATATAACAGATAATATCCTGTTGCGGACCCAGACCTCGCCCGTCCAGATCCGGGTCATGCAGCAGCAGCAGCCGCCGATCAAGGTCGTCTGCCCGGGCAAGGTATATCGTTCGGATGCCCTTGATGCGACCCATTCACCGATCTTTCACCAGATCGAGGGCCTGGTTGTTGACCGTGGTGTGACCATGGGAGACCTGGTGGGTTCGCTGCAGCTTTTTGCCCGCCAGCTGTTTGGCACCGAGACTAAAATCCGTTTGCGGCCCCATCACTTTCCGTTTACCGAGCCCAGCTGCGAGGTGGATATTTCCTGCATGGCCTGTGGCGGCGCAGGCTGCCGGACCTGCAAGGGGGAGGGCTGGATTGAAGTGCTGGGAGCTGGCATGGTCCATCCGGGGGTGCTGGCAAATTGCGGCATCGATCCGGAAGTGTACAGCGGTTTTGCCTTTGGGATCGGCGTCGAACGGACGGCGATGGGCCGCTTCGGTATTGATGATATTCGCAACTTTTATGAAAACGACGTGCGATTCTTGCGGCAGTTCCGCTGATTGATCTGGAGGAAGCAAGCTATGAAGGTTTCCATTGAATGGCTGAAAGATTATACACCGCTGGAGCTGCCGGCCAAGGCAATCTGTGACGGCCTGACCCTGTCCGGTTCCAAGGTAGAAGGTTGCGAAACGCTTGGCGCAAGCATTCAGAAGGTTGTAACCGGCCGGATCGTTGACCTGAGCGGTCATCCCAATGCCGACAAGCTGCAGATTTGTCAGCTGGATGTCGGCCTGACTGATACGCCCCGTCTGCAGATTATCACCGGGGCGAAGAACGTCGCGGTCGGTGATGTGGTGCCGGTCGCCCTGCATGGCGCCAGCCTGGCCGATGGCACCCGGATCAATAAAGGCAAATTGCGCGGTGAGCTGTCCGAGGGCATGCTCTGTTCCATTGATGAACTGGGCTATACCCCGGCTGATTTCCCGGAAGCGGCCGAGGACGGGATTTTTATCCTCAAGCCGGACACGCCGCCGGGCCTTGATATCCGCGATGTGCTCGGCATTCATGACACGGTGATCGAGTTCGAAATCACATCCAACCGCGTCGACTGTTTTGCTGTCGAAGGACTTGGCCGCGAAGCCGCCGTGACCTTTGATCTGCCGTTCACGCCGCGCCAGCCATCTGTCACGGCGCAAAGTCCGCTGGCTTCGGCGGACCTGGCCCGGATCCGGATCGAGGCACCGGATCTGTGTAACCGATACTGTGGCCGGGTCGTCCGCGATGTGCGCATTGAACCGTCGCCGGACTGGTTGCGGCGGCGTCTGCGCTGCGCCGGCGTGCGCCCGATCAACAACATCGTTGACATCACCAATTACGTGATGCTGGAGCTGGGCCAGCCGATGCATGCCTTCGACCTGGCCGAGCTGGCCGGTCAGCAGATCATAGTTCGCCGGGCCCGGGCCGGCGAGGTCATCCGGACGCTTGACAGCGTGGATCGCCCGCTCGATGAAAACATGCTGGTCATTGCCGATCGTGACCGGGCAGTTGCCGTGGCGGGGGTCATGGGCGCGGAAAACTCGGAAATTACCGCGACGACGACCACCATCCTGTTTGAATCGGCTACTTTCAATCCTCAGTCCGTACGTCAGACGGCCCGTAAAATCGGCTTGCGCACCGAGGCTTCAGCCCGGTTTGAAAAAGGGCTGGATGTATTGAATGCGGCACGGGCCCTGGATCGGGCTTGTGAGCTGATCGAGCAACTGGCCTGTGGCCAGGTTTGCCAGGGCATGATTGACGTCTGGCCGGTCTGTCCGCCTCCGGTCCAGCTGCGCTGCCGGCCGGCAATGATCAATCGTTTCCTGGGTACCAGCCTGGAACCATCTTACATGCGCGACATCCTGATCCGCCTGGGCTGCGAAGTGACGCCGGACAGCGCGGACCTCGCGGCCAGCTGGCTGGTGGATATCCCCAGCTATCGCCCCGATCTTGAAAGTGAAGCGGACCTGGCTGAAGAGGTGGCCCGGATCTATGGTTACAACAAAATCGAGCCGAGCCTGCTGTCCGGTAAACAGACGACACTGGGCGGCCGGACTCCCCGCCAGCGTACCATTGAAAAGATCAAGGATCTGCTGATTGCCCAGGGCTTCTTTGAAATCTGTACCTATTCGTTTGAAAGCCCGCGCCAGCTGGACAAGATGAATCTGCCGGCTGATCATGCGCTGCGCCAGAGCGTGGTGATCATCAATCCGCTCGGTGAGGATTACAGTTGCATGCGGACGTCGATGGTTCCTTCCATGCTGCAAGTGGCAGCGACCAACTGGAATCGTTCGGTTCCGGCTGCCCGCCTGTTCGAACTGGCTTATACTTATCAGGCGAAATCCCTGCCGATGACTGAATTACCGGATGAAGTCCTGCATCTGGCTAGCCTGGTTTATGATAGCCAGGCTCCGGCCAGCAGCGGCGAGGCTTTTTTCAGCTTGAAGGGCGCTGTCGAAGAACTGCTGGTCCACCTTGGGATCAGCCAGTTCCGCTTCACCCGGGCTGCAGCCCGGCCGTGGCTGCATCCGGGCCGCAGTGCGGAGCTGTTCATCAGCGGCCAGCTGGCCGGCTGGCTTGGTGTTGTCCATCCTGATGTTGCCGAGGCATTCAGTGCGCCACCCGGCGCGGTTCTGCTTGATATCGAGGTGAATCAGCTGCTGGCCGCTGCCAGTGATAAACGGACTTATCAGCCGCTGCCGCGCTTCCCGGCTGTAACCCGTGATCTGGCGCTAATGGTTGACCAGGCGGTCCTCGTTGCGGATCTGGCCGGGCTGATATCGGCCCAGGGCGGTTCGCTTCTGGAGTCGGTGACCTTGTTTGATGTCTATCAGGGACCGCAGGTTCCGGCTGGCAAAAAATCGGTCGCCTTCAGCCTGGTATTCCGATCGGCAGAAAAGACTTTAAGCGACGAGGATATCCAGCCGGCCGTTGCCGCCGTGCTGGCTGCCCTGCGCGACCAGGCTGGCGCCCAGCTGCGCGAATAAGCGGTATTGTCTGCCCTGGCGGACGCCACATGGTGCGAATCAGGCGTACCAGCAAAGTGCTTCCGGCCTGAATCCGGTGTAGCAAATCAGGTCAGCCGCCTTGATTGTTGCCGGTCTTTGTTGTATAAATATTCAGTACGTCGATGGACCGGTGGAGCGTCCGGCATCTTTGATTGACTTCAATACGGCAGTCAGGCTGATGTTTGGCTGCCGTTCGCTCCGCTCTGCCGGTCCAGCGTACAGAATCAGAATGAATGGAGTATCAAGCTATGAAAAAACTGACCCGTCTGCTGGCACTGGTATGCATGCTGGCCCTGGCTTTCAGCAGTGCAGCCTGTGCCACAAAAGAAGTCAAGATCAGCACCCTGGCCGACCTCGAAGGCAAAGTGATCGGCACCCAGCTCGGCACCACCGGCGACACCATCGCCACTGAAAAAGTCAAAGCCAAATCCGTCTCCCAGTACAAGCAGTTTGTTGACGCCATCACTGCCCTCAAACAGAAGAAGGTCGATGCCGTCATCATGGACCGTTTCACCGCCGAAATCTTTACCAAGCAGAACGCCGATCTGGTCGTGCTGGATGTCGGATTTGAAAAGGAACAGTACGCCATTGCAGTCAATAAAGGACAAGCCGAGCTCAAGGCCAAGATTGATGAAGTCCTGGCCGCGCTAATCAGTGATGGCTCACTGCAGGCTTCCGTTGATTCACATGCCAACCAGGGCGGCAAAGCCCCGGACATGAATGTGGGTGCAGCCGGCGGCAAGCTCGTGATGGGCACCGCACCGGGTTTCCCGCCTTTCGAATACCTGGACAATCAGAGTGTTGTTGTGGGTGTTGATATCGATATCATGGCCCGCGTTGCCAAGTCCCTGAACAAGGAACTGGTCGTTGAGAGTATTGATTTTGACGGCCTGATTCCTGCCCTGAACAGCGGCAAGATCGATGTGATCGCCGCCGGCATGACGGTCAAAGAAGAGCGCAAGGTCAACGTTGATTTTTCCACTACTTACTTTGATGCTTCCCAGGTCGTTGTCATCCGCAAGACCAGCCAGCAGTAATTGCTCCACCAGCCGGCCCGGACCCTTTGTTATTGTCCGGGCCGGTTTTCCATCAAAGGAGGTCAGGCCATGAATTCTGATCAGGCGCGCTACCAGAAATGGGGGAAGGTGCTGGGTTTGCTGGCCCTCCTGATCCTGGCCCTCGCGGCGCTGGTCGTGGCTTTCCAAAGTCAGCTGGGCATCGAAACGGCTTTTCTGCAGAGAGTCCGGACCAATTTCATCAATGATTTTATCGAAGGCCATCGTTATATGCTGCTCGTGAACGGCCTGCTGGTTACCCTGGAGATCACGGTTTTCGCCACGCTGATCGGTACGGTGATTGGCCTGGGGCTGGCCCTGATCAAAGTGCTGGAGCATAACGGCCGCTATCTTTTTTTCCTGACCCGCTTTGCCAATATCTACCTGACCGTCATCCGCGGTACACCGGCTGTCGTCCAGCTGATGATTATCTATTATGGTATTTTTGCCTCGGTCAATATTGACAAGGTGCTCGTCGCCATCATGGCCTTCAGTGTCAACAGCGGTGCTTATGTTGCGGAAATTATCCGCGCTGGCATTCTCGCTGTCGATCGTGGCCAGATGGAAGCCGGCCGCACGCTGGGATTAACCTATAATATCACCATGCGCAAAATTATCCTGCCCCAGGCTTTCAAGAATATTTTGCCAGCCTTGTTCAATGAGCTCATTACCCTGCTGAAAGAGACTTCGATTGCTGCCTTCATTGCAGTCTCGGACCTGACCCGGGCCGGCGACCTGATCCGTTCCAAGACTTATGACGCTTCCTTGCCGCTGCTGGCTGTAGCAGCGATTTATCTGACCCTGGTGATCGGCCTTTCCGATCTCGTGGCTCGTCTGGAAAGGAGGCTGCGGCGCAGTGATAACCGTTAAAGGCCTGTACAAGGATTTTGGCAGTGTCAAAGTCCTCAAGAATATTGATGCCCATGTCGAGGTCGGCGAGAAGATCGCGATCATCGGCCCGTCCGGCTCGGGGAAAAGCACATTCCTGCGCTGTCTGAATCTGCTGGATGTTCCCACGGCGGGCAGCATTATTATTGACGGTGAGGAAATCACCAGTCCGAAATGCAACATCAATCTGGTCCGCCAGAAAATGGGCATGGTGTTCCAGCATTTCAATCTGTTTCCCCATCTGACTGTGATGCAGAATATTACCCTCGCGCCGATGACACTGGGACTGATGACGCCCGATCAGGCTAACGAAAAAGCGCTGAGCCTGCTGCAGCGGGTCGGCCTGGTGGAAAAGGCTGATGTTTATCCGGTTAAACTGTCAGGTGGACAAAAGCAGCGTATCGCCATCGCCCGGGCCCTGGCGATGAATCCGGAAATCATGCTGTTTGACGAACCCACATCAGCGCTGGATCCGGAAATGATCGGCGAGGTGCTTGATGTCATGCAGGAATTGGCCCATGAGGGCATGACCATGGTGGTGGTGACTCACGAAATGGGTTTTGCCCGGCGCGTCGCCAGCCGCGTCCTGTTCATGGATGATGGCCAGATTGCCGAAGAAGCCAGGCCGGATATCCTGTTCAATAATCCGCAGAATCCGCGGACGCGCGAGTTCTTGTCCAAGGTCCTGGCCCATTGAAAATGGATCCGGCTTGCGAGTGTTGCCGTAACGGTCAAGTCCAGGTCAGGATCCCGGCCTGGACTCAGTTAACCGGCTCAAGGGCTTTGTCGTCTGATTATGCCCCGCAATGCCTGCTGCGCCGTGATCAGGCGTGATGCTTTGTCGGTTTTTGTCGAATTTTGACAGATGAATCCCTGCCGCAACTTGAACGCCTCCCGCTACAATGATCATGCGGGAGGTGTTTTTATATGGCAATGACTCTGGAAGCCGCTATTGTCCTGCCCATCAGCCTGGCCCTGATCACAGGCCTGACCGGAGCTGCACAACCGGTTTATCATCAGGTCCGGCGTACTGCCAGTTTATCAGCGCAGGCTGTCTGGCATCAGATCAATCCTGAACATCTGTACCAGGTCGAAAGTCTTGATAATGGGGCAGTGAGCTTGCCGGCCCTGCAGACCTCGCCCCAGCGCCTGATCGAATGGCTGCAGCTGATCCGGGAAAACAGTGATCTGCTCAACCAGGTCGGCAATGTGGTAAAGCCATCATGAAGGGTTGTCATGATCAATCAGGCCGTATTCCTGAAAGCCGGCATGATCAATTATGTTGTTCCGGGGGTGCCTGGCGCCATTTTGATCAGCCTGGCATCCTTTCATGGCATCATTCCAGCCGGCCCCTGACTGAGCGGATACACCGGCTCTTTCCGGATCTGTGGCGTTGTGGCCCTGACAGGAAGCCGGTCAGCCATTTTGATCTGCGACGGCGCCAGGGTGCTTTCAGCCTGTTCCTGATCCTGGTTACAACCAGCCTGGTGCTCATTATAAGTGTCATGCTGCAAGCAGCACAGATCCGGGCCACCGAGACGAATCTGGCCCGGGCCATGAATGCCCAGCTGCAGGTGACCCTGGCCGGCTTTGATCCGGATTTGCGTCAGAAATATGCCCTGTTTGGATTTCCCAGGGAAAACCTCAAACCGGATGTTTTCATCCGGATGATGCCTGGTGCGATGTCTGTCCAGTATGTGCAGCTCCAGGCCGTCGGTGATTTCTGGGCAACTGACCAGCTGCGAAGCCAGATTACGCGCCAGATGCGGCTGCGTCTGCCGATAACCTACGCGCGTGAATTCTGGCAGAACGCCAAGGCTTTACAGAAAATTGCCGATGTTATCCAGGCAGGCGGCCTGATCAAGACCCGCTCAGCTTATCCCTATCAGAAGCCAGCGACTGGCAAGACAACCATGACGACGCGAAATGGCTTGATCCCGACCGCACTACACCGGTCAGGCTTGTTCCAGCCTGGCTTGACCGGGTCGGGCATGACATTGTTTTCAGCCTATTCCAATTCAAATGATCCGACATGCCTGAACATCAACCCTTCAACCTGCCGCTATCTGGCGGATTCACGATCGCCAGCCCTGCTGGCCAGTGACAATTCTCTGCTGATGGAATTGATCAGGACATTAAGTGGACTGCTTGGCCAGGCCCTGGCACCGCTGCTGGATCCAATCCTGCAGCAGGCGCTTGAGCAGCTGACTGCCGGGCTCGAACTGCTGGAAAGCACATTGATCCCGCTTTGGGAACCTGGCTCAACAGTACCTGGCGCGAATCCGACCAGTCTGCTCGACCCCCGCACAATCTCGCATTTGAGCGGCTTGCTTGACCAGATGGCTGATGCGACGACACTCGGTGTCTATGATCACTTTGCGATCAGCGAATACTGCCTCGGTTATTTCACCTCCACGGTGATAGTGCGGCGTGGCAATGGAGCCGTCAACGCGCTGAAAACATACAGTGGTTACGAACTGGCTGATCTTGTCGAGAAGCGGCCCGCTGAAGTCGAGCGCCTGGTCACAGGGCTGAACAGTCCGGATCAGGCATCGCTCCTGGTCCAGGCCACACTCCTTGGTTTGCGCAGCCTGATCCAGCTGGCAGCGACTTTGACCGATTCGGCCGTCATGTCTTCGCTGCGAACTTCGGCCGCTACTGTTGCGGCAGCCATACTGGCGGTCAGCGGCGGCACGGTTATTGTAGATCCGGAAATGATGACATACATCCTTGCCGTCATTCGCTCGGTCGGGCAGGGCATCAGCGATATTCAGAAATTGAAAAACGGGTCACTGCTTGCGGTCTGGCCAGGCCCGACCGCTATCAATTGGGAGATGCACTATCGGGATTATCTGCGCCTGCTGCTGCTGCTGCAACCCGATTCATGGATTGTCCACCGCGTTGGTCCGCTGATCAAAGCCCAGATCAGTCATGACGTGGCTGCAACAGCCGCTGTCGTTGCCATGCTGAACAAGCGCCGCTATCGTCTGGAAAGCAGTTATATCCGCGACTGAATGGGGTGGAGGAATGAGGCCGATGAATCGAAAGCAGTCACACAAGCGTTCGTGCCGTCATGGCAGCCTGGCCCTGGAGGCTGCTTTGTTGCTGCCTGTTATACTTGTTCTGCTTCTTTCGCTCCTGATGGCCATCGATGCCATACGCCAGGAAATTATGATCCGCAACGCCATGGACCAGGTCGCCAGCGAACTGGCCCTGGTCAGTCCGGCCCTGGATCAATGGCCGGACCTCGTTGATCTGCTGACCAGCATGCGTGCCAGCCGGACGGTACTGCTGCAAGCGCAAGCCCCCGAATTGCCGGCAGCAAAGACGGTATCAGGCGCCAGCCTGCCGCCAGATGGCAACGTGATCGCCGCGACCGATGATTCAGTCGATAAAACAGACTGGCTTGCATTCTGGAAAGAGATTTTACCGCCGGAAGTCAGTCGTTCAACAGAGAAAATCAGGGAGTGGCTCAGCAGTGCAGCACTGGATTTATCATCCTCAATTTTACTGCAGGATCTGCTGCAATACCGGCTCGACTACTGGCTGGCCGAACAGCGTTCCAGCCAGGCTTTCGCCACGGCCAGGCCGACAGCGCGGCAACTCTACCTGGAATGGCAGACTGACGACCATCAGCTGTGGCTCATGTGTTCCTATCAGCTGCCGCTGGGCTTGTTTACGGTTGCGCGTGAAGCAGCCACGGTTGTACCGTTGTGGAGCGGCTGGCGTCCGGAGATCGCGGATAAAAATAAATCAGATTCAGTCTGGATGATGGATAATTTCAGCCGCGGCAAGGTCTTGCGTCAGAAATTTGGCGCCAATTTGCCAGACGACTTCCCGGTCATTGCCCGCCTGGCCAACGGCGAGGCCCTGATGATCCACAGTATCGACCTGACCGCCCCGACCTACAGCAGCAGTTCGACAGCCGCCAGACAGACGCTGCTGGCTGCCTTGAAACGACTGGCGCAGTTTGATGGTGCCACGTATAGCCGCAAGGGCCAGACCATTCAGGTTACACCCGCGGATATCCGCAGCCGGCGCCTGCTTCTGGTCATACCGGCCAACTACAACAAAGCCATCTATGATTCCGTCATTCAGTTGCTCAAGGGTACCGCCCGCCAGCTGGGCCTGGCCTTTGAGGTCGTCACTTATGGCACCAGCGAACGCTACATCACCGCAACAGACAGCTGACCAGGCTGTCCCCCGGGCTATCATGCTTGTAACTTGGCCAAGCATGCGTTATCATGTGATGTGGTAAATAAACGGCACGGGCAACGAGGTGATGAAATGAACCGCAAACTGAAGGGTTCGGATTTGGATCTGCTATTCAATGCCGTTTTGTGCCTTGAGACTGTTGACGAGTGCTATGCATTTTTCGAGGATATCTGCACCATCGCCGAACTGCATTCCCTGGCATCGCGTTTCCAGGTTGCCCAGATGCTCCATCATAAGCGCACCTATACCGAAATCTGTGAAGCGACCGGGGTTAGCACAGCCACCATCAGCCGGGTCAACCGCTGTCTGGAATATGGCGCGGACGGTTATCAGCTCGTTCTCAAACGGCTCGAAACCCCAAACCTGCCGTCAGCGGCCGGCCTTCAGGTACCTGAAGACCACACCTGATCTGGAATCAGACATAGTTGAACAGGCCAGCACGGATGTGCTGGCTAATATGATAGATATAAGGATTCTGTTATGAGTTTTTTGGAAAAATTTTTCGGCTCGCATTCTGACCGTGAGATCAAGCGATTGATGCCAACGATTGAACGGATTGAGAAGCTGGCTGATACATTCGCCGCTTACAGTGAAAAAGAGCTGCACGGCGTGACCGGCCAGCTCAAGGAACGCCTGGTCAGGGGTGAAACACTTGATGATATTCTGCCGGAAGCATTCGCTGCGGTACGTGAGGCATCCCGGCGTGTCCTTGGCCTGTATCACTACCGGGTCCAGCTGATCGGCGGCCTGGTCCTGCACCAGGGACGTATTGCCGAAATGAAAACCGGTGAAGGTAAAACCCTGGTGGCGACACTCCCGGTCTATCTGAATGCCCTGACCGGCAACGGTGTCCATGTCGTCACGGTCAATGATTACCTGGCCCGCCGCGATAGTGAATGGATGGGTAAAATCTATCGCTATCTGGGCCTCTCCGTTGGCCTGATTGTTCATGGCCTGGATAACTTCGAGCGTCGGGACGCCTATGCTGCCGATGTGACCTACGGTACCAATAACGAATACGGCTTTGACTACCTGCGCGACAATATGGTGTCTTACAAGGAGCAATGCGTGCAGCGGCCGCTGAATTTTGCCATTGTCGATGAAGTCGACAGTATCCTGGTCGACGAAGCCCGGACGCCCCTGATCATTTCCGGTATGGGTGAGGAGTCCTCCGACCTTTATGAGCGAACTGACCGCCTGGTCCGCCGCCTGCGGGTCAAGGTCATCAAGGAAGCGGATGATAAACAGAACCTGGACGAACAGGTTGAGGATGCCGATTATATCGTCGATGAAAAAGCGAAAACGGCAGTCCTGACAACGGCCGGCATTCGCCGTTCGGAGCAATACTTTGGCATCGAGAACCTGTCTGACCAGGAAAATTACGAGATTCATCATCACATCAATAATGCCTTGCGCGCACATGGCATCATGCATCTTGACCAGGATTACGTGGTCAAGGATGGCGAGGTGATCATTGTTGACGATTTCACCGGACGACTGATGCTCGGCCGGCGCTACAGCAATGGCCTGCACCAGGCCATTGAAGCCAAGGAAAATGTCAAGATCGAAAAAGAAAACAAGACCCTGGCGACGATTACATTCCAGAATTATTTCCGCATGTATCGCAAGCTGTCCGGCATGACCGGTACGGCCCAGACAGAAGAAAATGAATTCCGCTCGATTTACCGCCTTGATGTTGTCTGTATCCCGACCAATCGGCCGATGGTCCGCGAGGATCGCCCGGATTCAGTTTACAAGACGCAAAGCGGTAAATATACCTCGCTGCTGAATGAAGTCAAGGATGCGCACCAGCGTGGCCAGCCGGTGCTGATTGGTACCATTTCCGTTGACCGTTCGGAAGTGCTGTCCAACCTTTTCCGCCGTCATGGTATCCCGCACAATGTCCTCAATGCCAAGCAGCATGACCGGGAAGCCGAAATTGTCGCCCAGGCCGGCCGCTTCGGGGCCGTTACCATTGCTACCAACATGGCCGGCCGTGGTACGGATATTCTGCTCGGTGGCAATCCGGAATTCATGGCCAAACAGGAAATGCGCAAAATGGGCATTGACGAAGAACTGATCGACGCATCCACAGCCCATAACGAAACCGACGACGAGCTGGTCCTGCAAGCCCGCCATCTGTTCAGCGAACTGTTCGACAAGATTCGCCTGCAGACCGTTGCTGAGCGGGAAAAAGTCGTGGCAGCCGGCGGCCTGTACATCCTGGGTACCGAGCGTCATGAGTCCCGCCGTATTGACAATCAGCTGCGTGGCCGCTCCGGCCGCCAGGGTGACCCGGGCCGCAGCAAGTTTTACCTTTCGCTCGAGGATGACCTGATGCGCCTCTTCGGCGGCGAGCGGATGACCACGGTTTTTGCCGCACTGGGTGTCGACGAGACGGTTGAAATTGAACACGGCATGCTATCCAAGGCCATTGAACAGGCCCAGAAAAAGGTCGAGGCCCGCAACTTTGGCATCCGCAAGCACGTGCTGGAATATGACGATGTCATGAACAAGCAGCGTGAGCTGATTTATGCCCAGCGCCGCCAGGTGCTTGAAGGCCAGGATCTGCATGCTTATTACCAGAAGATGATCAGCACCATGCTGATGGACATCATGCTTGATTTCTGTGCGGATCTGCCCAATTCGGCCGACTGGGATGTGGTGGCGATCCGCGCCCGCCTGCGCGATGTGTTCGGCGAACTGCCGGCTCTGGTGAAATTGCGTGACGCCCGCAAAGGTCTGGATCCGGAGGAACTGACGAAAGAACTGACGGCCGATGCCCTGGCCCGTTTCGAGAGCCGGGTCCAGGATATTGGATCGCCGGAACTGATGCGCGAAGCGGAACGGGTCATCTTGTTGCGGGCGGTTGACAGCCACTGGATGGATCATATCGACCAGATGGATGATCTGCGGGATAGCATCGGCATGCGCGGCTATGCCCAGCATGATCCGGTTATTGAATATAAAAAGGAAGGCTTCGCCATGTACGAAGCCATGACCAAGGCGATTCAGGAAGACGCTGTCCGTCTGATGATGCGTGCCCGTTTCAATGTTGAAAACGTCATGAAAAGACAGGCTGTGGCCCGTAATCTCGCTGAGGGTCACGGTGGATCCGGCTACCAGGGTGATTCCGCGGAGCCTGTACCGCCTTCAGCCGCTCCTTCAGCCGGACCGGTCCATCCGCGCCAGGCGTCGTCAGCCAGGCCGCTGCATTCACATCCGGCCACTGATCCCAGGCCATCCGGCCCGGCCGCTCATTCTCCGGCTGACCCGGCTGCAGCAAAGGCTCGTTCTGCCGCTGGCCCGGTACATTCCGCTGCCGCCAGCCAGGCGGAAGGCCAGTCCGCTCATGCTTTTGCTGGTCCGGCTGCAGCAAAATCGACCGTTCCGGATGCCGCCCGTTCATCGGCAGCAGATCAGCCAGCCGCACCGGCTCAACCCAGTCATCGGGACACAAGCAAGGTCGGCCGCAATGACCCCTGTCCCTGCGGCAGCGGCAAGAAGTACAAGAATTGTCATGGCCGCTGATGATCAGCCGGTGAATGGCATTCAGCAGAAAACCACCCGATGAACAGCAAACCCTTGAACAGGCGGGTGGCGAAAGGGAGGATCATCCGATGAACGAGCAAGCCCGCGAGGCCTACTTGCAGCAGATTGACTTTGCGGTCAATACAATTGCCGCAGCCAGTCCGGTTTGCCCTGAAGTCTTGCTTGTTCTAGGCTCCGGGCTCGGCGCCATGGCCGAACGGGTCAGCCAGCCGGTGATCATTCCTTATGAGAAAATTCCCGGTTTTCCCCGTTCTACTGTCCTGGGCCATGCCGGGCAGCTGGTCCTGGGCACCTGGGGCCAGCGTCCCCTGGCGGTGATGCAAGGCCGCTTCCATTATTATGAAGGTCATGCCATGACCGATATTGTCCGGCCGATCCGGGTCATGCAAAAGCTGGGGATCCGCTATCTGATCCTGACCAATGCCGCCGGTGGCCTGGGTGCCGGTTTTGCTCCCGGCGACCTGATGCAGATCAGTGATCACATCAGTCTCTGGCTGGAATCCCCGCTGCGCGGCGCCAATCTGGATGAATTTGGCCCACGGTTTCCGGACATGTCCCAGGTCTATGATCCAGCGCTCGGCGAGCTGGCCCATGCCTGTGCCCGCGAACTGGGCTTTTCACTCAAGAAGGGCGTCTACTGCTACTGCAAGGGTCCCCAGTTCGAGACCCCGGCCGAGATTGCCCTGCTGCACCAGCTGGGTGTAGCGGCCGTTGGCATGTCAACCGTGCCCGAAGCGATTGTGGCTGCTCACGGTGGCTTGAAGACTTTGGGTATTTCCTGCATCACCAATCTGGCCGCCGGTTTGTCGGAAAATCGTCTCAGTCATGAAGAGGTCATGCAGGTCGGCGCTCAGGCGAGCGCCCGGACGATCGATCTGCTGTCCCTGATTCTCGATCGCCTGCCAGGCTGACAGCCGTCTGCAGGTCTCGAAAATATTGCCAGAAGGGAACTGTCGGCCAATCATAATCCTCCGGAAAGGAATTCTTTATGCAAGCAGATGTTGATTGCACGCAAACGGGTGGACCGGACAATGGACCGGATAAAGTACCGGATAAAGTACCGGACAGCGTGCCGGATTTTGATATTGCCGATTGTGCATTGGCCCGCAGTGGACATCAGAAGATCGCCTGGGCCGCAGCCAACATGCCGGTACTGGGACAGCTGGCTGCCGAATTTGCCCATACCCGGCCGTTTGCTGGTTTGCGCATCGCCGTCAGCGTTCATGTTGAAGCCAAGACAGCCTGTCTGGTCAAGGCGTTGGCCAGGGGTGGGGCCCAGGTTGCCCTGACCGGCTGTAATCCGCTTTCGACGCAGGACGACGTCGCAGCAGCCCTGGTGGAGGACGGCTTGTCTGTCTATTGCCGCTATGGTGCAGATAGCCAGACATACCTCCGCCATCTGCGCCAGGCCCTGGCCATTCGCCCCCACCTGATCATTGACGATGGCGGAGACTTTGCCCAGCTGCTGCATACAACAGAACAGGCGCTGACTGCTGAACTGATCGGCGGCTGCGAAGAGACAACGACCGGGGTGAAGCGACTGCGCATTCTGGAAGCTGCCGGGCAATTGCGTTATCCGGTCATCGCCGTCAATGATGCCCGCTGCAAGCATCTTTTTGACAACCGCTTCGGGACCGGTCAGTCAGTCTGGGCAGCGATCATGAGCACGACGAACCTGCTGGTAGCCGGGAAAACGGTTGTCGTCAGCGGGTATGGCATGTGCGGCAAGGGGGTGGCCTTGCGGGCAGCCGGCCTGGGGGCCCGGGTCATTGTCACTGAAATCGATCCGGTCAAGGCTTGTGAGGCCCTGATGGAAGGCTATGATGTCATGAGGATGTGTGAAGCGGCGCCGCTCGGTGATATTTTCATAACCGTAACAGGCTGCCGCGATGTGATTCACCATGAGCATTTCCCCCTGCTGAAAAATGGGGCCATTCTTTGCAATGCCGGTCATTTTGATGTGGAAATCAATCTGGGCCAGCTTGCCGCGGCTTCTGTTGCCAGCAGGCCGGTGCGCCAGAATATACTGGCCTATGAACAGGCCGATGGCCGACTGATCCATGTCCTGGCATCAGGCCGGCTGGTCAATCTGGCTGCCGGTGATGGGCACCCGGTTGAGATTATGGATATGAGCTTCGCCTTGCAGGCTAGCGCCGTCCTTTACATGGCCCGCCAGGGCCGGACCTTGCCGGTCCGGGTTCACGACTTGCCTGCTGAAATCGATAGTCATGTTGCCTGGCTGCTCCTGCAGGCAAAGAACAGGCAGATCGACCATCTGACACCCGGGCAGGCTTACTATATGGCCAACTGGGATCTGGTGTAATGTAGCACGATGAGGTGATGAACCATGACGGACTCAGTTTTATTTCGCCGGATCAATGTTGTTACACCCTTGCCGGATGGCACGCAGCAAATCCTCGAGGATGCCTGGGTCGTCGTCAGCAACGGGCTCATCCATTATGTTGGGCTCGATGAAATCGCGGCCCGCACACTCATCGGCAATCTGGCCGGGAACAACTTTGAAACTTATGAGGGTGCCCGGCGCATTCTCTGGCCAGCGATGGCTAATACCCACGGCCATATTCCCATGACCCTGATGCGCAATCAGGCTGATGACCATAATCTGCATGACTGGTTGTTCAATCATATCTTCCCGCGGGAGAAGCGTCTGACTGCCCAGCATGTCTATCGCGGTACCATGCTTGGCCTGGCCGAAATGATCCGCAGCGGTACCGGTACGGCTGCGGACATGTACTATTATAGTGACCAGGTTGCCGAAGCTGCTTTGCAGGCCGGCCTGCGGCTCAATGTCTGCTGTGATGGCAAAGCGCCCGGTCATGACGGCCGGCAACATTTGCTTCCGGGCGCGCTCGAGCAATTCATCCGTGACTGGCAGGGGCAGGGGAATGGCCGCATCCAGGTCGCCTTGATGGTTCACTCCATTTATTTGTATGAGCCCTATCTGTATGCTGAGCTGGCGGCTGCCATTCGTGAGACAGGCTGCTTTGTCCAGGTCCATGTTTCGGAAACCGCCCGCGAAGTTGAGGAATGCCTCGACCGGTATGGTTGCCGGCCGCCACAAAAACTGGCTGAATTCGGCCTGTTCGCCGGGCCGACAATCGCGGCCCATTGCGTTTATCTGAATGATGAAGATCGCCATCTGCTGGCTGAAAATAATGTGCTGGTCGCTCATAATCCATCGAGCAACCTCAAACTGGGCAGCGGCATTGCTGATGTGGCGGCCATGCTGGAAGCCGGGGTGCGCGTCGGCCTCGGTACGGATGGTGCTGCCAGCAATAATAATCTCAGTCTCTATCACGAAATGCGCCTGGCTTCATTCCTGGCCAAGGGCACCAGCGGCAATGCCGCCCGTCTGCCAGCCAGCCAGGTCATCCGGATGGCCACTCTCGACGGCCAGCGTGGCCTGGGATTTGCGCAATGTGGCTGTATCGCCGCTGGCTGGCAAGCTGATCTGCAGATTGTTGATGCTGATATGCCATCCATGTGGCCACTCGGTGATCCGGCAGCCGCCCTGGTTTACAGTGCTGATAGTGCCAATGTTGAATCCCTGATGGTCGCCGGCCGCTGGCTGATGCGCCGGCGCAGTCTGCTGACCCTCGATGAGGAACGGATTAAATACGAAGCCCTGCAGAGTGCAGCCGCCCTGGCAGACAGCCATTGAACCAATTGACCAGTTGAACCGTTTCAATTCCAGGTGCTTGACATCGTCTGTTTTCATGTTAAAATATACAAGTCGCAAGGCGAAAGCAGTCTGCATGACGATTCTGTTTGCGTAGCAATACATATTGTACAGCACATGCAGATGACATGACCGACGCAGGCTATGAGACCATGCAGATGATATGACCGATACCGGTTTATCTGTGCCTTGTCAGATGCCGCTGTGGCTCAGGGGTAGAGCAATTCACTCGTAATGAATAGGTCGTGGGTCCGATTCCCACCAGCGGCTCCAGAACGTCCGATCGCAAGACCGGACGTTTTTTTGCTGGCTGGAAATCCGCTGGTTTGATCCTGTCTTATGCAATTCTGATAGGCATTCAAGGACAGATGCGTTAAAATAGATGTCAGGATCAAGCTTGGTCTTCCGGATTTGATTCAGCAATATTGCCGGAATTCTGTCCTGATCATATCGGTCCCGGCCGATACAGTCCCGACGGAAATCGATCATGAAAAAATCAGCCCCGATGATTTCATATCGACCACGATCAGTCAAGCAGGAGGTTTTTTAAGATGAAACAGGTGGAATTGAAAATTGGCGGCATGAGCTGCGGTCATTGTGTGGAGCATGTGTCGAATGCCTTGCGTGAAGTTGCCGGTGTCCAGTCCGTTCAGGTCAGTCTCACAGCCCAGCTGGCGACCTTGCAGGTCGATGAGGCGGTTTTTAATCTAGATGAAGCCTCTGAGGCCATCAATGAAGCCGGTTACGAATTCCTTGGCCAATTGAGCTGAGGGGTCAGACCAGGTCTGCCGCCGGTCTTTACCTGTCAGAATCCTGAAAGATGAGCGGCTCAAACCTGAGCAAAGAGCAGCCAGCCAGGAACTTTTCGGCAAATGCTGTTTATTATTGCCAGTTGAGCAAGTAATGAATTTGCATAATGAGCAAGTTTATGTAAAATTGTTGTAAAAAGGACCAGATATGTTAAACGAATAATATAAGCATCATAATCTTTATCTATGTTAGTATAAAAGCTCTGAAAGATTTAAAAATATCTGGTTAATCTGCGAATGGTCAGCTTATTGCATTTTTACTGGGAAAAGGTATAATAACAGTGTACCAGATGGTACTTGGAAATGAATCAGAATAAAATAAAAGTAAGATACCTTTAAAGGAGGTACACCGAATGAGTCAGATTTTTAGTATGAGTAATATCGATGTCAAGGCTTTCATCAAGGCCCTCGACAATTGTAAAGGCAATGTGATGCTGGTTACCGACGAAAACGACCAGTTTAACCTCAAGAGCAAACTGAGCCAGCTGGCCGGGATCATCAAACTGATCGAAGGTGGCCATCTGAGTGATGCCAAGATCTACTGCGAAGATCCTGAAGATGAATCCTATCTCTTCCGCCTCAACCTGTATGGTGATACCAAGAAGACCGAGGCTTAAGGATCAATCAGTATCTCTGATCAGGCACTATCCGGCATTTGCGCCGCAAGATTGTAACCGGTCTATTTAGCACCAGAAACGGATAAATAAAGGCGGGCTGTCTGAATCACTTGAGACAGTCCGCTTTTTTTGCTATGATGAAGCGAAATGTGCTTAAGATCACAATTGAAACTGACCGCGAGGGAGGGGACAACGACCATGGATTATGCTGTTCTGCTCTATTTCGAGCCAAGGGGTGAGAAGCAGATCAGGCGCCTGATGCATTATCTGACCGACCACGGTGTCAATGACCTGTATGTGAATCTGGGCATGCGGCCGCATCTGACACTGGCTGAGTTCAATACATCCGACTTCGATCGCGTTGCGGCTGACTTGCAGCGGTTCGTGATTCGCCAGCAGTCCTTTCACTTGCGTTTTTCCAGTCTGGGCCTTTTCCCGGCCGAACACGGCGTCCTCTTCCTGGCCCCGATCGTCGATGAACCGCTACTGGCTTTTCATCGTGAACTCAACAGCCTGCTGGAGCCGCTTTGTCACGAATTTTCGCCGCTTTATCAGGAGGCATCCTGGGTTGCCCACTGCACGCTGGTGCTGGAGATGGGCCCGCTCGAGATCGCGCTGGCCTATGAGGCGCTGCTGAATCATTTCCATCCGCTTGATACATGGACGGCATCACTGGCCGTCATTTCCTGTTGCCCCTACCAGGAATGCCTGGAAATTCCCTTTAAAGGTGTCTGAAATGCACAAAAACCAAATACTAAAAATGGGCCTGGATATTGGTTCCACTACGCTGAAACTCGTCCTGCTGGCCGACCAGCAACTTGTATACGAACAATATCGCCGTCATCATGCTGATATCAGCGGTGAGCTGGCCAGGGCTTTTGCCCAGGCACTGGAAGCCTTTCCCGATGCCCAGGTCCAGATCCATGTCACCGGTTCGGGTGGCGTCAGTGTAGCCCGCTGGCTTGATCTGCCCTTCGTTCAGGAAGTCATCGCCGAGACCGAAGCGATCCGGGTCTTTAATCCCCAGACTGATGTCATCATCGAACTCGGTGGTGAGGATGCCAAGATTACCTATATGAAACCGATGCCTGAGCAGCGGATGAATGGCACCTGTGCCGGCGGCACTGGCGCGTTTATCGATCAGATGGCGTCATTGCTGCAGACCGATGCTACAGGCCTCAACCAGCTGGCGGCCAATTATCAGCGTTTGTATCCGATCGCTTCGCGTTGCGGAGTCTTTGCCAAGAGCGACCTGCAGCCCCTGATCAATGAAGGGGCGGCCAGGGAAGACCTGGCGGCATCGGTCCTGCAATCGGTTGTCAACCAGACGATCGCCGGCCTGGCCTGCGGCCGGCCTATTCGCGGCCATATTGTCTTCCTCGGCGGGCCGCTTTACTTCCTGCCCGAATTGCGTAAAGCCTATGAGCGGTCGCTGGCCCAGGAGGTCAGCTCCTTCGTCACGCCAGATCATGCCCAGCTATATGTCGCAATTGGCGCTGCACTGCTGGCCAGGGAGCAACCCCAGCCGCTGGCGGACGTTTTCGCCCGTTTTCAGACAGCGACCCGCCTCGAGCCGGAGATCACCCGCATCCGGCCGCTCTTTGCCGACGCGGCGGAGCGGTCTGCTTTTTACGAACGCCACGAGCGGATGACTATCGAGCTGATGGATATCCGCAAGACCCGCAGCGACTGTTTCCTTGGCCTCGATGCCGGCAGTACGACGACCAAAGCTGTCCTGGTCAATGATCAGGGCGAATTGATATTTACCTATTATGCCAGTAATAAAGGCAATCCGGTGCAGAGTGCCGTCGCGATCCTGGAAAAGATTTATGCCCAGCTGCCCGCGGGTGCCCGGATTGCCCGGTCCTGTGTGACCGGTTATGGTGAGCACCTGATCAAGGCCGCTCTCGGTGTTGATGAGGGCGAAATCGAGACGATGGCCCATTACTGTTCGGCTGAGCACTTCTGCCCGGGTGTCAATTTCATCATTGATATCGGCGGCCAGGACATGAAGTGCATGCGGGTCCGCGACGGGGTCATTGACAGCATCATGATCAATGAAGCCTGTTCATCCGGCTGCGGTTCGTTTATCCAGACCTTTGCCGAGACTTTGCATATGGATGCCCATACTTTTTCACTGGAAGCACTGGCGGCGGGCAATCCGGTCGATCTGGGCACGCGCTGCACTGTTTTCATGAATTCGCGGGTCAAGCAGGCCCAGAAAGAGGGCGCCAGCATTGGCGATATCTCGGCCGGCCTGTCTTACTCGGTGGTCCGCAATGCCCTGTACAAGGTCATCAAAATCAAGGATCCTGCCCTCCTCGGCGAGAAGGTTGTCGTCCAGGGCGGTACCTTCCTGAACGACGCAATTTTGCGCTGCTTTGAGCTGGTGGCTGGCCGTGAAGTGATCCGGCCGAATATTGCCGGCCTGATGGGCGCCTTCGGTGCGGCCCTGATCGCCCGTGAGCGTTACAGCGGCCAGGTCAGCAGCCTGCAAAGCCATGAGCAGCTGCAGCGTTTTTCGGTTGAAACTGAACTGACGCACTGTCAGCTCTGCACCAATCACTGCCAGCTGACCATCTCACACTTCAGCAATGGTGAGCGCTTTGTCTCGGGTAATCGCTGCGAACGCGGGGCCGGCGAGACCAGTCAGCAGGCAAAGCTGCCGAATCTTTTTGACTATAAATACAAGCGGCTGTTCCAGTACAAACCACTTACACCGGCTGCCGCCCGCCGCGGCACAATCGGCCTGCCGCGCGGTCTTAATATGTATGAAAATTACCCGCTGTGGTTTACGGTTCTCACCGAACTGGGTTTTCGGGTCGTGCTGTCGGGTCGCTCTAATCACAAACTGTTCGAGAAAGGCATGGACTCGATTCCTTCGGAAAGCGTCTGCTACCCGGCCAAGCTGGTTCATGGCCATATTACGGATTTGATTGAAAAGGGTATCCAGCTAATTTTTTATCCGGATATATCCTACGAACAGAAAGAGATTTCCGGCGCCAACAATAACTTTAATTGCCCGATTGTGGTTTCATATCCGGAGGTCATCCGTACTAATGTCGAGAAGCTGCGCGAAAAGAACGTCCGGTTGCTGAATCCTTTCTTTTCCCTGTCCAACCGGCCCAAGCTGATCGAGCGCCTGGCGGCCGAGTTTGCCGAGTTTGGCGTGACCAGAGCCGAGGCCCGGCGGGCAGTGGAGAAGGGCTTTGCTGAGATGGACCAGTTTAAGGCCGATATCCGGGCCAAAGGCCAGGAAATCTTGCGTTACCTGGAGGAAACCGGACAGAAAGGTATTGTCCTGGCCGGCCGGCCTTATCACATTGATCCGGAGATCCATCACGGAATCCCGCAGATGATCAATACACTGGGCCTGGCGGTCCTGACCGAGGACAGCATCATTGAGCCTGGCTTGCTGGAACGGCCGATCCGGGTCGTTGACCAGTGGGCTTATCATTCCCGGCTTTATGAGGCGGCAGCCTTTGTGGCCTGTCGCGATGAACTGGAACTGGTGCAGCTGACCTCCTTTGGCTGTGGCCTGGATGCGGTGACCAGTGACCAGGTCCAGGAGATTCTCGAGGCCAAGGGTAAAATCTACACCTTGCTGAAAATTGACGAGGTCAGCAACCTGGGTGCCGCCCGGATCCGCATGCGTTCGCTGAAGGTCGCGATGGACGAGCGATTGCGCAATCCCTACGCCCGCCGTGCCGACCAGCGCAAGCCCTATACAATTGAACGGGTCCCGTTTACCAGGGAACACCGCCAGAAACATACGATTCTCGGGCCGCAGATGTCACCGATCCATTTCCGCTTTGTCGAGGCCATGTTCAATCGCAGCGGTTACCGTACGCATATCCTGCAGTCCGTGACCAATGAAGATATTGAGACGGGCCTGAAATTTGTCAATAATGATGCCTGCTATCCGTCGATTATCGTCGTCGGCCAGCTGGTCAATGCCTTTATTTCCGGCCAGTTTGACCCGGATAATTGTTCGGTTTTCATCACCCAGACCGGTGGCGGCTGCCGGGCTACCAATTACATTGCCTTCCTGCGCAAGGCCCTGCGCGAGGCCGGCTTTGCCCAGGTGCCGGTAATCGGTATCAGTGCCTCAAGCATTGAGACGAATCCGGGATTTCAGTTTACAATCCCGATGCTGCACCGGGCCATTCAGGCCCTGATCTTCGGTGACCTGCTGCAGACCGTCCTGCTGCGGGTCCGACCCTATGAACGCGATCCCGGCAGCAGTACGAGTCTTTACCAGTACTGGGACCAGGTCGTCCGCGAATACTTCCTGCAGGATGGCTATTCACCGCGCCTGGGGAAAAAGGTCAGCTTTTACGGCCTGATCGACCGGATAGTCGAAAGCTTCGACCAGTTGCCGCTGCTCGATATTCCCCGCAAACCGCGGGTCGGTATCGTCGGTGAGATCCTGGTCAAGTTCCATCCCGATGCCAATAACAATGCGATCGGCGTGGTTGAATCCGAGGGTTGTGAAGCGGTCTTGCCCGGTCTGCTCGATTTTTTCCTGTATTGTTTCTACAACGCCGGCTGGAAGCGTGACAATCTTGGCACGAGTGCCAAGGCGGCCCTGATCTCCGAAACAGCCGTGCGCCTGCTTGAGCTCTACCGGGTCCACATGCGCAAGACCCTGGCGGCGACCGGCGGCAAATTCAACGCCCCGGTTACGATCCAGGAGCTGAGCGAAAAAGCCCAGAAGGTGCTCTCACTGGGCAATGACAGTGGTGAAGGCTGGTTTTTGACGGCTGAGATGATCGAGCTGATCGAAAGTGGCGCGGCCAATATTATCTGCGCCCAGCCATTTGCCTGTCTGCCAAATCACGTTACCGGCAAGGGCATGATCAAAGAACTGCGCCGCCAGTTCCCGCTAGCCAACATTGTGCCGATCGACTATGATCCGGGAGCCAGCGAGGTCAATCAGCTCAACCGGATCAAGCTGATGATTTCGACGGCCTTCCATCAGCATCAGCCGGACATGGCACCTGAGCAGGCCTGATTACCCGCCAGAATCATTGAAAATGACAGGAAATTGCTGAAAATTAACAGGGAATTACTGATAAATGGCCGGAAATTGCCGTCTTGCCGATATATCGCCAGAAGACAGCCCATACAGGAGGATTACATGATGCTGCAGACCATTGAAACGCCCCTGGCCCCACTGCCGATCGGTCCGTATGCCCAGGCGGTCATGGTGGGCGAAATGATCTATACGTCGGGTCAGATTGCGCTTGAGCCGGACTCCGGTGAGCTGGCCAGTTCGGAAATTGGCGGACAGACCCGCCAGGTACTCAAGAATCTGGCCGCTGTGCTGCAGGCCGCCGGATCTGAACCGGCAGCCGTGGTCAAATCGACCATATTTCTGACTAACCTGGCTGATTTTGCGATCGTCAACCAGATATACGGTGAGTTTTTCGGCGACCATCGCCCGGCCCGATCGACCGTTCAGGTTGCCGCCCTGCCCAGGCAAGCCCTGGTTGAAATCGAACTGATCGCTGTAAGGCGCAATCACAGTCGTAACTGACTGACATCGGACGGAACGGGCACGAAAACGGGCAGGCAAAAATTGACGACATCGCCGATCAGGCAGATAACGTCAGTGTGATTCGCAATTATTATGGGCACCTAAATTTCTCGATTTGTGGAGGCATTTGATGAATAATTCAGTGCGGAAAATTACCTATGGTGGGGTTATGGCAGCTTTTATACTGCTGGCTACCCGGGTCATCACGATCCCGATTCCCAATAATATGGGCTACTTCAATTTTGGTGATGGCTCGATTTTTGCCGCGGCAGTCGTGCTGGGCCCCTTTGCCGCTATTCCGGCTGGTATTGGTTCGGCTTTGTCCGATCTCCTGACACCACCTTATGGCATTTATGCGCCAGCAACCTTTATTATCAAGGGCCTGATGGGCCTGCTTTCAGGCTATGTTCTGATGAAACGGCCGAAACTGCCAATCCCCCTGCAGGCGCTGTTACTGATTACCTGTGAGCTGATCATGATCTTTGGCTATTTTGCCTTTGAAGCCCTGATGTACGGGGTGCCCGCTGCCATTCCCCAACTGCTCACCAACGGGTTGCAGGGGGTTGCCGGCGTGATCCTGGGTCTGGCGATGATGCCGCTGGCCCGGCGGATTCCACAGATAACCCGGATCTCCCGATAATCCGGATCCGGCGTCGGGATTGATATCCTCTGAACGTGATCCTGAACAACGCTGGAACCGTAGTGCGATCAGGCTTGACTCATCGCCGGCGCTGCAGATGGCGCCGCACGGTCAGCAGCCAATACTTCTGCCGGCGCCGGGCCTGGCTCAGGATCAGCTGGCCGTCAGCCTGGGCTGATTGCACAAAGTCCTTGAAGGAGTACGCCGTCGGTTCGCGCAGGCCACGGGCAAAAACGGTCAGGGTAATGATGCGCATGAGCAGGGACAGAAGCAGCAGGATGTGAAACGGATTCAGGGTCTGGCCGCGGAAGAAAGGAATGCGGGACTGGCTCAGGATCGGTTCGAGCCAGTCTGAGAGTGCTCCGCCGAGCAAAATGGCCGGGACGATGCCAATCAGGGACATGGCAATGTTTTTCACGGCCAGATAGGCGTTACGCTGGTCGTGGGGAGCCAGGAAAATGGCCAGGCTCATCACTGCCAGGTCAATACCGATATTAAAGATGCCGGACAGGAGATTCGCCGGATAAATGAACCAGTGTGATTCCGGTGTGGCGAAAAGCCAGACCACCGGTAACGATAGGGACACCAGGCAGGCCAGGATCAGGACCGGACGGAAGCCGTAGCGATCATAGGCCCGGCCGATCCGGCGCAGAAAGAGCACCGTTGCCGTAGCCGGAATGATCTGGGTCAGCAGGGTCATCATGCCCAGTGAAACACGCAGGTGATTAAGCAGGTATACGTTGAAATAGGGTCCGGATACTTGCATGGAGAAGTTCCAGAAGATGGCAAACAACAGGTATGCCCGATAGGACTTGTTGCGCAGCGGAGCCAGGAAACTGGCCATTGATTGTTGAGCCTGGCTGGTATGCTGCCAGGGCCGATAGGCCCGATCGGGAGGCCGGGCGCCAAAATACAGACTGACATCCAGGATGCCGAACAGGCTGGCTGCCATGAAAAAGACCGTGTAGCGCCATGGGAAATGTTCAGTAGCCCGCAGCAGGAAGCTGACGGCGATGGCATAAAATACCATTGCCAGGGTGAAAAGCATCTGGCGGGTACTGAAATAGCGGCCCTTGATCTCGCCGGGTATCATCGCTCCAAACCACGTATTGAGTGCAGAATCGGCGATCCAGTTGAAAAGTGAAGTCAGGAAAATGACACCGCTGATCAGCCAGATTGCCCTGTCGCCACCAAGATCCGGTAATATAAGTGGCGATATGGCAACGATCATATAAATGGACTTGGATAAAATGCCAAACAACAGGAAGGCCGGCTTGATCTGGCCAAAACGGGCTACATAGAAAGAATACGGGATCTGGATCAGGACGGTCAGGAACGGGATGGTCAGGATCAGGCCATAGGCACTGTCGCTGATTCCCAGCTGGTTTTTCAGGTACGATGTAAACAGCGGGGATGCACCCGGAAAGCCGGTAATGACAAAATAAATGATCCCGAAGACGATGCTGATGATGGCCAGCCGCAAATCCTTGCGGGTCTTTGCATCCAGCGGCATGCCATAGGCCACCCGCAGGGTTGCCGCTCCGGCTGGGCTCTCAGCCGGGCCGGCTGGCATCATCGCAGATCTGTCTGGCTTATCTTGTACAGGCATCAGTCAATCCTCCTTGTCTGACTCTTCTCTGGACCGCTTGACATACACCAAGAATTCCCCCAAAATCCTGAAGGCCAATGACATGGGTCTGACTGATCCTCGTTAATCATATCACCGGATCCACTATGGTATAATTAACAAATACAACAAACTTTTCACGAAGGAGGCGGCGATTTTTGGCGGATGAACAAGAGACCAACCTGTTGAAAAAAGCGGCCGCCGGCGACCCGGATGCCTTCAGTTCCCTGATGAGCCAGTATGCCGGCCGTATTTACGGTTTGTGCTTCAGTTTGTTGAACAATCGGCAGGATGCCGAGGATTGTACCCAGGATGCTTTTATCAAAGCTTTCCGGTCAATCCGACAATATCAGTTTAAATCATCATTTTATACCTGGCTTTATCGCATTGCGGTGAATACGTGCCTGGATCTGCTGCGCCACCAGCAGCATCCGCCCGTGCTGTCACTGGACGAGGCCCGTGAGGGTGAGGATCATGACTTGCCCCTGCAGGTCGCTGATCCGGGCCCGTTGCCCGACGAGACGGCGATCAGTCATGAGCTGGGCGATATAATCCGCCAGGAGATTGCCTGTTTACCTGATTATCTGCAGGAAACGCTCGTTTTGCGCGATATTGAGGGCTTTGCCTACCATGAGATTGCCCAGATGCTGCATATATCGGAAGGAACCGTTAAATCACGCCTTTTCCGGGCCCGCAGCCAGCTCATGCAGGCAATTCGATCCCGGGAACAAACCGTGCCGGCAGCGCGTCAAAAAGACAGCCAGACCGATGCGGCCCGGCGGGATCGTTCCAGTACGGCAACCCGACCGGTCAAGTCCCGTCGGGCCGGTGTTGAAAGGAGGCCGCTGCCATGAATGATTCAAGTTCACGGACTGACGAGAATCTGCCAGATGCAGCTGGTCAGGCCGACGGGACCTGTGTTTGCCTCGACAACCTGATTATTGATTATCTGGATGACCGGCTCTCGCCGACCGAGGAAGCCCGGTTGTCCGAACATTTGAAGCACTGCCCGGCCTGTCGCGCCCAGCTTGAGCTGCAGCAGGGCTGGCTGGTGCACCGCGCTGTACTGCGCGCCAGGCGTGAAGCGATAGCCGCGCCGCCTGAACTGACTGCCCGTCTGCAGCGGGAAATAGCCCGGGAGTCAGGCCGGGCAGATGCCCGGGAAACTGACCGGGTAACAGCCCGGGAGGCAAGCCGGGCAAAAGCCCGGGAATCGGCCCGGGATACCGCCCGGGAGTCAGTCCGCGTAAAAATCAGGGGATCTGTCGCCTCTGCCGCCGACAGCCCGGCACCTCATCATGCTGCGCCGGCCCGGGCTGCCCGTTCCATACGCTGGCAAGTATGGGCCAGCGCAGCTGCCATGGTTGTTGTCCTGCTGATCGGGGCCCTTGTGTATCGGCAATGGTCCTTTCATTTGCCGTCGCGTGCGACCCGGCCTGTTGACGATCAGGGCGTATCGATCAATATGGACACAGCAGCAGGAGCGCCGGAATGGACCGCAGCCATGGAAACGACCGCGGCATCGGCCGTGAAAGGCACAGATGAGAGCCACGTGATGACTGCCTGGCGGTTATATGACGGACCATTGGCCGATGTGCCGGGTGCCTCCTGTTTACTTGCCGGATCGGATAATATCATTACGCCGCCGGATTCAACTGTGAATTCCCAATCAGCCACATCAGCGGGCCAGGTCACGACGCAGGATGGTTCAGTTGCCGCTACGGAGCAAGGATTGCCAACGGAGCCGACTGTTTCAACCGGAATAAGCACCTCGACGGGAATAGACGCCTCAACGGGTGCAGATGCCAGTCAATTTTTAAATACCGGTGTTCTGGCCCAGGCTGCCCGGGTTCTGGTCCTGGCCCGGTCCGCAGCCGAGCCACCGCCAGACCGGGTACCTTCATCCAGCCTGGACAGCTATTCTGCCAGCCAGCCGCACTTCCTGATACTGGCTGCTTATCCAGCTGACCAGCTGGCTGTTCAGGCCAGTATGATCCGTGATCGCCTGGTGGTTTGTGCCTTGTCTGCCAGCGTGACGATGATCGATGAGCTTGACCGTCAGCTAGCCTTGCAGAGTCTGATCGGTCCTGCCCTTTACGAGCAGGTTCAGACTGACCTGCCGGATCCGGATCTGCTCTGGATCAGTATCGAGATTGGCTGAGATCAGCCCGGGCTGATCCTGGCCTATCTGGAATCAGGCCAACCTGATCAGGCCAGGCAGAGGCGGGGACCTGCTGGAATCAAAACAGCTGAAAGCGAAAAAGCTGGCATCGGGCATTATGACAGGGTGGCATATTAACATAAGAGATTAGAGCGGAGGATCCCGACGTTGAGTGAACTGAAGACTTCTGAACATATCTTGTTACTGGATGGCAACAGCCTGATTAATCGCGCATTTTTCGGCTTGTCTGGCCGCAGCAATCTGACCGCACCGGATGGTACGCCAACCGGTGCGCTTTTTGCTTTTATGAACATGCTCCTGCGCTATCGCGATGAAGTCAGGCCAACCCATATCTGCGCCGCCTTTGACCGCAAGGAGCCTACATTTCGCCACATCTGGTATGAGGGCTACAAGGCAACGCGCAAACCCATGCCTGATGACCTGGCCGTCCAGGTTCCCCTGCTGAAGGAATTGCTCGACGAAATGGGCGTAAGCCGCCTCGAAATGCCGGGCTATGAAGCCGACGATCTGATTGGTACCCTGGCTCATCAGGGTTTGCAGGCCGGCATGCAGGTCACGATTGTAACCGGAGATAAAGACAGCTTTCAGCTGGCCGAGCCTGGCGTGACAATTCTGCAGCCAGTAACCAGAAGTGGCAAGACCGAGACCGAACGCTATGATGCGGCTGCGATCACGGATCGATACCGGATCCGGCCGGATCAGTTCGTCGATCTGAAAGCCATCATGGGCGACCCGTCCGACAACATACCCGGGGTCAAGGGGATCGGGGAGAAGGGGGCAATGGACCTGGTCAGCCGCTATGGCTCGCTGGATGGCATTTATGCCAATCTGGCCGAGATCCGGCCCAACCTTGCCGAAAAACTGCGCCAGAATCAGGAGATGGCCTACCTGTCCCAGCGATTGTCACGCATTGATCGCGAGGTGCCGCTGACTTGCCGCCTGGATGATCTGATCGTCCGGCCGGCCCGGACGGATAAACTGAAAGAGACACTCATCCGGCTCGATTTCCGTTCCCTGCTCAACCGGCTTAATCTCGATGCCGCCGCGCCAACTATCACCGGCCCATCTGAAAATGTTGTCAAGCTGACTGTGGCCCAGTTTCAGCAGCAGCTTGAGCAGTGGACAGTCAAGCCGGCTGACCAGGTCCAGGCTGCTTGTTTCATCACCCCTGATGGCACGTTGTGCTGGTCGGGGCTGCCGGGGTCGGAAGGGATCTATTGCCTGCGCCCCGCTGACCGCGAGGCAGCCTGGGCTGTCCTGGCGGCCAGTCCGGTCCGTGTTGCCTTCTATGATTACAAGCGCCTGTTACATACCTGGAGTCTGGCGCCATTACCCGGGGCGATCCACGATGTGCTGATTGCCGCTTACCTGTTAAATCAGCTGGAAGGCAAATCCAGTCTGGAACGAATCTACCAGCGTGTGACTGGCGAGACCTGGCCATTACCGGCATCAGATACAAGCCAGACCTCTCCTGGCCAGCTGCCATTTGCCGGATCCGGCACCAATCCAGGCCCTTCTGATCCAGGTCCGGCAGCTGGGGAACAGCTGGCCCTGGCCAGCCTGATGCCAGACAGGCTACCGGCCGAGGCTGCTGATTCCCTGTCCGTGACGACCGGCAAACACAAGATGTCCGCCAGGACCGGGTTCACACCAGTCCAACCAGGAGAGAATTCACAGGCTGCAGCCGTGAAGGCACTTTTTCGGATTGCCAGCCTGCAAGCTCAAGTCATCCACAGCCGGGACCTGGGTCAGCTGGTCTACGCTATTGAAATGCCCCTGTCTGGCATCCTGGCCGCGATGGAGCGCGTTGGTTTTGCCCTGGACCTTGCCAAGCTGGATGCTTTGGCGGATGAAATGCAGCAGCGTATCAATGATCTGCAAAACCAGATCTTTGCCGGCTGTGGCGAGATCTTCAACCTGAATTCGCCCAAACAGCTCGGCCAGGTCCTGTATGAACACCTGGGTCTGGCGAAAGGAAAGAAGAACAGCGGCGGGGCCTATTCAACAAATTCCGAGGAACTTGAACGGCTTAGCGGCGAACACCCGGTTATTCCCTTGATCATTGAACATCGCCTGACGGCCAAGTTGCGCTCAACCTTTGTCGAAGGACTGCGCAAGGTGGCCGATCCTGTCGATGGCCGCGTGCATACCACCTTTAATCAGGTCCTGACTGCCACCGGGCGCCTCAGCAGCTCAGAACCGAACCTGCAGAATATTCCGATTCGCAGCGAATCGGGTGCCCGGATACGCGAGGCGTTCATTGCCGCGCCTGGCTGGGTTCTGCTCGATGCCGATTATTCGCAGATCGAGCTGCGGCTGCTGGCGCATCTGGCTGAGGATCCGGTCATGGTCGAAGCGTTTAATCGTGGTGAGGATATCCACCTGAATACGGCCCGGCATATTTTTGACTTGCCGGCGCAACTGATCACACCAGCGATGCGTTCAGCAGCCAAGACCGTCAATTTCAGTATTGTCTATGGCATCAGTGATTTTGGCCTGGCCAGGGATCTTGGCATTACAGTCAAGGAGGCCCATCGCTATATCACCGGCTATAATGAGGAATACCCGAAGGTCCGGGCCTATCTGGAATCGCTGGTGAGCGGCGCCTATGCAAACGGCTACGTTGAGACGCTTTTTGGCCGGCGCCGCTATCTGCCGGAATTGCAGTCACCCAATCGGAACTTGCGCAGCTTCGGTGAGCGGGCCGCGATGAATACACCGATTCAGGGCACAGCAGCTGATCTGATCAAGATTGCCATGGTCCGGGTCGCCCAGGCCCTGGCTGATGCCGGCCTGAAGGCTCGCCTGGTGCTGCAGGTCCATGATGAGCTGATCGTTGAAGCACCCCGGCATGAAGCAGCCCAGGCCGGGGCCATTCTCAAGCAGGCCATGGAAGGGGCACTGAACCTGAGCGTGCCGCTTATAGCTGATGTACATCAGGGCCAGCGCTGGAGTGACTGCAAGTAAATGGGCTGAAACGAAGTCAGTAATTGGTCGTCCGATAACAGGAGCAGGCTGTCCAGATGGATAATATTCTGAAACGAAGTCAATATGGCAGCAGACAGCCAGAAAAGAACAAATAATATATGAACGTGATGTCATGACGTCAAAAGGACGTGCTTGATATTTGCACATATATTTTCGATATTTACACAAAACAGGAGAGCTGAGATGTTTATTATTGGCGTCACGGGTGGAATTGGCTGCGGCAAATCGACAGTTGCCGCGATCTGTCAGCAAGCTGGCTTGCCGGTTATCGATGCTGATGTGGTATCACGGCAGGTAACTGCTGCCGGGGGGTGTGCAATTCCAGCCGTGCTTGAAGCTTTCGGGGCCGGAATTATCCAGAACGATGGAGCCCTCAATCGCGAGAAAATGGCGGCACTTGTTTTTAACGACCGCCGGGCCCTGGATCGGCTGAGCCGGATTGTTCATCAGGAAGTGATTGCCGAGATGGCCCGCCAGGTTGCGCAGTTGCGTCAGAAAAATGCCAAGGTCGTCGTACTGGATGTGCCCATTCCAGTCAAAGAAGGCTTCCTGGATATCTGTGACCAGGTCTGGGTCGTCTGGGCTAATGATACGGTACGCCTGGAGCGCCTCAAGCAGCGGGGGATGGATGAAGCCGAAGCCCGGCGGCGCATCGCCATGCAGATGTCATTTGCTGAATACAGTGCCATCGCTACTCAGATTATCCAAAACGACGCCGATCAGGAAAGCCTGGTGCAGCAGGTCGGCAAATTGCTGGCCAAAGAACTGGGTGACCGCGGCATTCGCTTCCAGCTGCCAGCCATGAATCCTGCCGCCCAACCCTGACTGCAGGGTGGTTCAAATGACAGCTTCAGCCCAGCTTCCTGGCAGGGCAATCGGAGCTGGCTGAAAGTTCAGGCAGGTGTGAGTCCGGGCTCAAGATGTTTATAAATATTGAATGGCAGGAGACAACGCGGATGGCAAAAGAGAACCAGTCCACATCATCAGGTGATTCAGTGATACAGTCCAGACCATCAGATGAGCCAGTGACAGGGAATAAGGATCAGAAAAAAAACCAGGCGGCTTTTCAGTCGGGCCGTTCACAGTTCCTGGCCCGGTTACTGCTATTGATCATCACCGGCCTGGCCGGCTCATCAATTGCCCTGACCGCCTGGCTGTATGTCCGGCACCCATCGGCCATCTTGTTATCGGCCATGCTGCTGGCGATCATTGTAACGGTCATTGATCTGGCCTGGCTGTTCGCCTACCGTCGTTTGCGCGGCGCAGCCCGTATCCAGGCCGTCATCTGCTGGCTGATCTATCATACTGCCTGGATTCCAATGGCCATCCTAGCCAATCGTTTTGCTGCTGCCGGGCTGAAAACCTACCTGCTCAGCCAGCTGGCCATCCTGATCCTGGGCGCATTGCCAGTTTTGGGGGTCGTCTGGCTTGACCATCGCATGCGCCAGATCAAAGGTTCGTGACGGGTGACATTATTTGCCTCAGACGTTAAAACGGAACAGGACAATGTCACCGTCTTGCATGACATATTCTTTGCCCTCAGATCGGACATGGCCTTTTTCCCGGGCTGCCGCATAACTGCCTGCTGCCATCAGGTCGTTGAAAGACACGACTTCAGCCCGAATAAAACCCCGTTCGAAATCACTATGAATTTTACCGGCAGCCTGGGGCGCTTTGGTTCCGCGCTTAATCGTCCAGGCCCGCACCTCCGTTGGTCCGGCGGTCAGGAATGACATCAGGCCCAGCAGGTGATAGCCGGCATGAATAATTTTATCCAGACCTGATTCGGCCAGCCCGAGGTCAGCCAGGAAAACCTGTTTTTCCTCATCGTCAAGCATAGCGATTTCTTCTTCGATCTTGGCGCTGATGGTAACGACCTCGGCATTTTCTGCAGCGGCTATACGCCGGACTACCTCGACTGCAGCGGGATCGGAGCCAGCCAGGTCTTTTTCATCAATATTGGCAACATACAGAACTGGCTTGAGAGTCAGGAGAAAGAGTTCCCGCATATAGGGTGCTTCATCCTCATCAAGACTGAGTGTGCGGGCCGGCAAACCTTCAGACAGGTGAGCCATGATGCGTTCCTGGACCGCGAGTTCGGCCTGGAACTTCTTGTCGCCGCCCTTGATCATCTTGCGTGATTTATCAAGGCGACGTTCCATATATTCCATATCGCTGAGAATCAGTTCAAGATTAATTGTTTCAATATCACGGGCCGGATCAGTCTGTCCGTCGACATGGATGACATTCTCATCGTCAAAACAGCGCACCACATGGACGATCGCGTCAACCTCGCGGATGTTGGCCAGGAATTTGTTGCCAAGACCTTCACCCTTGCTCGCCCCGCGTACCAGACCGGCGATATCGACGAATTCGATCATGGCCGGCGTGTATTTCTCCGGCTTATACATCTCAGCCAGCTTATCGAGCCGCGAATCCGGCACTGCTACCACGCCAATATTGGGATCGATGGTGCAGAAGGCATAGTTGGCAACAGCTGCACCAGCTTTGGTGATGGCATTGAATAACGTGCTTTTCCCGACATTGGGCAGACCTACGATTCCGAGACGCATGATCAATCCTCCTTGTTATATAAACAGCAGTATTATGGCAGAAAATTGGCAAATCAGCAAGGGAAAGCCGCTCGGCCCTGGAATAAGCCCGGCCTTGACAGGTTGTCGGACCAGACGCGCGTAGAAATACATGATATCAATCCGTCCGACTGCCTTGAAAATGAATATTGTCTTCAATCAGTGAATGAAAATAATGATATATATCTGATTGATTGTCGGATATTGACGATTATTGTCGATCGAATGCCAGACAGGACAAACATCTGTTCTGTTATGCTGATGGCACAGAAAATCCGTGCTCCTGGTCCAGGCCTGACTCCAGCCAGGCAAAGTGCCATGAAAAAACTGACCGGATCAGAATAAAAACTGGCCGGATTAAATGAAACCAGACCGGATCAGAAATATCGAATTCAGAAATATCGAATCGGAAATGGACGGGTGTCAGATGGCAGAATTGCGTTACGGGCGGGTTCGTTCGGCGGCTTTACAGGGAATTGATGGTGTACTGGTTGAAATCGAGGTAGCCATTTTACCCGGTTTACCAGGCTTTGAAATTGTTGGCCTGGGTGATTCAGCCGTCCGTGAATCGCGCAACCGCGTTCATGCGGCAATTAAAAACAGTGGCTTTGAATTTCCGGTCAGCCGGGTGACCGCCAGTTATGCACCGGCCTGGTTACGCAAGGAGGGTACAGCCTTTGACCTGGCCCTGGCGCTCGCTATTTTGCTGGCATCGGGCCAGGTCCGCCTGCCAGCCGGACATGCCGATCAAAGGCCTTGTGCATTTGGCGAGTTATCACTGACCGGCCAGGTGCGGCCGATTCCCGGTGTCATATGTCGCGTTGCTGCCTGTCTGGCCCTGGCAACCGCTGACATTCTGGTGCCAGCTGGAAATCTGGTAGAAGCCTCGGTTCTGGCTCCAGGCCGGTTTCATGGGGTCAGCAGTCTGCGGGAAGCCATTGCTGTCCTGACCGGCCAGTATCAGCCATCAGCTGATCTGGCGGCGCAACGTGAACCGGATGCAATGCCAGATATTGCCCCGCCAGGCCGGGATATCCGCTCGATAGTCGGGCAGGAGCGCGCTGTGCGTTCAATCGTTATCGCAGCGGCTGGCTGGCATCACCTGTTGCTGCTGGGTTCGCCGGGCAGCGGAAAAACCTCATTGGCTGCAACCTTGCCGGGCCTGATGCCGCCACTGACCCTGGAGGAATCACGAATGGTCACACGCATTTACAGTGCAGCCGGTATTTTGCCGGAAAACCAGGGTTTGATCAATCAGCGCCCCTTCTGGGCTCCTCATTTTGCTGTCACTCGGGCCGCCTTAATTGGTGGTGGTTCGATTCCTTTGCCTGGATTATGCAGCCGAGCCCACCTGGGTGTCCTCTTTCTTGATGAGCTAACGGAGATGGATAGCAACACCCTTGACTTATTGCGTCAGCCACTGGAGGAAAAACGGGTCTATCTGTCCCGCCTGCTGGCCAGTATTCAATACCCGGCTGACTTTATGCTGGTTGCCGCTGCCAATCCTTGCCGCTGTGGCGAATACTTTGAACCAACCTCGACTTGTCGCTGTTCCGCCGAGCAGGTTCGCCGTCATCTGGCCCAGATCAGCGGACCTTTGCTCGATCGGCTGGACCTGGCCGTGGAAATGACGCGACCACCTGCTGAAGAACTTGCGAAAAGTGTGCGTCGTACTCCTACTGACAATCAGCGCCCGGACTCAGTGACCCTGGCCGCCCGTATCGCCGCTTGCTGGCAACGGCAGCATAACCGTTGTCAGCGTCACGGTGTGCCACCTGTTTTAAATGGCAGGGCTGAACCGGATGACCTGGCCAAAGTTCTGCAGATCCCCGATTCTGTCCTGCAGCTGGCCAGTCATGCCGCGCACCAATTACAGCTGACTGTACGCAGTTATCAGAAGATACTGCGCGTGGCCCGTACCATAGCTGATCTGGACGAAGCCGACGACGTTGAACCCGGTCATCTGGCGGAAGCCATGCAATACAGACTGCGGTTACCCCATTAAAGGTATCGTGGCCCGACCTTGCCAGATAACTGACTGATCCGCCAGATGCAATCAGACCAGCGAGGCGCATGATAAATTCAGGAGCAAATATGCAGGTAAAACAGACTGATCCAGTCACTGAAAATACGCCGGCACCATTGCATACCAGCTTTACGCCGGTATCATCGAATCCACCAGCATCATCAGACCAATCGGCAACGCCCATTCAGTCGGCATCACAGGAAACGTCTGCAGTCTTTGGATCGGGCGGGCGGGATCAGCCGGAACAGGATCTGGAAGCCGCAATCTGGCTGGCGCTGATCAGTCAGTCGGTTGGCTTGAACCTGAAGAAGCAAAGGCAGCTGATCCATACATTTCAGGGCTTGTGCGGACTATACACAGCCAGTCCCAGGGCAGTGGCCGAGGTTCTCGCTGGACCACCTGATAAAGTGGCAGGACTGCTTCGTTATCTGAGCCAGCCAGCCATGCGCCAGAAAGCAGCGACAAGCGCTCGCCAGGCCTGGGCCCTGGGCATCCGCACCCTTGATGTCAGCCAGCCTTTGTTTCCTGGCCGGCTGCTGGCTACAGATACCTGTCCGGCGGTCCTTTATTACAGAGGCAGACAGCTGGCTGCGCCACTGAGCCGTTCGCTGTGGGTCACTGTCATCGGAACACGTAATCCGACCCATTATGGCCGCGCTGTAACCCGCAGAATAACCGAAGAGCTCGTTGCGCATGGTGTTGTCATTGTAAGCGGGATGGCTCGCGGAATCGATACAGTTGCCCATCAGACAGCGCTGCAGGCCAGAGGCCTGACCGTAGCTGTTGTTGGCTGCGGGCTTGATATCGCTTATCCGCCTGAGAACCAGAATCTGATGAAGGCTATTGCCGAGCATGGCCTGCTGCTCAGCGAACATCCCCCCGGCACACCGCCGCGCCGGCAGAATTTCCCTGCCCGGAACCGGATTCTCAGTGGCCTGGCCGATGTGGTGGCGGTCATGGAGGCATCACGTAAAAGTGGAACCTTGATTACAGCTGGCTTCGCAGCTGATCAGGGCCGTGATGTTTATGCGGTACCGGGCAGTATCATGGACGATGCCTGCGCCGGATGTCACCAGCTGATCCGTGACGGGGCATCCCTGCTGGTATCCGCTCAGGACATTCTCTGGCGAGAACCGGCACAATATCTGCAAATGCTGGTTTACCCCAATCCTTCGCCAGCAACGGCCAGGAAACCGCAGACCCCTGTTATACATACAGCAAAATCCCAGTACCGAAAATGCCAGGCGACCGGGCATCATGATTCGGGAAGTCTTGCTCCGGGACATCAGGCGCCGGCCCGTCAGCAGCCAGATAATCAGGTCCAGCTTGAACTGCCATCTGTCCTGGCTCAGATTGAACGACCCGCTGGCCTGCTCGACGGCAGCTGGTCACCAGATAACCTGCTGCCTCATCTGCGCGGACAGCGCCTGACCCTGGACCAGCTGCTGGTCAGTACCGGACGCTCCCTGGCAGAAGTGACGACTGCCCTTTCATTTTTTGAACTGCGGGGAGACATTGTCTGCGAACGAGGACGATATACTTTGACAGAGCAGGGCTATTTAAGTATATAATGTTACGGTAAATCGCAGGTTGCAGACCGGCTGTAGCCTGACAATACCGTGAAGGAATGATGAAATGGGAAAAAACCTGGTTATTGTGGAGTCACCGGCCAAGGCGAAAACCATTGGCCGCTATCTGGGCAAGGATTTTCGGATCGCTGCTTCTGTTGGCCATATCCGTGATTTGCCGGAATCAACCCTCGGGGTTGATGTCAGGCAGCACTACCAGCCGCAATATATTACCATGAAGGGCAAGGAGAAGGTCATCCATGAACTGGTTGACCTGGCCCAGCACGCCGAGCGTATCCTGATTGCCACGGACCCTGACCGTGAGGGAGAAGCCATCGCCTGGCATATCGCCCAGATCCTGAATGTCGACGCTGCCAGCAACTGCCGGATTACTTTCAACGAGATCACCGAGCCGGCAGTATTGAACGCAGTGGCTCATCCGCGGCCAATTGACATGAATCGGGTTAATTCGCAACAGGCCCGCCGGATTCTGGACCGGCTGGTTGGCTATGAGCTGAGTCCCCTGCTCTGGAAAAAAGTGCGCAAGGGCCTTTCTGCCGGACGGGTCCAGTCAGTGGCCACCCGTCTGATTGTCGACCGCGAGAAAGAAATCCAGGCCTTCAAGCCAGAAGAATACTGGTTGCTGACGGCCTTCCTGCACAAGCAGCTTAAAGATCCGACTTTTAAAGCCCGTTATCACGGGGAAGTTTCCGGCAATAAGATCGAGAAACGCAAGCTGAGCAATGAAGCCCAGACCATGGCCCTGATAGCCGACCTGGCCGGCCAGTCCTACCAGGTTGCCAAAGTCAAGAAAGGCAGCAAGCAAAAACAGCCTGGCGCTCCTTTCACGACCAGTACACTGCAGCAGGAAGCGTCGCGTTTTCTTGGTTTTACAGCCAAGAAAACCATGAGTGTTGCCCAGCAGTTATATGAGGGCATTGAACTGCCTGAGCTGGGGGCCATTGCCCTGGTCACCTACATTCGTACCGACTCGGTCCGGATTTCGGAAGAGGCAACCCAGGAAGCGCGCCAGTATATCTCGGCTCGTTTTGGTCCTGACTATCTGCCTAAAACGCCACGCCATTTCCGTAACCGCAACAAAGCCCAGGATGCGCATGAGGCGATTCGCCCGGCCCATTTTGATTTGCCACCTGCCCGGATCAAGGACCGGATTTCCAATGATCAATACCGCCTTTACCAGCTGATCTGGGATAAATTCATGGCCTCCCAGATGGCTCCGGCCCTGATCGATACGGTCACGGCTGATATCGTGGCGGGCAGTCATCTTTTCCGGGTCAGTGGAGAATCAGTCCGTTTCCCGGGTTATCTGGCCCAGTATGGACAGACCCTGGTCGACAGTGAACCGGAAAAGGAAGAATCGGACGAGATCAGCAAAGAAAAACTGCCGGAATTGGTTGAAGGAGAGACCTTGCTGCTGGATAAACTGGTTCCTGAGCAGAAGTTTACCCAGCCGCCGCCGCGCTACACCGAGGCATCGCTGATCAAGGCCCTGGAAGAAAAGGGCATTGGCCGGCCTTCGACGTATGCGCCGACAATCTCCACGATCCTTGATCGTAAATATGTCGAAAAGGACAAGAAGTATCTCCTGCCGACAGAACTCGGCAAGGCTGTCACGGAATTGCTGGAGAAAAATTTTGAGACCATTGTCGACGTAACCTTCACCGCCGACATGGAAAAGGACCTCGACACGGTCGAGGGCGGGGAACAGGACTGGGTTGCCGTCCTGGATCAGTTTTATCCTGCTTTTCATGATAAGGTCCTGACTGCGACCGCACAGGTCGAGCGGGTCAAGATTGCCGACGTGCCGACCGGTGAGAAATGCCCGGAATGTCAGCAGGGTGACCTGGTGATCAAGGAAGGGCGTTTTGGTAAATTCATCGCCTGTTCCCGGTATCCGGAATGCAAATACACCAAGAATATCGAGCAAGAAATCAAATCACACTGCCCATTGTGCGGTTCTGGCCTGGTCAGCCGGGTCTCCAAGAAATTCAAGGGTAGCCGCTTTTATACCTGTGACAAGAAAGGGACCAATCCGGACTGCCCCTTTATCAGCTGGGATCTGCCAATCGATGGCAAGACCTGCGAGACTTGCGGTTCCTTTATGGTCCTGAAACGATTCAAGGGGCGGACTTACCCCAAATGCGGCAATCGCGACTGTCCAACCAATCAGAAGAAAGAAAAGAGCGGCGCTGCTTCAGACAGCCTTGCAGCATCGGACAGTCAGGTTACAGCCGCTTCTCCCGTTCAGCCAGCCAACAGCGTGGCGGGATCGCCCAAACGCACTCCACGCAGCAAGGCCAAAGTAGCTGATGGTCAGCCTGACTCGGTAACGTCTCCGGATCCGATTGATTCTGCAACCGCAACCCGCAAGAGCACGGGTGCCAGGAAAAGTACAGCTGCCAAGAAAACAGCGGCCACCGGCCGGACCCGTACCAAGTCTGCAACAGAAACGATAAACACGAGCCAGACTGATACGGTGACCGTCAATAAAAAAACAGCCACCAGCCGGACCGGGACGAGGACCGGCCGGACCAGTACCGGAGCTGGCAGGACGAGTGAGACCCAGGTGAGTACGGCTGCTGCAACAGTCACGCAGACGAATCCAGCCAGCGGCCCCTCCACTGGCAGACGCAGGAAAACCAGTGCACCTGCTACTAAACCTGGCACCTCTGCTCCAACCGCAGCTGAGGCTCCTTTCTGAAAGAATATGCTGTGATGCATGAATAAAAAGGCATAATCAATGCATGGATTTAACCTATGGATTTAACCTATGGATTTAACCTGATGATCCATCCACATTTGAGGTTCCTTACGAATGGAGTCTATTGAGCCAAACATTGCCGTTGCGGCCGTCACAGCCGGTCTGGACGGAAAGCCCATTTCACCAGCTCCGGTTCGCGTAATCGGAGCTGGCCTGGCTGGCTGTGAAGCGGCCTGGCAATTGGCAAACCGGCAAATTCCAGTCATCCTCGTGGATATGAAGCCGGCTCAGATGACACCCGCGCATCACCTGCCCCTTTTTGCTGAACTGGTCTGCAGCAATTCCCTGCGGGCTGCCCGCCTGGAGAATGCTGTCGGCCTGCTGAAGGAAGAGATGCGCCGCCTCGGTTCGCTGCTGATGGCTTGCGCCGATGCCACCGCGATTCCGGCTGGCGGAGCCCTGGCAGTCGACAGGGACCTTTTTGCGGCCTGTATGACGGATCATATTCGCAATCACCCGTTGATATCCGTTGAAACCGGACGCATCGATGCCATTGAGCCCAACCTGCAATCGCCACTGATCATTGCGACCGGTCCGCTGACTGACGGTGCCCTTTATGAAGATATCCGTCATCGCCTTGGTCTGGAAACCCTGCACTTTTTTGATGCGGCAGCGCCGATTGTCACGGCTGACAGTATTGATATGCACCTGGCCTTCCGTCAGTCACGCTACGGCCGCGGCGGCGACGACTATATCAACTGCCCGATGAATCAAAGGGAGTATGAAGCCTTTTACCAGGCCCTGATCAGCGCGGAGCTGGCCGAAGTACACGATTTTGACCGGGAAATTGTCTTTGAAGGCTGTATGCCGATTGAAACCATGGCCCGGCGGGGGCCGGATACCATCCGCTTCGGCCCGCTTAAACCAGTTGGCCTGATTGATCCACGAACCGGGCAGGAACCTTATGCCTGTGTGCAATTGCGACAGGACAACCAGGCTGCCACGCTTTATAACCTGGTCGGCTTCCAGACTCGCCTGCGCCAGGGTGAACAGCGGCGCGTTTTCCAGATGATCCCTGGCCTGGAGCAAGCCGAGTTTGTCCGCTACGGTGTCATGCATCGCAATACCTACTTACCATCACCGGCAGTTCTGGGTCCCGACTATCGCATTCGCCAGGCTGAACCGTTGTATTTTGCCGGCCAGATGACCGGCGTTGAGGGCTATGTCGAATCTGCATCCTCCGGTTTGATTGCCGGCTGGCAGGCTGCCCTGGAAGCCCGGGGCCTGGATGCTGATGAACGCCTCGCGAAATTGCCGGGACCCGTTACTGTCATCGGTGCACTCAGCCACTATATTGCAAGTGCCCAGACTCGTCATTTCCAGCCAATGAATGCCAACTTCGGCCTGGTCACGACATTAGAAGGCAAGTTCAGGCGCAAGGATGACCGATTACAGGCGGTTATTCGCCGCTCGCTTGCAGAAATTGATTACATCCGACAGACCTGAACGGCAACCACCCGGCCTGTGACCGGCCAGGCCAGCATCAGATCCGGCCTGGTACAGATTCGACCTGGACACTTGCGGCGATGAACAATATTCTTTGCCGGATGGACAAATAAATCGTACAATGGTATTGAGAAACAATCATCATGCTTGACAAATGGGGGACATCGAAATGGCTGGCTTTTTTGGTTTATTTGACTATACAAAGGAAGGACCGGGTGTTTATGAAGACGAGCCACCCCGCGGTCCAGTCGTCACATTTTTCAGCATTATAGGCCGCAAGTTCTGGAAACTGTGCGGCATAAACCTGTTGTTTATTCTGTTCAGTTTGCCAGCCCTGATTGTGGCATTTTTTGGCACCATGTTTGTCGCTCCGCAACTTTTGCCAAACCTGAATTTTGAATCGTTTGTCAAAAATCTGCAAGCAGCCGGACTTGTGCTGGCGGAAGGGGTCACGCCGGAGTCCTACGCATTTTCCCTGCTGCTGATGGGTTATGCCATCCTGGCCCTGCTGCTGGTTGGGATCGGGCAGGTCGTCGTCGGGCCGGTCCAGGCGGGCATCACCTATGTCCTGCGAAATTATGCAAGGGAAGAACACGCCTTTATCTGGTCTGATTTCAAGGAACATGCCCTGAAGAATCTCCGCCAGTCCTTGCTCGGCAGTCTGATCAGCCTGCTGGTCACGTTGCTGTTCTGCGTCAATCTGTGGTTTTACAGTCAGCCAGCGATCCTGAGCAATGATAATGTACGGATTGTGGTACAGACAGTAATCGTTATCCTGTATCTGATCTGGTGCATAATGAACATGTATCTGTATCCGATGATGGTTACCTTCGATCTCAAGCTCAGCCAGCTATATCGCAACTGCCTCCTGTTTTCCATCCTGCGGCTGCCCCTGAATTTTCTTATCCTGTTTCTGGTTGTTATACTCATGGCTGTACTGCCGGCGGCCCTTACCCTGTTGATCAGTTCAAGTGTGACTTTAATGATCGCCATCGTTTACTATCTGTTTTTGGCCTTTGCCTTCAACCAGTTCCTGATTGTCTTTTATGCCTATCGGGGCCTTGATCGCTTTATGATCAGGCGTTTTGCCGAGCAGCAAGCCAGCGCCGAAGCCGAATCAGCAGTGGAAATACCTGCATCAGCCGGGAATGAACCGGAATCCGCCCAGTTTGCAGAAAATGATCTGGCTGGTGAAGCCGGTGAAGCGGAATCAGCCAGGCCGGTGGAGGGCCCCGCTGGTCAGTCTGCGGACAGCCATTCCGATGTCAAGCCCAACTCAGAATTGTAAATCATGCAACGCTGAACACAGATCTAAAGATGCAAGACCGGTTGTCTTAATAACAAATTGCCAGCATGAAGGAGGATTCTCACATGATCAAGAAAACTTTTATCGATCTTTTGTTCGGAGTGCTTGTCATTATTCTGGTAACGATCTGTGAATTCCTGGTGACCTTGCCCTTTGGTGATCCGAATCTGCAAGATCAGGCCGAAATGGCGAAATTTATCAATCTGGAATTATTGCTGACTGCTTTGCCGGCCCTCGGTGTGACGTGGTTGCTGGCCTGGTTGCTCAAGACCGCAACATTGGCGGATGCCCTGCGCCGCAGTATCATCTGGACCGCCATGCTGGCCTTGTCATTCCTGGCTATCGGCATCGGTAACAGCACACTTCAGCCAATCTATGGCAATATCGGCATTTATGTTCTTTTAGCCGGCTGTCTGGCCGGACCCCTGATGCCCCGGATAATCCGGCGCCGGACAAAATCATGACGGGTGACGGTTAATATTAGCAATACCATGATTTCAGATCCTGTCAAAAAGTAAACGGGTGACTCAGGCCAGAACTGAGTCACCCGCTTACTTTGAATTGAAAGAATATTAACAATGCCAGCGGTTTATGAAAAGAATTTAAATGATGTCAGCGTTCTGGATTTGCAGCAGTATGAGATTTACTGCCGCCGAATGCCACCAGCATAACCGATGTCATATTACCGCGGTCACCGTCAAAGCGGTTTCAGGTGGCGTTTCATGATTTCGTCGACTTTGTCAACGCGCCGTTTGTACTTGTCGATATGTCCCAGGTAGTCCGTTGTCAGCCAGACCCGGATCGTTTCAACGGCAATAGCCGAACCGATAATTTTCGCCCCGATACACAGGACATTGGTGTTGGAGTGTGAGCGGGCCAGATTGGCGCAGAAAGGATCCTGGCAGACAGCTGCACTCAGGCCATAAATCCTGTTGGCGATCATGGCACTGCCGTATCCGACACCATCAATAAAAATACCACGTTCGGCTTCACCGCGGGCCACGGCCAGGGCCGCCGGATAGATGTAATCGGGCAGATCACAGGCTTCCGTACTGTTGGTGCCAAAATCAACGATTTCATGACCGAGCGACTCGAGCATGGTCTTGACTTCCTCTTTCAGGGAAAAACCGGCATGATCACAGGCAACTGCAATTTTCATTTCCATACCTCCTGAATATTTTTCAATTGACGATATCGCGCATGGCGTAACGTCCGGCAGGCTGCCCGGCCACAAAGCGGGCTGCAGCCAGGGCTCCGCGGGCGAAGACCTGACGGGACTGGGCGCTGTGATGAAGGGTGATTACTTCTTCAGCGCCAGCAAATATGACTGAATGCTCGCCAACAATGGTACCACCGCGGATGGCGTGCAGGCCCAGTTCATTGCCGGCCCGTTTCTGCCGGGCCTGGCTGCGGTCATGAACATAAGTCAACTGTCCATCGAGTGTCTGGTTGATGGCATCGGCAATCATCAGGGCTGTGCCGGACGGGGCATCCACTTTCTGGCGATGGTGCGCCTCGACAATTTCGATATCGAAATCAGGGTAGAGGATGGCAGCCGCTTTCTGGGCCAGGCTGATCAGTAAATTGATGCCCAGCGACATATTGCCGGATTCAAAAATGGCACTGGTTGCAGCCAGCTGATTTAATTCATCCTTCAGTTCCGGACCAAGACCCGTGGTACATATGACTGCCGGTTTACCTGTCTGGCGGATGAGTTCAAAAAGTCCGGGTAAAGCTGCCGGATTGGAAAAGTCAATGATGACGTCAAAGTCTTCCCGGCAATCGGTTGCCCTGGTATAGACCGGAAAAGCAGACTGTTCGCCACTGATCAGATCATAACCGGCGACGACCTCCAGATCGGGGGCCTCGGCGGCCAGGTTGCGGATCACATGGCCCATCCGGCCATTACTGCCGCTCAGTAAAATTCGCAATGCCATGGACAATCTCCTCTATTGTGCGGTTATCTGCAAAACAGGCAAACCAATACTGAAACAGCCTTGCCTGTTGCCGGACAATCTTCCTGATCGGGTATCGGGCGGTTGTCAGGACTTGATCAGTCCGTAGTCAGACAGTGTTTTGCGGACCAGTGCCAGGCTGGACGGTGAAATATCACAGAGAGGCATCCGGCAGGTACCGACTGCAAAGCCCATTTCATTGAGCGCAGCCTTGACCGGCATGGGATTGACTTCACAGAACATGGCCTTGATCAGGGGTACGAGGGACAACTGGATGCGGGTGGCCTGCGCCGGATCTCCAGCCAGCCAGGCCGCAACCATATCATGCGTCATGGCTGGTACAACATTGGCGATGACGGAGATGACTCCCTTGCCACCGTAGGAAAGCATGGGCAGAACAAAGGCATCCTCACCGCTGTAAAGATTGAGATTGTCACCGCACAGATAAGCCACATCAGGAACCTGCTCGAGCTTGCATTCTTTCAGGCCGTTGATATTGGGCAGCTCAGCCAGGCGGGCGGCGGTCTCCGGATTGATGTTCATGCCAGTCCGGGTTGGTACATTGTATAGGATGATGGGCAAGTCAACACTGTCAGCAACCGCCTTGAAATGAAGATATAGACCTTGCTGGGATGTCTTATTGTAATAGGGGGTGACGCAGAGCAGGCCGTCAACGCCAAGGGCGGCAGCTTTCTGGCTGAGGGTTACCGCATGGGCTGTGTCATTGCTGCCTGTACCGGCGATAACGGGAATCCGCCCGGCAACCGTGCTCACAACCGCTTCAATGACCGCGAGATGCTCGCTGTCCGGCATGGTCGATGCTTCGCCGGTGGTGCCGGCTACGATGATCGCATCCGTCCTGTTTTTTATCTGAAATTCACATAATTCGGCGAGTTTGGCAAAATTGACACCGTTTTCGGTGAATGGGGTCACGACAGCAACACCTGAGCCTGCAAAAATGGGCTTTTTCATGAACGAAACCTCCTTGTAGGCATTCAATAGGCATTCAATAGGCATTCATTAGGCATTCAAAAGGCATAAAAAATGGCAGTGAAGTCATCATAACATTGTCTATACTTTTAAGTCAATTCTGGTTATAATTGACTGCTATGATCAGTAAACACGATTATTTTTATCAATTGCCGGAGCATCTGATTGCCCAGCATCCGCTGGCCCGCCGTGATGAGTCACGGCTGATGGTGCTCGACGGCCAGACTGGTGCGATTGAACACCGCATTTTCAGCGACCTGCCCGCCTGCTTGCGGGCTGGCGACTGCCTGGTGCTCAACAACACGCGGGTTCTGCCGGCCCGTCTGCTGGGAGCGCGGATGGACAGCCGGACGGCAGTCGAATTTTTATTGCTGCATCGGATCAGTGACCGGGACTGGGAAGTGATCGTGCGCCCCGGCCGGCGTGTGCGCCCCGGCCATTGGATTGAATTCCTGCCTGGTGAACTGAAGGCCGAAGTCCTGTCTGTTTTGCCCGACGGCAATCGCATTGTCCGTTTCCATTACACCGGTTTATGGGAAAATATCCTTGACCGGGCCGGGATGATGCCGCTGCCACCTTATATTCATGAGCAGCTGGCTGATCGCGAACGCTACCAGACTGTCTATGCCCGTCATGAGGGATCAGCAGCCGCGCCAACAGCCGGCCTGCATTTTACGGCCGAACTGCTCGAACAATTGCGTTTACAGGGCGTATCGATTGCCGAATTGACCTTGCATGTTGGCTTGGGAACTTTTCGGCCGGTTAAAACCGACAATATCCTCGACCATACCATGCATGCAGAATTTTATGACCTGCCGGCCGCAACAGTCGATACCATTGAACGGACCAGGCAGCACGGGGGCCGCGTGATTGCAGTCGGCACGACAAGCTGCCGGGTGCTGGAAGCGGTAGCCAGCCAGCATCAGGGTCATCTCGTTGCCCAATCTGGCTGGACGGATATCTTTATCTACCCCGGGTACCGGTTCCAGGTCATTGATGCCCTGATAACGAATTTTCATCTGCCGGAATCGACTTTGCTGATGCTGGTTTCGGCCCTCGCCGGACGGGAGAATATCCTGCATGCCTATCAAACCGCCATCGGGCAGTCTTACCGATTTTTCAGCTTTGGGGATGCCATGCTGATCAGCCGCAGAAAGGACAGGCACCATGACCGAACCGACGACCCCGACGATCCCGCCGGCGCCGCAAGACGGGCCGGAAGCCATGACTGAACCGACGACCCCGACGATCCCGCCGGCGCCGCAAGACTGGCCGGAAGCCATGACTGAACCGACAACCCCGACGATCCCGCCGGCGCCGCAAGCAACGGATTCTATTTTATCTCAATGGCCTGGTATTGCAGCGAATGTCACCGCTCCTCATGCCGGCCAGTATCCGGTCTGGTACGAACTGCGCCATGTCTGCCGGCAGTCCGGTGCCCGGCTGGGCGTCGTCCATACACCACACGGTTCTTTTGAAACCCCGGCTTTTATGCCGGTGGGCACCCAGGCCACGGTCAAGGGCATGTCCCCCGATGAGCTCAAATCGATGGAAGCCGGCATCCTTTTGTCCAATACCTACCACCTCTGGATGCGCCCGGGCAGCGACCTGATCCGTGAAGCGGGCGGGCTGCATCGCTTCATGAACTGGGACCGGGCGATTCTCACCGATAGTGGCGGTTTCCAGGTCTTCAGCCTGAGCGACCTGCGCCACATTACCGAAGAAGGCGTCGGCTTCAAGTCCCACATTGACGGTTCGCGCCATATCCTGACGCCGGAAAAGTCCATTGCCGTCCAGAATGATCTGGGTTCGGACATCATCATGGCCTTTGATGAGTGTACACCCTGGCCAGCTGAGCCGGCCTATGTCAAGCGGTCCCTGGAACGGACAACCCGCTGGCTGGAGCGCTGCATCCGCAGTCACTGTCGCCCTCACGACCAGGCCCTGTTTGGTATCATCCAGGGCGGAACCGAAGCCGGCTTGCGCCAGCAGAGTGCCAGGGAAATCACGCAGTTTGATTTGCCCGGCTACGCCCTGGGCGGCCTGTCGGTTGGCGAACCGGCACATCTGCTCTACGAAATGCTGGAAGTGACGGTACCCCTGCTGCCGGCAACCAAGCCCCGTTACCTGATGGGAGTCGGTACGCCGGATTATCTGATTGAGGGTGCAATCAGGGGCATCGATATGTTTGATTGTGTTCTGCCGACCCGCATCGGCCGCAACGGTACCGTCCTGACCCGCCAGGGCCGGCTGATTGTCCGTGATGCGCGCTATGCCCGTGATTTCCGGCCAATTGATGAAACTTGCAGCTGTTATGTCTGCCGCAATTACAGCCGGGCATACATTCGCCATCTGCTCAAGGCCGGCGAGATGTTCGGCCTGCGCCTGGCTTCCTGGCATAATTTACATTTTCTGCTGCAACTGATGCGTGAGGTTCGCGAGGCAATCGCGGCCGATCGCCTGCTCGACTTCCGTGATGAATTCTTTGCGGCTTACGGGTATGGTAAAGGCCAAAAAAACTCATAATCACGTCCGTGCTTTATTTGGTGAATATAACTGCCGTATCAGCGGCCAAATCGCGCCAAAAACTTGTATGCTGATTACTTGCGCACGTATAATATCTAGTGCTAATATAATTGCAGCGTGAGCCTGATCCATTCGACCGATCAGCCGATGCTCAACGCACACGCATGAGGAGGACCCTTTGATGAATTTTATAACTGCTCTGTCAACGACTACTGCCACATCCGGTGGCTGGCAATCCACGCTGGGTATGCTTTTGCCCCTGGCCGTCATGTTTGGCCTGATGTATCTGTTACTGATCCGTCCACAGAAGAAAAAAGAGAAAAAGCTGCGTGAGCAGATCAATGCCATGGTTGTAGGTGACCGCGTTGTTACCATCGGTGGCGTTGTCGGCAAAATTGTCAATATCAAGGACGATGAAGTGACCGTTTCCACAAGTGTGGCCAATACCCTGGTTACTTTTAAAAAATCCGCCATCAGCAACGTCGTCAAGCCCGTCACGGAATAATTCCATTTCTACACATCATCTCCCGGCATTTGTGAAATATTGGCCGGCATTTCGAAAAGACAAAAGAGGTAAGAGAAGATGAAACATATTGTCACGATTCAAGGGGCTTGTATCCAGCATCCGGCGGGCGGTGTGGCTTGTGGAGAATGCCAGACATCTTGCCAGTCAGCCTGCAAGACAAGCTGCACTGTTGCCAATCAGGCTTGCGAAAACGCAAATCGCTGACGACCGGTATGACCTGCTGACAGATCCTGCTGGAATGGACCTGCCAGTTACATCCTGCTGGATAGCGACTTCCTGGCAGATCCTGTCGGATGGGCCTGTCTGGCACCGGCTGCCTGCATGTACCTGTCTTTTTATTTTCCTGGAGATTGCGTAAAATAGTGGAGAGCCCCCGATCAGGCTTTTCACTATTTTTGTCTGTTACAAAGTGGAGGATTCAAATTGATCCATATTTTTACCATCCATCAAGACTGCCTCGCTTTTGACTCTGAAAGTGGTGCGCTGCATCAGCTCGACGCGCTGGCCCGGGAGGTACTGGCTGCCTATCAGGCGGGAGAAGGACAGCGCCCGGACCCGGCAGTACTGGCCAGCCTGGCGGAAGTACATGGTACGGAAGTTTTCGATTGTGCCGATGATATCGACATTATGATTCGTCGTGGCGAATTGTTTGCCCCGCCGGAGCCGGTCAGTATCGGACAGCTTTATCCTGATGAACCCCGGATCAAATCGATGTGTCTGCATATCTGCCATGATTGCAATTTGCGTTGTACCTACTGTTTTGCCGGGACAGGTGATTTTGGCACCGGTCGGCGGTCAATGCTTGATATTGAAACCGGACGTCAGGCGATTGACTTCCTGATTACCGCCTCCGGGCCGCGCCGCAACCTGGATATTGATTTCTTTGGCGGCGAACCACTGATGAACTGGCCGGTGATTGAAGCACTGGTAGCTTATTGTGAAGAGCGGGGACGGGCTACCGGCAAGGTTTTGCGCCTGACGCTGACAACGAATGCGACGTTGCTCGATGCCGGCAAGACAGATTTTATCAATCAGCATTTTAAAAACGTGGTGCTCAGCATTGATGGCCGGCCAGCTGTTCATGACCGGATGCGGCCAGATGCCGGTGGTAACGGTTCTTACGAGCGCGTAGCCAGGCACATCCGTTCTTTTGTGGCCGCCCGTGGCAATCAGGATTACTACTTGCGCGGGACCTATACGCATCACAATCTTGATTTTTCGGCTGATGTTATGCATCTGGCCACCCTGGCTAAACAGCTGTCCATTGAGCCCGTTGTGGCGCCGGTTGGCAGCGGTTATGAAATCCAGCCTGAGGACGTGCCGGTTCTGGAGACGGAGTACGAGAAACTGGCTTTAGCCCTGAAAGAAGCCCGTCAGCGAGGCGAGAGCTTTCATTTCTTCCATTTCATGCTTGATCTGGGCGGCGGGCCATGTGCTTTCAAGCGCCTGAAGGGTTGCGGTGTGGGCACAGAATATTGTGCTGTCACCCCGGAGGGTGATATATATCCCTGTCATCAGTTTGTCGGTGAGCCGCAGTTCCGACTTGGCAATGTCCATGATCAGCCCGTAGTCCTTGATCCCGCAGTCCTGGCCCCGTTTCAATCCCTGCTCGTACCGGACAAGACCGAATGTCGTCAGTGCTGGGCCCGCTATTTTTGCAGCGGGGGCTGCGCTGCCAACAGCTATCATGTCAGCGGACGTGTAGACGGGATTGACCCGATTGGCTGTCAGCTGCAGAAAAAACGGCTGGAATGTGCCCTCTGGCTCAAAATGGGCTGATAGCCGGCCAGTGCATAAGATGTTTTAAATGGCATATGTTCAGGAGACAGTTATTTTTGCATATGTTTTAGATGACTGGTATTCTTAGAAAAGCAATATCTTTAAGGAGGTCGCTCATGTTGATGGATTATGCTGGTAAAAGTCCGGAAGTTGCAGCTAATGCCTTTGTTGCTGAGAATGCTGTGCTGATTGGCGATGTAAAAATCGGATCTCACTGTTCAGTGTGGTTCAATGTCGTTTTGCGTGGTGACGATGGCACCATCAGGATAGGTGAACAGAGCAATATCCAGGATGGTACGATCGTTCATGATCAGGTGTTGGTCGGTGAGCGGGTCACCATTGGCCATGGCTGCCTGATCCATGGTTGTACCATTGAAAATGATGTTAAAATCGGTATGGGATCGATCATTCTTGACGAAGCCGTAATCGGCAGTGGCAGTATTATAGCTGCGGGTTCGCTCGTGCTGTCCGGAACCGTCGTGCCACCCCATACCCTCTATGCGGGCTCGCCAGCTGTCCTGAAGCGGGAATTGCCAGCTGACCAGGCTGAAAGCAACCGCCGCACGGTCGAGCATTATCTGCGCCTGAAGACCGATTACCAGTTGTCCAAGGATGTCTGAATCCGGCGAGTGTGATGACAGCAAACCATACCTGGTGACGATTGATCCATATTGGCCTCTCCTGATGACGGGAGGTCCGGTCCTGATAAATCCGATCGGGCCGGTTTTGATTAGAAAAAAATCTGATCCTGTGCAGGAATCATTCAAGTCATCACGAATATTAGAAGTAGGAAAGCAGTTGACCGGAATGATGGGCCGACTGCCTTTCGGTCAACTGAATTTTCACCCAGTGCAGGAAATGAGGTCTGTCGCATTAATTATCAGATTCCGGATGCCATAGTCGAGGAGATCAAGGCACGCAATGAGATCGTGTCAGTCGTCGGGCAATACGTTCGACTCGAAAAGCGCAGCGGCGCCAATCTTTTCGGGCTGTGTCCGTTCCATGCCGAAGACACACCGTCGTTCAGCGTGTCACCGCACAAGCAGATTTTTTACTGTTTTGGCTGCCATAAAGGCGGCAATGTCGTGCAGTTTGTCCGTGAAATCGAGAAGTGCTCCTGGACGCAAGCCCTGCAGATCCTGGCGGACCGTGCCGGCCTCAAGTTGCCGGAGCCGGAGGACGAGGCTTATCGCCGCCGAGCGGAGCTGGCCGCCAGCCTGCAGCAGGTTTACCTCGAGGCAGCCCGCTTTTATTATCTGAACCTGACCGGTGAACCCGGCCTGATCGCCCGCCAGTATCTGGCCCAGCGCGGGCTGACGGCCGGTATCGCCCGCAAGTTCGGGCTCGGCTATGCCCGGGACGAATGGGACAGCCTGCTGCGACACCTGCACAGCAAAGGCTATACGGATCCGGGCCTGCTCGACAAGACCGGCCTGTTTCGCCGGGGCAAACAGGGGGATCTGTTTGACTTGTTCCGCCATCGCCTGATGTTCCCGATTTTTGACGTCATGAACCGGGTTATCGCATTTGGTGGCCGGGTTCTCGATGACAGCCAGCCCAAATACCTGAATTCGCCGGAGACAGCCATATACAGCAAAGGCAAGCACCTTTACGGACTGAACCTGGCCAAGTCCAGCCGGGAGAAGCGCCTGATCGTTGTTGAAGGCTACATGGATGCCATTGCCATGCATCAGGCTGGTGTCGACAATGCGACTGCCGTCCTGGGTACGGCCCTGACGGACAGCCAGGCGCAGCTGTTGCGCAAGTACACGGAGACTGTCATCATCGGCTTTGATGCCGATGCGGCCGGACAGGCTGCAGCCCTGCGCAGTCTCGACCTGCTGGCAGCCCGCGGCCTCAAGGTTGCGGTCCTGCAAGTCCCGGATGGCAAGGATCCGGATGAATATATCCGCCGCCATGGTCCGGAGCGTTTCCGGGCCTTGATTGACCAGGCCCTGCCATTGCTTGATTTCAAGCTCGAAGCTGCCCGCCGTCAGCACGTCAGTCATGGCCAGCTGGATATTATTGCTTTTCAGGATGAGGCTTGCCAGATTCTGGCCCAGGAGGATAATGCCATTATCCGCGAGCTCTATGCTGCCAAAGTGGCAGACACCCTGCATGCCTCGGCCGACAGCGTCCTGCGTGAGGTCGACCGGCGACGCCTGCAGCCATCTGCTGATCGCACGGCTGACCAGTTGCGCCAGCAACTGCAGCAGCGCACCGCTCCGGGCCATGCCGGCAATCAGGCCGGACAGCCTGATGGGCACGACCAGCCAGACCGTGATATTGCCAGCCGTGAAGAGATCTATCTGTTGAGCCTGCTGGCTGCAGAACCCGGCCTGTATACCCGCCTGGCTCTGCAGCCGGAAGTGAGCGATTTTTCCGAAGGGTCCATGCAGGCCGTGGCGACCGTTATCCTGGACAACCTGGCCCGCGGTGAGCCGGTCGACACCGCGCACCTGATCGAACTGGGCGAGGAACGGCTCGTCCACAAGCGCCCCCTGAAAGACCTGCTGGCCCAGGCCAGCATGAAACTGGAGGAGACCTTTCCCAAACATAACCCGGCAGGCACGGCCGAGCATCTGGTCCGGCGCTGCCGGCGCCAGCAATTGATGATCCGGCGCGATCGCCTGGCCCGTCAGGCGGATGACCGCCAGGATCCGGAGGCCGCCCGCCAGGCCGGCCGTGAACTGCTGCAGATCCGCCAGCAGATCGACGAACTGCGGGACCGCTGACCTGGCTGTCCGGCGATTGCCCATGATCTATCGTTTCGATTCATTTAATCAGAAGGAGAATAAGTACCATGAGTGGAGAAAAGAAAACCGGATTGCTCAGTGAACTGGTCAACAAGGCCCGGGCCGCCAATAATCAGATCTCTTACAAAGAAGTGATGAGCATGATCGAGTCGTCGGATATTGACCTCGACCAGGCCGAAAAGGTGCTCGACAAGCTGGAAGCCATGGGCATTGAGGTGGTGCCGGATAATATTATAGAAGATGAGGTGCCTGTTGAAGCTGATATAGATATCAGCAATATTGAAGGTGTTGGTGTCGACGATCCGGTCCGCATGTACCTCAAGGAAATCGGCAAGGTGCCCCTGTTAACGGCCGAAGAGGAAAAAGAACTGGCCCAGCAGATGATTGATGGCAGCGAGGAGGCCAAGCACCGCCTGTGCGAGGCCAACCTGCGGCTGGTGGTCAGTATTGCCAAACGCTATGTGGGCCGTGGCATGCAGTTTCTCGACCTGATCCAGGAAGGCAATCTCGGCCTGATCAAGGCTGTTGACAAATTTGATTACACCAAGGGGTACAAATTCAGCACCTATGCCACCTGGTGGATCCGCCAGGCCATCACCCGGGCTATTGCTGACCAGGCCCGGACGATCCGGATCCCGGTGCATATGGTTGAAACAATCAACAAGCTGATCCGTATCCAGCGCCAGCTGATCCAGGAACTGGGCCGTGAACCGGAGGCCGAGGAGCTGGCCCAGGAAATGGGCATGACCGTTGAGAAAGTTCGCGAGATCATGAAGATTTCGCAGGAGCCGGTCTCGCTGGAGAAGCCGATCGGCGAAGAAGAGGACAGCCACCTTGGCGACTTCATTCCGGATGACGATGCCCCCTCACCGGCTGACCAGGCCGCGTTTACCCTGCTCAAGGAACAGCTTCTGGAAGTTCTCAAAGGCCTGACTCCCCGTGAGGAGAAGGTCTTGCGCCTGCGATTCGGCCTCGACGACGGCCGGACCCGCACACTCGAGGAGGTTGGCAAGGAATTCAACGTTACCCGTGAGCGCATCCGCCAGATTGAAGCCAAAGCCCTGCGCAAGATGCGTCATCCCAGCCGCAGCAAGAAGCTGAAAGATTATCTGGACTGATGAAGCTGACAAGCAGCACGACCAGGCGAGCCTGTCCCTGACGAAGCACGACCAGGCGAACCTGTACCCGGCGAAGCAAGATCAGGCGGAGCAGAAACAGGTCAAGCAAAAACAGATGATGCAGAAACAGATGAACTTGCCTCAGATAAATTCCCGGACAAATCAGTCCCGGGCAAAGCTGCCCCCTTTGCCGCCGCGCTTGCTGGCGATTGCCCGGCTAGTCACGCCTGGCAGCCGGATTATTGATATCGGGACTGATCATGGCCTGTTGCCGGTCTGGCTGGTGGCCAGTGGCTGTTGTCCGTCCGGTGTGGCATCCGACCTGCGGGCCGGCCCGGCCCAGGCCGCCCGGCGCACCGTTGACCGATACGGCTTAAGTGGACAGATTTCGGTAACAGTCGCGGATGGCCTGGCCGGTCTGCCCCTGCAAGATCATGACACCCTCGTCATTGCCGGACTGGGCGGCCTGGAAATCATCCGCATTCTCTCGTCCGCTCCGCAGCTGGCTGGCCGGCTTCTCCTGCAACCGCAAAAATCATTGCCCGAGCTGCGCAGCTGGCTGGGCAGCCAGGGGATTGCCATCCTGCAAGAAGAACTGGTGCTGGACCGTGGCCGCCTGTACACAATTTTCCTGGCCCGTCCCGGAGCCCATCCCGTCACTTATGATTCATTGACCGCTGTCGTCGGTCCCTGGCTGCTTGAACATCGTCCGCCTTTGTTCAGCGATTATCTGCATCGTCTTGAACAGTCCCTGGCAAAAGCCAGTCGTGGCAATCCCGACAGGCTGCCAGTCCTGCAACAGATCCGGGCCATTCGCCAGTCCATTGATTCAAATTCCGGATCACCCTATAAAAGTGAGGCATCAAGCCATGAAAACAATTGCTGACCTGATTGCCGGTATGGAACAGATCGCCCCGCCGGTACTGGCTGAATCCTGGGATCCCATTGGCTTGCAGATTGGTGACCGCAGCCAGGGGGTAGAGCGGGTGCTGCTGACCCTTGATGTAACAGCGGCCGCCGTGCAGCGAGCCGCTGACCTGCAAGCCCAGCTGATAATCAGCCACCATCCGCTGATTTTTTCACCTTTGCGGACGTTACTGGCCACCATTCCGGAGCAGCAGACTGTGCTGCGCCTGGCAGCCCGTTCCATCGCTCTTTATGCCGCACATACCAATCTGGATGCCGCACCGGGTGGCGTGGCTGATGCGCTGGCTGATGCGGTCGGCCTGCCGCCAGCCGGATCTGCCGACTTGAACGCACGTCAGATCCTGGTCCCGGCCAGGTTGCCGGAATGGTCCGGACGGGCCGGTCACGGGCGCCTGGCCAGCTGGCCGGCCGCCAGAATGGAGACGCCAGCCATGCTGGGAGCATTTCGTCATGACATCACATCACGTCTGGGTAGCGCTGGCTGCCGGATCAATACGGACGTTGATCGCCGGATCCACCGGATTGCTGTCTGTCCGGGTTCATTTGACGAAAGCTGGATCAGCCTGCTGGAAGAGAACAGGATCGATGTCCTGGTGACTGGGGAACTCAAGCACCATGTTGGCCTGATGCTGGATATTCGTGGCATCGCGGCCCTGGATGTTGGCCATGACGTCAGTGAACGGGTGGTTTTAAGGCCGCTGGCTGACCGTCTGCAGCAGCTGTATCCGGAAATTTCCTTTGCTGTATACGACGGCTTGGATTATAATAAAATGGCTTTCTGAGCCAGCCAGACAGCCGCGGGCGCAGGCCGAAAGGCCGCGCATGAGGAAAGTCCGGGCTCCATAGGGCAAGGGTGCCGGGTAGTTCCCGGTGAAGGCGACTTTAAGGATCGTGCAACAGAAATAGACCGCCAGCCAGCCGCAAGGCGGCCGGTAAGGATGGAAAGGCGAGGTAAGAGCTCACCAGCGGACTGGCGACAGTCCGGCTCTGTAAACCCCACCTGGAGCAACACCGTGGAGGGACAATATTGTGGCCCGCAAGTCCCGGGGAGGTGGCTTGAGCCAGCCAGGAATGGCTGGCCTAGATAGATGGTTGTCCAATGACAGGACCCGGCTTATCGACTGACTCAGAAAGCATCCAGAATATCACTGCTGATCGATCGGCATCGCCTGATGCCGATCGGCTTTCAGCCTGAACAGAACATCCATCACCCAGGTGCCAGGACCGGAGGTTTCATGAAAGCACAAGCCTATCTGTCACGCGGTGTTTCACCAACCAAAGATGACGTCAAGCAGGCCGTTGCCCGTCAGTCCCGGGGGCTGTTTCCCGGTTCTTTCTGTAAAATAATCACTGATCTGGCTGGCGATCCGCTCTGGTGCAGCGCCGTACATGCTGACGGGGCCGGAACCAAATCATCCGCAGCTTACCTGATGTATCGCGAAAGCGGCGATCCCGGCTGGTTTGCCGGCATCGCCCAGGATTCCCTGGTCATGAATACCGACGACCTGCTCTGTATTGGCGCGGTCAATCATTTCAAGCTGTCCAACACAATCGGGCGCAACGCCCATCGTGTCGATGCAGCCTGCCTGGCAGCCATTATCGGCGGCTATGATGCGGTTATTGACATGCTGGCTTCCCAGGGGATCCTGGTCGAGATGACCGGCGGCGAAACCGCCGATGTGGGTGACCTGGTGCGGACTGTTATCTGTGACTCGACTGTCGTCGTGCGTCTGCCCCGTTCGGAAGTTATTTCGGCCAGCCAGATCCGGCCTGGCCAGGTGATCATTGGCCTGTCTTCGTCCGGCCAGACCACCTATGAGACCGGATTCAACAGCGGAATCGGTTCCAATGGCCTGACTGGCGCCCGCCATCTGCTGTTGCACAAGGATTATCTCAAGCGTTACCCGGAGTCCTGTTCGGATACCCTGCCGGAAGACAAGGCTTATTGTGGCCGCTTTCACCTTGAAGATCCCCTGCCAGGCTCATCGCTGACTGCTGGTGAAGCGATCCTGTCGCCAACCCGCACCTATCTGCCGGTTGTGCGCGATATTCTGGCGGCCTATCGCAGCCAGATCAGTGGCCTGGTCCATTGTACGGGCGGTGGGCAGGCCAAATGCAAGGACTTTGGCCAGAACCTGCGCTATGTCAAGGATAATCTGTTCCCGGCCCCGGCAATTTTCCAGGCGATCATGGACTCTGGAGAAGTTGCCCAGGCTGAAATGTACCAGATCTTCAATATGGGTCACCGGCTGGAAATTTACTGTGATGAAGCAGCCGCGGCCGGTATTCTGGAAGTGTGTGCCGGCTATGCCCTTGAAGCACGGATCATCGGTCATACCGAGGCGAACCGGGCACCTGGCAATGAAGTGATTATCCAGGACCTCGGCCAGACCTTTGTCTATTGATCATGACGGTCATTTTCCAGTCATCTGCAACGATTGATAAGCGATTGATAAAACTTTACATGGCAAAATCAATATGATATAATGCCAGCGAATCTGCCATGCGCAAGGTTGATGGAACGTCCGCCCCTCTACTTTGCCATTGGTGAAATAAACAGGAGGAATCATGGACAAGATTAACAAATCAGAAATCATCAAGACCTACGGCCTGAAAGAAGGGGACACCGGTTCACCGGAGGTCCAGATCGCCTTGCTGACCGCCCGGATCAATCACCTGACGGAGCACCTGAAGGCCCATCACAATGACCACCATTCCCGTCGCGGTTTGCTGCAGCTGGTTGGCCAGCGCCGTGGTATGCTTGATTACCTGAGCAGCATTGATATTGGCCGCTACCGCACGATCATCGAGAAGCTCAATATCAGAAAGTAAGCAAGCAGGACGGACACTCGTTTCCATCTGATCAGATGAATATTGGCGGGCGGAGGACCGTCCGCCAATTTTTTCTGAAAATTCAGCTACCGCTGCCGCCGCAGCCTGGTCAGGAACCATGTTGTCGCTGTCCATTCGTTCAGGCAGGCAGTAGAGGGTAGGCTGCACCTCTGTCAACGTTCGCCGATGACAGAAGCGGAACCTACAAACTACCGCCTTGCCGGGGACAGAACTGTCTGGACAGCCTGATCAGCCGATTCCT
>CAYVHB010000001.1:0-90927 GCA_964450865.1 uncultured Oscillospiraceae bacterium | reverse complement strand
AACTACCGCCTTGCCGGGGACAGAACTGTCTGGACAGCCTGATCAGCCGATTCCTGTTCAGATCATCTTTCATCAGATCAACTTTCATCAGCCGCCATTTTGTCAGATCTTTGTTTTGCCAGTTATGTCGATTCAACCGGGACCGATCAGTCAGCAATCATGGAATCGGACAGGCCGGGCACAAACTGGTCTGACCAGGCTGGCATCCTTTATTCAGGCATGCCGGCAATCATTTCGCCAGACTCGTCGGACTCAGCCGAGCCAGACTTGTCAGGCATCCTTTTGTCGGCCATAATGAGGAAAAAGATTTGCTAGAACCCCACGGAGGTATTTTTTATGAGTTCTCGTACATTCAAGACCACACTGGCTGGTCGGCCGCTCTCGATTGAGACTGGCCATCTCGCCCAGTTCGCCAATGGTTCCTGTCTGGTCCGTTACGGCGAAACCGTTATTCTGTCCACCGCCACGGCCTCGGCTGCCCCGCGTCCGGGCATCGACTTTTTTCCGCTCAGCGTTGATTATGAGGAGAAAATGTACAGCGTCGGCAAGTTTCCCGGCGGCTTTATCAAGCGTGAAGGCCGGCCCACCGAAAAGGCCATCCTGACCTCGCGCGTGATTGACCGGCCGATCCGCCCGCTGTTCCCCAAGGACCTGCGCAATGATTGCGCCGTCAGCAATCTCGTCTTGTCCGTCGACCAGGACAACTCGCCGGAAATTGCCGCGATGCTGGGTTCCTCGATTGCCATCGCCATCTCGGATATCCCCTGGCGCGGTCCTATCGCCGGCGTCCATCTCGGTCTCGTTGACGGCCAGGTCGTCATCAATCCGGATGAGAAACAGCGCGCGGCCAGCCAGATGCAGGTTACCCTGGCCGGCACCGAGGAAAAGGTCTGCATGATCGAGGCCGGAGCCAATGAAGTGCCGGATGATGTCATGCTGCAGGCCATTTTCGATGGCCACCAGGTTATCCGCGAACTGTGCATTTTCATCAAGGGAATTGTGGCGGAGATCGGCAAGCCCAAGCTGGCCTATGTTTCCTCGGACCTGCCTGAGGAGGTTTTTGCTGCCGTGAAAGCCTTTGCCTATGCCGGCATGCGCGAGGCTGTCCTGACTTATGACAAAGCAGTCCGCGATGCGCAGGTTGGCCAGGTAAAAGCGGCGACCAGCGAACACATTGCTGCCCTCAATCCCGAATGGAGTTCCTATGTCAGCGATGCGATTTACAAACTCGAGAAGAAAGTCGTCCGCGAATACCTGTTCAAGGAACACCGCCGGGTTGACGGGCGTGGTCTTGAGCAGATCCGGACCCTCGCCGCGGATGTGGGACTTCTGCCGCGCGTTCATGGTTCCGGCCTGTTCCAGCGTGGCCAGACCCAGGTCCTGACTGCCTGCACCCTCGCCCCGCTTTCCAAGGTCCAGATGCTGGATGGTCTCGACAATGAGGAGGCCAAGCGCTATATCCATCATTACAACATGCCCGGTTACAGTACGGCTGAAGCCAAGGCCGCCCGTTCGCCCGGCCGGCGCGAAATCGGCCATGGGGCCCTGGCGGAGCGCTCCCTGATTCCGGTCCTGCCCGGCGAGGATGAATTCCCTTATGCCATCCGCTGCGTGTCTGAGATCCTGATGTCGAATGGTTCAACCTCCCAGGGCTCGGTTTGCGCCAGCACCCTGGCCCTGATGGACGCCGGCGTGCCGATCAAGAAGCCGGTTGCCGGCATCTCTTCCGGCCTGATTGTCAATGAAGAAGATGACAAGGATTACCTTATCTTCATGGATATCCAGGGGATTGAGGATTTCTTTGGTGATATGGATTTCAAGGTTGCCGGCACAACTGACGGCATCACCTCGATCCAGGTTGATATCAAGGTAGACGGTCTGTCCCATGAAATCATCCGCGATGCTTTTGCCCTGACCCGCAAGGGCCGTCTGCAGATCATCAACGATGTGATCCTGCCGACGATCAGCCAGCCGCGTGCCGACCTCTCACCTTATGCGCCCAAAATCATCCAGACTGTCATTCCGGTTGACAAGATCCGGGAAGTCATCGGTGCCGGTGGCAAGGTGATCAACCGTATTATCGAGGAAACCGGCGTTGAAATCGACATTGAAGACGATGGACGCGTTTTTGTAGCCTCGCCCAATTCGGCGGCAGCCGCCAAGGCCCTGGCCATTATCCAGGGTATAGCCAATGATCCCGAACCGGGCCAGGTTTTTGAAGGCCATGTCACACGCCTGATGAATTTTGGCGCTTTTGTTGAATTCCTGCCTGGCAAAGAAGGCCTGGTCCATATTTCCAAGATGTCATGGAAACGTGTCGAAAAAGTGGAAGACGTTGTCAAGGAAGGCGACCTGGTTACGGTCAAGGTCATCGAAATCGACGGCCAGGGGCGGATCAATCTCTCGATGCGTGATTGTATGGAGAAGCCGAAGGACTTCGTTGAGACTGAAGGCGGCGAACGGCGCGGCTCACCGCGTGATCGCGGTGATCGTGGTGATCGTGGCCCGCACAGCGACCGGGGTGATCGTGGTCCGCATAGCGACCGTGGTGATCGTGGTCCGCGCGGCGCAGACTATGGATCACGTCCGGATCGCGGCCCGCGCAGTGACCGTCCTGACCGTGGCTCGCACGGCGAAGTCCATAATGACCGGCCCCACCGTTTCCAGGAGCGCACAGAAAGCAAGCCCCAGCCGGAGAACCGTCGCGAGCTCAACTTCTGAAAATGGCTGACGGACCACTTTTAAAATTGCGCTTGAACCCATTCTGAAAGTGGCCGCCAGACCTCAACCGGACCCCATTTTGGTATAAGGATGATCATCAAGTACAAAGGAGCCCCCACCGGGGCTCCTTTTTTCGCCGGACAGCGCTACCGGGCGTCCGGTCAGGCAACATTCGGGGGAATGGCTGGTTTACGTTTGCTGCTGAGCGCTGCCGATCCGCTGGCGGCCGCAAACGTTGGACTTGACAGACTGGCTGAATCACAGTACAATCTTAAAAGTCGTCGGGGTGTAGCTCAGTTTGGCTAGAGTGCTTGCTTGGGGTGCAAGAGGTCGCACGTTCAAGTCGTGTCACTCCGACCATTGTTTTTCAGGGAAGCTGATTCCAACCAGAATCAGCTTCTTTTTTATTTTTCAGTTATTCTTTTGTAATTCTTTTGTAATTCTTTGGTATCTGAGTGATATTGCAAGATACGGCATCCGGGCCGCGTGTTTTGAAACATCCGACTGTGTAATGGGCGATTGGCAGACAAGACCGATCATGCTATTCGATGGTACCCCTATGGCGCAGAAAGAAATTGTAAAATGTGTCAGCCGGATTGATGACCATGCGGCAGATGCAATGGCAATAAAATGCAATCGAGAATTGAGAGGTTCATGATTGATGCACAGGCCAATACTGATACGGATAGCCACGCCCCGGGATGCGGCAGCGATTTTGTCCATTTATGCACCCTACGTCATCAATACAGCAATTACCTTTGAATACGATGTTCCTTCAGAAGGGCAAATGGCCGAACGAATCCGGCATGTGCAAAAAAAGTATCCATTTCTGGTTGCACTGGTTGGAGATGAAATCGTAGGCTATGCCTATGCGGATGCATTCAAAGAAAGGGCAGCCTATGATTGGGCTGTTGAAACCACCATCTATTTGCAAACAGGCCAGAAACGGCGGGGAATCGGCAGTCAGCTTTACGAAGCACTGACGAATATCCTGAAAATGCAGGGAGTCCTGAACATGAACGCCTGTATTGCCTATCCGGAGGTAGATGATGATTATCTGACCAGGGATAGCGTTGCCTTTCATGAAAAACTGGGTTTCCGGCATGTTGGAAAATTCCACCTGTGCGGCTACAAATTCAACCGCTGGTACCATATAGTCTGGATGGAAAAGCATATTGGCGCCCATGTTGAAAACCAGCCCGGGGTGCGAAATTTCGAGGCAATCAGAACCGGGGTGCGTGAACAATACGGCCTTGAATAATCGTATAGATTGACCGTCATGTGCTGTTTCCAGGTTTCCCGTCACTGCCCTGCCAGCTCTTTAACGGACTCTGCGATGACAGGATTGTGATAACTGGATTGCACCAACGTTACGGCTCGATTATAATTTTATATCAGCAGCCGTGCTGGTGAGGCGGGACTTTCCCGCAATAACGCAAGTACGCGCTGCTGACGCAAAACTTCGCTGCTGGCGCAAGTCCGCACTGGCAGTGCTTCTTGGAGGTTCAGATGCCGGTCCAACTTTTCCCGGGACGGGGCGAGCCGCCTGACTGGAATGGCTTGCAGACGCTGGCCCTGCAGCGTTTGCCGCCGCATGCCTATCTGATTCAGTTTCCTGACCAATATTCCTGTCAGGCTGCCCTGAGCAATAATCGTCGCTATCTGTCGCCGTCGGTAATCATGCTCAACGGGGAGTGGGATTTCAAGCTTTATGACAGTATCCTGGACATGCCGGAAAATATCCTGTCATTTCGTTCCGGCTTTGCGCCAGTCAACGTGCCCGGAGCCTGGCAGCTTCAGGGATTTGCCGTCCCGCAGGTCGCAGGTCCGGCCTATCCTTTCCCGGTCTGTCCACCTTATGTGCCAGCCCAGGCACCGGTTGGTGTTTACCGGCGCCGGCTGACCTTGCCCCTGGCCTGGAGCAAGGTCCGCAAACGCCTGGTGTTGACCGGCGTGCGGGCCGCCCTGCATATTTTTGTCAACAGCAAGCCCGCCGGCTATTCCCAGGGCAGCGGCCTGCCAGCCGAATTTGACATTACACCCTATTTGCACGACGGTGATAACGAGTTGTTTATCATTGTCTATAGCTGGTGCGATGGCAGCTATCTGGAATATTGTGACGACTTCCTGCTGCATGGCATATTACGCGATGTATATCTGGAAGCAATTCCCACACTGTCCATTTTTGACGTCAGCCACACCATGCAGCCGGTTGATGGCGTCGCCAGCGGCCGCTGGCAGCTCCGAGTCCAGGTCCAGCTGCTATCCTATCGGATATCGATGGAGACACCAAACCTGCGGATATCCTTATGGCAGGATGATGAACTGATAACCCAGACTGAGAGCCTGGTACCACTTAAACCTGCGGATAAAGAGCGTTTTGATGGACCGGTCCAGGCCATGGGGCAGGTCACAACGGTCCTGCACTGTACAGACATTGTTCCCTGGCATGCCGAGGCCCCGCATCTGTATGACTTGTTCGTCACCATGCTCGACCGCAGCGGCCAGGAGATCGGCTGCGTCCAGCAAAGTGTCGGTTTCCGTATCCTGTCCTGGCAGCAGGGTGTGCTTTGTCTCAATGAAAAACCACTCAAGCTGATTGCCGTACAACGTCGGGAATGGCAGGCTGACTTTGGTCCGACCGTGCCTATTGAAACCATGCTGGCTGATATCCGGCAAATGAAGCTGAATCATATCAATACGGTGCGCCTGATTGGTGATCCGCCGGACCCGATCTGGCTGGAGCTGTGCAATATTTTTGGCCTGTATGTAATTGCCGATCAGGCTGTCACCCTGGCCGGGGTGCCCAGCCAGGGCCAGGCTATTGCGCATATCCCGGATCCGTTTCATCTTGGCCAGAACCTGGTAGCTTCACCGTCACCGGGCACCGGCGAAACAGATTGGTCAGACAGCCTGCGTGACCGGATCGAGCGCCTGGTCCTGCGAGACCGGTCACAACCCTGCGTAATTGCCTGGTCGCTGGGTCGCAGTGTCACGGATGGCTCACTGGCCGAATTTGACATGATTTTACAGCCGGCTGATTATCAGACGATGATTCGCAGGATCCGCAGCCTGGATCAGACCCGTCCGATCTATCAGGCTCGGATCTGCAGCTATCAGGGATCAATACCGGGCCTCGATCCGGCTAGTGACAAAAAACCAGCCCGTACCGGGCAGCAGAACCGTCCTGTTCCTGCTCCGAAGGCAGCAGCGGCAACCCGGCCAGTTGCATCGCCCGTGGCTCAGGCGACTGTGCCTGCCGGATCCGCCCAGTTTGATCCGGCCGGCAGAAGCAGCGGGGTGCAGGCCGCCAGCCGGGTCCAGCCAGATATCCATGATATACATGTATTGCCATATCCGTACGAACTGGCTGAACGGGCGGACCGGGTCGATGGCCCGGACCGGGCCGCTGATTGGCTGACGGCACCGGCTGGCGGTGGTCCGGTCTTTCTTTCAGACTGGCGCTCGGTTGTCAGCATCGGACAAGCTGATCCCGGTCCAGTGCTCGGCCAGATCTATCGCCAGCCCTGGCTGGCGGGGGCTTGTTTTGGTGAATGGAGTGACCTGGCCCTTTATGTGGGGCTGTCTGCCACGAAGGCAGCAACACCCGTTCTATCTGATGCAGGCCAGCCGGCGGGCTGGCCCAGCCGGGCCCTGGGCCTCGTTGATGTCGACCGGCACGCGAATTCCCAATTGCTGGTTCTGCGCCAGGCAGCCCGTCCACTGGATATCCAGGCGATCAATGCTGCCCTCGGTCATTTCCGTATCATCAACCGGCAGCAATTTTTATCCCTGGAGCCATTCCATTTGCGCTGGGAATTGCTGCGTGACGGCAATATCTGCCTGAGCAGTGAGCAGCCCTTGCCGGCAGTCGCGCCGGGTTCCCAGGAGACAATGATGCTCAACTTTGGTCCGCTCGATTTGAGCGGTGGCCACGACTATACCATTTGCCTGACCGTCGTGCAAAACCAGCCGACGCTCTGGGCTCCCGCCGCCACGGAGCTTTTTTTCCAGGAATTCAATATCGGAACCCAGCGTCCGCTGGCTTTGCCGCTTGAAGCCAGCCTGGCTGGTGTGAATCATCCCGGCCGCAGCCGCCTGCGTCTGGAACGTGACCGCCATCTCCTGGTCTTGTCCGGGCATCGCTTCTGGATGCTGTTCAATCAGATTACGGGCACCCTGGACAGCTGGCGGGCTGGTGACCGGGAGATCCTGACATCCCGCAATTATCTGACCCGGCCTGTCATTGACTTGCCAGACAACGGGCTGCTGCGATCGGAATGGTCAGCAGAGCCAGCCAATCCGGCTGATTCGCCTGGTCCGCGGGTTTGCCTGTGGCGCCAGATTGAAGCGGGGGATCTGGCGTCCATAAAAGCCTGGCAGCTGGCTGGTTATGACCGGTTGCAGCGCCAGGTCCGTTCGTGTGAATCAGACTGTGACGGTCACGCGGCTGTGATCGAATTCCGCGCGGATCTGGCTGCTCCCGGGCAGATCGCCGTCCTGCGCAGCGTTACCCGATATGAAATCAATGCTGCTGGTCACCTGACCCTGTTTGTGTCGCTGGCAGCCATCCGCAGCCACTTGCCGCTGGTTCCGCGGCTGGGCCTGCGTTTTGACCTGAAACCAACCTATGAAAAGATCAGCTGGTTTGGTCGCGGACCAGGCCCGAGCTGGCCTGGCCAGCAGATCACGGCCCGCACCGGGCTTTTTCAGCGTTATTACTCCGAACTCGATGCCGATTGGCCAGAACGTGGTATACATGCAGCCCGGGCCGACACGCGATGGCTGACCTTGCAAGATTCAACCGGTTTTGGCTTGCTGATTCACAGTGATAACCTGTTTTCCTTTTCTGTCCATGACAGCCTGCTCGAAGATCGCCTGGCCGGGACTGTTCCAGATACTGGTCCGCTGCAGCGGCGGCTGCTGAAGGAAGTCATCGTCGAGCCACGCCGCGGCGATTCGATCGCACCATTAAGCGAAATGCCGGCCGTGATGAAAACAAGCCTGACCTTGATACCTGTTTTTGGTGATTTGAATGGTGGCGACCGCAAGCACAACTAGCTATCTGGAACTGGAGATGAAATGAAGCAGACGATGCAAATATGCAACCTCGGACGACTGGCATATCGCCCGGCCCTCGATATCCAGCAGCGGCTGCTGATCTTGCGCCAGGCCGACCTGATTGATGATACCCTGCTGCTCGTTGAGCATCTGCCGGTTTTAACATTGGGCCTGCGCGGCAAGATGAGCAATATTTACCTGCCGGCCGACCAGCTGCAGGCTGAAGGTGTCGAGATTATCCCGGTCAATCGCGGGGGTGACGTGACCTATCACGGTCCGGGCCAGATCGTCGGCTATCCGATTATGCGGCTGGAACCTTTTCCCGGCAGTATCCGGGAATTCGTCACGACCCTGGAAAGTGCCCTGATCCGTTTGCTGCTCAATGAATTTGGTATTGTAGCGAGCCAGCGGACCGACAAGTACACCGGCGTCTGGGTCGGTGACCGGAAGATTGTGGCGATTGGCGTCGCCGTTAAAAAATGGGTAACCATGCATGGCTTCGCCTTGAACGTGAATACCAATTTGCAGCATTTTGACTGGATCAATCCGTGCGGCCTGTCGATGGGTGTTACTTCAGTCGCAGAACTGGTTGATGGTCCCATCGACTTCGCCGCAGCCAACCAGCTGGCCGGTCAATATCTGGCCGAGGCCTTCGTCAAGGTTCCTGTCGCCTGTGAACTGGCCGATCTGCTGGCCCAGGAAAGTAAGCTTACTGAAATCAGAGGATAGACATCCCGGCGGCACCCGGCTGCCGGCTGGCAAGCCCCATGCAAGCATTTGCCATACCCGGCAAAACCGCGTCAGCCATCATCACCTTGGCACGGACCAAAGAGACCAGGCCCGCCGCAAGCTCCTGCACACAGGCGACCGCGTCAATCGCCGTCACATGGACAACTGCGACCAGTTAGAACTGCGTATACCAGCATGATTATTTGAAAGGAAATGACAATGCCTGCTCAATCAGCGATGAATCAATCAGCCGCGATTCAATCCGAAGCACCAGGGGAACCAAATGCCGGGCAATCTGTCCAGTCAGCCTCCGTCGTAAACACCGGACCGTCCGTTCATTCACCAGCCGCCTCAGCTGATCCGGCCAGTCATCCTGAATCCACCGTGCCAGTTGATTCAGCTGCAGGCGAGGGGGCTGGCGGTCAACCGGGGCCGTCTGCATCTGCCAGGCCGAAACGCCTGGCCAAGCCTGCCTGGTTCAAGGTTCCAGCTAATCAGGGCTCCACCAATGAGTCAGTTATCCGCCTGATCCGCAGCCTGGGCCTGCACACGGTCTGTGAGGAGGCCAACTGTCCCAACAGCGGGGAGTGCTTCGGGCATAAGACCGCGACGTTCATGATCCTTGGCAATCAATGTACCCGGCGCTGTACATTTTGCGCCGTTGGCAAAGGTTGCCCGCTGCCGCCCGATCCGGATGAGCCGGCTAATCTGGCAAGGGCCGTCAGCCAGCTGGGCTTGCGTCACGTCGTGATTACTTCGGTAACGCGAGATGACCTGCCAGACGGTGGCGCTGGCCAGTTTGTTGCTGTCATTTCGGCAATCCGTGCCATCTCGCCCGGGCCTGTACCAGTCATCGAAGTCCTGATTCCCGACCTGCAGGGTAACTGGTCAGCTTTGGCCCGGATTATTGCAGCGCGTCCGGAAATCATCAATCATAATGTCGAAACTGTACCGCGCCTGTATGCTGAAGTACGGCCGACGGCACAATATCAGCGCTCGCTGGAACTGCTGGCCCGGGTTCGCCAGGGCAATCCGGGCATACTGACCAAGTCCGGCATCATGGTTGGCCTGGGCGAAACAGAAGAAGAAGTACTGGCGGTCTTGCAGGATTTGCGGGCAGCTGGCTGTGATCTGCTGACAATCGGCCAATATCTGGCACCATCCCGGCACCATCATCCGGTTGTAGCTTATATTCATCCCGATCAGTTTGCCCGATATCGGGAACAGGCTGAGGCCCTGGGATTTCGCCATGTAGCTTCCGGCCCGCTGGTCCGCAGCTCCTACCAGGCTGACCAGGCATACCGGGAAACGATGCGCTGACAGCTGTACCGCAGGCCGGGTCGGATTGCCTGGATTATCCCAAATCGGTTGTATGGTAAAAAAACAGGATATACAATGGTCATCAGCTCCAATATCGGTGTAATTATCGGCAATATTCTCTGGCTGACGGCAATTTTTGCCACTAAGTGCCCAGTTTATGCCATTGTCTGCAGCAGGCCATTTGGTTATGATTAATTTATGACAGATGGTCCAAAATGGGCTGTCAGACTATGGCATTTACACCTGCGCCAATTCAGCAGCGGTACAAGGAGGCACTTTCGAAATGGTAGATTTAAAAGCAAAGCCCTACAATCTGGATGCAGAAGGCATTAACTGGGTCCGGGAAACCATTGCCAGCATGACCCTGGAAGAGAAAATCGGCCAGCTTTTCGTCAATATGGGCGCAAGCCGCGACAAGGATTACCTGACCGGAGTCCTGGACAACTACCACATCGGTGGTGTCCGTTACAATCCCGGCACAGCCGAAGCCGTCTATGAACAGAACAAGATCCTCCAGGAGAACAGCAAGATTCCGCTGCTGATTGCGGCCAATACCGAAAGCGGTGGCAATGGCGCCTGTGTTGACGGAACTTTCGTCGGATACGGCATCAAGGTTGCAGCCACGGCTGACCCCCGGTATGCTTATGAGCTGGGCCGGATCTGCGGCGTGGAAGCAGCGGCTATCGGCTGCAACTGGAGCTTTGCCCCGGTTATCGACCTGGTCCAGAACTGGCGCAATCCGATCATCGCCAACCGTACTTTCAGTGCGGATCCGGACCAGACCCTTGAGCTGGCCCTGGCCTACATGAAGGGTATCATGGAAAGTGGCATCGCCCCGGCGGCCAAGCATTTCCCCGGTGATGGCATCGACGAGCGCGACCAGCATCTGTCATTCAGCACCAATCCGCAAACCTGTGAAGAATGGGACGCAACCTTCGGCAAGGTCTACGCCGGTCTTTTCGAAGCTGGCTTGCCTTCAATCATGGCCGGCCACCTGTCCTTGCCCAGTTATGTCCGCTATTTCAAGCCCGACGCCACGACCCAGGAAGCGATCCTGCCGGCGACCCTGAATAAATACCTGCTGACCGACCTGCTGCGCGGCAAACTGGGCTTCAACGGCCTGGTCGTGACTGATGCCAGCCACATGGTCGCCATGACCTCGGCTATGAAACGCAGCCAGATGCTGCCGACCGCGATTGCCGCCGGCAGTGACCTGTTCCTGTTCTTCAATGACCCGGATGAGGACTTCCAGTGGATGATCGACGGTTACAAGAATGGCATCATTACTGATGAGCGCCTCGAAGAAGCCCTCACCCGCATCTTGGGCACCAAGGCTGCCCTTGGCCTGCACAAAAAGGCCAAGACCGAGATCCTGCCGGAGAAGACAGCCGCAATGGCCCGTATCGGCCTGCCGGAAAACAAGGCGGTTGCCCTCGAAATAGCTGATAAGGCCATCACGCTCGTCAAGAACAAGCAGGATATTTTCCCGCTCTCGCCAGACAGGCAGAAGCGCGTCCTGCTGGTAGACGTCAAGGGCTTTGAAGGCGGTTTTGGCAAGATGATCGGCGGTGGCAAGAATTACATCCCGCGGATGAAAGAACTGCTTGAGAAGGAAGGCTTCGCCGTCGAGATCTGGGAATCGCCGATCGAGAAGATCATGAAGCTGCCTGAAGACGAGATGAGAAAAGGCCTGGCCAATGTCTACGCCCAGAAACGGCCGATCTCGCAGCTGGTCAGCGCCTATGACCTGATCATCAACCTGGCCAGTGTCAATCCCAATACCGACCAGCGCATCCAGTGGCCGGTCAGCAAGGGAACGCCGGATATCCCGTTCTATGTCTATGAAATCCCGACGATTTTTGTCTCCGTCCAGTGCCCGTTCCATCTGGCCGATGTCCCGCAGGTGCTGACCTATATCAACACCTATGATGACAAGGATTTCACGCTCCAGGCTCTCGTTGACAAGCTGGTCGGCCGTTCCGCCTTTACCGGCGTCAGCCCGGTCGATGCCTTCTGCGGCTTCGAGGATACCCGCTACTGACGTGTATTTCTGACATAACTGCTCATATAAAACTCGCAAGACCGGTGCAGGATAAACCATTCGTTGGTTGCCTGCACCGGCTTTTTAGCATCGTTATCCTGATGATGCGGGTCAGACCAGGCTTTGTCCGATGCTGGTTACGGGTTGCGCGAGTCGGTCCAGGATCTGCGGGAATGGTTGACGACCAGGCTGGCCAGACAGGCAGACAGACCGATTGCGAGCAGTGACCAGCCGGTTACGGAATAGCCGATCAGATAAGGGGAGGCTGTGCCGGCAATTTCCAGGATGCCCTTAAGCAGGCTGCCGATTGTCAGTGTGGCGATCCCCGAATGATAGGCATTGGCACTGAAGCGGTATAGCCTGGCCTGGTCAGCCTGTGGCAGCAGCAGTCCTTGCAGCAGGAAGGGCAGCACACCACCCAGCAAAGGATAGAGAAACATCAGGGACATCGCGGCTGAATACACACCGTGGCCAAAAATGGCATAAATCCGGTCGAAAACCACACAGCCGATCGTCACAGCCAGGTAAAATAGAACTGTTTTGCGTACTGACCGATTCTGCCGGTAACGACCAGCCAACATCGTGAACATGTATATAATCCTCTCATTCTTATATTCTGATCCTGCCTGCAGCATTCAGGTGCTGAACACAGTTGCTGCTGCCGGCCGGGTATCTGTCACCGCTCATGCGACCGCTGCTGCCGGCCGGGTATCAGGCGCTGCCTGGGGTCGATTTTCATTTCAATAGCCGAAGTAGACGATATCGCTGACGCTTCTTTCGCTGCTGCTGCGGCCACTGGTGGGATTATTGATGACCTGGCCGTTGAACCACATGGTTGATGAACCGCCACCGTCCAGGTTGTAGGCAACTGTACAGCCCTGGTCAGCCATGATCCGGGCCAGCTCAAGCAAGGATAAGCCGGCATTGTCGCTGGTCCGGCCATCTGACACGACAACCATATAATGGAGCGGCGAGATCATGCCGATGGCAGTGCGCGGGTTGCTCTGCATCGACTGGCCGACTTCACTGTTGGCCGTGACGGTGACCTGGCCGTCACTGATCAGGGCCGGGCCAAAGGACAGGACTTGCCAGGCATTGGCAGCGAGCAGTGATTCGGCTGAGGTCTGGCTCTCATTGATGATGCTGAAATTACCGTCGCTTTTGATCACCAGGTCTTCACGGCCACTGGCACCCGTTTCGCGATACAAGGTTCCGTTGCGCAGGACATATCCGTAGTCGCGAAACCCGTAGTAGTCGCCGTTGATGGCAAAGATTGCCTGATTGCTTTCTGCCATTTCCGAGGTGGTTTCTTTGATATTGCGGCCGTAAGCTCCATTGGCAAATGCCGTTTTCAGGTATTCCACACTGGAGACCTCGATATCGGCGATGTAGACGTTTGTATTATAAAGCCGTACTGTTTCTATCGTGATCCGGATGTTTTCATCGCTGTAGGAATTGGCGGTGATCGCGGCTGCCTGACTGGTTGTTCCGGTTGATGTGCCACTGCTGGTAGTCGGGCTGTCAGCGCCTGTCGCCACGCCCGTGGCCCCAGGATCGATGATGGCCTCGCTCGCGCCGGTTGCCACGCCGGCCGTCACGCTTGTTGCCGGTGAACTGGCGACCACGGGGGTCAAGGTGCGCGGGATGACAAACGCATCCAATAAGACATATGTTGAACTCAAGGACAATATGAGCGTGAAGAGGACCATCCAGCTAAAAGGTTTGCGCAGTGTTTTTTTCATATTGAGCATCAGCCTCTCTATTATTTTATCTGTTTCATCGGCACTTCAGTAATCGGTTCATCCAGTCGCCGCTAATCAGTTATTGGACGGCTCCGGTTCTGCTGGCCCCGGCCAGGTCTTGTCTGTTCCCTGTCAGCTTCTGATATTTGACTTCTGATTATCGTCAGTATAATGCCGGTCTGTGAAAGAGGTGTGATCAATGGTTGATTGTTAGCCGGAAAGCGGCATTGGACTCACCTTGGGATCAGATGAATTGGATTGATATCTGCAGGTTTATCAGGGCAAAAAGCGCGATAGCAAGATTGATGGAATACCCTTGCCACTTGATCAAGCTGAACGCCGGAAACAGGCTTGCTGCAGGACTTTGACATCCCCCGGTGCGGATAAACTGAACAAGATTGTTGATGGCCAGCGGACGTTTCTGATCTAAAATATAAACAGGTTGAACGATCTGGCAACGCCAGATGAAGGATCCAGGAGGAAGTTATATGAGCATTCGCATTGCCTGTGCGCCCAGCTGCTGGGGCGTCGACGATCCCCAAAATCCCTATTTGCCGAGCTGGAAGAAGGTCCTTCTGGAAGCTCACCTTTCCGGATTCAAAGGTATTGAACTGGGCCCCTACGGCTATATCCCGCTTGATGTCGAAGTCGTGCAGGCTGAACTGGCCAAGAACGACCTGACGATCATTGTTGGCACAATTTTTGATGACCTGGTCAGCGTCACGAATCGTGAAAGCCTGCGCAAGCAGACCCATGATATCTGCAGCTTCATCACCAGGCTGCCGCGTGATGCGAAAGAAGCGGACCAGCGCTATGCCACACCTTATCTGACCTACATGGATTATTTCCATGCCGAGCGGGCCTGTACCGCCGGTCACCCGGACACCGCGCCGCGACTTGCTCCGGAACGCTACCAGGATATGCTGGCCAACATCCGCATGATCGCCGAGATTGCCTGGCAGGAATACGGTGTCCGTCCGGTCCTGCATCCCCACGCCGGCGGCTACATCGAGTTTGCCGACGAAATCGAGCAGGTCCTTGCTGATGTGCCGTCCTCGCTGTCCGGCTTCGTTTTTGATACCGGCCATCTCTATTATGCCCGCATGGATCCGGAAACCTGGATCCGCAAGTATATTGACCGGATCGACTACATTCATTTCAAGGATGTCAACAAGGAAATCTACGATGAAATGATGAAAATCGAGATTGATTTCTTTGAAGCCTGTGCCAAAGGTGTCATGTGCCCGATCGGCAGCGGCGTTATTGACTATGCCGGCATCAACAAAGCCCTGCGGGAAATTGGTTACACCGGCTGGGTCACGGTTGAACAGGAACGTGATCCCCGTCATGCCGATACCAGCCTGCGCGACGTCACCCGCAGCTTCCAGTATCTCAAGAGCGTCGGATATTAAAGGAGAAATGATTATGCAAAATGGTGAAATGAAATATGAACGTCCCTTGCGCTGGGCCATGGTCGGTGGCGGCCGCGGCAGCAATATTGGTTATATCCATCGCTCGGCCGCGCTGCGTGACCGCTCATTTGAACTGGTAGCCGGGGCCTTCGATATCAATCCTGAACGCTGCGTTGACTTTGGCGTCCATCTCGGCCTTGATCCCAGCCGCTGCTACCCGGACTACAAGACCCTGTTTGCCGAAGAAGCCAAACGTGCCGACGGCATCGAGGTCGTGTCGATTGCCACGCCAAACAGCACACATTTTGAAATCGCCAGGGCAGCCCTGAACGCCGGCTTGCACGTCGTGGTTGAGAAGCCCCTGTGCTTCCGGACCGAAGAAGCCAAAGAACTGGTTGACCTGTCCGTGGCCAAAAACCTGGTCGTCGGTGTCACCTACGGCTATGCCGGTCATCAGGTGATCGAACAGGGCCGGCAGATGATCGCCCATGGCGACCTGGGCGAAATCCGCGTGGTCGATATGCAGTTTGCCCATGGGTTCAACGCCGGTGCGATCGAGGCCAACAGTGACGCCCAGAAATGGCGCGTCGATCCCAGATTCGCCGGGCCGTCATTCGTGCTGGGCGACCTGGCCACCCACCCGCTTTTCCTGGCCGAAATCATGGCGCCTGACTTGAAAATGACTAAACTGCTCTGCTCCCGCCAGAGCTTTGTCAAGAGCCGCGCTCCGCTCGAGGACAACGCCACTGTCCTGATGCAGTATGAAAACGGAGCAGTCGGCACCATGTGGGCCAGCAGCATCAACGCCGGCTCCATGCATGGCCAAAAGGTCCGGATCATCGGTTCCAAAGCCAGCATCGAATGGTGGGATGAGCAGCCCAACCAGCTGCGCTATGAGATCCAGGGCCAGCCGGCCCAGATTATCGAGCGCGGCATGGGCTACCTGTATCCCAGTGCCCTGGCTGACGACCGCATTGGCGGTGGCCATCCGGAGGGATTGTTTGAATCCTGGTCCAATCTCTACCTGCGCTTTGGCATCGCCATTGACCTGGCGAAAAAAGGTGGCAAGGTCGGCGACGAGGGATTCTGGTATCCGGATGTTCACGCCGGTTACCTCGGGGTCAAATGGGTCAATGCCTGTGTGGAATCGGCCGACAACGGCGCAGCCTGGGTCGGAATCTGATCCGGAACCTTTGCATGCGAAACCAGGCATGCGAGACTGCGGTCATTGTTTGTTGAGAATCAGCCGGCAGCCTTCGCTCTCTTCCGGTCATGGCCGGGGGCGAGCGGAGGGCTGTTACGGCCCCCGTTCCCCTTACCGGATCAGGTACTGCCATCCGGAATGGTTCGTCCAGGAGTCATCTTTTTCATCCTGCAAACGAGTCAGAAAAGTGATTGACATCGCTGGACGGCAATGATATCATCATTACGCGACTTAGGGGAGTGGCTCAACGGTAGAGCAACGGTCTCCAAAACCGTCGGTTGCGTGTTCGAATCGCGTCTCCCCTGCCAGATAAGCTCTGAAGCTGCTGAAGTTTCAGGGCTTTTTCTTTTTTCCCGGCACTGATAATGACCGGCAGAAAAAACATGAAAGACTACAACTGGCACATAATTGACATTCATATCTTATGCAAAGTACAATGTTTCTAATTACGCCCTTTGGTGGATCATGATCATTTTGCCTGATCTGACCAACCTGGCCAGCGATCAGGACCGGGTCAACCGATCGGTTTTTCATTTTGATTATTAAATGCTTAACTACGAGCATGACAGATCCCGTCAAGTCCGTGCCACCGTTCAGGTCAGCTATCCGGCGCGGATTGCCACGGACCGCTTACAGATAAAAGCCAATGAAAAACATGACAGCCCTGAGCTGCTTCAATACTGACAGGTGAGGAAAACATGAGTACAGTCAAGCGCCCTCCAAGCTCCTATATTGGTACATCGCGTTCCAGCCGGCGCAGTCATAATCCGTGGCTGACGGCTTTAAATATGATTCTGGTCATCATCCTGCTGGTCGCTATCGCCCTGTTTGTTTTTTATTCCTGCGCCCAGAATCCGCCGGAGGAGATCCCATCCACGCTGCCATCAACGTCTGGCACATCCGCGCCGCTTGTCACCTCGGCTACCGGTACGGAAACGTCCGGCAACATGACCCAGACCGGGGAGACCAGCCCAACATCCGCGTCGTCTGCCAGCAGTGAGCCGACAAGCCAGCCTACAACGAAAAAAACAACGAAAGCGACGACGAAAAAAGCGACCCCCACACCCCGGCCGACACCCCGGCCGACAACCACACAAAAGCCGACCGAAACGACAACCGAAACCACTCAACCCAGCGAAACAACCCGGCCCAGCGAAACCACAACTGAACCGGCCACCACGCAGACCACGCCCACTGAGCCGCCTGCCGGCTGACGGGCCGGGCCCCCCAGCCAGGACCGTCATGAACGAAGCGGGCGTATAATACACTTGCGCACATCTGTACACCCAGGCATGACAACGCTCATGCGGTATACAACAGGGTCATCTGACCATGAACAGGCGAACACATGATGCAGGACAAGTATCTGAGGTATTGGGTATGGAAATAGAACGCGAATGGACCCGTGACCAGCTGATCGCCAAGAATGCCGAGCTGGAGGCCCTGGTTACAGCCATGAATCAGGATCCTGATGATACCAGATTCTGGAATAAATCCTGGGCCGGCAACCTGGGCCGCTGGTACTGGTATCTGCAGACCGACCGGCTGGTCTGTAGCCCGCGCAAATTTGCGGCCCTTGGGTTTGATATCGCCAGCATGGATGACGCTGTCACGTTTGCCTTCTTTACCGCCCGGATTCATCCTGATGACCTGGAACCGGTGAATACCCGGATGCAGGGCCTGCTGCGGTCTGAAACGGGTGTCTTTGAAGCGGAATACCGCCTGCAGGCCAGGGATGGCAGCTGGCACTGGCATCACAACCGGGCATTTGTCTCCGTCCGGGCTGCCGATGGCAGCCCGCAGGTCCTGACCGGGATTGTCTTTGACATAACGGCCCAGAAACAGGCGCTGCTGGCCTGCAGCGAACAGCAGAGTCGCATGGCCCGCCTGAGCAGTCTCGATGGCCTGACTGGCCTGCTGAACCGCCAGGCGATGTACGGCCGGCTCAATCAGGCCATGATCCAGGCCCGGCAGGCCGGACAGGCGCTGACAATACTCGTTCTTGATATTGACCGCTTCGAGCGGATCAATCGCCTGCACGGCAGCGGGACCGGTGACCTGGTACTGGCTCAGATTGCAGCGATTCTGCAGCGCTGCACGCGGCATTATGACTTCATTTCCCGCCTCGGTGGCGATCAGTTTCTCATCGGTCTGGCCAATTGCGATTTCGAGCAAGGCCAGCAGGTTGCCGAGCGAATCCGCGGCGAAATTGCCTGTGCTCATTTCCCGAAGGCGCTGCCCCTGACAATCAGCGGCGGCCTGGCTGCCTATGAGCAGCAGACCATCGATGAAATCATCAGCCAGGCTGAGGCGAGGCTGGCCGTTGCCAAACAGAATGGCTGCAATCAGATTTGCCAGAATGACAGACTGCGATCCGATCTTGCGCCATGGCGGAACACAGGTGAGAAAAACGCATGACCAGGTTTTTTGACGTATCAATCATCGGCGGCGGGGTCATTGGCAGTGCCCTGGCCCGGGAATTGTCACGCTTCCAGCTCAGGGTTGCCGTGTTTGAAAAAGAGCCTGATGTCTGTTCGGCAACCAGTGGTCGCAATTCAGCGGTACTGCATGCCGGCTTCAACAATAAAACCGGCTCCCTCATGGCGCGATTCTGTGTTGAGGGATCCCTGTCCTTTGCCGATACCGCCGCTGAACTGGCTGTGCCCTTCCGGCGGACCGGCAAGGTCGTGGTCGGCTTCACGTCGGAAGACCTGGCAAATCTCCAGGCCCTGAAAGCGCAAGGCGACCGGAACGGCTGTCCCGGCCTTGAAATGATTGATGAAGACCGCCTGCACCAGCTGGCACCGACACTCGACGGCCGCTTTGCCCTGTACTCGCCGCTGACCGGGATCCTGAATCCGTTTCTCTATACGATTGCCCTCGCAGAAAATGCTCACGCCAACGGTGTTGCCTATTTTCTGGATCACACGGTCACAGCCATCAGCCGTTCCGGGCAAGACGGCGAGAAGCCGCCCACCTACGAAATTGCAACCAATCGGGGCCTTTTTCACACGCGCTGGCTGATCAACTGCGCCGGCCTTTATGCCGATACGATCGCCCGGATGCTCGGCATCACCGATTACACCATTTACCCCTGCCGCGGCCAGTATTTTATTCTCGATAAAAAGCTCAGCCCTTACCTGAACATGCCGGCTTATCCGGTACCCAACGCCCAGGCCGGCGGTCTGGGCATCCATCTGACGCCGACCATCGACGGCACGATCCTGATTGGACCGAGTGCCGAGTATATTGATGATAAGGATGACTATGCTTCGACGCAGCCCGTCATGGACATGCTGCTGGCTGAGGGCCGGCAGATTTTCCCCCATGTGACAGCTGACGCGGTCATCCGCAGTTATGCCGGTATCCGGCCCAAGCTGGCTGGCCCCGTCCAGGGGGGATATGCGGACTTTGTCATCGAACGGCGCCCGTCTGATCCGCGGGCCATCCACCTGATCGGCATCGAGTCGCCGGGCCTGACGAGTGCCGGACCCCTGGCCCGGCATGTTGTAAATATGATCAGGGAACAGGAAGACCTGGCTGAGAATGAGCAGTTTGATCCCCGGCGACCAGCGGTCCGCTGGTTTAATGAAATGAGTCCGGACGAGCAAGCGGCCCTGATTGCCTGTGATCCTGATCATGGGGAAATAATCTGCCGCTGCGAGACGGTCACCCGGGCCGAGATCCTGGCTGCCCTGCGCAATCCACTGGGTGTGGCGACGGTGATGGGTATCAAACTGCGGACGCGGGCTATGGCCGGGCGATGCCAGGGTGGTTACTGCCAGACCCGGATCACGGAAATGATCATGGCTGAGAAAGGTCTGGAACCGGCGGCAGTGACGCTGTCCGGCAAACAGTCACAGATGTTTGTCGGGAGGGTCCGGCCATGATAACAGGATACAAGAGCCCGGTTTCACCTGAAACGGCCGATGGAGCGGCCGGTTCAGGGGCAGGCTGCTATTACGGATCCACCGATCCGCTGGCTGACGCGGCCAGGGATAAAGGGATGGCTGGACGCGATGTGATCATCATCGGCGGCGGCCCGGCCGGACTGGCGGCGGCCATCGCCCTGTACCGCCTGGGCTGGCACGATATCCTGATTATTGAACGCGAAAAGGAACCGGGCGGTATTTTGCGCCAATGTATCCACGACGGCTTTGGTCTGTTCCGCTATCGGCAATCACTCAGTGGTCCTGAATATGCCACGCGCTTTATTGACGAGGCTCAGTCGCTGGGGATCGAATGCCTGACCGACACGTCTGTTTTGTCAATCTCGGCCGGAAATGGTGCTGATCACATCGCCGGGCACACTGTCACCGCAGCCTCGCGTCAGGGCCTGCACATCTGGCAAGCCCGGGCAGTCATACTGGCCATGGGTTGCCGGGAACGGACCCGTGAAGCGATCCGGATTCCGGGCAGCCGGCCGGCTGGTGTCTTTACCGCCGGGGTAGCCCAGGCATATCTGAATCTCAAGAACATCATGGTCGGTCGCCGGGTGGTGATCCTTGGCTCGGGGGACATCGGCCTGATCATGGCCAGACGGATGACGCTGGAAGGAGCCCAGGTCCTGGCTGTCTTTGAAATACTGCCCTATCCGAGCGGTTTGCCGCGCAATATTGAGCAATGCTTGCGTGATTATGACATCCCGTTGTATTTAAGTCATACCGTGACTGAGATTCATGGCAAGGCCCGTCTGGAAGCTGTCACGGTCAGCCGGGTCGATGACGGGGGCAATCCGCTGCCGGGGAGCAGCCGCCGGATCGCCTGTGATACCCTGATTGTCTCGGTTGGCCTGATTCCTGAAAACGAATTGTCGCTGCAAGCCGGGATTGTGCTTGATCCGCGGACCCGCGGGCCGCTAGTCGATGAGTTTTACCAGACGTCAGTTTCCGGAATTTTCGCTGCCGGCAATGTCCTGCAGGTCCATGATGTGGTTGACTATGTGTCCGTGGAAGCCGAAAAGCTGGCAGCAGCGGTGGGCCGTTATCTGGACCAGGCCCGTTTGCCACTGCCGCAGATCAAGATCGAGGCAGCGGCAGCCATTGGCTATACCGTACCCCAGGCGGTCAGTGGCACGGCCGATTTCACCCTCTGCCTGCGGGCCCGCCGCCCCCTGAAAAAATGCCAGCTGCTGATCCGCCAGGGAGAGCAGATCGTCAAGCGCGCGCCCTTGCGCAAGGCTAATCCGGCTGAAATGATCCAGATCCTGGTGCGCAGCAGCGAGCTGGTCTCCCGTGAACCGTTGCAGGTCAGCCTGGAGACCGTGCAGCGCTTAACCCATGCCCCACCGGCTGATTTCGCCAGGCAATCGCCTGCTCCGGCTACTGCCTCGCGCACTTTAACCTGCATACTCTGCCCGCTGGGCTGTGATATAGACGTCACCCTCGATGGCACGGATATTCTCGTGCTTGATGGTGCCGGCTGCCCGCGCGGCCGCGGATTCGTTGAAAGCGAGGTGCGTGACCCGCGGCGGATTGTGACAACGTCTGTGAAGGTTCACGGCGGTCAGCTGCCACTGGCCAGTGTGCGCCTGACCCAGCCGATACCCCTTGACCAGATTCCGGCGGCAATGGCCCGGCTGCAATCAATCAGCCTGACTGCGCCGGTCCACCCGGGTCAGATCGTGGATCCCGATCTGCTTGGCCTGGGTAGTGCCGTCATGGTGACAAAAAGGGTCGGCCGGGCAGATAATCGCTGAAGACTGAAGAAAATGCTGCTAAAAATCATGCTACAAGGAGAAACAACATGCAATTTCGTTGCCTGATCTGCGGCTACATCCACACTGGCGATGCACCGCCGCGCAAATGTCCCATCTGTGCCGCCAGTTCGGATCAGTTTGAACCCTACGCCCAGCTGACCCCGGAAATTGTCGCTGCCGCGACGTCACCGGATATTCAGGTATTGATCATCGGCAGTGGCATTGCCGGCCTGGCCTGTGCGGAGGAATTGCGCCAGCATTCGCCGACTGTACGGATTACCCTGATCAGCACTGAGCCCCACCTGCCGTATTATCGCCTCAATCTGACCCGCTATCTGGCCCGGGAAATCAACGAGAGTCACTTGCCGATTTATCCGGCTGCCTGGTATGAAGAACAGCGGATTGAGCTGCTTCTGGACCAGGCTGTGATTGGCATTGACAGGACTGCCCGCCAGGTTTTGCTGGCAGATGGTGGCCGGCGCAACTATGACAAACTGGTACTGGCGACCGGTGCCGGGCCTTTCGTTCCCCCCATCCCCGGCAGTCAGCTGCCAAACGTGCTGACAGTCCGGACCATCGACGATGCCCGGCGCATTCTCGACCAGGTACAGCCCGGTGAACCGCTGCTGTGTATCGGCGGCGGGATCCTGGGCCTTGAAACTGCCGGGGCCCTGGCCCGGGGTGGTGCCAGTGTGACCTTGCTCGAAGCTGCAGATTACCTGATGCCGGCCCAGCTCAATCGCAACGCCGCAGCCTGTCTGCGCCATTTTGTTGCGGATCTGGGTATTGCCGTGCGTGAGGGGGTGCGGATCGAAGCGATTGTCGGTCATGAACAATGTGAGGGGATCCGCCTGGAAGGTGGCGAAATCCTGGCCGCCCGCTATGTCCTGATCACCGCCGGTGTCCGGCCCAACCTGGCTCTGGCCCGCTCGTGTGGGTTGACCGTTCATAAAGGCCTGGTGGTGGATGATCTGCTGCGGACTTCAGATGCGGATATTTTTGCCGCCGGAGATGTCGTCGAACACAACGGCCAGCTCTATGGCTTGTGGCAGGCGGCCCAATATCAGGGTAAAATTGCCGCCCGCAACGTGCTGGGTCTGGTGACCCGTTTCGGTGGCATCCCCCGTTCCAATGTGCTCAAGGTACTTGGCCTGGACCTGTTCAGTATTGGCGAATTTAATCCGGCCGCCCCGGGTGATGTCTTCCTGGAAGAAGAGACCGCCGATGGTTACCTGGCGTTCAATCTGCGCCAGGGTTTGCTCAAGGGCAGCATTATCATCGGCGACAAGATCCTCGCAGGCCAGGTTCGCCAGGCTATTGATCAGGCGGTGATGTTTGCGCCGGCCGACTGTACGGATATTGCTGCGGTGGTCGCCCGCCTGCAGGCCTTGCGCTGAAAGGGACCCGGACTGGGCAGCCATGGTTATCGGTGCTGTCAAGGGTGGGAGAACTGTCCCTTGGTTCCATCACCAGTCAGTTTGGATCCGTCGCCCGTATATCTGGATCCATTACCCGTTAGTCTTGCAGGTTAATAAAAAACTGGTCCAGGAGCATTGACTCTATTTTGTTAACAGAACTTTAATGTGAAGGGTTAAACCAGAACAGGGCCGGACTCTGCTGAAAGCAAGAGTTTACAGGACTCTAATGTAAATCTGATACGATTGAATTAAGATAGAGGGGTCAGCTGATCCGGTTATCCTGCAGTCTCAATCGTGAAAGAAGGTGCTTTATTGTTCTTGCAACGTAGATCTGTCCTGGCAAAAAAAGTTCATGTTCATCATCGACCAGTCTCCCTACAAGCCAGACGTGGCAGCAGCGGCATGCTGGTGATCTGGCTGGTCACCGCTCTTGTCATTGTCGTTCTCGGTGCATTCTTGATCCGTCAGGTGGTCCTGGCTCAGGATCAGAAACGCCCGGCTACCGTGACAACGACATCGAACGCCGATCCGTCAACCGCAAACAGTCAGCAAACGACTGCCGCAGTTACATCGTCCGCGACAGTCCGCAGCACAACAGCTGTACAGACGACAGCGGCCGCCACAACATCACTTCAGCCGACTCCTACTGTGAAACCAACTCCTACCAAGAAGCCCACCCCCAGGCCGACCCGCAAACCGACACCCAGGCCGACCACCGATACAACTGCCTCCGCTTCGAAAAAACGATAAATGCAAAGTACCCGACCGGCTGCGGCCAGCAATTTCCAAAAAGCACGAAGCTACCAACTCGCCGCGGCAAGCTTGCAGACGCAAATCCGAGAATACAATTTTGAGAGGTCCGGTGATGAACGCCCAGACTTTGTTACAGGACATTGCCCAGAATATCGGCCGGGTCCTGGTCGGCAAGGAGCCCGCAATCGAACTGCTGCTGACAGCTTTGCTCTGTCAGGGACATGTTCTGATCGAAGATGTACCGGGAGTTGGCAAGACGACGCTGGCCCAGGCATTTGCGCGCTCACTGGACCTGAGTTTCCAGCGCATCCAGTTCACCCCGGATGTGCTGCCGTCCGATATCACCGGTTTCAATCTTTATGATATCCGGCGCGGGACCCTGACTTTCCAGCCCGGTGCCATCATGAGCCAGGTTATCCTGGCTGATGAAATCAACCGCAGCAGCCCCAAGACCCAGTCCAGCCTGCTGGAGGTCATGCAGGAAAACCAGGTCACGGTCGAAGGCCAGACCTATCCGGTGCCGCAGCCGTTCATGGTGCTGGCTACCCAGAATCCGATTGAATACGCCGGTACCTTCCCCTTGCCGGAGGCACAGCTGGATCGTTTCCTGCTGCGCCTGGCACTGGGTTATCCGACGCACCAGGAAGCTGTCCAGATCTTGCAGCAGCACCTGCAGCCACCCCTGGTCAGCGACTTGCAGCCCGTGGCCAGCCGCGAATCCATCATGGCCCTGCAAGATCAGTGCCGTTCCATCCATGTCAGCGCCGCTGTCCTGGAATACATTGCCCTGCTGGTCGACAAAACGCGCCATCATGAGGCGATAGCCCTGGGGATCAGCCCGCGCGGCAGCATTGCCCTGCTGCGGGCAGCCCGGGCCTGGGCCTGTCTGCAGGGGCGTGATTTTGTCCTGCCTGATGATGTCCAGCAGATGCTGCAGCCCGTGCTGGTCCACAGGCTGGTCCTGCGGCCGGAAGCGGCGCTGGACAGCCAGGCAGTCCAGCGGCTGCTCAATGGCATTATCCGCGATGTTCTGGTACCGGCGGTCATATGAATAACCGCGGCAGCCAGAAAACCAGTCCGGCAAATGATACGGCCAGATCCGACACTTCCGTCGCAGGGTCTGACCGTTTTTTGTCTGTCTGGCGTCCTGTTTATTATGGCCTGGCCGGTTTCTGGCTATTGGCTGGCCTGGCCAGTGGTTACCGGCTGTTCTATGTGCTGTTCCTGCTTCAGGCCCTGCTGGCAGCGGCGGCCCTGACGATGGACCTGTGGACCGCCTTTTCCTTTGCTTTTACCCAGGAACTGTCGGCCAGCCAGACGACACGCGGCCAGCCGGTACATTTGCATCTGGCCGTTCACAATGAGCAGTTGCTGCCCTATCCGCTGATGAAAATCCGCCTGGCCGTGCCAGGCTGGCCACCCCGGCAAATCCTGCAGTTCAATCTGGCAGCCCGGAGCCATCTGAGTCTGGACCGGGTTCTTGACTGTCCTTATCGCGGCCGCTACGCGATCGGCATGACCATCATGGACCTGATTGATATTTTCAACCTGATCCGGCTGCCCTTTGACCTGCGTCTGCTGCCATATTACCGGCAGCCGGAGCTGGTGGTATATCCGCTGCTGCATAAGCTCGAATACTTGCCGCTGCCAGTCGCCGATCATAAGGCTTTTGCCCACCAGGCGACGGCAACTGCTGATGACAGTGCGCCATTTTCCAGTGTCCGGGCTTATCGGCCCGGTGATTCGCGGCGCCTGATTCACTGGAAGGTATCGCTGCGCCAGCAGACACTGCTGACACGCCAGTTCGAACAGCTTGCCGAACCGCGGATCTGGCTGATCCTGGACTGGCAGTCGATGTGGAGTGGAGAAGCCGCCTGCCAGGCCGGGGACGCCCTGGCCGAAAGCGCAGCCGCCCTGATTTATTATTTGTTACGCCACCGCCAGCCTATGCAAATGATAGCAGCCGGAGTGACGGATGTGCCATGGGCGCGCAGCCATCCGGACCAGCACATCCGGATGCCCGGGCAAGGTGCCCGGGGCTATGTTTCACTGGCCGAGCCGGACCAGCGCGGCCTGGCTGATTTCGAGCGCTATTATCGCTGGCTGGCAACCACGCCGCTGTCGACCATTCAAGACAAACGCGCCCTGTCTGCTGCCCTGAACGATCTGACTTCCCGGATCGTGACTGCTCGGGCCCTGCTGGTCCTGTCGACCAGCCTGGATATCAGCCTGGTGTCACAATTGGCGGCGATCCGGCGCCGCGGCAGCCCGGTCGTCGTGGTCCTGGCCGCACCGGACCCCGCCCTGGCCGGACCAGCCGTTATCCAGAACCATGACCGTCTGCAAAAACAGCTGCAAGCCCTGCAGGTTACAGTCTGGTCCTTTCATTACGGTCAGGATTTTCCCACTGTTCTGGCCCAGCAGGGGGGAGCAGCTTGTACAACCGGCTTCATGCCGGGTGGACCATCATGAAACAGCAGCCTGACAGCCTGCTTCGCTGGCATCGCCTGTTTTCAGCATCACTGCTTGATTTTCTGCAGGCCACCCTGCTGACCAGCGGGCTGGGCGCCCTGCTGCTGCAGCTGCGTTCCTTTGACCTGCCTTTATGGCAGCTGTTTGGCCTGGGACTTGCCCTGAGCGGTTTTGTTGCCTGGATCAGCCGGCACATTGGCCGCAAGCTCCTCATCCTTGGCGCGATCGGGGGACTGGCTATCCTGGTTGCCCGCCTGGTCAGGCGCTGGCCGGATCTGACCACGTTTATGCATTGGACCTTAGACTGGTATCAGGACTTCTGGACCCTGGCAGCCCCGGCCCCGCCAGTCCAGCTAGTCCTGACCGCCTTTCTCTTGCTGCCGCTGGCCCTGGTCAGTCGCTGGCTGGTCCGCCATGTTGATCGCCTGCCCGTTTACCTGCTGCTGGCAGCAGGTGGCCTGGCTGTGGCCCTGAGCGGACCACCAGTCCTGCTGCCGCGCTTTCTGTTGTTGCTGGCCGCGGTTCTGCTGCAGTTGCCACGAGCTTTCAGCAGTGCGATCCGCCGTCATCGGCCACATGATGCAGTCTTGCCCCGTGCGCCCATGCAATGGCTGGCTTTACCGGTTATCATCATCAGCCTGGTGCTGGCCCCCGCGCTGGTCCCCGGGCAGACAACGGACTGGCGACTGGCGCCACTGGCCAATTGGCTGACTGATGTCCAGGATCTGTGGGCCAATCGCTTCGCTCCTGGGCGGCCGAGCCCGGCTTTTAACCTGATTTATTATGGTTATAACGATGCCGGCTACCGCCTCGGCGGGCCGGTCAGCTTGAGCCCGCTGCTGGTGCTGCAGGTGCAAAGCGAGCGGGCCGTGCTGCTGCGTGGCCTGACGCGCCGCATTTATACGGGAAACAGCTGGTTGCGCGGCCAGAACCGGATCTATCGCCTGGACAGCTCACTCTGGCGTGAGCAACAGAATGCCGTGTTTAACAAAAATATGCCGGCCGGACGCGGTAACCAGGCCTTTCGCCTGGCCTGGCGCCACAATCTGCAGCTGCAGATCAGCCATCAGCAAGCCCTGGCGACATTATTTACAGCAGGTGCCGTGCAACAAATCAGCCTGCCGCATCGACTGCGTTATACACCCTATTTCACACTGGATGGCGACCTGTTTACCCTGCAGACCCCGCCGGCTCTTTTCCGGTATACGGTGACGACCAGCTGGCTCGACCGCCAGCAAACCGGTTTTGACCAGGCCATGCTGGCCGAGGAAGTGAAATTGGCTAGCACGGATGACCGTCAATGGGCGCAGATACAGGCTGATTATCTGCAGCTGCCGGACAACTTGCCAGCGGTAGTCGGCCAAACGGCCCGTACCGTGACTGCGGACGCCAGTACGCCATTTGCCAGGGCCTTGCGTCTTGAATCCTATCTGCGCGAGACGGGCCGCTATACCCTGCAGCCACCGCTGCCGCCCGCTGATCAGGATTTTGTAGCCAATTTCCTGGCAGACCGTCGGGGAACATGCGTGTATTATGCCACGGCGCTGGCTGTCATGGCCCGCACCCTTGGCATTCCCGCGCGCTATGTCGAAGGTTTCAGCCTGGATTATAATCAGGCGGCTCGGACCTATCAGGCCAGCGGCCGCAATGCCCACGCCTGGGCTGAACTCTATTTTCAGGGTGTCGGCTGGCTGACATTTGATGCAACCCCGGCTGGTGAAGCCGAGAATCCGGGTGTGTCGCCGACCCCGGCCATTTCGGCAGAGCCCACACCCGGACCAGGGCCGACCGTCACGCCACCAGCCACCGGGCCGACAAAGAACGGAACAGCCCTGGGCTGGCTGCTGGGCCTGGTCGCCCTGATTTTGCTGGTTGTCGCCGGCCGCCTGTTGCTGGCCTATGTCTGGCATCGTCAGCGCCAGACCTTCCAGCCAGCCTATATCGACCGCCTGATTCCTGACCCGGGCAAGAGTCTGCATTATTATTTTCGTGATTGCCTGCGCCAGCTGGCCTGCCTGGATCTGCAGCCGGAAAAAGGGGAGACCCTCAGCCAGTTTGCCGCACGTGCTGAGACCTTTATCCGGATTGACGGCCTGGATTTACCGTCGGTATTCTGGCCGGTGGTCCGCCTGCATTATGGTGCCATTGTCCCGCAGGCCGCCGAACTGGCGCGGCTGGCCGCTTTGCGCCAGAACCTGGAGCTGCGCCTGCAAGCCAATATGACGCCGCTAGCATACTTCTGGCAGCGCGTCTGGCCCCTGAGCCGAAAGCGGCCCACCGGAGCAGACTGGTAAAAATAGCTGACCTGTCAGCCATTTATTAAATTATTTAATTTAGCGATAGGATATTTTCAGGGAAAACTGTTATAATGGCTCTATCTGCAACCGTTTCAAATATCGACGCGAGGGAGGTGGGTATTGGTTTCTTCCTGTGGCATGGTCCGGCGCCATGCCGCCGCTTTTATGCAAACAAAAGTAATAAATGGAGGATTCTGACATGAAGCAAACCCTGAAACGTTTTAAACTGGGCCTGATGATTGTGCTGCTGATCTCCATGATCATCCTGCCGGCCGCCGCTGTCCAGGCGCAGGACGATCATCCTCACATCGTTGCTCTCGGCGATTCCATCGCCTTTGGCATGAGTGCCCCGCAAGGTCAGGGCTACAATGACCTGCTGGCCAATTACTTCGGTATCCCGGCCGGCGATCATTGTTATCTGAACCTGAGCCAGCCCGGCCTCAATTCGACGACCATCCTGCCCGTGATCACCGGCAACAAAGCCGACATCCAATGCGCAGACATCATTACCGTCAATATCGGCGCTAATAACCTGCTCTTCCCGGTTATCATCGCCGTCGCCGGCCTGTACAACATCAAGCCGACCGGCGACCCCTATGATCCGTACAATCCCGGTACGATTCCATTCTTCGCAGCCCTGGGTGCGGCGATCAACGCGGATCCCAATCCCCAGGCCACCTTCGGCAAGCTGCTTGATCCGAAGACCGCCGAGTCGAAAGCCCTGTTGAAGAACCTGAGCCTTGGTGTCGCCCAGTTCTACAAGGATTTCCCGAAAATTGTCGCCAAGCTGAAGGCTTATGCCCCGAAAGCCGATATCTATATCAACACCATCTACAATCCGATCCGGGTCGGCCAGTCTGATCCCTTCTATGCGGTCAAAATCCTCATGGATTTCTACATCAAGCCGCTGAATACCCTGATCAGCAGGGGTGCCGCCACCAGGGCTTATGATGTCGTGCCGGTCGGCCAGGTCTTTGCCAGCACACCGGCTCCCGTCTTGAGCTTTGATATCGCGACCGCCATTGTCGCTGCCAAGATGGGCGATCCGAATTATTTTATCTATCTGGATCCGCATCCGACGGTCCTCGGGCATCAGTTGATCTTTGGCCTGCTGGCCGATGTCATGGATCTGCCTATCACATAACCGATCCGGCAAGCAGATCTGGCGATCAGGTCAGGTTGTCAAAAGATTGATTGTCAATATTTAAATATCTAATTATATTTATTTCACCTTGTGAGAGAGACAGACAGCGGCCAGCCCGGCGCTGTCTGTTTTTTTGACTAATCGGGATCATGCCAGTAATGGCGATAGCGGCCCGGTGCCATGCCGACGACTTTCATGAAGGAATGATGGAAGTGATTGAGATGATTGAAGCCAACCTCGGTGGCGATCGTCCGCACCGAAAGGTCCGTATCGATCAGCATGGACTGGGCTTCGCCGATGCGGCGCCGGATCAGGTATTGCAGCGGTGAATACCCGGTATATTCCTTGAAAAGATGGGCCAGGTAATACTGATTGATGTGAAAAACCTCGGCAATGCCCGCCAGGGTCAGATCCGACTGATATTCGCGGTCCAGGTAGTCCTTGATTTTCTGGCCCAGTTCAGATTCGTTTTTGCGGATTGCCGGCAGCTGCTTCTGGCCCAGCTGGTGAACCAGCAGCAGCAAAGCGGCCAGGATCTGCTGGGCGATTTCCCCGGCTACGGCGGTTTTCAGCGCGACTTGCTGGATCATGGCTGCGAATAGCGCTTCCACCGTTGTGAGCTGGTCACCCGAGTGTATAACGGCTGGTGCGCCGCGGGCGATCAGGTGATTGGGCTCCAGGCCCTTCAAGGAAACATGACTGGCTGAGCAATAGTAGACCTTGGTTGACTCCTGCAGGCTGACCGATTCATCATGGATCGTGCCGGCGTTGTACACCAGGATGTCACCTTTGCCTGTCTGGTAGGTCCGACCGTCGATCGTGTACTGACCGCCACCTTCACGGATCAGGACCAGCTCCAGGCAATCGTCGTGCTTATGCATGACCCTGGGCAGCATGAGCGGTTCACCCAGAGTCTGAAAGACCGAGATCAGCCTGGGCGAGGTGCCGGCTGCATAACTGGCAGCCAGGTGTTTTTCCGGGAAATAAAACGGCACGGCACAACCCCCTTGCGGTATCGTCAGTTATCGCCTGGCTGGACCGGTGGGCCAGCCAAGACTGGCCAGCAGTTTCTCCAGATCCGGATATGCCTGGATGCGGGCAATATCACCATACCAGACAATGACATTGGTAAAGAGCGGGCTGGCGTAAAGCAGACTGGCCTGGCGTTCACCGAGCATATTGACGGCCGCTTGCGGCAGGCCCTTTTGCCGCAGGACCATGAGACGTTCCGGATCCAGGCCGATAGTCGCGGGCGAGATAGCGGCTTCGTCCAGCAGGTGCTGCAGCAGGGCGATCATCTGGCTCGGCTGGGCTTTCTGGCTGGACGGTAACGTCTCATTCAGGACAAACTCAACCTCGGCCGGCCGGTCCGGGCCATGCCAGCGCGAAATGCGCTGATAACCGTCTGACAGATCGCCAAACTCATAAATGACACCTGAAATATAACCAGCCAGGGGCTGCCAGATTGCGTGGGCCAGACCGCTTTGCAGGAAAGCGGCGATGACGTCGACGGCATCCTGCTCGGACTCGCCATATGACAGGAATTCTTCGGTCAGGACCTGGGCGATGTCGCTCAGTTGTTTGTGGTCCTGGAACTGGCGATTATACCAGGCGAGAAAATCCTGCCAGAAGGTCGTACGGTCCCTGGCCAGTTCGACCTGCTGCGGCCACCAGTGCGGATGAATCGTGTTTAAGAATGACGATAAAGCCAGTGGAATGACCAGGGTCGTTTCTGTACCATCTTCATTTATCCGTTTATCAACGGTCAGCAGGCTGACATCGGCCTGGCCAGTCCGGCGGTAATGATGGTGCAAGGTCTCGGCAGGCTGGCGGTCTGATTCGTCTGCGTCAGCCGGGATCGCGCCAAACAGCTCCGGCCAGCTGGCAGGAGCCAGTATGTCTGCTGAATCAGATTCGATCGATTCAGATTCGTCCGCATCGGGCGAATAAGTGTTGAAAATAAATTGCTGCGCCTCGGCGAAGGCTTGCCGGGCTTTTTGCACGTCAATGGCCTGGAGTGTTGCCGTAAAAGTAACCAGCATGGTGCCCGAGCTGGAATTTGTAATAAAATCCATGTTGAATTTCATAGGCGCTATCTCCCTCCAGGTTGAGCCGATCGTTCAGCCAGTTCGTCATTTCAGCCAGATCGTCACTGTGCCAGGTCCTTGAGATATTCGACGACCTCGCTGGTCGGCTTGGAGCCGGAGGCCGATCCGCTGTGGGATTTTGTAGCCGGCGGCTGTGAACCGGTGAATTGCTCGCTGGCTACGACCTCACTGGTCACATAATCAATGACCGTGACGTCGTAATTCCACTGCAAGGCAACGGCCCCATCGGTGTAATGGCCGACGCTGTCCTGATGGCGTTCAATCTGGACCAGGGTGTTCAGGTTGTCTGGTGTTGTCGCCCGCATCTCTTCCGGTAATTCGAAGTAAAGTTCGCTGTATTCGCTGGACTCATCCAGGTTTTTATCCGTATCTTTGTTCTGGACCAGGAAGTACCGGGTAGGGGAGGCGATCGGGTAGCCTTCGCCGGTGAATTCGGCGTTGATTGTGGCAAAGGTTGCGACCTGGCTGATCAGCTCGCTGATCGGCTTTTCTTTCTGTTTGCGGATAATCGCATTGCCTACAGAGATCCCGGCAACCACCAGGACGACGATGATGAAGAAAATCAGGCAGCCATGGCTATTGCCGGCCGTCTTTTTGCCAGAATATGAAGTGCCCCGGCTGCCGCGTGACGAACGGGCCGGTTTCGGCGGCCTGGTTTTTGGAGTCGGCGATTTGGCCGGGGAACGGCCGGTGCTGCCGGAGCCCTGCTGGGAGATGGCCGCATAGAGCTGGCTTTCCAGATTGACAGCGGCCTGCAGATTGTTACTGATGGTCTGGTTGGTCTTGTTCAGGTCGTGTGCTTTCTGGAGATAGCCCTTGGCCGTGACAACCTCCTTGATGTACTGGAATAGGGTAACAACCAGGGTACTGGGCTCCTGTTTGTCGCGTTGCTCGAGTGATTTGCTCAGTTCGGACTGGATCCGGTTGAGTTCGCTGACACCCCAGGAATTGTAAACAGAGGCGATCAGCTGGTCGAGCTGGGGCTTTTCCGCTTCGCTGATGTTCGGGCGCAGTGAATCAAGCAATGTGATAGCCTGGCTGTAAGAACCGGCTTTGGCCAGGGCATCGGCTTTATCCAGGCTTGCCTTGATTTTTGAACCATTTTGCTCAGCCTTGAATGACTCAAGGATCTTTTCGGCCAATGGCAGGTTTTCCTTGGCTTTAGCCGAACCAAGGCTGACCGCTTTTTTCAGTTTTTTCAGCGAGGCTTGCAGCTTCTTGATCCGGGTTGAAGGTGCCAGTTTGCTATCCGCGCTGTTGGCCGCGGTCAGGTTATTGATTTCCCGGATCGCCTCGTTGCTCAGCAGATCAGCAAGCTGATCGCGCAGCCGGCCGGTCAGCAGGTCGTGATCTTCCGCCAGGCTCAGCAGCTGGTGGGCCTGGTCCGGGTCGGACTGGATCAGGCCGGCGACCTTCGGGCTGACTGCTTCAGCCACGGCAGTCTCGAGATTGCGCGCCAGTTCTTTTTCGACGCCCAGCTTCTCATGCGCTTCCTCCCACAGGGTAAAGGCCTCGCTCCACTGCCCCTGCTCAAGCAGCAGCTTGCCTTTTTCCAGACAGGCCTGAGTCAGGATCTTGAGAATATCACAATCGGCTTGCGCATCCGCCGGGTAGCCGCGGATGGTTTCGATCACTTTGTCATATTGATGATTTTTCAGCAGATTGATCAGCTCAGCTGATGTTGACAACTCATCGAGCAGCTCGCGCAGCAGCGGGTCGCCCGGCTTGTCATGCAGCATGGAATCCAGCAGGGTACGAAATTTGTCGATGGCCTTGATACGGTCGAGCATCAGGCGGCCATAGTGGCCGCGATGGTACTGGTTCTTGCTGTCGCGAAAACCGACCCGGGCCGCGGCCAGGTGCCTGGCGCCGCTGGTTTCGGCGCGCAGCGCAGCCTCGAGGCTGACCAGGCGCTGGTAATCGGCTGTAGCGTTCTGCTGTTTATAGCTCTCTGCCCAGTGATTGATGCGATTGACCAGGTAATTTTCCAGGCGGGCCATGAGTGCTTCAACAGTCAGGCCGGGGTAACGCTTGACCAGGTCAGCCAGGTAAAACTCGTCGGTTTGCAGGGCTGACCAGCACGCGATCAGGTATTTCCAGATTTCCTCGGTGTTGAAAGGGGCGACTGCCCGGTCATCGGGCGTCTTGCCGCCGATGGTTGCGAGCTTGCCTTCTTCGATGGCTTCGACAGTCCAGTAGAGGTAGACTGTCAGGGCATGCAGACGCACGGAGTCGCCAAACTCCTGGACGAGGTAATTGTGGAAGCGCAGGTAATAGTCGGCGCGCTGGCTGAGCAGGGGCGTCGCGTCCGCCAGGAGGGCGGCGTCGACTGCCGTAATGGCTTCATCCGGATAGAGCAGGATGTCAACCATGGCCCGTTCGAGCGGGTCCTGGAGGATTTTGGATGCCTCAGCCAGGGTGCGCGGACTGATCTTGCCACCAAAAGCAGCCTTGAATGCTTTTTTGACATCATCCGGGGAAGCAGCCTGATCCAGCTTTAACGTCTCATAAGGGGTTGGCGATTTCTGCCACGGATCTTTCACAAACTCACCTCCGGCGTGATTCGCTGATTAAGCACCAGGCACCGCCTGGCCAATTCTGGCTGCCGCTGACCCGATGCCGGGTGCCGCCTAGCGGCGCAGGCTGCCGGTCAGGCTGCTCTGGTGGCCGTCAAGCAGGCGCAGGTTCTGTTTGCATTTGCGGCAGACGCGGGCGTTGAGGGGGTTTTCGGTGCCGCATTTCTTGCAGATGATCGTGCTTTTGCCGCCCTGCTGCTTTTGCAGGATGTCCATCAGCTTGTCGGTAAAGGCCGTCAGCCTGTTGACGCCATCCTTGGCACCGCTTTTAAGCAGTTGCAGGATTTCCTTGAACTCACGCTGCAGCGCGTCCGCCTGGGCCGGGTCGACCGGGCGCAGGGTCATGGCCAGGCGCGTCTCGATGCCAATGCACAGATTAAGCAACTGATTGGCGTCGAGGATCTGTTCAATCGCCTGTTCGAGGGCACTGGTTTCCCGTTCCACAGCACGCAGGTCCCGGCCGGCCAGCAGCGTCCGCAGTTTCTCGGTTTGCTGGTTCAGGGAATAAGCCGCCGTGCCGAGCAGCCAGTCATATTCATCCAGCAAGTACGCGCAAAAGCCGATGATGTTCTGGGCCAGGTTGCGCACGTCCGTCTCGGCTACTGGCGGCGGGGCTTCCAGGTCCTGCTTGAGCTGTTCGGCGGCGGCAATGGCCTCGCTGAACTGCTGTTTCTGGATATCCTCGTAAATCTGGTCGCGCTGGTCGTAGATCTGCTTCTTGCGGTCGACAGGCATGCTGTTTTCCTTCTGGATGATCATTTCATCGGTCTGTTCCATGATCTCCATGACCTTCTGGTCGATCTGGCCGCGCAAAATGCAGGGCTTGAGATCCGTGCCATCCTCGAGATGGGCCTGCAGGTCGAAGGTTCCGTCCTTGTCCAGCCAGAGGCGGACCTTGACCGTCGTACCGGCCGGCAGCCACGGCGGCAGAATCGCCATCGCCTCGCCCTGCTTCTCGTTGCGGCTGGCCACTTCGAGATCGTCGCCGCCATAAACCGGGATCATGATGATGCGCTGGTTCATGTACGCTGTCTTGAAGGCCTGGGTCTGGATCTGCTCCGGCTCGGTCGGATAGCTGTCGTTTTTATGAATAAACACATTGTAGACATCGCCGGCCGTCTGGATGCCATAGGAAAAAGCGGCGTTACCCCCATAAATCCGGTCGGGATTGACAAAGGTCAGGTTGCACTTGAAGCAGCTGGCTGCCGCCACATCATTTTCGGCACCGCAGCGCGGACAGGTCCGGATCGACTCTGGAACAAACTGCCGGCCGCACGAACTGCAGACTGTGGCTTCCAGCGAATCATTGAGGGCGTTGCAGTACGGACAACTGATCGACTTGAGCACCGAGGCGGTAATGGCTGCGCCCATCGCCACGCAGAATTTGGGATGCATTTTGCGCAGGACCCGCTCCTTGCCAAAGAGATGCTCCATGGCCTGCTGGACTTTCGGGATCCCGGTGGCATTGCCGGCCATGATCACGTAGTCAATGTCGCTAAGCTCCAGGCGGGCATTGGTCACCGCCTTTTTCACCAGCTCGATGGTGCGGTCGATCAGTGGCTGGGCCAGGGCCTCGAATTGTTCGCGGCTGATCTCGGTATCGACATCGACGATCTCACCGTTTTTACCCATCAGCTGCCCGGAAATGAATATCTGGGCCAGGCTGGCCGAGCTCAGTGTCTCCTTGGCTTTCTGGGCCTCGAGCCGCAGGGCCGCCATGAAACGCGCGTTCTCGGCCGGGGCACGACCCAGCTCGGGCTTGAGCTGATCCAGTACATAGTCCATGATCAGCTGGTCGAAATTGTCGCCGCCGAGCCACATGTCACCTTCCAGATTCAGGGTGTAATAGTCACCGGCACACATCATGATCACCGAGATGTCAAAGGTGCCGCCGCCGAGGTCAAAGACCAGCAAGGTCCTGGCTTCGTTTTCACTGGCGCTGATACCGAAAGCAACCGCTGCCGCTGTCGGCTCGTCGATGATTTTCATCACGGCCAGGCCCGCCTTCTGGCCGGCCAGGCGGGTGGCATACTTCTGCTTTTCGCTAAAATAAGCCGGCACGGTAATGACCGCGTGACTGACGGGTGCACCGAGCACATATTCGGCGTCAGCCTTGATCTTGCGCAAAATCAGGGCTGAAACATCGACAGGGGACAACTCCTTGCCGCCAACCATGATGCGCAGGCTGTCCTTGGTACCGTCACTGGGGGGAACGATGCTGTATTGATAGATCTGGCGGGCCTTGATGACAACCGGGTCGTCATAGCCGCGGCCCATGATTCGCTTGACGGAAATGATGGTGTTCTTCGGATCCTGCAGCCAGCGAAAAAAAGCCGGGCGGCCCACGAGGTAATCACCTTTGTAAAACGTCACGGCCGAACGGGTCAGCTGCTCGTTTTCGCGGTTCTGCAGGATCCGGCAGCCATCCTTGTCGACAATTGCTGCTGCGGAATTGGTGGTGCCAAGGTCGATACCAATCATCAGTGACATATAGATTTCTCCTGTTTCTTCATGTTGCGGCCGGGCGTTGTATAATCAGGCAGCCTGGCGCCGGCGTTCTGCTTGGTGGGCTGGGCCAGATTCGGGTCCGGGTCCGGCTGTAATCTGGTGGTTTGAGGATCAGTTTTCACGGTGGCCAGGCCCGCTGCCGGGCCAGCCGCCATCTTGCAGGCTGATTGCATCAAGTATTGCGGATGGTGCGGACCTCGGCCGCCCGCAGCAGGCTGCCGCGCCATTGGTACCCCGGCTTGATGATTTCGACGATGGTTTCATCGGGCTGCGTGGGATCAGGGATGGTTTCAATCACATGATGCCAGTCGGGGTCGGCGAGCATGCCGGGTTCGACCGGGACCAGCGCGACATCACAGCGTTGCAGGGCCCGGACCAGCATTTTATAGATCGTCCGGAAATTGCCGGACCAGGCTGAAACACGGATCTCGGTATCAGCCAGCTGTGGATCGAGCCGATTGAAAAGGTTGGCAAAAGCATCGGTAATCTCGATGATTTCCAGCAACATCTGGCGTGTTTCCTGATCATAGCCGTTCTGGATCCCTGCCAGCTGGGCTGTGGTCCGGGTCTGCTGGGTGGCCAGCTTCTCACCATAATGAACATGCAGATCGGCAACCTCCTGCTGCAGCCGCTCAATCGCCTGATTCTTGGCAGCCAGCTCAGACTCCATCGTCCGGATAGTGGCCTGGGCCTGAAGGCAGGTGTCGCGCCAGGATGGGGCAGGGGGGTGACCCGGTCTTTTTCTCATATGGCTCGTTCTCCTTATTCACAACGGGAATATGCAACGTGCGGACTGCCGGCCCTGGATCAGGCTGATCGCTCAGCGTCCAGCTGTCGATGCGACTGACCGGCGGGTCAGGCTGGCGGCGCCGGCAGCTGCTGGCTGGCAGCGAGCTTTTTTTGCAGGTTATCGAGCATGATCTGGGCATAGCGGGCCAGGCTGCGTTCCAGACCGGCCTGTAATGCCTGCTGCAGGCATTGGACTGCTGTCAGGTCATCCTTTTTATTGACATAAGCCATGGCCAGGCCCCAATGCAGCATGGCGGGACTGGTGCTGCAGCCGATACCGGTCTGGAAAGCCTCGATAGCCTTGTCATACTGGCCGCACTTGTTATAAAACTCACCAATAAACTGGTAAAGCTTGCCGGAATGCGGGAATTGCTCAATCAGCTCAGGCAAATGGGCATTGATATCCGCGATCTGTTCTGGATTGAGGGTCCCGGACTGCCAGACGACGAGCTGGCGTTCCAGCAACTCCTCGTCGCTGAGGGCAAGCTGTTCGACGTCCTGCAGCATGTCTTCGGCATTCTGGTAACGGCAGGCCGGGTCACGCTGCAACGATTTGCGCAGGATGCGCTGCAGGCGTTCGGGAATCGCCAGATCCGGCGGAAAGACCAGATCAACGGCCGGGTCAATGATCAGCTGGGTGATCATGGCCAGCGGGGTATCCAGCTCAATGCCAAAGGGAAACGCGCCACAGATCATTTCATAGCAGGTGACCCCGACTGACCAGATATCCGAATAAAAGGAAGGACCACCGCTTTCTTTTTTGCCCTGGAGCATCTCCGGCGCCATGTAGTACAGCGTGCCGACCATGGTTGAGGCGATCTCATGCTGGCGCAGCATCCGGCCGATGCCCAGGTCACTGATCTGCGGTTCGTTATCCTTCAGCAGGATATTTTCCGGCTTGATATCGCGATGCACGATCTGGTTATTGTGAATGACAGCCAGGCCGGCCAGTATGCCGTGCATCATGGCAATCGCCACCGTCAGCGGCAGGGGGTGCCACAGACCAGGCCGGCCGATCAGCTTGCGCAGGCTGCCGCCGGACACATACTCCATGACCATGACGACCTTGTTGTCAAAGACGCAAAAGCCCAGGTAGCGGCAGATGTGATGGGATTCGACCTCGGACAGGCGCATATAAAGACTGCCATTGAGCTCTACCTCCTTGCGCAGCACCGCTTCCTTGGCCTTGCTCAGGGGGATTTTCACCGCGACCTCATCCGTGTGCCATTCCTCGACCAGGTCCGGATCAAGGACCCTGGCCAGCCAGGTCTGGGCAAAGGCGCCAGTACCGAGCAGGCGCAGCAATTCAAAGGGTTCTTCTGACGATGGCGGCGTCTTGTAATCGCGCATGGCCTGTCTCCTGTCTGCCGGCTCCAGCCGGACCTTCGGGCGGTCCGGGTTTCCTGGCCGGCCTGGTGGTGGCATTTTCCTGGTTCACGGGCCTGGACAAACCGTAAAGTGCAGTCCTTGTGGTCCAGCACTGGCCAGGATGGCCTGGCCCGGGCTGAACTGGCCATCGGCAATCAGACGGGCCAGCGGTTCTGTAATCAGGCGTTCAAAAGTCCGCTGCGTCTCGCGGGCGCCATAAACCTGGTTAAATCCCTGTTCCATGATCAGGTTCAGGGCCGTGGTATCCAGCTGCAGGCTCAGGGAACGGGCAGCCAGCTGGATATTGAGCTTGCAGACCAGGCGGTTCACGATGAGGTCCATGGCAGCGCGACTGAGCGGGTAGAAGAAGATCATCTTCTGGATCCGGTTGATGATTTCGGGCCGCAGCGTCGCGGTCACGGCCTGGATGACCGTCTGACGCCAGGCCGCATGCAGCTTTTCGTCGGCGCTAATGACGGGCGAGGCACCCGGATACGCAGCCGGGCCGGCAGTTGGGCCGATTGCCCCGGCCGCTGGTGTGGCGACGGGCCTGGCATCTGCCCCGGCTGGTGGCGCGGCGACGGGCCGGGCAGCCGCGGCTGCCTCCTGGGCCAGCGGGAAGCCGATGCGCTGGCGCAGCTGCCGGGCGGCATCGGACTGGTTGCCAAGATTGGAAGTCATGACAATGATCGCCTCTGTAAAATAGACCGTACGGCCATGCGCGTCAGTCAGCCGGCCCTCGTCGAAAATCTGCAGGAAAATGTCAAAGATCTCCGGCGCAGCTTTTTCAATTTCATCAAAAACCACAACCGAATAGGGCCGGGTGCGGATCCGCGAGACCAGTTGTCCTTCCTCGTCATAGCCGATGTAGCCGGGTGGGGCGCCGATCAGGCGGGACAAAGCATGCTTTTCCTGATATTCAGACATATCAATCGTGATCAGGGACTGCGGATCGTCAAACAGATATTCAGCCAGGCACTTGGCCGTTTCGGTCTTGCCAGTGCCTGTCGGACCCAGGAAAAGGAAAACAGCCAGGGGCTTGCCGGGATCGCGCAGACCAACCTTGGCCGCCGTCAGGGTTTCGCAGATCGTGTTCAGGGCCTCGTCCTGGCCGGCAATGCGGCTGCGCAGGAAGGGCAGCAGACCCGTGATCTTGCGCTGGTCGCCAAGGGCAATCTGTTCGACCGGGATCCGGGTTTTGGCTGCTACCACTTCATGGATATCGTCAACTGTCAGGAGCGGCCAGCCTGCCCGCTCCGCCTGGCCGGGTATTGCAGCCGGTTCGACCGGACTGCCCGGCGCCGGCTGACTGGCTGCAACGCCAGGCGCGATTGTCAGCAGCTGGCGCGTCGCGCAAGCCTGGTCAATCAGGTCAACGGCTTTGTCCGGCAGGCGAAAATCGCGCAGATAGCGGATGGACAAATCAACCGCGCGCTCGATCACGGGGTCGGGGATCTGGATATGATGATGTTCCTCCAGGCGGCCGGCCAGCCCCTTGAGAATGGCAACGGCCTCGCTGCGGGTCGGTTCCTCGACCCATACTACCTGAAAGCGCCGGGTCAGGGCTGCATCTTTTTCGATATATTTGCGGTATTCGCTGGTGGTGGTGGCCCCGATACAGCGGATTTCGCCGCGAGCCAGGGCCGGTTTCAATATATTAGCCGCGCCAGTACTTTCCTCGCTGGCTCCGGCTGCTAAAATCGTATGGATTTCGTCAATAAACAGGACGATGTTGGGGTCGCTGGCCGCTTCACGGATGATCTTTTCCAGGCGCTCCTCAAAATCGCCCCGGTATTTGGTACCGGCGACAATCGCATTGAGATTGAGCTCGACAATCCGCAACATCTGGATCTGCGGGGCAACCCCGGGAGTCATGATCCGTTGGGCCAGCCCCTCAACAATACAGGTTTTCCCGACGCCGGCCTCGCCGACCAGCAGGGGATTACCCTTGGTATGCCGCAAGAGGATGCGGGCGACCGTGCGGATTTCGTCCCGGCGGCCGATTACCGGGTCAAGCTTGCCGGCCCTGGCCATGGTGGTCAGATCGCGGCCAAATTTGTCAAGTAACGGTGTCGCCGGCGCTCCCTTGGCTGCAGTCCGGTCCACCGGTGCCGGCTGGGCTGCCTCACTGTCCGGCGTCCCGGCAGCTCCCGGCCGCTGGTCCGGGGTACTGGCCTCCGGTTCGCGGTGCGCATCAGGCTGGCGGTCAGCCTGCTCTGGGGCAGGGGAGCCGGACACGGGCCAGCCGGCCCGCAAGTCATCGTTCCTGATCTGGCCAAGCCACTGCTTCCGGCTTTGCTGCAAGCTCTGGAAAAGCTGATCCAGCGGGACTGAGTCCTGGCAAGCCAGGACTTCCCGCAGCAACATGACGATCGTCACTCGCTGGATTTGCCGGGCGGCCTGCGCCTGGTCGGCCAGGCTGAAAATCTTGCGACAGCGATCGGAGCGATGGCCACTGAACGATTCACTGGGAAGCTGCTGCTTGACCAGGCCGCGCAGGCGACGGCGAAACTGCACCAGTGTGACCGCCCCCGATGCGCCGGACGGGGCTGGTGGCAAGTCTGAAGCGGCCAGGCGGTTAAACAGGACCGTGCAGGCGCTTAATTCCCGCATGGCCAGGCTCCATTCACTGTCCGTCACATTCGCCGGATCCGGATTGGCCTGGTCGGCGTAGTCGCAGGCTTTGCAGACTCCAATCAGCAGATGCTCAGGCTCGAGCAGGGGGTGATTGAGTGTCGCCGCCTCGAACGCGGCCAGCTGAAATGCCAGATATGCAGCAGTAGTCAGATGTGGCAAGGCAATCCCCTCCCTTAACAGCCAGATATAGCCAGATGAAACGGGCATGACCTGAGGCTTCGATTCATGCTCCGGATCAATCCGGGTAAACTGGTGGCGTCTGTAAAGTAATTATATCCCAGTCAAAAATAAGATAAAAGAGTCAAGCTCAACCGTCCGGTCCTGGCCGGACTTCAGCAGGATCCGGATCAATCCAGAATGCTTTCGTCTGCGGTGATGGCAATCTCTCGCCGATTACCATCGCCAGATCCCTCTGAACCGTGGTTAATGACCAGTCATCGGGTCATGTTCTGGCGGGTTTGCATCCGGTGCGGGCTGCAGGATCTCGGGTGAACAAAGCACAATAAAACGAAAATATATAGCGAATCTGGCCTGGCGAGGGCAGGGAAGAGGTATGATCCCGGCCCGGGCAGAATGAGCGATCAGCAGCATTGACCGCTTGCTTCATGTTAGCTATAATATAGCTGATAATAGCTAATAATAGCTGGCAGGATTTAGCTATATTATAATTCGTACGGGTATTTCTGGTCCAATTTCTGGTTCGCGAGATCAGACGGGACCGTCTTTGCGGGAAAAAGCCCATGAAAACAAAGTAGCTAATAAAATAGCTACAATGATAGTAAAAATGTCATTATTTAGCTAATAAAATCGGTATTAGCTAAATCAATCGAGGTATTTAGGTTAATAATGCGCAATATTAGCTAATCGCTATAGCTAATCTGATTGAAAGGATTTCAGACCGGTTCAGCAGGTCAATAAAAGGGAGGTCAGAACCGTCTATGCAACGAATTACATCAACCGAGGTGCAAAATGCTTTTGGCAAGTATCTGGCTCTGGCGGAGCACGAGGATATCATCATAACCAAGAATAACACCAGCATTGCCCGCCTGACCGCGTTCCGGGAAGATGGCTCGGCTGGCTTGCTCCCCTTCCCGGCTGATCTGACCGGGCCGGTTGCAGGATCCGGTGAATCAGCCGGAACCGGCGGATCCGCTGAGGCGGCTGCGGTCAGCCCGCAACCTGCCCATTGGCGGCCGCGCACCTGGTTCGACGAGTCCGAACGTCTGTTGCGTGAGGCTCGCGAACAGCGCCATGAGCTGATTGCCGGGCAGGTCCAGGCCATGCGTGCGCCGACGCTGGGCCATCAGGTTATTTTATCCCGGCTGTTTGCACTCTTTTTTGCCTCTTTCCGCGATCAGTCCTGTCTGGCCCTGCCAGCGCCGCTTGATATCGAGCTTCACGACCTCAAGGACCTGGCGATGGCTGACCCCAATCTGGTGCAGCCTGATATCCTGGTCATCTGTGATCCCGACCAGGTGGGCGCCGAAGGGCAATATCAGGGTCGCCCGACGCTGATCTGTGAAGTCCTGTCGGCCCAGGATCCCGGGCGGGACCTGATCAGCAAGCTGGCCCTTTACCAGCGGGGCGGGATCCGCGAATACTGGATCGTCGATCCACGGCAGCAATGTCTGCTGCAATACCATTTTACAGACTGCCGGCTGGATCATTTTGCAGTCTGGCGTGGCGCGGAAAGTGTCCAGGCAGTCTGTTTTGCAGGTTTCAGGCTGAACCTGGCGGAGATTTTTCCTCAGTCACCGGGAGCAACTGAACAATTCTCCGGCGTGGTTCACTGATGCGCAGGTTTTCCCTCAGTCGCCGGGAGTCCGCCACGCGATTACAATACCGCCAGGCCGGGATCACAATCGAAAGTCCCCGGCGCCAGAACCAGCCGCGCCTTATCATAGCATGTGCCTCGAACTGCTTGATTAAGCCGCGATTACATCAAGATTACGATGATAGCCAGAAATATTACGATGATAGCCAGGCAAAACGAACATTTGCACGTGGGCGGTCATTAGTGATATGATTTGCCTGAAACGACTGTCATGAGGCGGTCCGTTAATTTTGGGCAAATTCAGGAGGAACAGACTGCATGAAACTGGCTGTGATTGGTACCGGTCAGATGGGACAGGCTTTAATTCGGGCCATGCTGCGTCAGGCGGTCATCCCGGCCAGCGATCTCGTCATTTTTGACCAGCAAACCGAAAAAGCGGCCCAGCTGGCCGAGGAGACAGGCTGTCAGGCCGCGGTATCGGGACCGGCTGCAGCATCCCGGGCCGATGTCGTTCTGCTGGCGGTCAAGCCGCAGGTTTTTGACGCTGTCTTGCGCGAATTGACGCCCAGCCTGGCAAATGGCACGCTGATCCTGTCCATTGCCGCCGGCGTCACGCTGGCGCGCATGAATCATCTGACTGAGTATCACCCCGCCCTGGCGCTGGGCCGGATCATGCCCAATACACCGGCCCTGGTTGGTAGCGGGGTCAGTGCCGTCTGTTTTCAGTCGGCATCGCGCGAACAGCAGGACTGGACGCTGCAGATGCTGCGGGCCAGCGGCCTGGTCTTTACTGTCAATGAATCGGCGATGGACGCCGTGACGGGCCTGTCCGGCAGCGGCCCGGCTTACATCATGCTGGTCATTGAGGCGCTGGCTGACGGCGGCGTGCGCATGGGCCTGCCGCGGGATATGGCCTTGCAGATGGCAGCCATGACCGTGCTTGGCTCTGCCCGGCTGGTGCTGGAAACCAATACCCATCCGGCTGTACTCAAGGACCAGGTCTGTTCGCCGGGCGGGACGACGATCGAGGCAATAGCCGCCCTGGAAGCGGGCGGTTTGCGTGCGACCCTGATCGAAGCGGTCACGGCGGCTACGCGGCGCTCCCAGGCCCTTGGCCAGCCGCGGCCAGACAGCAGATAAGGCATGACAGGCGACAGAAAGCGGGCCCGGACCGAGGTTGATATTTATACGGACGGGGCTTGTTCCGGTAATCCGGGCCCGGGTGGCTGGGCTGCTATCCTGATGGTACCGGGTATTGAGAAAACAATCAGCGGCAGTGAGGCTGCCACCACCAATAACCGGATGGAACTCACGGCAGCCCTCGAGGCTTTAAAAGCCCTCAAGTGGCCCTGCCAGGTCCGTCTGTACAGCGACAGTGCCTATCTGGTCTCGGCCTTTACCAGGGGCTGGCTCGATAACTGGCAGCGCAACGGCTGGAAAAACGCGGCCAAAGACCCGGTCAGCAATCTTGATTTGTGGCAGGCCCTGCTGGAGGCAGCCCGGCCTCACCAGATTGAATGGATCAAGGTCCAAGGCCATGCTGATAATGAATATAATAACCGCTGTGACCAGCTGGCTGTAGCCGAGATCAGGAAATTACGTGAGTCAGCCAGCCAGCCAGTCCGTGAATCAGGCAATCCATAAGATCCGGGGCCGGGACCAGGACGGCAATTGTGCTTCAGCAGGAGAACAGTTGCGCCTTGACTGGAAAGCTTTTGCGCTTCGGCACCCTATCTCATCACTATGAAGTGGGCATCAGATGACATTTGAATTTTTTAACAGAGCAGGGGGCGATGTTTTTGTTTACCGAACATACTGTCAGCAAGGAAACCATGTTTGCCGGCCGCGTTTTCCAGGTCGAGCTGCATTCAGTTGTATTACCCGATGGCCGGCACGCCAGCCGGGAGATTGTCCGCCACAATGGTGGCGCCTGTATTGTAGCCCTTGACGAACGCCAGCATGTCTATCTTGTACGCCAGTTCCGCAAGCCTTATGACATGGAGATGCTGGAATTGCCGGCTGGTAAACTGGAATTGGGTGAAGATCCGCTGGTCTGTGCCCGGCGCGAGTTGCGCGAGGAAACCGGTCTCGACGCCGACAGGATTACCCTGCTGTCAACGGTTTACCCTTCGCCTGGTTATTGCAGCGAAACGCTGTCCGTCTATCTGGCGACCGGTCTGACCGTTGGCCAGTCCCAGCTCGACGAAGGTGAATTCCTCGATCTGCATGTTTACCCGCTGGAACAGGCCCTGGACATGATTGACAGTGGCGAGATCCGTGATGCCAAGACCCAGATCGGTCTGCTGAAGGTTGCCCGGTTGCTCAGCCAGGGCCAGATCGAAGGTGTCTGATTGTGGGTAAAGTCCCCGTTGACCACAAACGCGAAATCTATGGCGTCTTTTACCTGGCCACCGCCCTGATCCTGGCCCTGGCGTATTACCTGCCCAACCGGGCCGGACAACTGGGCGAGCTGTTGCGCGATGCCGGCTTCGGCCTGCTGGGTGTCGTCGCCTGGGCGCTTCCGGTCCTGTTTGTTTACATGTGCCTGGACTACTTCCTGGAATCGCATCTGCGGGTGACCTGGATGCGCTTTACGTATGTCCTGCTCCTGATGATGACAACTTCGACCCTGCTGCATTTGTTCACAGTCAATCCCGCGGCCTTCGAGGCCCTGTCAATCGACAGCCAGGGACGATTGTCAGCGGGGATGGCCCTGCGAACCTTGTGGCGCAGCGGTATTGATCCGGCGCTGATCAGCCAGCACGGTCCGGCTTTAACAGGCGGCCTGCTGGGTGGCATCCTGGCCCTGGCCCTGATGACGGTAGCGGCCCGGACAGGGGCACTGATTGTCGACATGGCCCTGATCTTGTCCCTGATTGTCTTGCTGTTTAACGTATCCTACAGCCATGCCATCAACCGGACGGCGCGGGTCATCCAGCGGACCGGCAGCCGGGTCGACCAGGCTGTGCGCACATCCTGGAGCAGAAGGCAAAAGCAGCGTCAGCCCCGGTCACGGCGTACTGCTGCCCAGCGGCTGCCTGATCCGGCAACGGGCATCGGCCAGGCGGAGGCATTGTCGCCCGCACCCCTGGCCGATGCTCCGCGCACCCGGCCGCTTGATGCCAGTCAGTTTGATATCCCGCTGCAGGGCTCGGCTGCTGAGGAGCGGGCGGCTGCGGCGGGCCCTGGTTCTGAGCAGTCAGTTCCCGGTCAGGCTGCGTCGCCTGACGGCAGATATCGTTCTTCGCTGGTCGAAGGCTGGCGCAATTTCTGGCGCGGCCACAAGGATAACGGTGCGGAGACCGCCGGATCGAGACGGGACCGTTCAACAAACGGCGGTCCGGTTCAAAATGGCGATGTTTCGGATATTCCTGCTTTTTTGCAGCCTTCTCCTGTGGAGAACGGCGGTTTCTTCACCATTGGCCCGGCGGCGGGTGCGTCTGGCCAGCCAGCCGCTGCAGCCAGCCCGCTGGAATATGGCACGATCTCTTATGGCGGCTATCAGGATAGAAATGCCCCGGATGGTTACCGTCCGGAAAACCGGAATGATCGGGAGAGAGGCTATCCGGAACAGGGTTATGCGGAAAACCGAAGTTATCAGGAGAAAAATGTTCAAGAGGGACGTGAAAAAGGAAGTCTGCCCAATGATGCCAGTCGGCCGTCGCAGCAACCGGCTGCCGCGGATTCAGCGGCTGTCAGTACCGGTCCGGAATACGCCCGGCGCCTGGTAACACCGGATACATCCCGTTTTCAGCCTGTCCCGCCTGTCCCGCCTGTCCCGCCTGACGCAGCCGGTCACGCAAAAGACCGCCCTGTGGGGCCGATCACGGCAACCGCGGACCTGGCTGCGCCGCTGGCCCATGATCCGGATATGGCAGCCGACGGGGCTGCCGCGCCTGTCACAGCAATCGCTTCGGCAGCCGTTACGTCCGGAGCCGCGCCTGATGTCGCCGCAATGGATGTCTTGAACGGCTGTTCCGGTTTGGCAAACGATCGGGCTGGCGGAGAGACTGATCAGGTGAGGCCTGAGACTGTCGGTTCAACCGGGCCGACTGAGCACACCAGTGGTACTGCCGGAACACCTGGCAGTGCGGTCAGCGCAGCCGGTGCGCCCGACAGCGCGATTGGCGCAGCCGATTGCGCGAAAGCGGCAACCGACGTTGCGGATATGGGAAACGACGATAATAATCCGGCTCAGGATCACTTTGGCCGGGGCCAGTGGACCGACCGCGGCGACGCAGCGCCAGCTGATTTTAACGGACCGCGCAAAATCGGGCCGATCCCCTCCGAACCACAGTCCCGGACGCCCGCCTTCATGGCGCCGCCCATCACCTTGCTGCGCGAAGACAACCAGCAGCAGAGCAGCCGCAACCAGGGCATGATCCAGGCCCTCGGGTCCAAGCTGGAGACCACGCTGGCCAGCTTTGGCATCGAAGCGCATGTTGTCAATTTTACAACTGGCCCGACGATTACCCGCTTTGAACTGACACCCGGGCCGGGCGTCAAGGTCAGCCGGATTGTCAATCTGGCCGATGATATCGCGCTCAACCTGGCTGCCATGGGTGTGCGTATTGAAGCACCAATCCCCGGCAAGTCGGCCATCGGCATCGAGATTCCCAACAAGGAGACGGTGCCGGTCCTGCTGCGCGGCTTGCTGGAGTCATCGGATTTTCTCAATGCCGCCTCGCCCCTGACTGCTGCCATTGGCCGTGATATCCAGGGCAATCCGATTCTTTGTGACCTGGCGCGCATGCCCCACCTGCTGATCGCCGGATCGACCGGTTCCGGCAAGTCGGTCTGCATCAATTCCATCCTGATCAGCATTCTTTACAAGGCTAATCCGGAAAAAGTCAAGTTGCTGATGATTGACCCGAAAGTCGTTGAACTCAATGTTTATAATGGCATACCGCATTTGCTGCAGCCAGTGGTCACTGACCCGAAAAAGGCCGCCAGCCTGCTGTTGTGGGCAGTCAATGAAATGCTGCGCCGCTATACCCTGTTTGCCCAGAAGGCGGTTCGTGACATCAGTTCTTACAATGCCTCATTGGGCCTGGGGCTGGATGATGAGGAAGAAGAGCAGCTGCCCCTGATCTTGCTGGTCATCGATGAGCTGTCCGACCTGATGGCCACCACGCCCACCGAGGTTGAAGACGCCATTGCCCGCCTGACCGCCATGGCCCGCGCGGCCGGTATTCACCTGATCATCGCTACCCAGCGCCCGTCCGTTGATGTGATCACCGGCGTGATCAAGGCCAATATACCCTCCCGGGTGGCTTTTGCTGTCGCTTCACAGGTCGACTCGCGCACGATCCTGGATATGGCCGGTGCCGAAAAGCTGCTGGGCAAAGGTGACATGCTTTATTATCCGCAAAGTGCCGCCAAGCCGATTCGCGGCCAGGGCGCATTTGTGACAGACGCCGAGGTCGAGTCTGTGATAAACTATTTCAAGCAGCGTTACGCGGCCAATTACGACCAGGCCATCGCCGATGCCATCCATACACCATCAGGCAATGGAAAAAAGGAAGATGACAACGACCAGGATGAATTGCTGCCGCAGGCCCTGCGCATCTGCGTCGAGACCGGCTATGCCTCGGTGTCCTTGCTGCAGCGGCGCATGACAGTCGGTTATCCGCGGGCTGCCCGCCTGATTGACCGCATGCATGAGCTTGGTTACATCGGCGGCTTTGAAGGCAGCAAGCCGCGCAAGGTCCTCGTCACCTTGCCGCAGCTGATGGAGATGCAGATGAAAGACAGCCTGGGCACCCGAGACGATGTCATGTGAGGAACCGGCAGCTTTTTACAGAAATGAGGAAATCCGGACAGATGGCGTTTTTGCCAGTTAATGAGCAGGATATGCAGGACCGCGGCTGGGATGAGCTGGACTTTTTATTTGTCAGTGGCGACGCCTATGTCGACCATCCCAGTTTTGGCGTGGCTTTGCTGGGGCGGCTGCTGGAGTCGGCCGGTTATCGGGTCGGCATCATCGCCCAGCCGGCCCAGGACGACCCCCATAGCCTGCAGAAGATGGGCCGGCCGCGTTTTGGCGTGCTGGTCTCATCCGGTGTGGTTGATTCAATGGTTGATAATTATACAGCCGCCCGCAAGCGCCGCTCGGATGACCGTTATTCGGCGGGCGGTGCCGGTGGCCGGCGCCCGGACCGGGCCCTGATCCGTTACTGCAACATGGTCCGCGAACAGTTCGGCGATATCGCCCTCGTGATTGGCGGGGTCGAAGCGAGCCTGCGCCGTTTTGCCCATTATGACTACTGGTCAGGCCAGGTGCGGCGCAGCATCCTGCAGGACAGCCGTGCCGATATCCTGGTCTACGGCATGGGTGAAAAGCCTTTGCTGGCCGTAGCCGACCTGCTGGCCAAGGGCGTCGAGCCGCGGCGCATCAATCGGATCCGCGGCACCTGTGTCCTGGCCCGGCCAGACCAGCTGCCGGGTGACTGCGCCGGCTTTATCGCCAGCCAGGGTGATTTTCTGCTGCAGCCAGCAAGCCGGTCGAAGGCCGCGCTGCTGAAAAATCCCTGTCCCCAGGATAGCCAGTTCATCATGCTGCCGTCCTATGATGAAACGGCAGCCGACCGCCTGGCTTATGCCGTTGCCTTTCGCCTGCAATACGAAGAGCAGGATCCGGCCAGCGGCAAGACGCTGATCCAGCGGCACAGCAACCGCTACCTGGTGCAGAATCCGCCGCAACAGCCGCTGACCACCCGGGAACTGGACCGGATCTATGCCTTGCCCTTCACCCGGGCCTGGCATCCGCAATACGCGGCCCAGGGTGGCGTACCGTCCCTGTCCGAGGTGCAGTTCAGCATCAATAGCCACCGCGGCTGTTATGGCGGCTGCAATTTCTGTGCCATTACCTTTCACCAGGGCCGCATTGTTTCCCGGCGCAGCGATGCCTCGATCCTGGCGGAAGCCCGCCAGCTGATCGCCCACCCCGATTTCAAGGGCTATATTCACGATGTCGGCGGGCCGACCGCCAATTTTTTCGAGCCGGCCTGCCAGCGCCAGGAACAGGGCGGAGTCTGCAAGCACCGCCGCTGTCTTTATCCCGAGCCTTGCCCGGCCCTGAAAGTTGACCATTCGTCCTACCTGCACATCCTGCGTCAGCTGCGCCAGCTCGACGGCGTAAAAAAGGTCTTCATCCGTTCCGGAATACGATTTGATTACTGCCTGATGGATGAACACAGTTCTTTTCTTGATGAACTTTGTGAGCATCATGTCAGCGGCCAGCTGAAGGTAGCCCCCGAGCATATCAGCCCGGCTGTGCTGCAGGCTATGGGCAAGCCCGGTCCCGAGGTTTATGCCCGGTTCCGGGAGCGGTACGCGGCGATCAATGCCCGCCTGGGCCGCAAGCAGTACCTGGTGCCCTACCTGATATCGGGTCATCCCGGCTGCACCCTGGACCAGGCGATTGAGCTGGCGCTTTATATCAAGGCCAACCGGGTCCTGCCTGAACAGGTCCAGGATTTTTATCCCACCCCGGGCACGGTTTCGACGACGATGTATCACACCGGCCTGGACCCGCTGACGCTTGAGCCGGTCTATGTACCGGATGAAAAGGAAAAGATCCTGCAGCGGGCCCTGCTGCAGTTTTCGCGGCCGGAGAACCGCCAGCTCGTCCGGGAGGCCCTGGCAAGGGCCGGGCGCCTGGACCTGGTCAGTCATGGCCCGCGGGGACTGATTACACCGGATTTTCGCCGGGCGCGGGACAAAACGGCTGGCAAGCCGGCATCCGGGTCCGGCGGGACCCGATCTGACGGCCGGCAGCCGGCGGACCAGTCTGCTGCTCCGGCAGCCGTGGCCGGCACCGCGTCCAGGTCCGGGCCCAAACCGGCCGGCCGGCAGCCGGCGGACCAGGCTGCACGGGGGCGCCCGGGATTGCCAGCCGGTCAGCCAGAAAAGACCGTTCGCGGTTCGTCCGGCTCGCAGGGCCGAAGAAGACGCGGACCTGCGACCTGATTGGCTGTGTGACTGGTCAATACGTGCCATCAAACCCGCTTGTTGATCGGCAATGGCTGCCAGGCTTGATTATTTGTCCATGATTTGCAATGTATTTATCCATGATTGGCATGGTATATGTCAGAAACAAGATTTCGCCTGAGGAGGACACCTTCATGACAACCATTATTCGGGGCAAGGAACTGGCTGCCCAGATCCGCGCCCGGCTGGCGACAGAAGTCGGCCGGGTTTATGATGCTTATGGGAAAAGACCCGGCCTGGCCGTTATCCAGGTTGGCGAGGACGCGGCTTCTTCCGTTTATGTCAATAACAAGAAGAAGGCCTGCGAAGAGATCGGTGTGCGTTCCTTTGGCTATCACCTGGATGCCGGCGCAACGCAGGCCGAACTGCTTGAATTGATTGAGGCCCTGAATAACGATCCGAATGTTCATGGCATTTTGTGCCAGCTGCCTGTACCGGCCCAGATCAATGATTTCACGATTATCAATTCGATCCGTCCAGACAAGGATGTCGACGGTTTTCATCCGGTCAACGTCGGCCTGCTCTCGATTGGCCGCGACTGCCTGGTTTCCTGCACGCCAGCCGGGGTTCTCGAAATGCTCAAGGCCTATGAGATTCCCCTTGTCGGCCGGCGTTGCGTGATTGTCGGCCGCAGCAATATCGTCGGCAAGCCGGTCGCCCAGCTGATGCTGCGTGAGCACGCGACCGTCACAATCGCCCATTCCAGGACCCGCGACCTGCCGGCACTGTGCCGTGAGGCCGATATCCTGATTGCCGCCCTTGGCAAGCCCCATTTCATTACCGCTGATTTCATCAGGCCCGGTGCCGTGGTCATCGACGTCGGGATCACCCGCAATGACGCCGGCAAACTGGTCGGTGATGTGGACTATGCCAATGTTTGCGACCTGGCATCGGCGATTACCCCGGTACCCGGCGGCGTCGGACCGATGACGATCGCCATGCTGCTGAAAAATACCTGCCTGGCGTTCGGCCGTCTGGAAAACATTCCCTTTCATTTCTGATTGCTCCCCTGGGCATACAGATGATCAGTGATGCAGATCGCATGGATGAGGATCCATAAGGGAGAAATATGGAAAATACAATCAAAAGCGGGGAAATCCTATGTGTGGGAACCGAACTGCTGATCGGGCAGATCGTCAACACCAATGCCGCCTGGCTGGCCCGCCAGCTGACGCTGCTCGGGATCAGCTCGTACTACCAGACGGTGGTCGGCGACAATCCTGAGCGAGTCCTGGCCGCCATGCAGCAGAGCGCGGCCCGCTCCGACCTGATTGTCGTGACGGGAGGCCTGGGCCCGACGGCCGATGACCTGACCATGGCCGTTGCCGCCAGCCTGATTGACAAGCCGATGGTCATGCACGAGCCCAGCCGGTCGGCCATCGCCGATTATTTCAAGCGGGTGGGACGCTGCAATGTATCTGCCAACATCTGGAAACAGGCGATGCTGCCGGAAGGTGCCATCATCATGCCCAATCATAACGGTACGGCGCCCGGGGCAATCCTCGAATTCACCTGGTCCGGCCAGCCCAAAGTCATGATCCTGCTGCCGGGCCCGCCCTCGGAAATGCATCTGATGTTCAGCGAATCAGCCGCCCCCTATCTGGAGCGAAAAACCAGTACCCGCTTCCGTCATCACTTTATCCGCATGATCGGGATCGGTGAGTCAGCAGCCGAGACCGAATTGAAAGACCTGATCGACCGCCAGGAAAATCCGACACTGGCCCCTTATGCCTCGGAGGGTGAGGTCATGTTTCGCGTGACCCAGCTCATTCACGACGATGACGAACCGGACAACACATTGCCCTTGCTGGCTGAAATCGATCGGCGGATCGGCCGTTATATCTATGAGATCGGCGAAAGAACCATGCCGCAGGTCGTGATGGACCTGCTCGCTGAATCTGGCTATACAATCAGTTTCGCCGAGTCGTGTACAGCCGGGCTGGCTGCGGCAACACTTGCCGAACACCCCGGGGCGTCGGCTGTTTTCAAAGGTGGCGTCGTTGCCTACGATAATTCAATAAAAGAGGCAATTCTGCATGTTCCTGGCGAAATTATAGCCAGGGAAGGCGCTGTAAGCGAAGCATGTGCCATAGCAATGGCGACAGGTTGTCGTGATGTCTTTAATACGGATCTGGCTGTGGCCATTACCGGAATTGCCGGTCCGGATGGCGGTTCAGCGGAAAAACCGGTCGGACTGGTCTGGCTGGCCGCCGCAACCGCTGACGGTGTAACGACCCGGCGCCTGCAGCTGGCCGGCAACCGGGCCCGCATCCGCAAGGTTGCCACCTTGCAGGCCTTTGACCTGGCCAGGCAGACCCTGCTGACCTGAACTGGCTGGCTGTGAATCAATAGAAACAGCCTGCTGGCCTGACCCGGCCGGCTGCGTATCAAGCGGAATAATAGGAAGGTCGTTGCATACGTGAAACCATCACCTGTAGCCAATCGCCCGGCCAGGCTACCGGCGTCGCCGGCGGTGCGCAAAGCTCATAATCTGACGCTGGCTACGGTCATCATGATGATCGGACTGCTGCTGAGCAAAGTCAGCGGTCACCTGCGGGAGATCCTGATTGCCCCGGTCCTTGGCTATGGCGTTGTTTCCGATGCCTATATCATCGGTTTCCAGATCCCCGATCTTTTTTATCAGCTGCTGATTGGCGGCGCGATCCAGGCCGCCATCACACCATCGCTGGCGGCCGCCATCGAACAACGCCAGACCCGCCGCGGCTGGCGCAGTGTCAGCATCTTTGTCAACGTCGCCGCGCTGGTCATGATCCTGGCTGTCGTCGCAGGCGAACTGCTGGCTCCGGCCCTGATCGGCTTGTATAATCAGGGCAAATCGGCCGAGATCACCAGCCTGGCTGTCCGCGTGACGCGGGCTCTTTTCCCGCAGGTTCTGTTCATGATGATGGCTGCCTTGTGCATCGGCATTCTCAATGCCTATCGCAAGTTCAGTTCCACCTCGTTCGGACCGACTGTGTACAATATCTGCGTTGTCCTGGCGATGATTTTCCTCGGCAGCAAGACCGGCACAGGTGCAGTGCGGGTGGCAACGGGTGTCATGGCGGCCGCTGCCGTTTATTTTGTCCTGCAGCTGATCATGGCCCGCAAGGAGTTTCGCAACTACGTGTTTTCTTTGGACCTGCAGGACCGGGGCTTCCGGAGACTGGTGCGGCTGGCCTTGCCGACGCTGGCGTCCGGCTCGATTGTCCAGATCAATACCATCATCCTGACCGCTTTTGCCAATCAGTTTCCCGGCGCAGCCACCTCGCTGCGCAACGCGGCCACCACCTGGCAGCTGCCTTATGGCATTATCGCCGTGGCAATCGGCAATGTCATGCTGCCTTCGCTGGCCGGCCAGTACGCCGTCCGCGATTATGATGGCTGCCGGCGGCTGTATACCTCGAGCCTGCGCCGCGCCCTGTTCCTGATTGTGCCGGCGGCCGCGATATTCCTGGTCATGCAGCAGGATGTCATCCGGGCTATTTTCCAGTGGGGACAGAGTTATTCGAATGAACAGGTCGGCACGGCAGCCAGCATCCTGCGCTGGTACTGTCTGGCGATGGTGGCCCAGACCGTGGTTTTTATTACCAACCAGGCCTTTTATGCCCGAAGGATGACCAAAATCACCCTGTTCATCGGTATTGTGACCCTCCTGCTCAATCCGCTCTTCTGCCTGCTGGCCCTGCGCGTTTTCCGGATGGATATCAGCGGCCTTTCCCTGGCTTACACCCTGACCAGTTTTATCAGTGCCATCCTGCTGTTTTTCCTTTATCGGCGCCATCTGCCGGCAGCCGCGCCGCGCCGTATCAGTCCCTATTACATCAAGCTGTCGTTTTGCGCGAGCACCTTGATCCTGATCATCATGGCCCTGAATGTCCTGCCGTTCGAACCGGCCGGCAAGGTCTGGCAGCTGGCCTGGCTCGGTATCCGGTCGATAGCTGGCCTGGCGACTTATGTGCTGGCGGCTTATTCGATCAATTTGCCGGAAGCCGGGATTGTCACGACCCTGCTCAGCCGTCTCCGGCGCCGGTTCTCGCCAGGCCGGCAGCGTCCGGCCTGAAACGGTCCGGGGGAAACGGTACTGCGGTTCGTGGCTGTCGAAGCCCTGACAGCCGCATCAGGCCTGTTTGCAGGCCTTCCTGGTATCGAGCCGACCGGCTTTGCCGGATTTTGTCGAGAAATGTCGATCAATTGAGGTCAAGTGTCCGGCTTATTGGATTGACGGCCAGCCCGGCAGCCTCTATAATAATGACAACAAGAACGATTGTTCTACTTTAGGAGGATTACCATGGCCAGAGGTGAAAAAGGTGCCGGCAAGTCCGCACAGGAAGTTAATCAGAAGTTTGCGTCTGATCGGGCCAGGGCCCTGGATGCCGCACTGGGGCAGATTGAGAAGCAGTTTGGCAAGGGCGCGGTTATGAAGCTGGGGGAGAAGGCTGCCGTCCAGATCGAGGCGATATCCACGGGGGCGCTTTCCCTGGACCTGGCCCTGGGCGTTGGCGGCGTGCCGCGCGGCCGGGTCGTGGAGATTTTCGGTCCGGAATCATCCGGCAAGACGACGGTCGCCCTGCATGTGATCGCCGAGGCCCAGAAGGCCGGGGGGACCGCAGCTTTTATTGACGCCGAGCATGCCCTGGACCCGGCCTATGCCGCCAGGCTGGGCGTGGATATCGACAACCTGATCGTCTCACAGCCGGACACCGGTGAACAGGCCCTGGAGATCACCGAGGCCCTGGTCCGCAGCGGTGCCATTGATGTCATCGTTATTGACTCGGTTGCCGCCCTGGTGCCCAAGGCGGAAATTGACGGTGAGATGGGCGATTCGCATGTCGGCCTGCAGGCCCGGCTCATGTCCCAGGCCCTGCGCAAGCTGGCCGGTGTCATCAGCAAATCGAGCACGGTCACCATTTTCATCAATCAGCTGCGTGAGAAAGTCGGCATCATGTTCGGCAATCCCGAGACGACACCCGGTGGCCGGGCCCTGAAATTCTATGCCTCGGTCCGCCTTGACGTGCGCAAGACCGAGACCTTGCGCAGCGGCACAGAGGTAATCGGCTCGCGGACCAGGGTCAAGGTTGTCAAGAATAAAGTTGCCCCGCCGTTCAAGGAAGCCGAATTCGACATCATCTATGGCGAGGGGATCTCGCGCGAGGGCTGTATTCTTGACCTGGCTGTAACGGCGGAAGTCGTTGACAAGAGCGGGGCCTGGTTCTCCTACAATGGCCAGCGCATCGGCCAGGGCCGTGAAAATGCCCGCCTCTTCCTGAAGAATAATCCTGAGATCCGTGACGAGATCGATGGCAAGCTGCGCGCGTCCTTTGCTGGTACACCAGCCGAGGCCGAAGCCGTCCAGGTCGAAGAAAATGAAGACGATATCCTTGGCCTCGATCTCTGAGCGGCGCAGCGATGCCGAGCGCCAGCTGGACGACCAGGTGCAGCTGGCGCGCGGTACAGCCATCCGGTTTCTCGGCCTGAGCAAGAAGCCGTCCGGCCGGGTGGCTGACCGCCTGCGCCAGGCGGGCTTCAGCGCCGAGGTGATCACCCGGACCCTGGCTGAATTACAGCAGGACGGCTACCTGGACGACTCGTTCCTGGCCCGCAAGATGATCAGCCAGCGCAGCGGTCGCCTGGCCCTGTCCCGCCAGGCCATGGCCCAGCGCCTGCGCCAGGCCGGCCTGGCGCAGGAGGTTGTGGATTCTGCGCTGCCGGTACTGGCTGCCGATATCGATCTGGCCATGGCAGCCCTGTGCGGCCGCTTTCCCCCCGCACAGTATGGTCAGCAGGATGACCCGGGCGATGATTCGCCAGCTGACCTGGACAGCCAGGCGGCCCGCCTGCGTACCGCCCGCAAAATGGGCCGGTTTTTGCTCAGTCGTGGTTTTACGGCGGCAGTCGCCCGCCAGGCAGTCAATCAATACTGGAAAGGAACCTTGTCTGATGACGATTTCGAGTCAGTCTGAGAGCCCTGCTGACCAGAGCGGCCGGCCTGATGCCGCCCGCTCTGTTTATCTCCTGTCACTGGGCTGTGCCAAGAACCTGGTCGATTCCGAATGCATGAGCGAGATCCTGCGCGTCGAAGGTTTTCAGCTGATTGATCAGCCGGAGCAGGCTGACGTGCTGCTGGTCAATACCTGCGGCTTTATCGAAAGCGCCAAGAAGGAAGCCATTGCGGCCATTCTTGACCTGGCAGACTGCAAGGAACCGGCCGGGCGGGCCCAGTACCTGATTGTGGCCGGCTGCCTGGCCCAGCGCTACGCCAGCGATATTCTGCAGGACATGCCGGAGGTTGACGCCGTAGTCGGCACGGCCGACTACGGACAGATCGCCCGGATCATTGCCCGTCTGGACGAGCAGCGCCAGCATGAGCGGCGCCTGGACCTGCCGCGTGGCCCGCTGCCCGACCTGCCCCGGCAGGCTGGCAGCCTGGCGCACCTGACTGTCAGGCGCCAGCCTGCGACGCCCTCGACCTATGCTTATATCAAGGTCGCCGAGGGTTGTTCCAACTGCTGCGCCTACTGCGCCATACCCGGTATCCGCGGCCCCTTTATTTCCCGGCCTTTCGACGAGATTGTCGCGGAGGCCCGTCGCCTCAGTGATGAAGGCTATGGGGAACTGATCCTGATCGCCCAGGATACGACCCGCTATGGTCTCGACCTGGACGGACGGCGGCGCCTGCCGGATCTGCTGCGCGCCATCTGTGCGCTGCCCTCAGTCCGCCTGGTGCGGATCCTCTACGTCTATGCCGATGGCCTGACAGACGAGCTGATCGGGCTGATGGCAACCGAGCCCCGGATAGCCCATTATCTCGACCTGCCCATCCAGCATGCTTCCGACAAGATCCTGCAGGCCATGAACCGCCGCGATTCCTGCGCCAGCCTGCGCGAGGTCATCGGCAAGCTGCGGGCAGCCATGCCCGACCTCGTCCTGCGCAGCACGGTGCTGGTGGGATTCCCCGGTGAAACCGAAGCTGATTTTGCCGAGCTGACCAGCTTTTTGCAAGAGATCCGGTTTGACCGGCTCGGCTGTTTTGAGTTTTCCGCTGAGGAGGGGACGCCGGCCGCCGCCATGCGGCCCAGGGTCAGCCGCAAGGTCGCCCGCCAGCGCAAGGATACAGTCATGGCTTTGCAGCAGCCGCTGGCCCTGGCCGCCAATGAAGCCCGCATCGGATCCATTACATCGGTAACGCTTGAAAGTATTGCCGATGATGGTGTATTCTACTTAGGTCGCAGCTACGGCGAAGCGCCGGAGGTTGATCCGGTCATCCTGATAGCCGCCAGCCAGGCGGACATCAGGGTCGGTCAGACGATACCGGTGCGCCTTGTCACAGCTGGCGAATATGAGTTAACAGGAGTGACTGTCTGATGAACCTGCCCAACAAGCTGACCATTCTCCGTATTTTCCTGGTGCCTTTTATCCTGGTCTTCATGTTGCCTGTTCCGTTCGCGATCCCCTTGTTTGCCGGCTGGAATCATTTCGTCACTACAACGGGGCAGGTCCTGGCCATCCTGGTCTTCGTTGTCGCATCCCTGACCGACATGCTCGACGGCCATATTGCCCGCAGCCGCAACCTGGTCACCAATCTCGGTAAATTCCTCGATCCGATCGCCGACAAGATGCTGGTCGTCTCGGTCCTGATTGCCCTGGTCCAGCTCAACCGCATTCATGCCATCGTGGCTGTGATTATCATCATCCGCGAATTCATCGTCACCGGTATCCGGCTGCTGGCTTCCGACAAGGGCGTGGTCATTGCCGCCAGCAATCTGGGCAAGGCCAAGACCGTAACCCAGATCATTGCCATCACGATCATGATGCTGGAAAACCTGGTGATTCTGATCCTCAAGCCGGCGATTCCGACTATCGGCAGCTGGCTTTTCTGGATTGGCGATGTGGCGATGCTGATAGCTGTCATCATGACCCTGGTATCCGGTTATGACTATCTGCGCAAGAATATGGGATTCCTGAAAGGCTGATTTTATTTATTCCGATGTATTGACAATTCCTTGATAATCAAATAAAACTATGTTATGCCTGAGCCAGAGAGGATCCAAAACTGATCAGACAGAATAATTAGTCCGAATACTGAGGAGGTATCACTCATGTCAACCGATAGCATCTTTGAAAGTGTCCAGAACATCCTGGTCGAACAGCTTGGCGTCGATCCAGACATCGTAAACATGGAATCCAATTTTATCGATGATCTCAATGCTGACTCGCTGGACATCGTTGAACTGGTCATGGCCATGGAGCAGGAATTTGGCATTTCCATTCCGGACGAGGAAGCGGAAAGAATCAAGACAGTCGGCGACGCGGTCGAGTACATCAAAGCTAACGTTTAATCACTCGAAAGCCCCAGCCCGGGGCTTTTTTCTTTTTAGCCACCCACCACCGGATTACAGGAACAGGCTGATTGACACTGTTCCTGCAATCCAGTTCAATCGGTTCCAGGTATTTTGATCCACCCATCCCTTGCAGGCCAGCCAGCCGATCGGTTCAGCACAGGCTGATTGACCATTTTCAGGCCAGCGATATATTTCATGCAATCTGAACCAGGTAATCCGGACGGCGGCCGATCGATCAGGACGGTCAGCCGGACGCTGTCCAGATCGACCTGGCCGCTGGCCAGCCGCAGAGTCTGGGAGGCTTGATGTCAAGCGTTGGTCCGACCGGTAGCTGGCCGATCATACCGGACCCGTTTCCAGACGAACAGCCCGGAGGGACGTATGTCAAAATTGAATCCGCAAATCTGCCAGCAGCTGGCCGAGGCCATCGGTCACACATTCGGTGAGGTTGATCTGCTTGAACAAGCCATGACCCACTCAACCTATGCATATGAACACCGCGGTGAACGCCTGATTGACAATGAACGGCTGGAGTTTCTGGGCGATGCGGTACTGGACCTTGTGATCAGTGATGTACTGTTCCAGGATCCGGCGCTGTTATCCGAGGGCAACATGACCAAGACCCGGGCCCTGATCGTCTGTGAGAATACCCTGGCCAGGGTCGCCCGCCAGCTTCATCTCGGCCAGCTCCTGTTGCTGGGCAAGGGGGAGATGGCCACGGGCGGCCGCGAAAAGGCCTCCAATCTGGCCAACGCCACGGAAGCACTCTTTGGTGCCATCTATCTGGATGCCGGCTATGAAAAGATCCGGGCCGTCATCTTGAATCTTTTAGGCGAATTCCTGCAGCAAGCCCTGGCCGGCGACATGGTTTATGATTACAAGAGCCGCCTGCTGGAAATGATCCAGGGCACACGCGGTAACAGCACCTTGCGTTTTGTCATCATCGACGAGCAGGGCCCGGTCCATGACCGGACCTTTACGGCTGCCGTCGTCGTCGATGAACGCCAGGTCGCCACTGGCCGGGGCAGCAGCAAGAAAGATGCCGAACAGAAGGCTGCCCGCCTGGCGCTGACCTTGCTGACCTGCAACCGCAAGGGCTGCCAGGTTGAGGATAACCGGGCGCCTCACGATTGATACCGGTTCCCGATCGCTATTTCAAGGAGACTGCATGCATCTTAAAACGCTGGAAATCCAGGGTTTCAAGTCTTTTCCCGAACGCACGGTCATTGAATTTCATGCCGGCGTGACCGCTATCATCGGTCCAAACGGCAGCGGGAAATCGAACGTGACCGACGCCATCCGCTGGGTTCTGGGTGAACAGAGCGTCCGGACCCTGCGGGGTACCCGGATGGAGGATGTCATCTTTACCGGAACGCAGTCGCGGCGGGCCATGGGCCTGGCTGAGGTGACGATTACCTTTGACAACAGCGACCAGGCGCTGCCCCTGGCTTATTCGGAAGTCCAGGTCACCCGCCGCCTATATCGGTCCGGGGACAGTGAATACCTGCTCAACAAGACCAGCTGCCGCCTCAAGGATATCACAGCCCTGTTCATGGATACCGGCCTCGGCCGCGACGGTTACTCCATTATTGGCCAGGGGCGGGTTGACGATCTGCTCAGCCATCGCTCCGAGGATCGTCGCCGCATTTTTGAGGAGGCATCCGGCATTGTCAAATATAAAACACGCAAGGAAGAAGCCGAGCGCAAGCTTGAGCAGACCGAGCAGAATCTGCTGCGCATCAATGACCTGGTCCAGGAACTCGCGCTGCGGGTCGAGCCCCTGGCCGCGCAGGCTGCAACCGCCCGGCAGTTCCTGACCCTGCAAAACGATCTGAAAGGGCTGGAAATCGCCCTGATTCTGGAGACGCTCAACGAGAACCAGCAGAAACTGACGGCAGTGAGCGCCGCCCGGGATCTGCTGCAAGCTGACCTCGACCAGGCCCAGATCCAGCTGGGTGGCCTGCGTGAGCAGCATCGCCAGTCCACCGAACAGATCCGGTCCCTTGAGGCAGATATTGAAGCGCAGCGCGAGATTTTTAATCAGCAGAACACGCGGATGGGTGAGCTGGCCGGGCAGAAAGCCCGCCATGCCGAACGGCGTGACCAGCTGCAGCGTCAGCTGCAGCAGTCTGGCCACGAACGCCTGGACCTCGAGACGCAGCTGGTCTCCCTGCAACAGGAGCTGGCCGTCCGGAGCAAAAAAGCCGGGACCTTGCAGCGGCAGCAGCATACTTATCAGCTGGCTGCCAACCGTGTTGCCGACCAGCTCTCGGTGCTGCTGGCTTCTCTGAATGCTGCCCAGCAACTGATCGAACAGCATAAGCAAGATCTTGAAGGCCGGGTCGAGGTGCTTTATGAATTGAAGAACCAGGCTGGTCAGCTGCAAAGCCAGCTGCCGCATGTGGAGAATCGACGCCGGTCCCTGCAGCAGGAAACACGCGACTGCCACAGCGATCTGTCCCGCCTGGACTTCCAGCATGAAGAACAAGCCGACAGTCTCGCCGCCCTCGACCTGGCCAGTCGCCAGGGCCAGCTGCAGCGGCTGCAGGCGGAACAAGCCCTGCAGCAGGCCAGACAGACGCTGACCGCCGCGCAGGCCCGGCTCGAGCAGCTGCACCGCCAGCGGCGCGAGAAAGCTTACCAGCAGAAACTTCTGCAGGATCTGGAGAAAAACCATGAAGGCTACGGTGACACGGTCAAGCGCCTGCTGCGCCAGGCCGATGAAAATCCGGAATTTGGCCGGGGCATCCGTGGTACAATCGGCGAACAGATCCGTGTAGCGGCTGAATACGAACTGGCTATTGAAATTGCGCTGGGCGGGGCTATTTCCCATATAATTACCGATACAGAAGCAACTGCCCGGCGCCTGATTGATTATCTCAAGCAGAACCGTGCCGGCCGCACGACCTTCTTGCCGATTGAATCCATTCGCGGCCGCCAGCTCGAGCCGGGTTTGCTGGAGAAAGTCCAGTCATTACCCGGGTTCATCGGCCTGGCCAGCCAGCTGGTGCGCGTTGCGCCCGACCTGCAGGCAGTCATCAGCTCTTTGCTCGGCCGGGTCCTGCTGGCTAAAGATCTCGAAGCAGCCAGCGCTATGGCCCGCCGCCTTCAGTATGCGTGCCGGATTGTGACCCTCGAAGGTGACGTGATCAATCCGGGCGGCTCCATGACGGGTGGTTTTCACAAACCAGGCCCCAGCGGCACGCTGGGACGAAGCCGGGAAATTGCCGCGCTGCAGGCCAGCAGCGAACAGCTGGAGCAGCTGATCGCTGACGGGCAAGGCAGCCTGGCCGCCCTGACTGAAGATATGCAGACCTGTGACCGGAACCTGGCAGCCTGCGAACAGCAGTTGCTCCAGCTATCCCACCAGCGGATTCGCGAGGAGGCCCGCCTGACTGCCACCGAGACCGAAAAGAAGCGCCTCCAGGGACGGCTCGCCGTCCTGGGCAAGGAGGACAGCCAGCTGGCCGCCCAGCTGGACCATATCCATGCTGATCAGGACCGGATCCGGGCGGCCATCCAGGAACAGGAGCAGCAGACCGGGCAGCTTCGCCTGCTGATCAGCCAGCAGGAAGGTGAGAATCGCGACGAACAGCAGCGGCGCGATGATCTGCGCGAAGAATTATCTGACCTGCGTCTGTCCTTGCATGCCATTGAAGAATCGCTGGCCAGTGCAGCCGAGCTGACCTTGCGCCTGGAACAGGAACAAAAGCAGGCGCAGCACCAGCTGATCCGCCAGCAGGTTGAAACGATTGAGCGGGAAAGTGAAATCAGCCGGCTGGCTGCCGGGGATGACGAGCTGGATAGCCAGCTGCAGCAGGCCCGGCGCCAGAGCCAGCAGGCTACGGCGCAGATCCAGCGCATCAATGAGCGGCGCGAACAGCTCGAGGCCCGGCAAAGCCGTTTCTTTGATCATCTCGAGTCTGCCACCAGCCGGATCAGCGCGCTGCAGACCGAAATCGGCAAGATCGATGCCCAGCGCGAACGCTGTGAACAAGTCAGCGACGAGGTCAAGAACCGGCTCTGGGAGACCTATGAAATGACGGCCGATATGGCCAGTGTCTGGCAGCGGCCCATCGAAAACCGCAACGAGACAGTCCGCCAGGTCAACAGCCTGCGCCAGGCCATCAAGGCCCTCGGGCCAATCAACCTCGCCGCCATTGACGAGCATCAGGCGATCGCTGAACGCTTCGCCTTCCTGTGCCATCAGCGCGATGATATTGAAGGTGCCCGCCAGAAGCTGCAGGCGGTCATCACCGACCTGACAACGGCCATGAAAAAACAGTTTGTTGACCATTTCCAGCGAATCAACGAAAATTTCAAACAGGTCTTCGGTGAGCTCTTTGGTGGCGGCCTGGCCGAAATCAGCCTGGAAAACACCCCTGACGTCCTGACAGCCGGCATTGAGATCAAGGCCCAGCCGCCGGGTAAAAAGCTGCAGAACATGCTCCTGCTCTCCGGCGGCGAAAGGTGCCTGACGGCCATCGCGCTGCTGTTCGCCATATTCAAGCTGCGGCCGACTCCGTTCTGCATTCTCGACGAGGTCGAAGCCGCCCTTGACGACGCCAATGTTTTCCGCTTCACTGAATATATCCGCCATTACGCCGACGAGTCCCAGTTCATCCTGGTCACCCATCGCAAGGGCACCATGGAAGCGGCCGACCGGCTTTATGGCGTGACCATGCCCGAGCGGGGCATCTCGCGGATTTTGTCCATGCAGCTGTCCCAGGCCTGAATGGACTTCGACAACTTGAACGGTTACCGGGTGATAATCGGGCTTGCATTTACTGAAAACAAGTTAATCATATAATGACATGTGAATAGGAGGTTATATAATGGGCATTCTTGATATTTTTAAAAATGGACTGAAGAAGACTCGCGACTTTGTGGCCGAAGGATTTAACCGGATTGCCGCCAGCATGGGTTTCTTTGACGATGACATGCTGGACGAACTGGAAATGCTGCTGGTCCAGGCCGATATCGGCGCGGCCTGTGCCACTCATATCATGGCCCGGGTCCGTACCCAGATCAAATCCAGCGGTGACGCGTCGCGACCGGCCGTCCTGGCCAGCCTGGCCAGGGAGATGCGCCTGATCCTGGGTGAACCGGCTCACCTGCAGCTCAAGCCCGGCCAGCTCAATATCCTGCTGATGGTGGGAGTCAATGGCACGGGCAAGACAACAACCGCCGGCAAGCTCTGTGCCCGATACAAGGCGGCTGGCTTCAAAACCTTGATGGGTGCGGCGGATACCTTCCGCGCTGCCGCCATTGAGCAGCTGGTTCATTGGGGTGACCGCAGCCAGACACCCGTCATTGCCCATGCTGAAGGCTCGGATCCGGCAGCGGTGGTTTTTGATGCGATTCACGCCGCCCTGGCCCGCAAAGCCGACCTGCTGATCCTTGACACCGCTGGCCGTTTGCACAACAAGCAGAACCTGATGAACGAACTCGCCAAGATTCGCCGGATCATCGAACGTGAAGCGCCCGGGGCCAACTGCATGACCCTGCTGGTCATTGACGCGACCACCGGCCAGAACGCCGTCGTACAAGCCCGCGTTTTTACCGAGGTTGCCCACGTTGACAGTCTGGTGCTGACCAAGCTGGATGGTAACGCCAAGGGCGGGGTTGCTCTCGCGGTAGCCTTTGAGACCCATACGCCGATAGCCCTGGCCGGCCTCGGGGAAAAGCTGGAAGACCTGATGGATTTCGACCCCCAGGCCTTCGTCAAATCACTGCTGCCCGACCGCTGACCGCGCCACGCTTGTCCTGGCCAAAACCGGATACCCCTGATCCTTGTCCATTCACCGGGAGCCGGCGGATAAAGTGCCGGCAGCTTTGGCTCGGGATCTGGCAGCGCCATGACAATCTGTAAAGTATAAATACTTGACAGACCAGTTTTCATGCGGTATGATCTGTTCCATGCAAAACCATGCTGCGGAAAATTACGCATACAATGACGTGACGCTGTGGCTCGACTTTTATGGCCAGCTGCTGACTGAACGTACCCGCGAAGTGCTTGAGCTGCATTACAATGAGGACATGTCACTGTCCGAGATTGCCGAGAACCTCGGCATCAGCCGGCAGGGAGTCCACGACAAGATCCGCCAGGGCTGCCGGCAGCTGGCCCAGCTTGAGTCTGATCTTGGCCTGGCTGCCCGTTTTCGCTCCCAGCGCCAGTGCGTGACTGAAGCCCTGGCAGCCCTTGATACAGGCAATATAGTTGTCGCACGTCAGATCATACAGAACTTGCTTGAACTCCTGTAGCAGATTGAAGCTGCAGCAGATTGTGCAGCAGATTGAACGTGTGACCAGTAACCTGAGCAGTTGCAGCAGCATTGGTCCGAGCCGATGCAGGAGCGGCAGCCTGGTGTCGCGAACAGCGGCGTCCCGGCTTATTTGAGAAAATCACATACCAATGGAGGCATCAATGGCACTTTTTGAAGGTTTATCCGCCAAGCTGGCCAGCATAACAGCCAAGATGCGCGGCAAAAGCCGGGTGACCGACCAGGATATCAAGGACATGATGCGGGAGATCCGCCTGGCCCTCCTGGAAGCCGATGTCAATTACCAGGTCGTCAAGGACCTGGTCAGTGAGATCAGCGAAAAATGCAAGGGTATCGAGATTATGGAGAGCCTGACGCCTGGTCAGCAGGTCGTCAAGGTTGTCCACGAGTCCCTGGTCAATATCCTGGGCCAGACCAGCGGCAAGCTGCTCGTCTCGCCATCAGGCTTCACCGTAATCATGCTGTACGGCCTGCAAGGTTCCGGCAAGACGACAACGGCGGCCAAGCTGGCCCTGATGCTGAAGAAAAAGGGCAAGAAGCCGATGGTCACCTCGGTCGACGTCCATCGGCCGGCGGCGGCCCGCCAGCTCGAAGTCCTGGCCGGTCAGGTCGGGGTTGCCTGTTTCATCCAGCCAGAGGAGAAAAGCGCTGTCCGCATTGCCGAGCAGGCCGTGCAGAAAGCCCGCTATCTGCTGTGCGATACGCTGATCGTCGACACCGCCGGCCGGATGACAATTGACCAACCGATGATGGACGAGCTCAAAGCTGTCGGCAAAGTTGTCCAGCCCACCGAGAAGCTGCTGATCGTTGATGCGATGATCGGCCAGGAAGCAGTCAACATCGCCCTGGCCTTTGACAAGGAGATCGGCCTCGACGGTTTTATCATGACCAAGCTCGATGGCGACGCCCGCGGTGGCGCGGCCCTCTCGATCCGCAAGATGACCGGCAAGCCGATCAAGCTGATCTGCGTTGGCGAAAAAGTTGAAGATATCGAGGAATATTATCCCGACCGCATGGCTTCGCGCATCCTTGGCATGGGTGACGTCCTGACGCTGATTGAGAAGGCCTCGGCGAATCTTGACGAGAAAAAGGCCGCCGAGACATTCGAGAAGCTCAGGAAAAACCAGTTTACCCTGGAGGATATGCTCTCCCAGCTTGAGCAGGTCCGCAAGATGGGCTCGGTCAAGGACATGCTGTCCATGTTGCCGGGTCTGGGCGGGCAGCCTATCAATGACCAGGACATCGATGAAAGGGCGATTGACCGCAGCATGGCGGTTATCCGCTCCATGACCCGCAAGGAACGGCAGAATCCGGCCATACTCAACGCCAGCCGGCGCAAGCGGATCGCCTCCGGCTCGGGAACGAGCGTCCAGGAGGTCAACCGCCTGATCAAGCAGTTTGAGGAAACATCGAAAATGATGAAACAATTCAGCAGCATGGCCAGGGGCAAGGGTAAAGGCTTCGGCGGGATGGGTGGTTTCGGCAAGCGCGGTTTCCCGTTTGGCTGAATCGCGATCCGCGGTTTACAGCCTGGCCGTCTGGTACAAGACCGGAAATCAACGAATTCTTGACTTGAGAATTCTTTGACATAGCAAAATAAAAAGCGAAACAGTTGGAGGAAATTGATCATGGCAGTTAAAATCAGATTAAAGAGAATCGGCGCCAAGAAGGCTCCTTTCTACCGTGTTGTCGTCGCTGACTCGCGTTATCCGCGGGATGGCCGTTTCATTGAGGAAATCGGCACATACAATCCGCTGGTTGATCCGGCCGCGGTCAATATTGACGGCGAAGCAGCCCGCAAATGGATTGCCAATGGCGCCCAGCCGACCGATACGGTGAAGAGCCTGCTGAAGAAGGCCGGCATCATCGGTTAAGCACCGCGGGAGGCATCGACCATGAAAGAACTGCTGAGCACGATCGTCCGACCCCTGGTCAACGACCCGGATGCTGTCAGCATCCGCCAGGTCGATCGGGGCCATACCATTGTTCTGGAATTGCATGTCGCGCCCGGCGACATGGGCAAGATTATTGGCAAGCAAGGCCGGCGGGCCCAGGCCATCCGGGCCATCATCAAGGCCCGGGCAGCCCGGCTGGGCAAACGGGTCATTGTCGATATCCTTTGATCATCAGCTTCCGCGATGACCGCCGGCATGCTGATGGGCTGTTTATGCCAGATTGCGGATCTCGGGGCCGGTTATGGAAGCAGGCAGGATTCTGAAAGGGATTTGCGCCTGGCAAGTGCCGGAGTTTCCTGATTCCGGCCGATCATTCGTAAGGGTCAGGCCTGGCACCCTGACAGGAGAAGCAAATGCGAGATATTTTGCATATTGGCAAAATCACCGGTGCACATGGTCTGCACGGTGAGCTTCGGGTCTGGCCGCTGACTGATGATCCGGCCCGTTTTCGCGACTTGCGCGAATGCCTGCTGGTCTCAGCCGATGAGAAAAACCGGGTTCCGGCCCTTGCGACGGGTGCCCGGTTTTTTAATGATGGCGTCCTGCTCAAACTGGAAGGTGTCAATGACCGGACAGCAGCCGAGGCTTTGCGTGGCCAGCTGATCAGTGTACGCCGCGAGCAGGCTGTGGTCTTGCCGCCGGATACCTGGTTTATCTGCGATCTGCTGGGCTGCCAGGTTTATGACCAGGAGCACGGTCACCTTGGAGAACTGGCTGATGTTTTACAGACTGCCGCTCACGATGTTTACACGGTTCGCCTGGCTGGCAGCAGGGATCTCCTTTTCCCGGCCTTGAAGACGATCCTGAAAAAGGTCGATCTGGTCGCGAGGCGAATTGATGTGCTGTTGCCGGAAGGCCTTTATGAGGTCTACCGCTGATGCTTTTTTCCATTCTGACCCTTTTCCCGGAACTGATCTCGCAGGTCACTGGTACCAGCATCACGGGCCGGGCCCTGGCAGCTGGCCGGTTTGCTCTTGAGACCATTCAGATACGTGATTTTGCCGTCAACAGCTATGGCAAGGTTGATGATTATCTGTTCGGGGGCGGAACCGGCATGCTGATGATGGCCCAACCTGTCTATGCTGCCTGGGAGAAGGCGACGCGTAACCAGCCCGGCCTGACGAGGCGCCGGACGATCTATCTCTCGCCCAGGGGCCAGATTTTTAACCAGCAGAAGGTCCGCGAACTCGCCGGCTACGACCAGCTGGTCCTGATTTGCGGGCATTATGAGGGGCTTGACCAGCGCCTGATCGATGCCGTTGTCGACGAGGAATTATCGGTTGGCGATTACGTCCTGACCGGTGGTGAACTGGCGGCCTGTGTCGTGATCGATGCCATCGCGCGCCTGTTGCCAGGTGTCCTGCCCAATGAACAGGCCTATGTCGAGGAGTCACACACCGCCGGCCGTCTCGAGCATCCGCAATACACGCGACCGGCCGTCTGGCAGGATCGGCCGGTTCCGGAGATTCTCTTATCCGGTCACCAGGCCCGCATCGAGCGCTGGCAGTATCTGCAATCGTTGCATGAAACACTGACCAGGCGGCCGGACCTGTTCAACCGGCTCACACTCCAGGAGCAGGACTGGCGTGACCTGGTGCTGCTGATACAAACCACGAGCCATGACCCCTGAGCATGGGTTTGCCCGGGCGCGTGACTGGATTTGCTTCATCCCAATGACGAAATGCCTGGTTCCTGCAAAATAAGTTGATAAAAATCATACTTGCTGGCAAAACCTGCTTGCCAACCGCGACGCAGGTTTGATATAATTCCAGAGGTTATTACGGACGGTCCGCTGCCAGTTGCGTGCATGAACGTCCTGAAGTGAGAGGAGGAACGCAATATGGACTTAGTCAAAGCAATTGAAAATGAACAGCTCAGAAATGGATTTGCCAATATTGATATCGGTGATTTCGTCAAGGTTCACCTGAAAATCAAAGAAGGCAATCGTGAGCGCATCCAGGTTTTTGAAGGCACCGTGATCGCCCGCAAGGGTGGCGGCCTGTCCGAGACCATGACCGTCCGCCGTGTATCTTATGGCGTCGGCGTGGAAAGAATCCTGCCAGTCCATTCGCCCAAAATCGACAAGATCGATGTTGTCCGCAAGGGCAAAGTCAGAAGAGCCAAGCTCTACTATCTGCGTGATCGTGTTGGTAAAGCGGCCAAGGTCAGAGAGAAGCTTCCCACCAGGAAGTAATCCATTGTCACAAGTAAGCATCGGGAGGCCCGTTCCGGGCCTCTTTTCTTATGTTTCAGGCTTTGCCATAATAATGAGCAGGCCCGGCCGTTTCGCTGCCTGCGTGTTCAGTCCAAAAGGAGATAACTCATGGAAGTCAACTGGTTTCCTGGCCATATGGCCAAGACCTTGCGCGAAATGCGCGATCATGTCAAGCTGGTCGATCTGGTCATCGAAACCTGCGATGCCCGTATTCCAGAAAGCAGCCGCAATCCGGAACTCAATCGGTTGCTGGGCCAGAAGCCGCGTATTCTCGTCCTGAACAAGGCTGACCTGGCTGACACCAAAGAGACCGCCCAGTGGCTGGAATGGTATCGGCAAAAGCACATCATTGCCGTTGCCGTCGACAGCCTGAAGCGCACGGGCCTGGATGCCCTGCATAAACGCATCATTGAAATGAACCAGCAGAAAATTGACCGGGCGCTGGCCCGGGGCCGTTTGATCCGGCCAGTCCGGGTACTGGTTGCCGGTATTCCCAACACCGGGAAGTCAACGCTCATCAATGCCCTGTGCGGTCGCAAAATCGCCCTGACTGCGGACCGGCCGGGCGTGACGCGCCAGGTCAGCTGGATTCGCTCGGGCTCAGATCTGGAATTGCTTGATTCGCCCGGTGTGCTCTGGCCGCGCCTGGGGGAAGCTCATTGTCAGCTCAATCTGGCGGCGACCGGCGCCATTCGCGATGAATTGCTGCCGATTGAAGAGGTTGCTGCCCTGACGCTGAGCCAGCTCAGCCAGACTTATCCCGATTTTATTGCCACACGCTACAAGCTCGATGACCTGGCAGCCGCCCCGGAAATATTGCTTGCCGAGGCAGCCCGTCGTCGTGGCTGCCTGCTGCCGGGGAACCGGCCGGATCTGACGCGTTTTGCCAGCCTGTTTCTTGATGAGCTGCGCGGCGGCCGCATTGGTCGGCTGACCCTGGAACGTCCGCCTGCCGGGCCTGCGAGGCTTGAGGTATGAAACCCAAAATCAATGCGCGGGATATTGAGCGTTTTGCCAGTATGCAGGCTTTTGAAATAAAAGCCCGGGAAGCCGGATACGGGCTGATTGCCGGGATTGATGAAGCCGGTCGTGGTCCTCTGGCCGGGCCGGTCGTCGCGGCTGCGGTTATTCTGAACCAGGACCAGCCAATTTACGGGCTGAATGACTCGAAAAAACTCAGTCCGGCCCGGCGCGAATGGCTTTATGAGCAGATTGTCGAACAGGCCCTGGCCTGGCAGATCGCAATGGTTGGCCCGGAGCAGATTGACAAGGTCAATATTTTACAAGCTACCTGTCAGGCTATGCGGACAGCGGTGGCCGGTCTGGTGCCTCAGCCCGGGCTGTTGCTGATTGATGCCGTGAATTTACCTGCGGTCACGATTCCGGTCTGGCCCATTATCAAGGGCGATGCCCAGTCAAATTCGATCGCCGCAGCCTCGATCCTGGCCAAGGTTACGCGTGATCGCCTGATGGACGACCTGGACCGCGCTTATCCCGGATATGGACTGGCAACCCATAAAGGTTATGGTACAGCCAGTCATTATGAGGCTTTATTGCGCCTCGGCCCCGCGCCCATTCACCGGATGAGCTTTCTGCGTAACCTTGAAGAGAAGAGAAGTACCCATCCAGTTTAAACCGGAGGCGACTGGCAATGGAAGCAAAGCCGATCCAATCCAATGCCAACGCAGGCAGCCACGTCACGGCTACCGAAAAAGAAGCCACAACCTGTCATGCGGCCCAACCAACCAGCCAGCCTGGTCCGGTCGCTGCAGTGGCCCCGGGCAACAGCCAGCCTGGTCCGGCCAGAACAGCGTCTCCGGCGCACAAGCCCGGCAAGCGTCAGATTGGTGCCATGGCTGAGCAGGCTGTTGCCCGTTATCTTCGTGCGCAGGGGTTTTATTTGCGGCAAAGCAATTACGAAATCCCGCGAATTGGCGAAATCGATCTGATCATGCAGCGCGGACGCGTGATTTATTTCATAGAGGTTAAAGCCCGCCAGAATAATGCTGCATTTGGCGGAGGCCTGGCTGCCATCACCGCCGGCAAGCGGCGACGGTTGCAGCGGACGGCTCTGATTTATTTGCAGCATGAACGTTTGCAGAATAGTGATTTTGCGTTTCTGGCTGCTGAAGTGACGCTTGATGCAGCAGGGCAGGCCGGAGCAATCCACATTGTGCCCGTCGAAAATTTCTAAGTTGGTTATTGGCAAATATGCATAAAAAGATTTGCATTCTTGCACAGGTTGTCAGTTCAATAGGCGAAATTGAATCGAAAACATGCAAATGAATTTCATTATTATGGCCATATAATGCAATTTTTCAAGCTTTTTCACTTGCCTAGGCTGCAAACTTCGTTTATAATTGTATACAATTTATTGCGCATTGTGCAAGGAGGATGCAATATGCTTTCATATTCGAGCCTGACCCGTGAGGATCTCGTACAGGAGCTGAAACTGGTCGAGCATCGTTATCAGGCGTTCGCTGATTTAAAGCTGAAGCTGAACATGACCCGGGGCAAGCCCTGTGCCGAGCAGCTGGATCTGGCTAATCCCATGCAGACAGCCCTGAGCGAAGACGATTTTACTGCCGCCGATGGGACAGACTGCCGCAATTATGGGGGACTCGAAGGGCTGACGGAAGCCCGCAAGCTTTTTGCTGACATCCTGGGCTGTGAAGCGGTGCAGGTTCTGGTTCTGGGTAATTCCAGCCTGAACCTGATGTACGATACCTTGGTTCGCGCTATGCTCTTTGCCGTGCCGGGAGCGAGCCGGCCCTGGAGCAATGAGGAACAGATCAAATTCATTTGCCCATCGCCTGGCTATGACCGTCATTTCTTTGTTACCCAGTCCCTGGGCGTGGAGATGATCCCGGTCCCGATGACCGCGACTGGCCCGGACATGGACCAGGTCGAAGCGCTTGTCGCTGCTGACCCGCTGATCAAGGGCATGTGGTCTGTGCCTGTTTACAGCAATCCTGACGGCATTACCTACTCCGGGGAGACCTGCCGGCGCCTGGCCAGCATGATGACGGCGGCCCCTGATTTCCGGATCTGGTGGGACAATGCCTATGGTGTCCATCATCTGTATGACGATGACCAGGACAGCGTGCCGGATATTCTCGGCCTGTGCGCCGAATACGGCCATGCGGATCGCGTTTTTGAGTTCGCCTCGACATCCAAGATCACCTATGCCGGTGCCGGGATGGCTTGCCTGGCGAGCAGCGCGGCCAACCTGGCCTGGTTCAAGAAGCAGCTGACCATTCAGACGATTGGCCCTGACAAGATCAACCAGCTGCGGCATATGCGCTTCTTAAAGGATATTGACGGCGTCAGGGCGATCATGAACCGACACGGCGATATCCTGCGTCCCAAGTTTGAACGCGTACTGGAAATGCTGGAGACTGAACTGGGCGGCACGGGCCTGTGCAGCTGGCAAAAACCCAAGGGCGGCTATTTCATCAGCGTTTTCGTACCGGCCGGGACTGCGACCGAGGTTGTCCGTCTGGCCAAGGCCTGCGGGGTTGAGCTGACACCAGCCGGCAATACCTATCCTTACGGCAAGGATCCGCTCGACAGCAACATTCGCCTGGCCCCGTCATTTCCGCCGCTGCCCGAGCTGCGCCCAGCCATGGAAATTTTCTGTACCTGTGTCAAACTGGCGGCCCTGCGCCAACATCTGGCAGCCAGCAACTGAGACAGAAGTCACGAACAAGCGCAGCCTGACACGGTCGGGCCACGATCAGGCCGGGCAGCCATTCAATGACTGCCCGGCCTTGATCGTCAATTGACGGGTCCGTTGCTAACTCCCGTTATGGTACAATGGATGCAGCGATCGACTGTCAAGCCAATAACACATCCCGTTTGCCAGATCATGAATATGGATGACAACGGCCGGTAAAAGCATATAGATACAAAAGCCGTTGCCGAGATCGATTTTGCATTTGCCGATGTCGAGGAAAGGAATGGATCCTGCCATGAAAGACACGTACGAAAGTCCATTTAATTCGCGCTACGCCAGCGCCCAGATGCAGGCGATTTTTTCACCAGACACCAAATTCCGGACCTGGCGGCGGCTGTGGATTGCCCTGGCCGAAGCTGAACAGGAGCTGGGCCTGCCGATTACTGACGAGCAGATTGCCGAGTTGCGGACTCACCAGTTTGAGATCAATTATGACGTAGCCGCCCGCGAAGAAGCGCTGGTCCGCCACGATGTGATGGCTCATGTGCATGCTTACGGTGAGCAATGTCCGCTGGCCAGGGGGATTATCCATCTGGGCGCAACCTCCTGCTATGTCGGCGACAATACAGACCTGATCCTGATGGCCGATGCGCTGCGCCTGATCCGGCGCCAGCTGCTGGCGGTCATATCTCGCCTGGCTGCGTTTGCGGAACAATACAAAGCCATGCCAACGCTGGGCTTCACCCATTTCCAGCCGGCCCAGCTGGTCACGGTCGGCAAGCGCGCCACACTCTGGATCGCGGAATTGCTGCAGGATCTGGCTGATCTCGACTACGTCCTTGGCTCGTTGCGCCTGCTGGGCAGCAAGGGCACAACCGGTACCCAGGCCAGCTTCATGAGCCTGTTCGACAATGATCACGCCAAGGTCCGCGCAATCGACGAGATTATTGCCCGCAAGATGGGCTTTCCCGGCACGTATGCCGTGTCCGGCCAGACCTATTCGCGCAAGGTCGACGCCCGGGTTGTCAATATCCTGGCCGGCATTGCCCAGAGTGCCCACAAATTCAGCAATGACATCCGCCTCCTGCAGCACCTGAAGGAAGTGGAAGAACCGTTTGAGAAAAACCAGATCGGGTCTTCGGCCATGGCTTACAAGCGCAATCCGATGCGCAGCGAACGGATTGCGGCCCTCGCCCGCTACGTGATCAGCGACGCGCTCAATCCGGCCCTGACTGCTGCCGAACAGTGGTTCGAACGGACACTTGACGACTCGGCCAACAAGCGCATCGCCATTCCGGAAGCCTTCCTGGCTACCGATGCCATCCTGACGCTTTACCTGAATATTGCCAGTGGCCTGGTCGTCTATCCGGCGGTCATCCGCAAACACCTGGCCGAAGAGCTGCCATTCATGGCCACGGAGAACATCATGATGGCCGGCGTGCGCCAGGGTGGCGATCGCCAGGACCTGCATGAGAAGATCCGCCAGCACAGCATGGCTGCCGGGGCGCGGGTCAAGGTCGACGGCGCAGCCAATGATCTGCTCGAACGCATTGCTGCCGACCCGGCCTTTGGTCTTAGCAATCAGGAGCTTGCCGGTCTTCTGGATGCCAGTCTCTACATTGGCCGTTGTCCGGAACAGGTCAGCGAATTCCTGGCCGCCGAGGTCTATCCGCTGCTATCTGCCGCGTCTGATGACTTCGGTGCTGTCACAGCCGATCTGAAAGTCTAGCCGGACCTCCAATGCAGAATATCCAGCCCGTAAGTCCATCCGCCTTCCCACCCGACAGGTCATCCCATCAGCAGCTTACTTTGTTACCCAATACCGTGCCCTTGTCTGTCCCCGGATCAGACCCGCGGGCGGCCCCTTCAGCAGGGCCGCCTTTTTTATGGCAGGATTTTCGCTGCAGTCCCGGGCAACCCGCATTCAGCAGCCTGCCCGTCTTTCGTTGAACAATCGCATTTTTGTCACTTGTTGAATATTAAACCATATAAACGGAACCCGAACTTGAATAAACGGCACCCGAAACGGGAGCTAACGAACCGCATTACATCAAACAGGCCTATAACAGCAAGGTGATGAAGTGAGGAGCCATGCTGATCACCGGGAACTTTCCCGCCGGGGAAGCGTCTAAAAATCAGAACGATCAAACAAGAATCCTGGCGGCTGGCTGCAGCCCCGGGAATCGGACACAGGAGTGATTCTCATGAAACGAAAACTGGCCTTCTTCCTGATCCTATGTCTGCTGGGCAGTCTCTGGCTGACTGCCTGCTCTTTTACAACGCCCCTGACCGAGCAGACAGCCGGTGAGCTGACAGCCGGACAGAGCTATGATGAGCTGATCAGCTCGATCCGCACCATGCTCAAGCATCAGACCAGCATGAAGAACATCTATTACACCCTCGGCGGCCAGCCGGCGATGGCCGAAAACGACCAGCGTGCCGATGCAGCCCAGTCCGGGACCGGCACCAGCGGTACCGGCTATTCGCAGACCAATATCCAGGTCGAGGGCGTTGACGAGGCTGACCTGATCAAGACTGACGGCAGTTATCTGTATGTCATCGCCAGCAATCGCCTGTATATCGTTGACGTCCGCCAGCCCGGCCAGATGAAAGTTGCATCCAGTATCATTTTCAAGGCCAGCATGGAGACCAAGCAATTCGTGACCGGTGAGTCTGTCATCGAAATGTATCTTGACCCCGAGAACAATCGCCTGACCTTGCTGATCAGCGGCTATCGTTATGAGCAGCAGCCCCAGGTTGGCAGCAGCGTCCCGGCTGACCTGATGCCGGGCCGGATGTATTATCCTTATCAGAATGGGCGCAATTATACCACCACCAAGGTCTACGATATCAGTGACAAGTCCGGGCCCCGCCTGACCCGCCAGTTCAGCCAGGAAGGCAGCTACCTCACATCGCGCAAGATTGGCGATATCGTGACCGTTGTCTCGTCAAAATACCAGTACTGGCTGATGGCCATGGCTGAACCGGCTATCCAGCCGCGATATGATGTCGTGGAGCCTGATACCGCGCAAGAGCCTGCCGCCGTACAGGGCGTACAGGGCTCTGCCGGAGCCGGAGCCAACCCCGTGACGGAAGTGACTTCAGCTGGTGTCGCACCGGGTCAGCCCGGTGAAGCGCCGGATTCAATTGAAACAACTACCACAGAAACAGGGCCCGTCGAAACTTCAATAACCGAAACAAGCCAGTCAGAAACCACCTCTGCAGCCGAGACCGGAGAAACTGAAACCACCACCCAAACCTCTGCGCCTGAGACAGAGATCAAGCCGGAAGATGTCTTTCCCGCAACCACGGAACTTGATCCGGCCGGTGAGTGGACAACCGTCTCCCCGGACGAAATTTCCCTGATCAAGGATGGTGACCCGGGCAACCAGGTTATCCTGGCTTCGATCAATACCGTCGATGATACCAGAAAACCACAGCTGCGGGCTGTGGTCGGCACCTCGGGTACGGTTTACTGTTCACCGACGTATCTGTACCTGCTCGGCTGGCGCTATGAATACAAGGAACCTGCCGATAAAACCCAGCCCGGTACCAGCGACAGCTTTACCGATATCTTCCGCTTCAGCCTGAAAGACGGCAAAATCAGCGATGCCGGCAAGGGCTCGGTCCCTGGCACCATCCTCAACCAGTTCAGCCTGGATGAATACAAAGGTTATCTGCGTATTGCGACCACGACCGGGGAAGCCTGGTCCGGCAGTGCCAATCCATCAAAAAACAACATCTATATCCTGAACAGCAATCTCAGGCGGGCCGGCTCGCTCACGGGGCTGGCCGCCGGCGAAACCATCCGCTCGGTCCGTTTCATGGGTGATCAGGCCTACGTCGTCACTTTCCGGACCACAGATCCGCTCTTTGTCCTGGATCTGGGCAATCCGGCCAGTCCGCAAGTGCTGGGCAAGCTGAAGATCCCCGGATACAGTGCCTATCTTCACCCGTTTGGTACCGACAAGCTGCTCGGTTTTGGCTATGATGTCGGCGTGGAAGGGGATATTGCCTACGAAAAAGGTCTGAAGGTATCCCTGTTTGATATCGCCGATCTCAAGAATCCCAAAGAGCTGTCCACCTTGCTGCTTGGCAGCCGCGGCAGTTTCACCGACCTGAATTACAATCACAAGAGCCTGCTGTTCTCCGCAGAGAAAAACCTGATCGCCTTCCCGGCCTTGCTGGCCAAGACGACAACCGACAGCCGGCTTGAATATGGCCAGCCCAACTTCCAGGGCCTGATCGTCCTGAGCATTTCGGATAATAAAATCAATCTGCGCGGCGGCATCAGCCACTTTGCCAAAATGAGCGATATCAATGGACCACTCCAGACCTTCACCGAGGATGATATGAACGCCTTCTATGGTTATGATGCTGTCAACCGCGGGGCCTATATTGGTGATACCCTGTTCACTTTCTCGAATCGCCAGATCAGAGCCAGCAGTCTGAGCACACTGGCCAGGGTCGGTGATGTCGAACTGCCCGGTTTTGACCAGCAGCAATACTGGGGTGGCGGTGGTGTGGCCATCGACTGATCAGGGAACTGCAATCCGGAAAACAAAAACCAAACCGCGCCAGACCTGGGCAGTACAGGGTCATGGCTAATGACCAGATCCGGCATCCAAAAGCTGATCATCGCATTTCAACGAGGAGAGGAGACTGTCAACACGGCAGCTCCTTTTCTTATGGCCAGTATGCCGGCCTACAGGACTGAATCCCACTTGTTTTAAAAACGGCCAGGCCGCTTCTTGACTTTCAGTCGGCAGGCATGTATCTTCACTGTGAACCGGCAAACCGAATTCTTGACTTTCAATGATGACTTTATGCTATGATGTAATGACAGCATTTTTGGAGCCCTTTATTGCCGTCTGGAGTAATCAGATTATGAAACTGGATAAACATAGTAATGTTCCCTTGTATGCTCAATTGAAAGACCTGTTGCTGGAACGGATCACGGTGGGAACGTACCGTCCAGGCAGCCAGATTCCATCTGAACTGGCGCTTTGTGATGAATTGCAGCTCAGCCGGCCGACAGTCCGCCAGGCCATTGCCGAGCTGGTCGCTGAAGGGACACTGAATATCGTCAAGGGGCGGGGTACTTTCGTTGCGGCTGAGCCTGAGCGGCTGGAGCTGCGCAATTTCTCGCCGTTTACCTTTTCCTTGCTCAGCCAGCGCAGTGTCGAGGGTATTGAGCTTGAACACGCCCGGCTGGAGGGCAGCGAAGAGGCAGACAAGCTCTTTGAAATGCCAACCACCGCCGCCCATCCCGGCTTCTGGTCTTTTACCTGGCTCCTGCACGATGGCGACATGACCCTCGGGCATTGCCAGTCCCTGATTCCTGTCGCCATGTTCCCGGATTTGTCCGAGGGGCTCAAGCAAGGCCGGCGCATGATTGATATGACGGCTAATAAATACGCCTGGCTGCCCCAGAAAGGCAACTGCAAAATTATTGTCCGGTCGGCCAACAATGACGAAGCGCAGCTGCTGGACATTTCGCGCCGCTCACCGGTCCTGGCCGTTACCTGCCGGCTCATTTCGCGCAGCGGCAATATCTGCGAGGTGGTGCGGGCCGTCCTGCGGCCGGACCTGGTTGAACTCAGCCTGGACGGCGGAAGGAGCTGACCGGGCCCATGATCTACCTGGACCACACCGCGACAACCCGTCCCGCCGCCGCTGTCCTGGCTCATTATGCGGCCCAGATGGATACGCTTTTTGCCAATCCGGCTTCCTTGCACCGGCTTGGCCTGGCTGCGGAAAAAAGCCTGGCCACCAGCCGGCAGACCCTGGCCCGTCTTTTTCAATGCCGGGCTGATGAAGTGATCCTGACCTCTGGCGGCACCGAGTCGATCAATACGGCAATCAAGGGATTTGTCGAGCACAATCCGCGCCTGGGACAGAAAATCATCACGACAGCCGGCGAGCACGCCGCCACGCGGGAAACCCTGGCCTGGCTGGCTGGCCGCGGTTATCTGATTCATACCGTACCGCTGCTGGCAAACGGACAGCTTGACCTGGCAGACCTGGCCAACGCCATCGATGACCAGACAGCCCTGATTACCCTGCTGCATGTCAACAACGAGACCGGGGCGGTCAATCCGCTGCACGAAGTGGCCAGGCTGCGCAATCTGCTGCGTCCGCAGGCGGCTATCCACGTCGATGCCGTCCAGACACCTGGCAAGCGGCCCCTGGCCTTTTGCGACTGGGGGATTGATCTGCTGTCCGGCAGCGGCCACAAATTCGCAGCCCCCAAGGGTATCGGCTGGTTGATCCAGCGCCAGGGCATACGTCTGGCTCCGCTGCTGCATGGGGGCGGCCAGCAGAAAAATCGCCGTTCGGGCACAGAAAATGCAGCCCTGGCCGCAGCCCTGGCCCAGGCGGCCGAGCTGGCCAGTGAAAATCTGGCTGCCGGCTGCGACGCTGTTGCAACGCTGCGTGATACCCTGCTGACCGCCTTGCAGGCGCGGCAAATTGATTTTCGGCTGCTTTCACCGCCAGACGCCGTACCCCATATTCTCAATCTGGCCTTTCCCGGCTTGCGCGGCGAGACCATGCTGCATGCCCTCGAAAGCCAGGAAATCTATGTTTCAACAGGCTCAGCCTGTTCGTCGCATAAAAAGGGACCTTCGCCGGTCCTGCTGGCGATGGGCGTAAGCCGGTCCGTGGCTGAATGTTCGATTCGCATCAGCCTGGCTCCCGGCAACAGCGCCGCGGAGATGGAGGCAACAGCCGAGGCGATTGCCGGCAATCTGCGCTGGTTACGGCGCTGAAGCCAGATCCTCTAGAAGCCAGCTCCTCTATGTGATTGGCTGGTCGGATCCCGGTACAGACCACATTGACGATTTTCTTGCCAAACAGAACCGAATCGGATCATCGTGCCTGATTTGGATAATCGGTTCCTGTTATTTACATCTGATGAGGTACCATGAACGAGAAAACGCATTCACCACTGAATCCTGCCGACAGCAATCCGCAGGAACAATCAATGGGTGACGAGAAAACAACCCCGGCAGTGCCGGCTTACGACAACGTCCTGCTCGCCCGCCTGGGTGAGGTTACGCTCAAAGGCCTTAACCGCCATAAATTCGAACAGCAGATCATTCACAACCTGGCCCGGCGGCTCAAGACCATCGGTACGTTCACCATCGTCCAAAGCCAGTCCCGGATCTGGATCGAGGCCGTGGACAACGCCAGCGACCTGGCTGCCGTCCAGGAACAGGCTGCCGATATTTTCGGTATCGTCTCGGTCAGCCCGGTCCGGCGCTTTGCCAGTGGCATGGCCGAGCTGGAGCGGCAGGCTATTGCCTACGTGGGTGAGTTGCTGGCTGACGGACGGCCATTGTCATTCAAGGTCGAGACCCGCCGCGGTGACAAGCACTTTCCGCTCAATTCGCCACAGATCAGCGAACGGCTGGGCGGCCGGCTGCTGGAGGCTTATCCCGGCCGGCTGACGGTAAAGGTCCATGATCCGGACTTTATCCTGTATGTTGAAGTCCGCGACCGGATCTACCTGTACAGCCAGATCATCAAGGCACAGAAGGGACTGCCGGTCGGTACCAGCGGCCGCGGGCTGCTGCTGTTGTCGGGTGGCATTGACAGCCCTGTGGCTGGCTACATGATGGCCTCCCGCGGCATGGTTCTTGAGGCCGTCTATTTCCATGCCTTCCCCTTTACCAGCGACCGGGCCAAGGAAAAGGTCATCGAACTGGCCAGGCTCCTGACCCGTTTTGCCGGGCATATCCGGTTGCATGTCGTCCATTTCACGGATATCCAGCTGACGCTGCGGGATCATTGTCCACCGGAAATGATGACGATTGTGATGCGCCGCCTGATGATGCGGATAGCGGACCAGCTGGCGACACAGCGCCATTGCAAGGCCCTGATCACGGGTGAAAGCCTGGGCCAGGTTGCCAGCCAGACTCTGGAGGCGCTTATTACCACCAACTCGGTGGTCAGCAAGCCGGTCTTCCGGCCGCTGATTGGCATGGATAAGGATGACACCGTCCAGGTCGCCCGCCGCATTGGGACCTTTGAGACGTCGATCCTGCCCTATGAAGACTGCTGCACGGTCTTTGTCGCCAGACATCCGCGCACCCATCCTTCAATGGAAGATGCACTTGCCGCCGAAACCGGACTCGACCTCGACGCACTGGTTGCCCAGGGGCTCGCAGCCATCGAAGCCATATACCTTTGAGCGACAGGACGTGAGCGCAGGTACATGATAATGATGACCCATGCAGGACATCAGGCATCATCAGGTGACGGTTTCCGACTCAAAAGCACCCGGTATATCGCAGATGCACGCAGCCTGATTCGGAATATTTTGACTGTGAGTTGAGGAGAATGCATGAAAATAGGAAAACTGACCCCACAGGATCTGGAAAATATCGTCCTGGACCGGCTGCCGATACTGAGCGCGGATATTACCTGTGGACCAGCCACCGGGCTGGATTGTGCGGCTATCCGCTTCCAGGACGGCCAGGTCATCCTTTCAACTGATCCGATCACCGGGGCCAGTGCCGATATCGGCAGCCTGGCCATTCACGTTTCCTGTAATGATATTGCCGCCTTCGGGATTCGGCCCAAGGCCTTGCTTCTGGTGCTGATTGCGCCGCCGTGGGCCAGTCGTGAACAAGTGGAAGCCGTGATCGATCAGGCATCAGCCACCGCCCGCCAGCTAGGTGTCAGTATTGTCGGCGGTCATACAGAGGTCAGCGATGCCGTCACGCGTTTTGTCGTGACAACCACGGCGATTGGGTTTGCTGCCGGCCAGGCTATCGTTCGCAGTAATGGTGCCCGGCCAGGTGATATCCTGGTCATGACCAAAACCGGTGGCCTGGAGGGTACTGCCATTCTGGCTGCTGACCAGGCTGTCCGGCTGAGCTCTTATCTGAGCGCCGATGAACTGGCCGAGGCCCGGCGCCTGATCGAGCAGATCAGTGTGGTGCCGGAAGGTGTTATTGGTGGCGAACTGGCGGTTCATGCCATGCACGACGCCACGGAGGGCGGGATCCTCGGCGCGGCCTGGGAACTGGCCGAGGCCAGCGGGCTGGGTCTGGTCATTGATCCTCAGCAGATTGCCCTTTCATCGCTGACTGTGCGGATTTGTGCCGCGCTGGCTATCAACCCGCTGCGCCTGATCAGCAGCGGCAGCTTGCTGATGGCCACGGACCAGCCTGAACTGTTGCTGGTCCGCCTGGCAGCGGCCGGCATCCGTGGTACGATAATCGGCCGCCTGACAGCCAGCCAGGCGTACTGGCTGCAAACAGCTGACGGCCAGCGGGAGGAACTGGCACCCCCCGGACCGGACGAGCTGTACCAGGTCCACTGACAGATTTGAAGCTTTACAAAACAATCAGTTTCGCTAAAATAAGGAGTTGGGAAATATATCGCAGACCCATACAGGAGGATACTTACATGCATTACCCGCATCTGGCCCAGACTGACCCGGAAATTTATGCGGCCATCCAGCAGGAAGTCAACCGCCAGCGCTCGAAAATCGAGCTGATCGCCTCGGAAAATTTCGTCAGTGAAGCCGTGCTGGAAGCAGTCGGCACACCATTGACCAATAAATACGCTGAAGGTTACCCCGGCCGGCGATACTACGGCGGCTGCGAATTCGTCGACGTTGCCGAATCCCTCGCGATCGAACGGGCCAAGCAGCTTTTTGGCGCTGAACACGCTAACGTCCAGCCTCATGCCGGCGCCCAGGCCAACACGGCGGTCTATTTCGCCATGCTTGAACCCGGCGATACCATTCTGGGCATGGACCTGGCCCACGGCGGTCACCTGACCCATGGCATGCTAAAAAATGTCTCCGGCCGGATCTATCATGCCGAAGCTTACCAGGTGACGCACGACACCTGTACCATTGATTATGACGCCGTCCTTGAGATCGCGCGCCGTACCAGGCCGAAGATGATCGTTGCCGGAGCCAGTGCCTACCCCCGGGTCATTGATTTTGCCAGATTCCGGGAAATTGCTGACGACGTTGGCGCCTACCTTTTTGTTGACATGGCTCATATAGCCGGCCTGATTGCTGCCGGTTTGCATCCCAGCCCGGTGCCCTATGCCGACTTTGTCACGACGACGACGCACAAGACCCTGCGCGGTCCGCGTGGCGGCATGATCCTGTGCAAGGCCCAGTATGCCAAGGCAATTGACTCAGCGGTTTTCCCGGGCCAGCAGGGCGGTCCCCTGATGCATGTGATCGCCGCCAAGGCAGTCGCTTTCAAGGAAGCGCTCCAGCCTGAGTTCAAGGCGTACTCGCAGCGGATTCTTGACAATGCCCAGGCCCTGGCCAGCGGCCTGGTGCGGCGCGGGATCAATCTTGTCTCCGGCGGAACCGACAATCACCTGATGCTGGTCGACCTGCGCGGCACCGGCGTGACCGGCAAGGCCATGCAGCTGCGGCTTGACGAAGTCAACATTACCTGCAACAAAAACGGCATTCCTTACGATCCGGAGAAGCCGACCATCACCAGCGGCATCCGTCTGGGCACACCGGCCGTCACAACCCGCGGCATGACCCCGGCCGACATGGATGAGATTGCCGGGCTGATCACCCTGACATTAAATGAATTTGCCACGAAGCAAGATGAAATCAAGGCCCGGGTCGCGGCCCTGACCAGCCGTTATCCGCTATATCCGGAGCTCTGATTGCCAGGACCTGGCCTGCAAGCCGGCAAAGCTGTGACAGGCGCCGCGCGGCTTGATGGCATGACATGCGGAAAAGGGCCGGAACTGCGCCACAAGGCGCGATTGATATTAAAAAGCCAAGAACAGAAGGAGAAATGACCTTGCCAGGATCCAATCAGCCCCGCAGTACAACCGGACGGGCCGCGCCCCTGGCCTACCGGATGGCACCGCGCACCCTGGCCGAGTTTGTCGGCCAGGAACATATGCTGGGCCCGGGCAAAATGCTGCGCCGGATGATCGAAGCGGACCGTCTCAGCTCCATCATTCTGTTCGGTCCGCCGGGTACCGGCAAAACCTCGCTGGCCCGGGTGATCGCTGCGACCACTCAGGCCAGTTTTGTCATGCTCAATGCTGTGACTGCCGGGGTCGCCGACATCAAGCGGGTCATTGCGGACAGCCAGAACCCCCTGCTGACCCCCGCCGGCCGGACCGTGCTGTTCGTCGATGAGATCCATCGCTTTAATAAAGCCCAGCAGGATGCCCTGCTGCCATCCGTTGAAGATGGCACGCTGGTCCTGGTCGGGGCAACGACTGAGAATCCCTATTTTGAGGTCAACAAAGCCCTGATATCCCGGTCGACTGTCTTTGCCCTCAAGCCACTTGAGGAGAGCCACGTCCGGCGCATCCTTGAACAGGCCATGCAGGACCGTGAGCGCGGCCTGGGCCGGTATCAGCTGGTCATGGAGCCATCAGCGCTGGCCTACATCTGCAACCTGGCCAATGGCGACGCCCGCATTGCCCTCAATGCCCTGGAACTTGCCGCCGTCACAACCCCGCCGGATGCAGCCGGAAGGATCACGGTCGACCAGGCGATCATCGAGGACTGCATGCAGAAACGCAGTATCGGCTATGATGCCGATGGCGAAAGCCATTACGACAACATCAGCGCTTTCATCAAGTCCATGCGCGGCAGTGATCCGGATGCCGCGGTTTTTTACCTGGCCCGCGCCCTGCATGGCGGTGAAGACATCGAATTCCTGGCTCGCCGGATCCTGATCTGTGCGGCTGAAGATGTCGGCATGGCCAATCCGCAAATGCTGCAGGTTGCCCTGGCAGCCTATCAGGGCAGCATGGCTGTCGGCTTGCCGGAGGCGCGTATTTTGCTGGCCGAGGCGGCCGTGGCTGTTGCGACCAGCCCGAAATCAAATTCGGCCTATGCTGCCGTTGACAAGGCGCTGGCCGATATCAACAGCCGGCGCACCGGAGAAGTCCCGCTGCACCTGCGCAACGCGCCGGTGCAGGGCATGGCTGCTGACCTCGGCTATGGCACCGGCTATAAGTATGCCCATGATTACACCGGCAACATCGTGGACCAGGCCTATCTGCCCGACGAAATCCGCGGCACGATCTATTATGAACCGACGGCTAACGGTTATGAAGCCCGGGTCAAGGAATGGCTTGACAAACGGCGCCGGGCCCGGCAATCGGGCGGGGCATGATCGACCGGGGAAAACCGCCGGGTGATCGCCTGGCATATGGCAGCTATTGCCGGCCGGGCAAGACCGGGCCCGGCAGATCTGAGGCTGATTACCAATAATCCCAGTATTTTACTAGGAATATCTGCGGATCAGTAACCTAAGTTACTACATAGCGAGCCCGATCGGCTTAGAGTGTTAACGTAATCATCAGGAAGGGGATGTCCACATGAGTCAAGTCAAACGGGTCTATCTCGACCACGCCGCTACGACACCCGTCCGGCCTGAAGTGTTTGAAGCGATGCTGCCAGTCTTTACCGAACACTTCGGTAATCCGTCGTCGTTTTATCACCGCGGCCAGCAAGCCCGCAAGCTGATCGAGGATGCCCGCCAGACACTGGCCAACTGCATCCACGCCGATCCGCGCGAGATTTTCTTTACCTCCTGCGGCACCGAGTCGGACAACTGGGCGATAAAAGGCACCGCACTGGCCCTGCAGCATCGCGGTAAACATATCATCACCTCGCAGATCGAGCATCATGCTGTGCTCCACGCCTGTGAAGCCCTGGCTCGCCAGGGTTACGAAATTACATACCTGCCTGTCGATCACGACGGAAAGGTTGATCCGGAATCTGTCAGAACGGCCATCCGTCCCGATACAATCCTGGTCACGATCATGATGGCCAATAACGAGATCGGGGTCGTCCAGCCCATCGCCGAGATCGGCCAGATCTGCCGTGAGAAGAAGGTCTGGTTCCACTCCGATGCCGTGCAGGCTGGCGGTTCGCTGCCGATTGACGTCCGCAGTCTGCCCGTCGACATGCTGTCATTTTCCGGTCACAAGCTGTACGCCCCCAAGGGTGTCGGCATGCTTTATATCCGCAAGGGCGTGCGCATCGCCAATTTCATGGATGGTGGCGCCCAGGAGCGCAATCGCCGCGCCGGTACGGAAAACGTCGCTTCAATCATCGGCCTGGCCAGGGCATACGAACTGGCCGTCGAGGAAATGGCCGACAACACCCGCCAGCTTGGCAGCCTGCGTGATGCCCTGATCGGGAAAGTCCTGGCCGAAATCCCGCACGCCCGGCTCAATGGTCATCGCACCGACCGCCTGCCCAACAATGTCAATTTCTCCTTTGAGTTTATCGAGGGTGAATCGATTCTCCTGATGCTCGACCACTACGGCTATGAGTGTTCGTCGGGCTCAGCCTGCACCTCCGGCTCGCTTGATCCGTCGCATGTGCTGCTGGCCATCGGCTTGCCGCACGAGATAGCCCATGGCTCCCTGCGCGTGACCTTTGGCAAGAGCAACACCCTCGAAGACGTCGACAACCTGGTCCGCGATCTGAAAAGCATCGTTGCCCGCCTGCGTGACATGTCGCCGCTTTACGCCATTTACGAGAAAGAACACGGCCATCATTCCTGAGGCCTATAGAAAGAGAGGCAACTCCCATGCAATACAGTGACAAGGTCATGGACCATTTCATGCATCCGCGCAACGTCGGTGAAATCGCCGACGCCGATGCATCCGGCATGGTCGGCAACGCCAAGTGCGGCGACATCATGAAAGTCGATCTCAAGATCGAAAACGGCATCATTGTCGATGCCAAATTCAAAACCTTTGGCTGCGGTTCGGCGATCGCCACCAGCAGCATGGCCACCGAAATGATCAAGGGCAAATCGGTAGACGAAGCCCTGCAACTGACCAATAAAGCGGTGGCTGAGGCTCTCGACGGCCTGCCGCCCGTTAAAATGCACTGCTCACTGCTTGCCGAACAGGCGGTCAAGGCGGCACTCAAACAGTATTATGTCAAGATGGGGCTGCTCAACGATGAAAACAAAGCCCAGTTTGATATGCTCGACGAGGATGCCCACGATCACGGCACCGAAGGCCATTGATTCAACCCAAGAAAAAGCGGCGCACGATTCAATAAGTCAGTGCACCGCTTTTTATTTATCTTTTATCGTCCGCGGCCTTCACCGAACCGGCTGATGTGAGCGCGACCGGCCTGACCGTCAGCCTTTGGCCCTGGCCCGGTCCTCTCGCTCCAGGGTTGTCTCAACTTCAATCAGAAACCGGAAGCTGTTGGCAATTTGCCGGTCATCGCCAAAATTCATGACCAGGTGCAGATCGCGGGCAGGATCGTAGAAAAGCTGTGTAGCCAGGATCCCGCTGTGGCCATAAAGGCGCGGCAGACCGCGCAACAGGAAGAAGAACCCTTCCAGCCGCAGTTCCATCAGCCCCAGGCCGTAATAGATGCCACTGCGAAACGGCCAGACTCCGGTAGCCATGCGCTGCAGGGTTGGCAAGTCAAGCAGCTGGCCTTGCCACAAAGCCCGGCTGAACCTGAGCAGATCGTCAGTGGTTGAAATCACCCCGCCGCCCGCCCAGTCACAGCTCAAGTTGCGCTGCGAGCTGATCTCCCGGCCGTGCAGCCAGATTTTTTCAAAAGGCCGCTTGCCGGTAACCTTGCGGGTGATCTGGCCAATCTGGGCCTGATAAAGCAGATAGGAATCGTTCATACCCAGCGGTTTGAAGAAGGCTTCATCCAGGTTCTGGCCAAAAGACAGGCCCGTGACCTTTTCGATCAATAGACCCAGCAAGATGTAGCCGGTATCCGAGTAGTGAAACCGCTGGCCGGGCCGGCCGACTGCCCGCTGGCTGGTGCGGCAGAAGTCGAGCAGCTTTTCCGGTGTCCACAGGTTATCAGGCTGGCTGAAAACTAGGCTCAAGAAACGCTCGCCCGAGCGGACCGGATCGGCAAAGTAATCAGCGGCGCCCGAGCGGTGACTGAGAAGCTGTTCAATGGTGACCTGCTGGGCGTAGTCCTGGTCATGATAAACGAATAAATCACGTAATACGGCCGCTGGCAGATATTGACTGATCGGGTCAGTCAAACAAAGCCGGCCGGACTGGGCCAGGCGGGCCACGAGGACAGCCGCAAATATTTTACCGACACTGGCGACATGAAACGGCCGGTTTGCCTCACCAGACGAAAAGCGATAAGCGAGGCCGCGGCGCTCACTGTAAACTTGCACCTGCAAGGGCGCGTCTTTCGGCCGCTTGCGCAGATTGCCATTGAGCCAGGCGTCCCAGCGGGATGCAAAGCCACCCGCGCCCTGCCCGATCTGCTGGTCCGTGTCCGAACTGGCACCAGGCTGGCGTTCCGGCAGTTCATTTATATGCGATTGATTCAAGAAATTCCCTCCCACTATCCGCAGAATGAATCAGATGATAGCTGTCAGGACCGGCTGGCGATTGACAAAGTGAGCCAGGTGCCTGACACCCAGATGGCGCAGGTATTCGATGGTTTCGGCAAACAAACCCCCGGCCTGGCCGTTCTGGTGACTGTCTGCTCCCAATGTGATCAGTTGTCCGCCAAGCTCGCGATAGCGCCGGATTATTTGCGGATCCGGCCAGCAATCAATAGCGCTGCGGCCGATCTGCCTGAACTTGCTGACCGTCCGCGTGTTGATTTCCAGGGCCTTGTTGTTGGCAGCCAGATGGCTGAAGAGCGCGTCAAAGGCCGCCGGGGCATCCTTGTAACATAGACGCGGCTGCTGCGGCGCATAACGGCTGATATAATCAAAATGGCCAAGGATGTCAAAGTCAGGGCAGCTTTGTACCATGTCAAGCATGCGTACGATTGCCCGGCGATAGGCTGCGCTTGCGCCATCATCGAAGATTTCCCTGTCACGGAACATATCCAGGCCGTCCAGCAAATGCAAGGACAGGATGATGCTGTCAAAGGACCACCGGCTGGCGATATTGGCCAGCAATCCTGCGTGCTGGGGTGTCCAGCCCAGTTCAATGCCAATATACAGGCGCGTCGGCTGGTCCAGGGTTGCAGTCCGCAATGGCTGCACATGCGCAAAGCAGTCCGCGATGTCAAAGATTTCTTCCTGACCATCGCGATACGTGATATCTTTGTCGTAATGCTCTGTGCAGCATATTCCGGCCAGGCCGATGGACCTGGCATCAGCCAGCAGTTCATGAATTGTCTGCTGGGCATCATTGGAAAAAGCGGCCGTGTGCGAATGACAGTCAACCACAGCAATGGGCAGGCGATGATCCTGCGGGTAGCCAGTGTCAGTTTGCGGGTATAAACCACTTGCCGCTGCTGCGGCTGACGGTTCGAGCGGTGTATCGATGTTCATTGTTGATAAATGCGGTCGGACAGCTTGCCTGGCCTGAAGCACTGCCGCTGCGACCGACTCCTTTTCTGACTGAGTCTTCGATGATACCTGTAACGATTTGCAGATGACGCAAGTAGCGACTTTCATTATAATAGCAGCTAGACTAAATGTCGAATCATACGCAGATAGAAATTTCGAATCCTCTGCGGATAGCATGGGCTTTTCTGAGGCAAAATTGAAATGACGATTCATGCGCAAATAGAGTGGAGATTGCTTATGACTTCTTTGAATAAAATCGATCCCGTCTTTTTGAATCAGCCCGTTCCGGGGCAGCCTGATGACCTGGATTCAGCCGGCAAATCGCTGGCCGATGCGGCCAAGGCGGCCAAGAAGAAGCTGTTTTATGAATGTCGCAACGCCTGGGAAATGTCCGGCAGCGATGAC